>JABDRN010000116.1 GCA_013041745.1 Gammaproteobacteria bacterium
TACCGTGAACCATTCATGCTGCACTACAATTTCCCTCCTTACTGTGTTGGTGAGACCGGTATGGTCGGTTCACCGAAACGCCGTGAGATCGGTCATGGTCGCCTGGCAAAACGTGGCGTTCTAGGCGTGATGCCTTCTGAAGATGAGTTCCCTTACACTATCCGTGTGGTTTCTGAGATCACCGAGTCTAACGGTTCGAGCTCTATGGCTTCGGTCTGTGGTACCAGCCTGTCGCTGATGGATGCTGGTGTGCCGATCAAAGCGCCGGTGGCCGGTATCGCGATGGGCCTGATCAAAGAAGGTGATGATTTCGCAGTTCTTTCTGACATCCTCGGTGATGAGGATCACCTCGGCGATATGGACTTTAAAGTCGCCGGTTCTGAAGACGGTATCTGTGCCTTACAGATGGATATCAAGATCGAAGGTATCACCAAAGAGATCATGCAAAAAGCGCTGGAGCAGGCCAAAGGCGGTCGTAACTTCATCCTCGGCGAGATGAACAAAGTCATCTCGGAAACCAGTACCGAGATGTCTGAGTACGCACCTCGTTACCTCAATATTAAGATCCACCCTGACAAGATCCGTGATGTCATCGGTAAAGGTGGTGCAGTGATCCGTTCATTGACCGAAGAAACCGGTGCTGTCATCGATATCGATGATGAAGGTAACGTCAAGATCTCTTCCAGCGACCTTGCAGCGGCTGAAGAAGCCAAGAAGCGTATCGAACAGATCACTTCTGATGCAGAGGTGGGTATGGTCTATGACGGCACTGTCAAGAAGATCATGGACTTTGGTGCTTTTGTCGAAATCCTGCCGGGTAAAGATGGCCTGGTTCATATCTCTCAGATCTGTGAAGAGCGTGTCGAGAATGTTAGTGACAAGCTGTCTGAAGGCGATATAGTCAAGGTCAAAGTACTGGAGATCGATCGCCAGGGTCGTATCCGTTTGAGCATGAAAGAGGCTGAAGCAGTCGTAGCCTGATCATGTGGTATGAAACCTGAAGAAAAAAAGGAGCTCCGGCTCCTTTTTTGTTGCTCATGCCTTTTCTGGTCTACTTCTTTCGATGTTAATGAGTTTGACAGACACTGGAAAAATGTGTGTATAAAGCTGACAATTTAATTATTTAGGCTACACTCTTTAAAACAATTTGACCTCGGGGGAAAGCATGGAAATAACAATAAAAACAATTCGCGGTGTTGCGTTAACAAATTTAATGATTCTTGGTCTGGCTGCTTGCTCAAGTTCGCCCGCACCATGGACACAAGCTGATGAATCTCCATGGGGATCGAAGCGTGCTGAAGCAGAAACCAGTATTCCTGATGATGAAGTGGTTTCAGATACTTCCTATAGTGATCCGGTGTTACTGGCTGATCCTGAACCAGAGCCTATCATGATGCAGGAGCCAGATATGGCGCCAGCACCGGAGGTTATCGCAGTTGTCGTTGATGATATGACGCCTGAACAGGAAATCCTGGCAATGCCGTCAAGTAATTATGCAGTTCAGGTCTACGCCAGTAAAACCCAGGAAAGTGTCGACAGGTTCAAGAGCGACAAAGGTCTGGAAAATCTTATGTCTGTGAGAACAGACCGTTCAGGTTCGATTGTATATGTTCTTGTCGATGTACACCCGGACCGTGCTACAGCAAATGCTGCCGCATCTGAGCTGGAGATTAAAACTGGATCAAAACCATGGGTTCGTTCTGTGGCCGGCTTGCAGAAAATCGTAGCTGAATAAGTCTTATTCACTTTACCAAAGAAGGCCGGGTTTCCGGCCTTTTTTTCGCCTGTCGAAAAATCTCCGCGTGAAATGGTAGCGCTTTTTTTTACAACATAATCCAGCTATATACGTATAATTGATAGCAGACCTTGAAACTGTTTTGATGTAGTATCTGTGCAATTTCAGTAACTATCAATAATTCTAAAAAAAATCACATGGAAAGCCAGCTAATATCAATTCGCTTATTTAATGCTCGTTTGATCAAGCGGTTGATTTTATTATTGACGGTATTGGGTATCACTGGCTGTGGACAGGTTATCACCAATGCCAAGATAGAATTTTCGCAAGATCTTTCAGCGACGATCCTGGAATTTGATGACCCGGAAACGATAAAGAAAGGTGTTCCTGCATATCTGATATTGATCAGCAGTATGATCAAGGGCGACCCGGATAATCCAGATCTGCTGGAGTCCGGTGCAAAGCTGTATGGCGCATATGCTTCAGGATTTTCAGATAGCGACGAGAGCAAGAGAGCGCTTAGTAAACGGGCATATGATTACGCCGGTCGCGCCATGTGTATTCGTAATCCAGACTTTTGTGAGGTGAAGAGCATCTCTTATTTTGAGTATGAAAAAAAGCTGAAAAAAGTTGACCTATCTCAGGTCGAATCCCTCTTCATATTTGCCAGTTCATGGGCTGGTGTTATCGAGGCAAACAGTTCTGACTGGAATGCGGTGGCTGAATTGCCCAAGGTTAAAGCTGGTATTTCACGCGTCATCGAGATCGATGAAACAGTCAATAATGGTAACGCTCACCTGTATATGGCGGTCATGGAGTCATTACTGCCGCCAACGTTGGGTGGCAAACCTGAGCTGGCAAAAAAACATTTCGATCGTGCTATAGAGATTTCGAATGGTGAAAACCAGATGGCACGCGTGTTGTATGCTGAAAAGTATGCACGCATGCTGTTTGACCGGGAATTACATGATAAATTACTGAAACAGGTTGTAGAAGCTGACACCGGACCGCAGGATCAAATCTTGAGCAATACGCTGGCAAAGCAGCGAGCCGCAGAGTTGCTTCGGGGCGCCGATGATTACTTCTGATCGACGCTTTATTTTATCGCTCGATCTGCCAGGTGTTAAATAGTCAAAAGTGATAACAGAATGAATAATGTATTTAAAACCATAGCCCTGGTTGTTGCCGTGTCTGTAATGAGTTTCAATCCAACAGACGCTCAGGCCAGAACCATCAAGATAGCGACCATCTCACCAGAAGGAACATTCTGGATGAAACAGATGCGTGCTGGTGCCAAAGAGATCAAAGAAAGAACCCAGGGTCGAGTAAAGTTTAAATTCTATCCAGGCGGCGTCATGGGTAACGATGACAATGTATTGAGAAAAATCCGCATCGGCCAGTTGCATGGTGGCGCAGTGACATTAGGAACACTCTCGCAATCGACACCTGATACTACGATCTACGGACTGCCTTTCCTGTTCTCCAGTATCGACGATGCCGCAGAGGTAAGAAAAACGACGGATCCTATGCTGTTAAAAGAGATCGAAGACAATGGCTTTGTCAGCTTTGGTATCGCACAGGGCGGTTTCACCTATCTGATGTCAAAACAACGGGTGAACAGCCTGGATGACCTGAAACAACAAAAATCATGGGTGCCAGAAAAAAGTGAAGTCGGTCTGTCTGTATATAGATACATCGGTGTAACACCGATTTCTTTACCATTTTCTGATGTACTGACCGGACTGCAGACAGGGCTCATCAATACCATAATTACATCCCCCATCGGTGCATTGGCGTTGCAGTGGCACACCCATGTCGAATATGTGGTTGACCTGCCTCTGAACTATCTCTCGGCCATGATGATAGTCGATAAAAAAGTTTTTGATAAACTGAGTGACTCAGACCAGGCAATCGTCCGAGAAGTGATGGGTGAGGTTTATAAAAAGATCGGCGAGCAGAACAGGGTTGATAATATCGCAGCACGAGAAGCGCTGATCAACCAGGGCGTGAAGTTTGTTAAATTAAGCGATAAAGAAAAAGAAGAATGGGACGAACTTGGTCTAGCTGTAAATAAAGACATGATTCAAAAATATAAATATCGCAAAGAGCTTTACCAGGCAGTAACGGTCAATAAAACCAATGCGCCTGCATTTCCCGAGTAAACTCAAACATACTGCGCGCTGATCGAGCGACATCCGGCAGTTCTGCCTGATAGCCTCCATACAATGAATGTTAACGATAACAAACTTATAAAACTCATCAATAAGATAGAAGATGGACTGCTGGTCATCATATTGAGCAGTATGATCATCCTTGCGGTATACCAGATAATATCGCGAAACCTTCTCAGTGAAGGTATCGTATGGATAGACCCGTTATTGAGGACACTGGTTTTATGGGTGGGGCTCTCCGGTGCAGTGGTCGCCACCAGGACAGATAACCATATCCGCATCGATGTCTTTACAAAACACCTGCCGAAACATCTGCTGCCATACATCCAGCGTATCGTTTACCTGTTTACCCTGTCGATCTGTCTTTTAATCGCCTGGCATGCCGGACGTTTTATCTATAGCGAATATGAATATGGCACCATCGCCTTCTCTGGCGTACCGTCCTGGATGACCGGTCTGATCATTCCTCTCAGTTTCAGCCTGATAGCGATCCGTTATGCCTTATTATTAATTTCTCCTTATGAAAGGGAAGTAGTGCAGGAGCCTGATAACTAGTCATGGCTGCTGCGATCATACTCATATTGCTGGTTATCCTTGGGGCGCCACTGTTCGCCATCATCGCTACCAGTGCGCTCATCGGTTTTCATGGTGATGAGATCGATCTCTCAGTCATCGCTATCGAGATCTATCGTATCGTCGATACACCGGTTCTCCTGGCGATACCGCTGTTTACTTTTGCAGGTTATGTATTAGGTGAGAGTAAGGCATCGGAAAGACTGGTCCGGTTGACTGACGCCCTGCTTGGCTGGATGCCCGGTGGGCTGGCGGTCGTCTCGCTGCTGGCATGCGCCTTTTTTACTGCGCTTACAGGTGCTTCCGGCGCGACCATAATCGCGTTGGGCGCGATACTGTATCCGGCGATGAAACAGGCAGGTTACACTGAGCGTTTTAACCTTGGGCTGATAACGTCTTCCGGAAGTCTGGGACTACTATTCCCACCGTCTATCGCGCTCATACTGTATGGCGTGATCGCACAACAGATGGACCTGGAAGAGTCTGTCGCCATCGATGATCTTTTCATAGCCGGTTTATTACCGGGTATTCTGATGCTGGCGTTGCTGATCGCATGGAGCATGTACAAGAGTGTCGGTGACCGCATACCGACGACAGAGTTTGATGCAGGCAAACTGGTCAGTGCGTTGCGTGAATCTGTATGGGAGATACCGCTGCCCATCATCATGATCGTGGGTATATATACCGGTTATATCGCGGTGTCGGAAGCGGCTGCTGTAGCGGTTCTATATGTTCTCATCGTCGATGTCGTGATATTGCGTGAGATCAAGATCAGGCAGCTGCCATCGATCATGCGCGATTCGATGGTGCTGGTAGGCGGGGTATTGATCATCCTGGGGGTTTCCCTGGCGTCGACGAATTATATGATCGATGCAGAAATACCTTCAAAGTTATTTGAATTTATTCGCGAACATATCGACAGCAAACTGACATTCCTGATGCTGTTGAATATATTCTTACTATTGTTGGGCATGACGCTGGACGTATTCTCGGCGCTAGTGATCATCGTGCCATTAACCCTGCCCATCGCAGTGGGCTATGGTATCCATCCGATACACTTCGGCATTATCTTCCTGGCTAACATGCAGATAGGTTACTTCACGCCACCGGTTGGCATGAACCTTTTCATCGCCAGTTACCGCTTCAATAAACCGGTGACTGAGTTATATTATGCGACCATACCCTTCATGCTGATCCTGTTCATCGCAGTATTGATCATCACATACTGGCCGGCATTGACCATGACCTTGCTCGATCTACGTGGCATATAGCTAAAGCTTCGCATGCAACTGCTCGAGCGCAATATAAGCTGCCCTTACTGTGGCGAACTGATCGATATACAGGTCGATGACTCAGTGGATGAGTCAGATTACTATGAGGACTGTTCGGTTTGTTGCCGACCGATACGGATCCAGACTAGCATCGATCATGAAGGCGACTGCCAGCTGGTTATCCTGCGCGACGATGACTGAGCTGTCTTGCTAAAGCTTGAAAATAGGGGGAGGTATGGCTGTAGTTATCAGTCCAGGCCGGCCTGTCTCAGTTGCTCGTGGATGGCCTGCAGATCGTCTTTATCTTCGATAGGGAATACCCTGGCGACATCGCTCATGCTGAACTCCGGTGAGATGGTTCGCAGTTGTCCGGCTGACCAGCTGGCCTCATCCTGCTGGCCGAGCTGACTCAATGCCGCGGTTAACATTATATGTGCTGTCAGCAGGCTGAAGTTCTTATCGACGGCATCTCTGAATACAGCTGCAGCATTTTCGAAATCATCCTGGTAGTAATATGCCTGTCCCAGTACAGAGATATATCGCGCAGGGTAGTCTGGATTCAGGCGCATGGCCTGTCTTATCATCTTCATTCCCTGATCGGCATCACCCCCATAGATATGGATCAATGCCAGTATGGCGTAGCCATCGGCATAGCTCGGCCTGGCCTGCAGTGAGCGGTTAATCGATTCTATAGCCTGCTCATAACGGCGCAGGTGCAGCTGTGCATAGGCCAGCGACCAGTAGGCCTGCGGCAGGTTGTTATCTATCGCCACCGCTTTTTCTGCCAGTTCAAGAGTCTGTAACAGCGGGTTTTCAGTACCGCCGGACCAGCTGTAGCGATACTCATCGACGTAGGTCAGTGCGAGCGTACTGTAGGCCCTGGCAAAGTTAGGATCAAGCTGGATCGCCCGTCGCAGGTGGTCCCTGGCCAGCAGGTTCTCGTTATTGGTGCGCTGCGTATATAGTGCCTGTGCCCTGAGGAATTGATCATAGGCTTCGATACTGTTGGTGAATCGATGTGCTACTCGGGATTTCTCTTTTTCGGTTAGTTTGATCTCCAGGGTCGAAACGATGCTGGCAGTAATCTCATCCTGTACGTCAAAAACGTCAGTAATTTCACGGTCATAACTCTCTGCCCATAACTGGTGATGTGTATCGTTATCGACAAGCATGACATTGACGCGTAACTTATTCGCTGCACGTTGCACACTGCCAGCCAGCAGATAACGTGCAAGCTGCTGTGACTGCAGCTTCTTGCCATCGTCATATTCACCACTTTCGACCAACATCGACTGCGGTGCGATGACTCTCAGTCCTGAGAGTTTGGACAATGCAATACTGATATCCGCGGTGATGCCATTACTGAAGTAGTCCTGGTCGTCGTCATTACTCAGGTTCTCAAAAGGCAGGACGATAATAGATGGCGCCTGAGATAAAACGGCAGGATCATTACTGATATTCGTCTGTGAGGGGACAAGAACTATGGCAGTGACCGCAACCAACAGCAGTAGGGCTGAAGCGATGAGAACCATGACAGGCAGAGGGGGCTTGCGGCCAGTTTCCTTCACATTCTCTGTGCCATTGTTGACGCTGCTGTTCCAGTTGACAGGGGCAATCAACCGGTAGCCTTTCTTGGGGACGGTCTCGATATAAACAGGTTTTCGAGAATCGTCGCCGAGTACCTTGCGTAACCTGGTTATGCAACTGGTGAGAGCATCGTAGCTGATAACACGCCCCGACCAGACATCGGCTTCGAGTTGCTCACGGCTGACGACAGTGCCCTGATTTTTCGCCAGGTAGACCAGCAGTGTCATCACCCGGCTTTCCAGCTTGATATCCTGTTGGCCACTCTGGATTCGATTTGAATCGACATCCACATACCAGTCAGCAACATGAAAATTCATAGCATATAGCCTTGGGTCAGCCGGTAGCGGCTGAAGTAACAGAGTTATAAGTTAATGTTTATAAAGGGTATTTATTTTGCCAGATATTCGTTTGATTTTCGCCATAACTTTTTGCCTGATTTAGTTTATTTACTGTTTGCTAGACAGTTGTTAATTATTGGAATCACGCGATGACAAAATCCTGCAAGCCTACCTGTTCTAAGCCGCTAAGGCTATATCTACCCGGAACGGTTTCGAGAGCATCTGTTTTACCTGCGGTTATGCTGTTGTTTTTATTGCAACTGAACTGGGTCGGGCAGAGCGTGGCAGCCACTGCCGGTAGCCAGACACGCGACCCCATGGAGTATTTCTTTCATCAGAGTTTTAACAACATGGAAGAAGAGCTGGAGATCGCGCTGGAAGAGAATAAATCAGGTGTTTTCATCATGTTCAGCGACAAGGATTGTCCCTGGTGTTTGAAGATGAAGACAACGATCATGAACCGGGTCGATGTACAGGATTATTTCCGTGAGCATTTTCGCCTACTGACCATCGATATCCGTGGTGATACGCTGATGACCGACTTCGAAGGTAATGAAGTATATGAGAAGGATTTTGCTTTCAAGCAGCACCGTGTCCGCGCTACCCCGGTGTTTATGTTCTTTGATACCAGTGGCAAGAAGACCATGCGCCTGACAGGAATAGTGCGCAGTGCCGAAGAGTTTCTCTGGCTGGCGGAGTACGTTGTTGCTGGCGAGTATCAGAATACGAATTTCACGAAATATAAACGCGCCAGGGCAAAACAGGAAAAATCAGGAGCCGGGAATTAGCAGCGATGCGTTTAGTCAGTAATATTCATCATCCAGCAGATAGATCAGGCGTCACTGGACTCATACGCTCATGCATAGCCTGTTGCTTGATGGCAATCTGTTTTCA
This sequence comes from Gammaproteobacteria bacterium, assembly GCA_013041745.1. Lineage (GTDB taxonomy): Bacteria > Pseudomonadota > Gammaproteobacteria > SZUA-229 > SZUA-229. Next base: position 8,570 of record JABDRN010000116.1, read on the forward strand.
TGCACCGCTGCTTTATGCCGAACCGTTACCAAGCCCGCTGTCGCTGTCAAAAGCGCTGTCATTAGCGAATAACAGCCACCCGGAACTGCTGCTTGCAGATGCGAACCTGGCTTACGCGTTATCAGAGCGGGAGAGTGTCGGCTCAAGTAACGATATCGATGCGTATGTCGAGCTGGCACCATATACCGCCAGCCCCAGCACGAATGACAAATTCACCAATGATAGCTATCTGCGCTTTTCGGTAAGCAAGACGATATATGATTTTGGATACAGTGATTACCTGGAAGATTCTGCTGACGAAGCAGTGTTAAGCCAGCAGCTGAATGCATCAGCTGCACGTAACAAGAGTTATCTCAATATCATGCGCCTGTATTTCGGCGTACTGCTCGCAGATCTTCACTTTGCTGCTGTCGATGAAGAGATGACGAGTCTGTATGTTAAGTTCGACAAACTGCGCGAGCGGCATTCTCTCGGCATGGTCTCCGATGTAACCTTAGCTGAGTCTGAGAGTATCTATCGCGAGTTGGCCGACCAGCGTAAATCAGCCGAGCTGGAGCAGCAGTCGAGCCGCTGGCGACTTGCGATAGCGTTGAACCGTCCCGATGATATCCCGGGAGAGCTGATCAGGCCGGATCTGCCACAGCTTGACCGTACTGTTCCAGAACTGTCTGAATTACTGGATGAGGCATTTAACAACAACCTGACACTCACTGCTCTGGAACATGCCATGCTCGCTGACAGAGCAGCACTGAAAGCGACACAACAACAATATGGTCCTACCCTGGCGGCCGGTCTTGAGCTGAACGAATATCAAAGAAAACTACCCGGAAAAAATGATGCCAGTATCGGTGTCACATTGCGTATTCCGCTACTGAATGGTAGCCGCTCTCAGGCGGAGGTAGCACGTGCAGCAGCGAAACTGTCTAGTTCGCAGGCCAATTATGATCTGGCTAAACATTCACTCAGGCAGAACCTGTCGGACCTGGTCAGGCGACTGGAGCTATTGAACTATAAACGCACAACAGATGAACTGCGGCTCGATAGCACCTCACTTACACTGGACAGGAACCGTGCGCGTTATGAACTGGAAATGCAGACCACGCTGGGTGATAGCATGGCGAAGTACACCAATGCGGAATGGCTTTCAGCCAAAAATGATTATGATATAGCGACGACCTGGGCCCAGATTGAAATATTGACGGGTAAAAAACTCTACCAGGGTCAGGAATAATAGGATTATGAAGAATACTCACATCATGATATTACTGGTTTCACTGTTAACCGGCGGTGTTAGCTATGCTGCTGATTATAAAGCGAGTGTCAGCTTTTCTTCCGAGCTGCAACTGGGCTTGCCCGTGTCCGGATTGATCGAAACACTCAAGGTGAGAGCCGGGCAGCAGGTCAGTAAAGGTGATGAACTGCTGACGCTTGATCAGGCGCCATTCAATACGGCAAAGATCCGTGCGCAATCAAAGCTCGCCATACAGAAAACATTATTGACACAGTCACAACGAGATCTGGAACAACAGAAGGAATTATATGACCGGACCGTGCTCGCAACCGTCGAACTGGAAGATGCCGAGTTGAGAGAAAAGAGGGGCCTGGCCAATGTCGCTGATGCACAGGCACAGCTTGCGACAGCAAACTATATGCTCGCCCATAGCAAGCTCGAGGCTCCCTTTGATGCGATCATAATGTCTGTCAACGTTAACCAGGGACAGTATATTAATAATTCACTGCAGGGTATGACGCTAATCACTGTCGTCAGGCAGGGACATTATCAAACCCGATTTAATGTGCCATTGGCGGAACTGGATAATATCAGGATCGATCAGCCCGTCACCATCAAGGTAGCAGGAAGCCCTTATCAGGGTAAGGTCTCGAGTATCGGCTACCTTGCGCAAGATAGAGCTGATAGCAAGGGGGCCGTTGTTGCTGCGGAGTTTATTGCGAAGGATGCAAGGCTGCTGATCGGTCAGAAAGCCAGCGTTCTTATCGAATAGATATTAAGGAGATAATTACTCTAATAGTTATCTAATTATCCACGTCTGATTTGCTGCTATAGATTGCACTGCCGCCTAAATAGCTTGCCGAGGTGGAGAGTAAATTAAAGGCGTAAAAAAACCGGATGCATTGCAGTGCCAGTTATTTCAATGTAATACTTCGGGTTATAAATCTGGTAGAGTCCAATAAGATGTACAGTACCTAAAACAGTGTCGAGGTAAATCAATCATGAAGAAATTATTCTTAATCACAATTGTTTGTCTGCTCATGGCGCCATTTTCAGGGTATGCACATAACATCAACATACCCAAGGACATCAAGGATCTAAAGCTGAGCAAGATCACTGATAACATCTATGTCGTCCATGGTATTCAGGGCATGCCTGACAAAAGTAATAAAGGCTTTATCAGTAATTCAGGTTTTGTCGTATCCGATCAAGGCGTGGTGATCATCGATAGCGGCGGCAGCATGGAAGTTGGTGAGATGCTGTTGCAGAAGATAGCAGAAGTGACCGACAAACCGGTAATCGCGGTGTTTAATACACACCTCCATGGTGATCACTGGCTTGGTAATGCAGCAGTACGTAAGGCTTATCCGAAGGTGCGTATCTATGCGCATGAGCGGGCCATAGAACGCCTGACGGCAGGTGAAGCGGATCAATGGGTGGATATCTTTACCCAGGCGATAGACAAGACTGTCGTCGGCAAAGCGGTTCTGCCTGACACAGCACTCAAGGGTGGCGAGAGCATCGAGATCGCCGGCAACACCTATAATACACACCACACCGGGCACGCGCATACGGACAACGACATCATGATCGAATACCCGGCTGACAAGGCCCTGTTTGCTGGTGATATCGTTATATCAGGCAGTGTCGTATCTGCCGCCCGGCCCGAGGATTTCAGTGCCAAAGGTCAGATAGCTGCCCTTGAATATGCCCTGAAATTACCTGTCGATACCTATATACCGGGTCATGGCCCAACAGGAGGGCGAGAAATTCCCGAGGCGACCAAACGCTTCCTCGAAGTTCTCTATGAGAGTGTGCAAACATACTATGATGAGGGGCTTGCAGACTTCGAGATGCGTGACAAGGTGGTCGCTGATCTTAAGGAGTTCTCTGACTGGTCAGGGTATGACGGAATCGGACGCTTGATAAGCTTCGTCTATCAGCAGATCGAAGCGGCTGAATTCGAGTAAGGGTAATAAAGTAAAAGGGAGCGGTTCACACCGACCCTTTTTATACAATCAATATACTGTCATCTTGAACGTTTTTCAGTGAAAAATATTTCCTGTCAGTTACCGGTAGATTATTTTGACTGGTGTCATTCGATAGATTGCGGTTCTCGCACTGCGGGCGAGTTACTTTTCTGTCAGCAGCAACAGAAAAGTAACCAAAAGAATGCCGCCACGTCAGCAGCGCCCCTTGTGAAGCAGGGGTTCCCATTTAGCCAGCACCGTTATCATGCTGTGAAAAAACTCGCAGAAGACGCTCAAACAGTTTTCACAGAAAGTCCATGATAACAGCACTGCCTCAATGGCTTGCTTAAGGTGGAAGGAAGGTCAAAAGAAAAAACTGTATTAAGTCAAAGTATGCACTTTTAAATAATGGCTTTTGTTTGTGTTTATCTGTTTTTGGATTCCCCTTTTG
>JABDRN010000069.1 GCA_013041745.1 Gammaproteobacteria bacterium
TGTCTAAGGAAAAGTTTGAAAGAACCAAGCCGCACGTAAACGTAGGCACAATTGGTCACGTAGACCATGGTAAAACCACGCTGACAGCGGCGATGACAAAAGTCATGGCGGAAGCGATGGGTGGCGAAGCGAAAGCCTTTGATCAAATTGATAATGCACCGGAAGAGCGTGCGCGTGGTATCACCATCGCGACATCGCACGTGGAGTATGAGAGTGAGAGCCGTCACTACGCACACGTCGACTGTCCTGGACACGCCGACTACGTGAAGAACATGATCACCGGTGCAGCGCAGATGGACGGTGCGATCCTGGTAGTATCAGCAGCGGACGGCCCGATGCCACAGACCCGTGAGCACATCCTGCTGTCACGCCAGGTCGGTGTGCCTTACGTACTGGTTTACATGAACAAGGCAGACATGGTCGACGACGAAGAGCTGTTAGAGCTGGTCGAGATGGAGATCCGTGAGCTGTTAGATACCTATGAGTTCCCGGGTGATGACACCCCGATCATCGTCGGTTCAGCACTGAAGGCGCTGGAAGGTGACACCTCAGAGATCGGTTCACAGTCGATCCTGAAGCTGGTTGCAGCGATGGATGACTACATCCCGATGCCAGAGCGTGCGGTAGATCAGCCGTTCCTGATGCCGGTTGAGGACGTATTCTCGATCTCGGGTCGTGGTACGGTTGTTACCGGCCGTATCGAGCGTGGTGTGATCAACGTCGGTGAAGAGATCGAGATCGTTGGTATCCGCGACACCCAGACGACGACCTGTACTGGTGTTGAGATGTTCCGCAAGCTGCTGGACACAGGTGAAGCCGGTGATAACGTTGGTCTGTTGCTGCGTGGTCTGAAGCGTGAAGAAGTTGAGCGTGGCCAGGTCTGCTGTAAGCCAGGTTCAGTGACACCGCACACCAAGTTCGAGTGTGAAGTGTATGTATTGAGTAAAGATGAAGGTGGTCGTCACACACCATTCTTCAACAACTATCGTCCGCAGTTCTACTTCCGTACCACAGACGTGACAGGTGCATGTGACCTGCCGGAAGGTACCGAGATGGTGATGCCGGGCGATAACGTAAAAATGACAGTGGCCCTGATCAACCCGATCGCGATGGAAGAAGGCTTGCGCTTTGCTATCCGTGAAGGTGGTCGTACCGTTGGTGCGGGCGTGGTCTCTAAAATCATCGATTAATAGAAATCGAATAATATATCTGAGTAATTAGTATGGCTAATCAACACATAAGAATCCGTTTAAAAGCTTTTGACCATCACCTGATCGACAAGTCGGCCAGTGAGATCGTCGAAACAGCAAAACGTACCGGCGCCCATGTTAAAGGTCCTATTCCACTGCCAACGAAAAAAGAGCGTTACACGATTCTTATTTCACCGCATGTGAACAAGGATGCGCGTGATCAGTACGAGATCCGCACACACAAGCGCATGATGGATATCATCGACCCAACTGATAAAACGGTTGATGCGCTGATGAAGCTTGATCTGTCTGCCGGTGTAGATGTTCAAATTAAACTGAATTAATTCAGTTTAAAGACGTATTTAGGCTGTTACTCGTAAAAGAAACAGTTTATAATACGCGGCTTTGTTGCCTGGCTGATGGCGCAGCGCTAAGTGAAGCTGCCTGTTTAAAGTTACGGCGCAAAGTATATATTATCGTAAGTCCTTGTAATCACTCGATTTATTAGTGAAGGATACTGCGAAAACAAGAAGCGAGCAGCGATACGTGTTGCTGTTTGACTATAGGTTCATTTTTAAGAATTTAATTTATTAATCACGATAAATCGTGGTTAACCAACTGGCTCACCCTGAGATTCCTGCGGGATTCGTTCAGGTGCTGGTTTTTTATTAGCGAGTTTTGGTAGTAGGCATAGATATGACTATTGGTGTTATTGGTAGAAAAGCGGGCATGACACGCATATTCACGGAAGACGGTGCTTCGACGCCTGTTACTGTGATCGAAGTGGCGTCTAACCGCATCACCCAGATTAAAACTGATGAAACAGATGGCTACCAGGCTATTCAGGTAACTACTGGTTCTAAAAAAGCGTCACATGTAACCAAGCCGATGGCTGGACATTATGCGAAAGCCGGTGTTGAAGCTGGCCGTGGCCTGTGGGAGTTCCGCGTAGACGGTGATGAAGCCGCTGATCTGGCTGTCGGTGGTGAGCTTTCCCTGGAGATGTTCGAAGCGGGTCAGAAGATAGATGTTACCGGAACCACTATCGGTAAAGGTTTCCAGGGCGGCATCAAACGTCATAACTTCTCGATGCAGGATGCGACGCATGGTAACTCTATCTCGCACCGTTCAAACGGTTCGATCGGTATGTGTCAGACACCTGGCCGCGTGATCAAGGGCAAGAAGATGTCTGGTCACATGGGTAATACGCAGCGCACCATACAGTCGCTTGAGCTGGTACGTGTCGATACTGAACGTGGTCTGCTGCTGGTCAAGGGTTCTGTCCCTGGCTCAAAAGGCGGTGACGTGATCGTTAAATCTGCTGTTAAGGCATAAGACAAGAAATTTTAGAGATTATATAAGAGATAAAATCGTGGATCTGCAACTACACAATAGTAAAGAAACAATCGCTGTATCTGATGCAGTGTTTGGTCTCGAATACAAAGAAAGCCTGATTCATCAGCTGGTCACTGCGTATATGGCTGCTGGCCGCGCAGGAACAGTCGCACAGAAGAATCGCTCTGCTGTAAGAGGCGGTGGTGCTAAGCCATGGAATCAAAAAGGTTCTGGTCGTGCCCGTGCCGGTACCAGCCGTAGTCCTTTATGGCGTAGTGGTGGTGCTACATTCGCGGCTCAGCCACGTGATTACACGCAGAAGCTGAACAAGAAGATGTACCGGACAGGTATCCGTTCGATGCTTTCCGAGTTGAATCGTCAGCAGCGCCTGGTCGTCGTTGAAGATATCACTGTAGATGCGCCAAAGACCAAGCAGATGGCCGCCAAGCTGGCAGATCTGGGTGTTAGCAAGACTTTGATCGTTACCGAGACCGGTGATGAGAGTCTTTACCTCTCAGCACGTAACCTGCCTTATGTGGAAGTGACCGATGTCGCTGGCATGAATCCGGTGAACCTTGCTCGCTACGACCACGTTGTTGTAACTGTCGGCGCTGTCCGTGCGATAGAAGAAAGCCTTGGTGGCGCTGAGGGAGATAAGTAATGAATCAGGAACGCATGCATCAAATTTTAGTGTCTCCTCATGTGTCTGAAAAAGGCGCGTTGTTAGCAGACGAACACAATCAACATGTTTTTAAAGTGCTGTCTACAGCGACTAAATCAGAAGTTAAGCAGGCAGTTGAGGGCATGTTTAAGGTTAAGGTGGACAAGGTGCGCATTTTGAACATCAAAGGCAAAACTAAGCGTTTTGGCGGTCGCATCGGTAAACGTTCTGACCTGCGTAAGGCATACGTTACATTGATGCCTGATAATGATATTGATTTCGCAGGCGCGAACTAGAACTACGAGTTAAAACGGGTTAGTCATGGCTATAGTAAAAACCAAACCAACATCACCGGGACGTCGTTTTGTCGTCAAGGTTGTTAATAAAGATCTGCATAAGGGTGCGCCAGAGCGTTCACTGACTGAGAGTAAGAGTAAGTCAGGTGGCCGTAATAATGCTGGTCGTATCAGTACTCGTCACGTTGGCGGCGGCCACAAGCAGCGCTATCGTATTATCGATTTCAAGCGTAATAAAGATGGTATCCCTGCTCGTGTTGAACGCATCGAATATGATCCTAACCGTAGCGCAAACATCGCCCTGCTGGTTTACAAGGATGGTGTCAAGAGCTACATCATTGCACCTAAAGGTGTCAAAGCAGGTGATGTGCTTCAGTCAGGCAGTGATGCGCCCATCCGTGCAGGTAACACGTTGCCGATAGCCAACATCCCTGTCGGCTCACAGATTCACTGCATCGAGATGAAGCCTGGCAAGGGTGCTCAGATAGCACGCAGTGCAGGTACTACTGCACAGCTGCTGGCTCGTGAAGGTGTCTACGCTACTCTGCGTCTGCGTTCCGGTGAGATGCGCAAGATCCATACTGATTGCCGCGCTACTATCGGTGAGGTAGGTAACTCAGAGCATTCACTGCGTTCACTGGGTAAAGCGGGTGCTTCTCGCTGGCGCGGTGTTCGTCCTACCGTCCGTGGTGTGGTGATGAACCCTGTAGATCACCCGCATGGTGGTGGTGAAGGCCGTACATCTGGTGGTCGCCACCCGGTATCGCCATGGGGCATGCCTACCAAGGGTTACAGAACACGTAGTAACAAGCGTACTGACAACATGATTGTCCGTCGCAGAAACAAATAATTACGCATAAGTAATTTACGCATAAATAATTGAGGAAAGTTAAGTGCCACGTTCATTAAAAAAAGGTCCATTTATCGATCATCACCTGATCGCTAAAGTGAACACAGCGGTTGAGAATAACGACCGTAAACCAATTAAAACATGGTCGCGTCGTTCAACGATTTTCCCTGAAATGGTCGGTTTGACCATTGCAGTACATAACGGCAGGCAGCATGTGCCTGTCCTGGTTAATGAAAACATGGTTGGCCATAAGTTAGGTGAGTTTGCTCTGACCCGTACTTACAAGGGCCATGTTGCAAACAAGAAAGTTAAGTAACGAAAGCCCGGTCATATTAGAGAAAAACAAAGGTATTCATTGTGGAAGTAATTGCAAAACATCGATTCGCACGTATATCACCGCAGAAATGTCGTCTGATCGCTGATCAGATTCGCGGCTTACCTGTTGATAAAGCATTAGACGCCTTAAATTTTGGCGTAACGAAATCATCAGACCTGATGAAAAAAGTACTGGAATCTGCGATAGCGAATGCGGAGCATAATGAAGGTGCTGATATTGATGAGCTTCGCGTAGCAAAAGTATTTGTTGATGAAGGCCCAACAATGAAACGTATCCAGCCACGTGCGAAAGGACGTGCTAACCGAATTTTAAAACGTACAAGCCATATTACGGTTTGTGTGTCAGACGCATAAAGAGAGATAACGATGGGTCAAAAAGTACATCCTGTAGGTATTCGTCTAGGTATTTCAACTGATTGGAATGCGAAGTGGTATGCATCGACTAAAGATTTTCCAGATCTGTTGAATGCTGACATCAAGGTGCGTGAGTATTTGCGCAAGAAACTGGCAAATGCCAATGTGAGCCGTATACAGATCGAGCGTCCTACCGGATCAGCAAACGTCACTATTCACACTGCACGTCCTGGTGTTGTTATCGGTAAGAAAGGTGCCGACATCGAGATGCTGCGTAAAGAAGTGGCTAAAATAATCGGCCTGCACGTTAACTCTGTGAAAGTGAACATCGAAGAGATCCGCAAGCCGGAACTGGATGCAAAACTGGTTGCTGAAAGTATCGCGCAACAGCTCGAGCGTCGTGTCATGTTCAGACGCGCGATGAAGCGTGCGATCCAGAACACCATGCGTATGGGTGCGCAGGGTATCAAGATCAAGATCGGCGGACGTCTTAATGGCGCTGAGATTGCCCGCAGCGAAATGTATCACGAGGGTCGTGTGCCACTTCATACTTTACGTGCAGATATCGATTACGGTACGCATGAAGCATTAACAACTTACGGCATCTTAGGTATCAAGGTATGGATCTATAAGGGTGAGATTTTCGACCTTTATAAAGATCTCGATACTAAAGACGCAGCCAAAGCAGGCGCTGGCGCTGCCGCTGGTGCGGGTAAATAATCCCGAGCACCGATATAAATAGAGGATAAGAAACGTGTTACAACCCAAGCGTACAAAATTTCGCAAAATGTTCAAAGGCAAGAACCGTGGTCTTGCTCAATCTGGCAACAAGGTCAGCTTCGGTGAGTTTGGCCTGAAAGCTGCAGAACGTGGCCGTGTGTCAGCTCGCCAGATCGAAGCGGCTCGTCGTGCCATGACACGTAAAGTAAAACGTAACGGTAAGATCTGGATTCGTATATTTCCTGATGTGCCTATATCAAGCAAACCTCTTGAGGTTCGTATGGGTAAAGGGAAAGGTAATGTGGATTACTGGTGCTCTAAAGTGCAGCCAGGAACCGTATTATATGAGATGGAAGGTGTGTCTGAAGAACTGGCACGTGAGGCTTTCCGTCTAGCAGCAAACAAGCTGCCTATTAAAACAACTTTTGTTATTCGTGCGGTGATGTAATGGCTTCTGCTCAAGAATATAGAAAAATGTCTGAAAAAGACTTAAACACTGAATTATTAAACTTACGCCGTGAGCAGTTTAACCTGCGCATGCAAATGGGTTCAGGTAATACGCCTAAGATCCATCGTTTCAGTGCAGTGCGTCATGATATTGCGCGCATAAAAACTGTGTTGACTGAAATGGCGCAAGCCGGTGCAGCAGCAAACAAGAAAGGTGATTCATAATGACCAGCGCTGAAACAGCAGCAGCCCAGACTGCGACAAAACGAACACTGCAAGGTGTGGTTACAAGCAATGCAGGTGACAAGTCTGCAACCATCATGATCGAGCGTCGTATTAAACATCCTATATACGGAAAGTTTATCAAGCGTTCGACCAAGATACGTCTTCATGACGAAGCGAATGAATGTAACAAAGGCGATACCATCCTGATCGAAGAGTGTCGTCCAATGTCCAAGACCAAGTCCTGGAAACTTGTAAAAATTGTTGAAAAAGCTCCTGAGCTTTAATTATTAATTGCTTTAATTTTTAGGCACAAGAGTTAGGTATAAACCATGATACAAATGCAATCTATTTTGAATTCAGCCGATAACAGCGGTGCGCGCAGTATGATGTGCATCAAGGTATTGGGTGGTTCACACCGTCGTTATGCTCGTGTTGGTGATGTCATCAAGGTCAGTATCAAAGATGCGATACCGCGCGGTAAGGTAAAAAAAGGTGAAGTGTATAACGCTGTCGTTGTACGTACCAAGAAAGGCGTTCGTCGTGCTGATGGCTCTTCGATCCGTTTCGATTCTAATGCTGCTGTGATTTTGAACGCAAACCTGCAGCCGGTCGGTACACGTATATTTGGCCCGGTCACTCGTGAACTCCGTAACGAGAAGTTCATGAAGATCGTATCACTCGCACCTGAAGTATTGTAAAGGCACAAGATAATGAAACGTATTAAGAAAGGTGACCAGGTCATCGTCATTGCTGGAAAAGATAAAGGCCGTCAGGGTACTGTACTTAAAGTTGCTGATGACAGCATCCTTATCGAAGCTGTGAATATGGTTAAGAAGCACACCAAGGCCAATCCGATGGCTGGCGTAGAAGGCGGTATTGTCGAGAAGGAAATGCCGATGGATATTTCTAACGTGATGCTGTTTAACCCGATGACCAATAAAGGTGATCGCGTTGGTTTTAAGATGTTGGAAGACGGCCGAAAAGTTCGTTACTTCAAGTCTAACGGCGAAGTCGTAGACGTTTAAGGTCCACTTAGGTATAGAAGAAATCATGTCAAGATTACAAGAATATTATCGTGATACTGTCGTTAAGAATTTAATGGCAACTGGTGCATATAAGAATGTTATGGATGTGCCTCGTATCACTAAGATCACTCTAAACATGGGTTTGGGTGAAGCTATTGGCGACAAGAAAGTATTGGAAAATGCTTTGGGTGATATGGAAAAGATCACTGGTCAGAAGCCGGTAACTACCCTTGCTCGTAAATCAGTCGCTTCTTTCAAAGTGCGTGATGGTTACCCGATCGGTTGTAAAGTAACCCTGCGCCGTGAACAGATGTATGAGTTTCTTGATCGACTGATCAGTATCTCTATCCCACGTGTACGTGACTTCCGTGGCCTGAACCCAAAGTCTTTTGATGGTCGTGGCAACTACAACATGGGTGTTAAAGAGCAGATCATCTTCCCGGAGATCGAATACGAGAAGATCGATGTTATCCGCGGCATGGATATTTGTATCACAACAACAGCAAAAGACAACGCAAGTGGTCTGGCATTGTTAAAAGAATTTAATTTCCCTTTCAAAGGGGAAGGCAAGCAGGGCAGTAAATAACATATGGCTAAGAAATCAATGATAGCTCGCGAGCGCAAGCGCGCACGCCTGGTGGAACAATACGCAGAGAAGCGTGCACAATATAAAGCTGTACTGATCGATCAGAACGCTAGTTTTGACGAGAAGATGGAAGCTCAGACCCAGTTGCAGTCTTTACCAAGGGATTCTAGTCGTTCACGTGGACGCAACCGTTGCCGCATTACCGGCCGTCCACACGGCGTATTCCGTAAGTTCGGTCTATGCAGAAATAAATTACGTGAAGCTGCGATGCGTGGCGACATTCCTGGTCTAGTCAAGGCTAGTTGGTAAGAGGTACTTTATTATGATGTCAGATCCTATTTCAGATATGCTAACACGCGTTCGTAACGCACAAGCCGCATCAAAAGCCGATGTGACTATGCCGTCGTCGAAGTTGAAACTTGCGATTGCTAAAGTATTGCTCGACGAAGGTTTTATTGCCGGTTACTCCGCTGATGATGCAGTTAAACCAAGCTTGACTGTAACGCTTAAATATTACGAAGGGCGTCCAGTTATCGACGAACTAAAACGCGTCAGTCGTCCTGGATTGCGAATATATAAAAACAAAGATGAATTACCAAAAGTTCTAAATGGCCTGGGCATCGCTATCGTATCAACATCCGCTGGCGTGATGACTGACCGTGAGGCACGTGCCGCTGGTCGCGGTGGTGAAGTTATCTGTACTGTTTCCTAATAAAACAGTCTTATATTTTAAAGTTATTAGAAACATAAACATTTTAGAGAAAAACAATGTCTCGTATTGCTAAACAACCTGTCGAACTCATAGCTGGTGCAGAAATAAATATCAGTGGCCAGACGATCACTGTAAAAGGAAAACAAGGTAACTTGTCTATGGATCTGCATGAAACGGTCAGTGTGAAGCAGGAAGATAACGTACTCCTGTTCTCGCCTAATGATGATTCAAAAGGCAGCATGGCTATGGCCGGTACTATGCGTTCACTTGCCAATAATATGGTCGTGGGCGTAACCGAAGGCTTCAGTAAGCAACTGCAGCTGATCGGTGTTGGTTACAGGGCTCAGATGCAGGGTAATGTGCTTGATCTTTCCCTGGGTTTTTCTCACCCGGTAAAATATGCGGTACCTGAAGGTATTACTATCGAAACACCGAGCCAGACTGAGATCAACGTCAAAGGCGCTGACAAGCAGAAAGTTGGCCAGGTATGTGCTGAGATACGTGCTTATCGTCCACCAGAGCCATATAAAGGTAAAGGTGTCAGATATTCAGACGAGCGTGTAATACGTAAAGAAGCGAAGAAAAAATAACTAGGTAAGAAAGATGATATCTAAAAAAGTAAACAGAATGCGTCGTGCTAAAAGAACACGCGCAAAAATCAGCGAACTGGGCGCGCACCGTTTGACTGTACATCGCACACCTCGACATATATATGCCCAGGTCGTTTCTCCAGATGGCAGTAAAGTTATCGCGGCTGCGTCTACTGTTCAGAAAGACGTTGCTGGTGATGCGAAATATACCGGTAATACGGATGCCGCTGCATTGGTCGGAAAAGCGATCGCTGAGAAGTCTAAATCAGCAGGTGTTACATCAGTCGCATTTGATCGTTCAGGTTTTCGTTATCACGGACGTGTTAAAGCATTGGCTGAAGCAGCTCGTGAAGGTGGTTTAGAGTTCTAGATCGATTTCTGGCTCTAGATATATAACGTTTTATTTATAGAATAAGCATACAAGCTTAAACAAGGGTTCAAACATGGCACAAGCAGATTCTTCAGCAAATAAAGATGATCTCATCGAAAAATTAGTTGCTGTAAACCGTGTAGCGAAAGTAGTTAAAGGTGGTCGTCAATTTGGTTTTACTGCGCTGACAGTTGTCGGTGACGGAAACGGTACGATTGGTTTTGGTTACGGAAAAGCAAAAGAAGTACCACTCGCTATTCAGAAAGCGATGGATAAAGCACGTAAGAACATGAAAGCTGTTCCATTAAAAGGTGATACTTTGCAGCATCCTACTACTGGTATTCATGGCGCGGCTAACGTCTACATGCAGCCGGCATCAGAAGGTACCGGTATTATCGCCGGTGGTGCGATGCGTGCTGTTTTCGAGGCAGTTGGCGTGAAGAATGTTCTCGCTAAGATCAATGGCACTCGTAACCCGATCAATGTTGTTCGCGCAACTATTAACGGTCTTACTACGATGTCATCACCAGAATATGTTGCTGCTAAACGCGGTAAGAAAATTGAAGAGATACTGGGTTAACAAAACCCGTTAACAGGTTCAGGTAGATAGGCTCATGGCTAACAAAGAATTAAAAGTTACGCTGACTAAAAGTACTATTGGTCGTTTGAAAGCACATAAAGCTTGCGCCCGTGGTCTTGGTCTGTTGCGTACTAACCACACTGTTACTGTTCAGGATACACCTGAAAATCGTGGCATGATTAACAAGATCTATTACATGGTCAGCGTTGAGGAGTTATAACGATGCATTTAAATACACTTCAGCCTGCACCAGGCAGTAAGAAGAACGGTAAGCGTGTCGGCCGTGGTATCGGTTCCGGTCTCGGTAAGACATGTGGCCGTGGCCACAAAGGGCAAAAGTCACGTTCTGGCGGATTTAGAAAAGTTGGTTTTGAAGGTGGTCAGATGCCTTTGCAGCGTCGTCTGCCCAAGGTCGGTTTCAACTCACGTTCAGCAAAGCTGAGTGCAGAGGTCCGTCTTTATGAACTGACAAAAGTTGATGCGGATGTCATCGATCTGGCTTCGCTGATTACAGCTGATGTCGTACCAGCGATGACACAGAGAGCAAAAGTGATCGCTTCAGGCGAGATCACTAAAGCAGTAAATCTGAAAGGAATAAAAGTGACACCTGGTGCTCGCAAAGCGATCGAAGCGGCAGGCGGTAAAATCGAGGATGCAGAGTAGAGATACTTTCCAGAAGACAGGATCTTGCGGTAATTATTAATGGGTAACCCTAATTTTGCGGAACTAAAACAGCGCATTCTGTTTGTCATCGGTGCATTAATCGTTTTTCGTATAGGAACGTTTATTCCTGTACCGGGTATTGACCCAACTGTGCTGTCAGCGTTATTCGATCAGCAAAAAGGCAGTATCCTCGGTGTCTTTAACATGTTCTCTGGTGGTGCGCTTAGCCGTATGTCACTGTTTGCATTAGGCATCATGCCATACATCTCGGCATCGATTATCATGCAGCTGCTGGCAGTAACGGTACCTACACTGGAGCAGCTGAAGAAAGAAGGTGAACCCGGACGCCGCAAGATAGCGATGTACACCCGCTATTTTACCCTGGTACTGGCAAGCTTCCAGTCGGTGGGGATCTCGGTTGCGTTACAGGGACAATCGATCGGTGCAGCACCGCTGGTGATGAATCCGGGTATAAGCTTCATCTTTACCTCGGCGGTGACACTGGTCACCGGCACCATGTTCCTGATGTGGCTGGGTGAGCAGGTGACCGAACGCGGTATAGGCAACGGTATATCGATTATCATCTTCGCGGGTATCGTCGCAGGCCTGCCATCCGCCGTCGGTGGCACGCTGGAACTGGTAAGGACCGGTGAATTACATACGCTGGCTATCATCGTGCTGTTCGTGCTGGCTGTTGGGGTAACAGCATTTGTTGTCTTCATCGAGAGAGGGCAGCGCCGTATTACGGTCAATTATGCCAAGAAGCAGCAGGGCAGGCGCCTCTACCAGGCGCAGAGCAGTCACCTGCCGCTGAAATTGAATATGGCCGGTGTGATACCACCTATTTTTGCTTCGAGCATAATATTGTTCCCGGCAACGATGGCCAGCTGGACCGGCCAGACAGAGGGAATGGAGTGGTTGTCGGATGTCGCCGCGAAGATCTCACCGGGACAGCCGATATATATAATTTTATTCGCCGTGGCGATCATATTTTTCTGCTTCTTCTACACCGCATTGCAGTTCAATGCACGTGATACGGCAGATAACCTGAAGCGCGGTGGTGCGTTTGTTCCCGGCATACGTCCAGGTGAGCAGACTGCAAACTATATTGACAAGGTAATGACACGGCTGACATTTGTCGGTGCGATGTACATCACAGCAGTGTGTCTATTACCAGAGTTTTTGATTTTGTACTGGAACGTACCATTTTACTTCGGCGGAACGTCATTATTGATTATCGTCGTCGTGGTCATGGATTTCATGGCTCAGATACAGTCGCATCTGATGTCGCACCAGTATGAAGGCATTATGAAGAAAGCCAATCTCGACGGTTACAAGAGATAAACCTGTCAAATTGGCATTAACGAAGATTAAATAGAAGTTCGAAGCAGGGTTAAGAAAATGAAAGTACGTGCATCAGTAAAGAAAATGTGTCGCAACTGTAAAATCGTCAAGCGCAGCGGTGTTGTGCGTGTGATCTGCAGTGACCCACGTCATAAACAGCGTCAGGGCTAAATCTTATTTAGGTCTGGTTAACTGGTTGATGTACTCCTATTGATTTAGGCCCATATTATTAGTAAAATTGCGCGCTTTGTCGCAAATAAACGGTAACCACAGCACGGTAACAAAAATGGCTCGTATTGCAGGTATAAATATTCCACAAAATAAGCACACGGTAATTGGCTTAAGACACATCTATGGCATCGGTCAAACCCGTGCTCAGCAGATCTGTGCAGCTACCGGTATTGCTGAAGATGCAAAGATTGGTGAACTCTCGGAAGAGCAGCTGGAAACACTGCGTACCGAGGTTGGCAAATACTCTGTAGAGGGCGATCTACGCCGTGAAGTTTCTATGAGTATCAAACGTCTGATGGACCTTGGTTGTTACCGTGGTATCCGTCATCGTCGCGGTCTGCCGTTACGCGGCCAGCGCACAAAGACAAATGCACGTACACGTAAGGGTCCTCGTCGACCCATTACACGATAAAGATCGCACGATAAGTGCGCGATAATCTAATCAGATAATAGAGTAATCACATGGCGAAGCCTGAAGTAAAGAAAAAAGTAAAACGTACCGTAGTTGACGGTGTTGCACACGTATACGCAACATTTAACAACACCATCATCACAATCACTGACCGTCAGGGTAATACTCTGGCATGGGCTACCTCGGGTGGTTCTGGTTTTCGTGGTTCACGTAAGAGCACACCCTTTGCTGCGCAGATCGCTGCAGAGCGTGCTGGTACACGTGCAAAAGATTACGGTATGAAAAGCGTCGAAGTCATGGTCCGTGGACCAGGTCCTGGACGTGAATCTGCGATTCGTTCTTTGAACAACATCGGCTTCAAGATCACCAATATTTCTGATGTAACACCTATTCCGCACAACGGTTGCCGCCCACCAAAGCGCCGCCGTGTGTAGTAAGCGATTCGATTAAGAGAATTTTATGGCTAAATATACCGGACCAAAATGTAAACTAAGCCGTCGTGAAGGCGTAGATTTAGAGCTTAAATCTTCTTTACGTCCGCTAGACAGTAAATGCAAGCTCGACCAGGTGCCTGGTCAGCATGGTGCACGTCGCACGCGTCTTTCTGACTATGCTTTACAGTTACGTGAAAAGCAGAAAGTACGTCGTATCTACGGTGTTCTGGAAAAGCAGTTCCGTAATTACTACAAAGAAGCAGCGCGCATTAAAGGTTCAACAGGTGAAAACCTGCTGCAACTACTCGAGCGTCGCCTCGATAACGTCGTATATCGCTCTGGTTTCGGTTCTACACGTGCCGAAGCAAGGCAGATGGTCAACCATAAGTCTGTCATGGTAAATAATGTTGTAGTGAACATACCTTCTTACCAGGTAAAAGCAAATGATGTGATCTCGATCCGTGAAAAAGCTAAAAAGCAGACACGCATCGCTGATTCGATCAATATGGCCAAGCAGAACGGTATCGTCGAGTGGATATCTCTAGACGACTCTAAACTTGAAGCTGTGTATAAAAACGTTCCTGAGCGTGCTGATCTTTCAGCAGAGATCAACGAACAGTTAATCGTCGAACTTTATTCCAAGTAGGGGAGCAGATAACACATGTCAGCGACAGATGAACTTCTTACACCGCGTACAATCAACGTACAGTCTTTTAGTGAGACCCATGCAAAAGTTGCATTAGAGCCACTTGAGCGCGGTTTTGGTCATACCCTGGGTAATGCCCTGCGCAGAATCCTGTTATCTTCTATCGAAGGTAGTGCTATCGTCGAGGCACAGATAGAAAATGTCGTGCATGAATACAGTACTCTCGAGGGCGTACAGGAAGATGTACTCGAAATCCTGCTGAACCTGAAAGGCGTTGCTCTTATCATGCATACTAATGATGAGCAGACTATCACTATCAGCAAGTCAGGCGCTGGTGTTGTTACTGCGGGTGACATCGAGACCGGTCATGATGTAGAGATCGTGAATCCTGATCATGTTATCGCTAATGTGAACGGTGACGGTGTATTGAACATCACCATGAAGGTAGTAAAAGGCCGTGGTTATCAGCCTTCGAATGCTCGTAAGATCGATTCTGAGTCAGCGACTATCGGTAGCCTGCAGCTGGATGCGTCATTCAGCCCGATTCGCCGTGTTTCATACAATGTCGAGAATGCGCGTGTCGCCCAGAGTACAAACCTGGACAAGCTGATCATCGATCTGCAGACCAACGGTACCGTCGATCCTGAGGAAGCTATCCGTACTGCTGCGACCATCCTGCAAGCACAGCTGTCATCATTCGTTAACCTGCAGAGCATGGAAGATGAAGTGGCTGAAGACGAAGAAGCAGATATCGATCCGATCCTGCTGCGTCCTGTGGATGAGCTTGAACTGACAGTGCGTTCAGCTAACTGCCTGAAAGCAGAGAACATTTACTACATCGGTGACCTGATACAACGTACAGAGGTCGAGTTGTTGCGTACACCGAACCTGGGCAAGAAATCTCTGACAGAGATCAAAGACGTACTTGCATCACATGGACTGTCACTGGGTATCCAACTGGAAAACTGGCCACCTGCTTCGATCCGTGAGAAAGAAGAAGCGAGTTAATTTAACAAGATTAGACCAGTCCTTACTGGTCGAGATATATAGGTTATAAATCATGCGTCATCATAAATCTGGCCGCAAACTGAATAGAAATAGCAGTCATCGTAAAGCGATGTTCAGCAATATGACTAATTCACTGTTTGATCATGAAATCATCAAGACGACTCTGCCAAAAGCAAAAGAGTTACGTCGTGTTGCCGAGCCACTTATCACGCTGGCGAAGAGCGATTCGGTTGCAAACCGTCGTTCAGCGTTCTCAAAGCTGCGTGATAAGGAGATGGTCGGTAAGCTGTTCAATGAGTTAGCGCCACGTTATAAAGACCGTCCTGGCGGTTATACACGTATCATGAAGTGCGGTTTCCGTTCTGGTGATGCGGCGCCGATGGCTTATATCGAGCTGGTCGACCGTCCAGAAGAAGCGATCGCGGAAGACGTTGAATAAATCGTATTCAGGCTGTACTTCAGCGTGTCATGAGAAAAACCAGCATCAAGCTGGTTTTTTTTCGTCTGTATAAAAGACTGATCGCGGTTTGCAGAACCGCTCCCACAGGTATGTGGGTTTATCCAGGAGCGAAATTTTTTCCGCGATTCCCCCCTGTATGCAAGAAGTGCCTGCAGAGAACTACCAGCCCGATATCAGGATAATAAAGTACCGCTCGTAGTCATCGACATAATCATCCAGTTCTTCATAGGTCTCGATGCCATCACCATCGATATTGATCTCTTTCAGCTCGATGGTGTAACCGGCCTCATTCACCAGTGACTTGAGTTTCTGATAGTTCTCGGTCATCTTGATGCTGTTGCATGACACCAGACTAAACTGCGACAGTTCCAGGCGGCCGCCGGTTTTGTCCTTGAGTATGTATTGTATATAGCCCAGTGAATCGGCCCTTTCATTCAGAGCCTGTTCATTCTCGGGGTGTGGGAAAAAACCCAGCTTTTCTCTTTCTATGTCATCAGCGACTTTTTCGACGATGGCGAACAATGAGTAGTTGATCCAGTCGATTGTTTTCTGTCTTTCTTCTTCATCATCGATACGTGGTTGAAAAATAATGGATATACCCGAGCGTTCGAGCAGCTTTTGAATAAATTTCATTGTTTGAATATAGACCATCTATTTGTGTGTTTCCTGTGATTTTCGGATATCAGGCGTTAGATTCGATGTGATCACGATAGCGGTGTCCCGCGATGTATTGCATCACTGCCGGCTGATCAGGAAACCGTTCAATCATGTCAGAATATTCTGTTATTTCAGGGAACCTTTTATGCACCTGCTACGTGAGTGCAAGTAAGCCAGTGGAATTATAAATAACTAGAACAGAACCGAGGATTACCATGCCGCCCGATCTGCTTCGCCACTTTCGACCTCGAGCTCGCCAACAGGCGTATCATGCGTGAAGGCTGTGATGTCTGCTCGCCTGGTACGGCGACAGCCGTGTTTACAGCGGCCACCAGGTGAACTGCCAGGATTGCCATGAAAATGAGCTCGATTAGCCGGGAAAACAGTTAACTGGTTTTACCGCTGGATTAAAATCATAAGCTGGGCTCCTCCGGCTTATGATTTTTTGCGTTTGATAAGAAAATAGCAGTAATATGCTTCGATACTCCAGGAAATAGCAGATATAAAAGTGACATGTATACTCAGGAATTATAGTAAGAGCTGTTATGAGCATCGTTAAACTATTCAAGTCGCATAACAGGCCTGCAGATCGCTTCACACAGCTGGTCTCACCCGAGATCGAGGTGCTATACCGTTTTGCTTATCGCCTCTGTCAGAATACGGATGATGCTGAAGACCTGGTGCAGCAACTGCTGACACGCCTGTTCCACAAGCTGGAAGAATTAGAGCGTATAGAATCACTTCGTCCCTGGCTGATGCGCTCACTGTATAACCTGTACGTCGACAGCTATCGTAAGCAGCAGAGCATGTTAAGGGTTATCAGCCCGGGCGAAATGCCGGATAATGTCGTGTCGGCCGAGGCGACGCCTCATGAGCGAGCAGAATTGACAGACCGGCAGCAAGTCATTCTTGCTGCCATGCGACAACTGAATGATGACCAGCGCATGGTCATGATGCTGCACGATGCAGAGGGTTATACCTTGCCTGAACTTGCAGATATCCTGCAAACTCCGATCGGAACGCTCAAGTCCCGCTTACACCGGGGCAGGAACCAGGTAAAAGAAATGACAGAGAAGGAACTTTTTGGTCACCAGCAGCGTGATATAAGTGAAGAGGAACACATTTGATGACTTGCGAGAACACTCGAGCACAACTAAACGACTATATCGACGGCAGCCTCACTGCATCGCAGCGGCAAGCGGTCAGTCAGCATTGTGAAAGTTGTAAAAGCTGCGCCGACAGCCTGGAAATGCTGCGAGCGCAGGCAGGATCCTTGAACACCTTGCCGGTGCCGCCGCCATCACCAGGCTTCTACCAGAACGTGGTCGCCGATGCCATCACCAGCGCACAGCAGGACCTGCCGAAACAGCGGCTGCAGGGCAGCTTCCTTGGCTTTGCCGCGGCAGCCATGATCTCCGCACTGGTGGTCTGGCTAGGTTTCATCATGCCGTCACAGACGGATGATAGCGAGCGCTACGTAGTGACGGTAGATAACGAGGTGCGCACCATAAAAGTGGCTATCGAGTCAGAGCAGACACTGGATTCTGTGAGCATGCATGTAGAGCTGTCTGATAATCTTGAGCTCTCCGGCTTCGGCAGTAAAAAGACGGTAAACTGGTCGACCAGCCTGCGCCAGGGTGTCAATGTGATCTCGCTGCCGATCGTCGGTATCGCAGAGGGCAGGGGAGATATAACGACACGTGTCCGTCTCGGTGGCAAGGAAAAAGTGATGCGTATAGAAACAGAGTACAGACAGCCGGGCAATGTCTTATACCAGGGCAGTCGGATCATGCAGGGTTAATTATCGATGGATTCCACAATGAAAAAACGACTTGTACTGCCCTGTTGCATAGTGTGCATGTGCGCGCCTTCAGTGCTGCTGGCGTCACCAGAGGAGCTGGACGAGATAACGATCCGCATCATCGATAGTGATGAGCAGGTGCTCGATGCATACACCCTGTCGTTGCCGGGACTCGATGACGATCATGAGAAAGAGGCAGATGAGGATTCGGACGACGATGACAAGGCTGACTCGGACGACGATGACAGGGACGAATCTGAAGAGCAGGATGATCGTGATGAAGATGAACATGATGAGCCGGATGATCATGACGAACCGGAAGAACCCGACGAGCCAGATGAACCGGAAGAACCTGAGCAACCAGAAGAGCCGGAAGAACCCGAGCAGCCTGAAGAGCCGGAAGAACCCGAGCAGCCTGAAGAGCCAGAAGAACCCGAAGAACCCGAGGAGCCGGAAGAACCCGAAGAAAGGGAAGAGCCTGAATCATAATCTTCTGCATCATGATCTGTTGCATAGATCAATAAATAATAACGGTCCGCTGTGGCACTGAACTATATAGCACGGGCTGATAACTGAAATAAGACCAGGAGAAATTAAACTGCTGTGAAAGATGTGCAAGGGTAGCACGATGTAATAACTCGCACCTATGGCTTCAAAGTTGAACAGAGTTATAAGTGCAGGTTTCCTGTTATTTTTATTATGCGCTCAGCTCTCTGCTGAACCAGCGGATGATCAGCGCGCGTCTGTAAACAGTGATGACGGTGAATCGATTGACCTTGATGCGATCGACGTCGAATCGATCGATCATCACCTGGCCAGGGCCAGGCAATACTATAAGCAGAAAAATTATCTGCAGGCGAAACAGCATTTCACACACGCTCTGCAAAAAAGCGAAGACAAGGGGAGTGTCCCCGCATCGCTGTATTATAATCTCGGATCCGTATGCTACAAGCTCGAGCAGTATGAAGAGAGCCGCTCATACTTTGAGAAGCTGCAGGACAATAAGAAGCTCGACGCGATCGCGCTATACAATATCGCACTGATCGAGAACAGGCTGGGCGCCAGAGAAGCGACCATCGACACGTTGAGACAGAGCCGTTCGATAACGGACGATCCGCAGCTGCTCGCATTGATCGACAAGCAGTTAAAAAAGCTGGCAAAGAAAAAACCGGTCAGGCGTAAAAAGACGAGCTATAAAGACTGGCATGCTTATCTCTACCTGAGTTATGGCTATGACTCGAACATAAGGTTTGCCCCGCTCGAGGTGGCGTCAAACGAGTCAGGTTCTTTTGGCCAGTTCATCGGTGTGTTCGATAAAGTGATCGTCGGCAAGGGCGCTGGCGCAAAGCAGCATGCCCTGCTTTTTACCTCATCCGTATTCCTGTCTAACTATTTTTCTACCGACTTTAATGATTACAACCTGTTCGATGTCGGCTTGCGTTATGCCTTCCCGGTCAGCCAGTGGCGCAACAAGTTAGACCTGAACCTCAAAAAATCAACCTACGGGCATGAAGATTATCAGGGTATCGCATCCGTCACCTATAAAACACGGCGCCATTTTTCAAACAAGGACGTGTTCAATCTGCGCTATCGTTATGAACAGATCGAAAGCCTGGATACACGTTTTGATTATCTCGAAGGGCACAGGCAGAGGCTATGGCTGGGTTACCAGTGGATATGGCCACGCGATGCCGTGCAGCTGTGGTATCAACTGGAACTCAATGACCGGACCAATACGGCAACGCGTAATTATTCACCGACCAGGAATACGCTACGTCTGCGTTACGAGAAAGACCTGGACTCGACCAACAGGGTCTACGGCGAATACGAGTACCGTCACAGCCAGTATGATCCGACCCCGGTACAGGACAGGCAGGATGGCCGCTCATCTTTCCTGCTGGCCTATGTCAACGATATCGCCCCCGGCTGGCAGCTGTCTGCGAAATGGCGCTTTCGCAGCAACCGTTCCAGCGATGAGATATATTCCTATGACCGGCATATCGCTATGCTGACCCTGAGAAAATTGTTTTAGGGAATATTATTCCAGGGAAAGTTATCTTAAGAGAATGTTATCTGCATAACCGGGAATCTCGCTAACCTGCCTTCTTTGCCTGCTCCGCATTATGCTCGAGTATGCGCTGGATATACTTGCCGGTAAACGAACCAGCGATACTGGCCACCTCTTCAGGGGTGCCGGTGGCGATGATCCTGCCGCCTTTATAGCCGCCTTCCGGTCCCAGGTCGATGATCCAGTCGGCCATCTTGATGATGTCGAGATTATGCTCGATGACGATCACGGTATTGCCATGGTCGCGCAGCCTTAACAGCACATCGAGCAGCTGCTGCACATCATAGAAATGCAGTCCGGTGGTCGGCTCATCGAGGATGTAAGCCGTCTTGCCGGTATCGCGCTTGGACAGCTCTTTTGACAGTTTGATGCGCTGTGCTTCGCCGCCAGAGAGCGTGGTCGCCCGCTGACCCAGTGTGATATAACCCAGACCGACATCGATCAGTGTCTGCAGTTTTCGTTTTATCACCGGTATCGCATCAAAGAAAACCATGGCGTCTTCGATGGTCATCGCCAGCACCTGGTGGATATTCTTGCCCTTGTACTTGATCTCCAGCGTCTCACGGTTGTAACGCTGTGACTTACAGACATCACATTCGACATAGACGTCAGGCAGGAAGTGCATCTCGACTTTGATCACGCCGTCACCCTGGCAGGCCTCGCAACGGCCGCCTTTGACGTTGAAACTGAAACGTCCGGGTTTATAACCGCGTGAGCGCGATTCCTGGGTGGCGGCAAACAGCTCGCGGATCGGGGTGAACAGACCGGTGTAGGTCGCCGGGTTCGAACGCGGCGTGCGGCCAATGGGTGACTGGTCGATATCGACCACCTTGTCGAAATGCTCGATGCCGTCAAAAGACTGGTGCGTGGCGACGGACATCGAATTGTTATTGATCGCCTTGGCGAGGATCGGGTACAGGGTATCGTTGATCAGCGTTGATTTACCGGAACCGGAGACACCGGTGATACAGGTGAACAGCCCCACCGGGACCTCGATATCGACATCTTGCAGATTATTGCCGCTGGCGCCCCTGATGCTGAATATATCGCCGCTGTGGGGTGTGCGTTTCTCTGGCACTTCTATGCGCCTGCTGCCGACGAGATACTGGCCAGTCAGCGATTCCTTGTTCTGCATGATCTGTTGTGGTGTGCCGGCAGCGATGATCTCGCCGCCATGCACGCCGGCACCGGGACCGATATCGATGACGTGGTCCGCACTCATGATGGCGTCCTCGTCATGCTCCACCACAATAACGGTATTGCCGATATCGCGCAGGTGGTTCAGCGTGGTGATCAGCCGGTCGTTATCGCGCTGGTGCAGGCCGATGGAAGGCTCGTCGAGGATATACATGACACCGACCAGGCCGGCGCCGATCTGGCTGGCCAGCCGGATGCGCTGTGACTCACCACCGGACAGGGTGTCCGAGCTGCGGTCCAGGGTCAGGTATTCGAGGCCGACATTGACCAGGAAATTCAGCCGCGAGGAGATCTCGCGGTTGATCTTCTTCGCGATCTCGCCGCGATGACCGCTGAGTTCGAGTTCGCTGAAAAATTCGTAGGACTGCTCGATCGGCATGGCAGTGAGTTCGGCCAGGGTGCGCTGTTTGACGAAGACATGTCGCGCCGCTTCGTTCAGGCGTGTGCCGTTACACTCCGGGCAGGGTTGAACGGAGAGAAACTTGGCCAGTTCCTCGCGTACCAGGTTCGATTCGGTCTCGCGGTAACGCCGCTCCATGGTGTGCAGCACACCTTCGAACTTATGGGTGCGCTGCCGGCCGCGGCGTCCCTGGTGGCCGGGGTAGTTGAATGTGATCTGTTCTGTGCCGCTGCCATACATCAGTATCTTCTGTATCTTCTTCGGCAGTTCCTGGAACGGGATGTCGATATCGAAGTCGTAATGTTTGGCCAGCGACTGGATGATGCTGAAGTAATACGCATTGCGCCGATCCCAGCCGCGGATGGCGCCGCCGGCCAGGCTCAGGTGCGGGCTGATGACCCGTTCCGGATCAAAGAAATTGTTATGGCCGATACCCTCGCACTCGGGGCAGGCGCCCGCCGGGTTGTTGAACGAGAACAGCCGCGGCTCCAGTTCCTGCAGGCTGTAACCGCAATGTGCGCAGGCAAATTTTGCCGAGAAGATCAGGTCGGCCCTGTCTTTGTCCTCCTTGGCCTTCTCTGTCTCGTCCATCCAGGCGATGGTGGCGACATCATTGGCCAGTGCCAGCGCGGTCTCGAATGATTCGGCGAGACGGGTCTTGATGTCTTCGCGTACTTTAAAACGGTCGACCACCAGCTCGATGGTATGTTTCTTCTTCGCATCCAGTTCCGGTACCTCATCCAGCTCGTATACCGTGCCGTCGACACGGACCCGGATAAAGCCCTGCTGTTTGAAGTCGCTAAACATGTTCAGGTGTTCGCCCTTGCGGTCACGGATCACCGGTGCCAGCAGCATCAGCTTGCTGCCCTCGGGCAGTGCCAGTACCTGGTCCACCATCTGGCTGATGGTTTGCGCCTGCAGCTCGGTGTCATGTTCCGGGCAGCGCGGCGTGCCGGCGCGGGCGAACAGCAAGCGCAGGTAGTCGTAGATCTCGGTGATGGTGCCCACGGTCGAACGTGGGTTGTGCGAGGTGGTCTTCTGTTCGATCGAGATTGCCGGTGACAGACCCTCGATGGTGTCGACATCGGGTTTTTCCATCATCGACAGGAACTGGCGTGCATAGGTCGATAGCGACTGCACGTAACGGCGCTGGCCTTCGGCGAAGATGGTGTCAAAAGCCAGTGACGACTTGCCCGAGCCGGACAGCCCAGTGATCACGATCAGCTTGTCACGAGGAATATCGAGGTCGATATCTTTTAGATTATGGGTGCGGGCACCGCGAATCTGGATGGTATCCATAACTACTTACATCTAACAAAAAGCAATCTGATAGAATGCCGTCTTTTAGCTTTTTCGGCAATACCTATAGTCGCTTATTTACCTGTTTATTATCAATGTCCAGCCCATTAAGTAATAACCTGGCCTCGCAAGAGCGCCGTGCCGGTATCTCTCTGGCGATGATTTATGCATTCCGCATGTTGGGGCTGTTCATGATCCTGCCGGTGTTTGCGCTGTACGCGGAAGATTTCCCCGGCGCCACCCCCTTTATGATGGGGCTGGCACTCGGCATCTACGGGCTCACCCAGGCGGTGCTGCAGATTCCTTTCGGTATGTGGTCCGACCGTATCGGCCGTAAGCCGGTGATCCTGATCGGCCTGCTCATCTTTGCCGCAGGTTCGCTGATCGCCGGTGCCGCCACCAGTATCGAAGGCATTATCGTCGGCCGCGCCATCCAGGGGGCTGGCGCCATCGCGGCCGCCCTTATGGCACTGGCAGCCGACCTGTCGCGTGAAGAGCACCGGGTGAAGATGATGGCACTGATCGGCGTCAGTATCGGCATCTCCTTTGCCATCTCGATGGTACTCGGTCCGGTGCTAAACAAGCTGATCGGTATCAGCGGCATCTTTTTCAGCACAGCGGTTATGGCACTGGTGGGTATCGCCATCCTGTACCTGTTTGTACCAGATCCGGTACATAGCCATTTTCACCGCGATGCCGAAGTCGAACCACAGTCATTGTTATCGGTCCTTAAAAACGGCGAACTGCTGCGGCTGGATATCGGCATCTTTACCCTGCATTTTATCCTGATGTGCATCTTTCTGGTGATGCCGCTGATCCTGCAGAATGACTTCGCCGTCGTGGCCGATGATCACTGGCAGATCTACCTGCCGGTGTTTGCCGTCTCGCTGCTTATCATGGTGCCGTTCATCATCATCGCCGAACGCAAGCAAGCGATGAAGCCGGTATTCAACGGCGCCATCATCAGCCTGATCGTCGCGACACTGGTGTTCCTGAGTAGCCAGTCATTCTTGCTGCTGCTGCTTGGCCTGGTCATCTTCTTTGCCGGTTTCAACCTGCTGGAAGCCTCACTGCCGTCGCTGATCACCAAGACCGCACCGGCGACACAGAAAGGTACGGCCATGGGGGTCTATTCCAGCAGCCAGTTCTTCGGCGCTTTTGCCGGCGGTTCAGCCGGTGGCCTGGCGCAGCAGTTATGGGGCATCGACGGCGTATTTTTCACCGTGCTGGCCGTGCTCTGTCTGTGGTCGCTGCTCGCATTCACCATGAAAAAACCCGGCTACCTGAGTACCTACCTTCTCAAGGTGAAAGAGGTAACGGTAGAGCAGCTGCTGGCGGTCGAAGGTGTGGTCGAAGCCGCGCTTATCGATGAAGACGGCGACGATCAGAGCGTGGCCTATTTAAAAGTGAAAAAACGTATCCTTGATGAGGAAAAGTTGCTATCGTTAGCAGCTTCGGATTGAGCGCAAAGCCCGGCCGATCAATAAAGAATATAACGAAATATTAATATATAACGATACTATACGACGATAAACATAACATTAGATAAGGTAAAGAAAATATGGCACAACGTGGCGTAAATAAAGTAATTTTACTCGGCAACCTGGGTAAAGATCCGGAAGTTAAATACATGCCAAACGGCAATGCAGTAGCCAACATCACACTGGCTACTTCAGAGACATGGAACGACAAGAGCTCTGGTGAAAAGAAAGAGAAAACAGAATGGCACCGTGTTGTGTTCTTCGGCAAACTGGCTGAGATTGTTGGTCAGTATCTGAAGAAAGGTTCAAAAGTCTACATCGAAGGCAAACTGCAGACCCGCAAATGGCAGGGGCAGGATGGCCAGGACCGCTACACGACAGAAGTCGTAGTCGATATCGGCGGCACCATGCAGATGCTGGACAGCCGAGGCGGCGAGGGCGGATTTGCCCCGGCACAGCAGGCGGCACCCGCGCAGCAGAGCGCACAGCCGGCACCGGCGATGGTCGATGATGGCTTTGATGATGATATTCCGTTTTAAAATCGATAGTCAGTCGATCAGGGATTGATAGTGAAGAACAGGATTAAATAAAAAAGCCCAGTTGATGGGCTTTTTTTGTCTGTAACCAGGAAGACTGAGACACTACTTTAACTTTGATGATTCGGATTTCTAATTTGAAACTAAATGAATGACTTAATATACAGCGGTTTTTTTTATATATTCTAAAAGGCGTTTTATAAAAGTGACTTTTGGGGGGGTAATTGGAGTTAGAGCCATAAAATGAAAATGGGTATACTCACAAAAAAGCAGAAGGAACTTTATGATTCATTTTATGAGTCAACGCATCAGAATGAACATCTAGATTCAAAAACAGAAATACTTATAGGGCTTTCAGCCGCTATAGCAATGAGCTGTGAGCCTTGCGTATCTTATTATCTAAAAAAAGCCAAACAGGCAAATGTTTCAAAAGGCGAAATATCAGAAACCTTAGCAAAGGTAATGGCAGTAGCGGCTGGACAAAAACGCTTACAATTCCAGGAGGTAATCGATAAATATGATATTGACCTCTAATCCTTTAGGCGTAAGCTCTAACAAATCGTTCGTGCGGGACGCCCCGCTTCGCCATCCTACAACTCAAACGTTATGCTTCAAGAATAAGGAAATTATATGATTAGACTTTCAACACTGATTACACCATGTCTCATATATTCAGCTCATTCCTTTGCTGCTGATGTTGTCCCTTATTCCGTTGATTCCATTAAAGCTATTGGTTCGGGCTATGTTGAACTTATTGGCCCAGGAAAGATTGCAATCAACGATGAAACTGTTTCTTATCAAGGCATAAAATACATTAAAGCAGATAATATAGACACAATGAGTGCAATTACAGGCTCTACAAAAGGCTGCGTGCTTGCATATTCATCTGAGGGCTATACAGAAAATATTTCAGTATTAAACCAGTCCTGTGACGTTATTTTACAGGTTATAAATAATGCTAAATAAAAATCATAAAATAATAGAAACAATTGTTCTCTGACCCTGATTTTTTCATTATGGATACATCTGTCTCACATTTTAGTTTTGCTCAATCAATAACCTTTTTAAATAAAATGAGATGCTGTCAATATAAAGGGTCGTTATGAAGTCTACTGCTACATTACTTTTGATTTTGTCTTTTATCACAAAAACTGCTCTTGCCTCGTGGCAAGAAGATCTTGCAAAACTAATTAAAACCGATGATGAAAATACCAAAAAAGAATTAATCAACAAAATAGTTTCTGCAAAACCTGCGCTTAATGAAATTATTGAATTAATAACATCACAAGAATTTAATAAAGCTGATAATGGGGTTTTTATAGAAAAAGAAATCATGTGCGTTGATGGTAAGAAAAGACCTTATGTGATTTATGTTCCAACAAACTATGACCCAGGTATTAAAACCCCCTTGATCGTCAATCTTCATGGCGGTGTTCACTGGCCAATGAGAAAGGAAAGGATAAAGCACGCTAAGAGACAGGAAGTTACCGAACTGGCTATTAAAAATAATTGGTTCATCGTTTTTCCTTTTGCTGAGTCCAGTGCTGCGTGGTGGGATAATGTAGGGCAATCAAATGTTTTAAATATTATTCGTGAAACAAAAAAAAATTATAATATCGACGATAAAAATCTTTGGATGACTGGATTTTCTGATGGGGCTTCTGCGTCTTTTCACTTTGCGATGACAAAACCAACAGATTTTGCGGCCTTTGTTTCAATAAATGGAGATATGGGCGTTGGTGCTATTGATGGCGGGCATCACCTTTATCCGACCAATATGAGTAACCTTCCTTTATACGTGATTAACACAGATCAAGATCATATATATCCAGCTGCCAGAATGATAAAAACAATAGATGTCGCCAGAGATGCCGGAGCTAATATTTTTTACAAGGAATACCATGGCTTCGGGCATGACTTTGGTTTTGCCGAAGATGCACTCCCACGTTTAGAACGATACTTCAAAAGTAATTCAAGAAATTCTATTCCTCACCATTTAGAGTGGAAATCTGCACAGGAAGAGTTTTCTAAAATTTCATGGATAAAGATTAACCAGGTTAATAAAGATGATAAAGCTATCTGGCATAAAGACTTTAATATAAAGCTATTAGACGAAAGGGTGATGATTGGCTTTGACCCTGATTTAGAGTTTGAGGGAAATGGCGTCAAAGTTGCCAAGGTTCCGCAGGGAGACAGCCTCTCTAACAGGCTTGGCCTAAAAAGTGGCGACATACTTATACAATGTAATGAAACTAAAATCGCTGATCTCGATGCATTAAAAACATTTAAAGAGACAGTAAAACATGGTGATTTAGTTACAACAAATGTCCTTAGAAATGGCAATGAGGAGACCTTTGAAGCAAGCCTTCCTGGTCCAAGAGAATATGACCTTTTTCCAAGAGCACTAACTTCTGGTGCACTCATTGCTGACTTTGTAGCCAATACTTTTGAGGTTAAAACATCCAGGATTAATGGTTTTTCAATCTATCTACACCCAGACATGATTCAACTGGATCAAGATGTGGTTATTAAGTCAGAAGGTAAGGAGCTTTTCAGAAGTAAAGTAACACCAGATATAGCATTTATGCTCAACAACTTTCTTGAAAATAGAGACAGAGAACTTCTGTACTTTAAAAAGATCGATATTGATTTGCAATAAATAGGGGTCAGAGAGCAATTGTTTCTAATATCAGAGAATATTGCTCTCTGACCCCTATTATTCAAGGCTGTATATTATAAAAAATATGAGGTCTTAGAAAGGCTTCATATCGACAAGTTATGTATAAAATATTACTAGGAGAATATTGATGGATAAAGTTGAAGTCACCTGGAGCAACACTCTCATAATATGGTGGAGTTATGTCTGGCGTTGCATCCTGATCAGCATGGTGGTTGGATTTATTTTAGGGGCCATTGGTGGAGTGATCGTCGGTGTTATGGGGAAACCTGATATGGGTGGAATCGTTGGAGGTATCCTGGGTTATCTCGGCAGTATCCCCGTGTCGATTTATGTGATGAAAGTGATCTTGAATAAAAAATATAATAAGTTTTCAATTGCACTCATACCCCAACATGATACGTAAAGAGCTAAAGGGGCTAGTCCCCTTTATCCGTGGTTAGTCCTATAAGCAAAACTGGAGTCATTATGAAGTTACGAGCTATAGCGTTACTCGTTATTACACACTGTGTTGTAGGTGTTTTGGGGTTCGGGGCTGGAATCTATGTGCTCCCTATCCTTACTGCGCCGCCTGTTCCCAGCGAGGAAGAGATCAGTGTAATGTCTTCGCAAGCCAAATACACAGGGCAATTCAAGAAAGATCTTGAAGACAGTGACGCCCTGCATTGGGGAGAAGGTACGGTTTCGATAGGCTCCAGTTCTATTACCCTTATTGGCAAGCTTGCACCCGGCCCGGATTACAAGCTCTATCTTTCCCCGGAATTTGTTGAGACCGAAGCTGAATTCAATCGATTAAAGAGTACTATGGTGCGTGTAGGCGATGTTAAAACATTTGACAACTTCGTCGTGCAAGTACCGCCAGGTATCGATGCGTCGAACTACGGCAGTGTTATTGTCTGGTGTGAAGCTTTTGGTCAATTCATTACCTCGGCCAGGTACCAGTGATAGATACGGCATCGCCTCGCCTCGGTTATGACCGAGTTTGTATTTTGTGAAAAAGAAGAGCTATGAGAGCGGCTAAGAGAAGGGCGATCAACCCGGGGTAAGAAACTGTTGGATCGAGGCAGATATGGTGTTTATGCTTGCACTGCCTGTACCATCAGATGATCAAGGCGTAGTTAATTGTACTCTCCAGGAAGATCGTTTTTGATGACAGTAACCTTGCCAACTTTCTTGCCTGATATCCTCAATAGTTCATCACCTGAAAATTCAAAACCGAGCTTAAGTGCTATCCGCGCAACATCATCTGCCGTCGACATTGCCAGTACCTGTTCTTTGAGTGCGGGTTCAGACTGCATTTTCTTTAAAAATGCTTCGAGTTGATCTAATGACATATTTGAATTCCTATTCTCGTTAGCTGCTCATATAATAAGCTGGAAAACCATTGAAGTTATCCGATAAATTTTACTATTCTTTCAGATAATAGGCAATGAGTAGGGCCCTGCGAGAGCAGATATGATGCGCAAGAGAAGATATAACGATGGCGATCGATAAGCGCCAGACCTGGCGGTGTTCGTCAGTGCCAGGTAGCACAAGCCTCACATCGCTGGCAACCCCTTATCAACAGCGTTATGCTGACATGCAGACAACCAGAGATAGGAGTGCGATATGACGAAAGTGACCAGTAGAACCGGAAGTTGCCTTTGTGGTTCTGTACGTATTACTGTTAATAATTCCAGTAACAAAGTAGGCGCATGTCATTGCGGAATGTGTCGAAGATGGGGAAGCGGGCCATTCATGGAGATCGATTGCGGAACAGAGGTGTCCTTCGAAGGAGAAGATGATATCACGGTATATGATTCTTCGAGCTGGGCGGAGCGCGGCTTCTGTAGGAAATGCGGCAGCCATTTATTTTATCGTCTGAAAGAAACTAAACAGCATATGGTTTCAGTCGGTCTATTTGATGACCAGGAAGATTTTGTTTTTGAGACCCAGGTCTTCATCGACAGGAAACCTCCTTTTTACAGTTTCTCAAACAAGACAAACGACCTGACTGAGGCCGAGATCTTTGAGATGTATAGTCCTAAGTAATATAAACTACGTGAGATAGTATCCGGTCCAGGCTTATACCAAATAGTCGAGAATTTCATCGTTGGGAGTAACAGGCGAAATGATAAGTGAAAAAATAAAAGTATATTATGAGAAATCAGTCGACATCGTTTTCGCAATCATTCTTGTATTCATAATATTCGGTGTCGCCATTGGAACGGCGCAGCTCTTTGT
>JABDRN010000130.1 GCA_013041745.1 Gammaproteobacteria bacterium
ATCATCTGTCGGATGGATACACTTTTCAGCTTCGCCAGCCGCTTCATCAATGGTAGGGAAAGGCGTTTCAGCCATTGCCGAAGTTGACAGCAGCGTTAAGCCGATCAGAGCATGAACTAAAACTGCAGCTTGTCGTACAAATCTTGTCATCAGATTACCTGTTATATATAACCGCTTCTAATATCACTTGTAAACGGTGATTGTTCAGTCTGCGGGAGAGGATTACTCCTCTCCCGCAGGTTAGCTGTCTTTATTAACCGTCACCTAAAGCCATATCGATGTAACCGGTAGGACATACATCAGAACAGATATGACAACCGATACATTTATTGTAGTCAGTATCGACATAACGTCCGGTTGTAGACTGGTCTTTCTTGACGCGGAAAACTGCATCCTGAGGACAGTAGATAACACAGTTGTCACACTCGAAACACATGCCGCAGCTCATGCAGCGGTTAGCTTCAGCGACCGCTTTCTCTTCTTCCAGGCTGAGCTGACGTTCTGCAAAGTGACCTAACACTTCATCAGATGAAGGTACATCTGTATCGCGATGGATACGCGGTGTGTATTCGAAGTGACCGAGGAACATGTCTTCAGTGGTGATGATCTCCTGAGCTGAGCGGTCTTCGTAGTTATGGATAGCATAGGTACTGCTATCTGTGCCGCGCTGGCCATCTTCCTGGTGCTGGCTGACATCATAAGACTCGGGATCGAGGCCAGCTTCGTGTAACTTCTCAGTTAGTTTGAAGTGGTGAACATCAACTTTCGGACGTTTCTTCATTTCGATATGGTTAAAGTCGTTCTCGATCGTTTCAGAAACGATATAGGCCTGGCCGATAGCAGTGGTCAGCAGGTGAGGGCGAACGATGTCACCGCATACGTAGTGATTTTCTTTGCCCGGTACTCGGTACAGGTTGTCGGCATCCATCAGGTTGCGGCCGTTGTTGAAGTCTTCAACGCCATCAAGGTTACCGCCCTGACCGATAGCAGCAACGATGATGTCTGCTTCTACGGTATACTCTTTACCGCCTTCGACGGCGACAGGCGCATTGTTTTCCCACTTACAGTCGGCGAATTTCATGCCGGTTGCACGGCCGCTGTCATCACGGATCAGGGCGACAGGCATAACTTCGTTCATGATATTGACGCCTTCGATGGTAGCATCCTCAACTTCGTGCTGAGCTGCAGTCATCTCTTCTTTCTTGAACAGTGCTGTCAGTGTTACCTGATCACAAGGAATGTTGTTGGAAGAATCATGGTCAGCGTGCGAAGTCTCACCGTTAACAACCGTTTCCGGGTTTTCGCTTAAATCGGCCAGTGTGCCGATACGGCGTGAAACAGATACCACGTCGATAGAGGTATCACCACCACCGATACACAGTACTTTTTTACCGGTGTATTTCATCTCGCCTTTATTGAACTGCTCGAGGAACTTAACCGCTGATACACAGTTCGGTGTCTCGTCCCAGCCTTCGACAGGAACGCCACGGCCAGTCCAGCAGCCTAATGCCCATAAGACGGCATCAAATTCTTTTTCGACGTCTTCCAGGCTTACATCACGGCCAACGCGAGTGTTCATACGAGTCTCGATGTTACCCATGTCCAGGATACGCTGACATTCGTTGTCCAGGAAGTCGCGAGGAGTACGGTAGCCAGGGATACCATAGCGCATCATGCCGCCAAGCTCAGCGTGATCGTCAAAGATAGTAGAAGCGATGCCTTTACGACGCAGCTGGTAGGCAGCAGCCATACCCGCAGGGCCACCACCGATGATGGCAACTTTTTTGCCGGTCATCTCAGCGCTGTTATCAAATTTGAAACCTTCTTTAAAGGCAGTGTCGCCGATGTATTGCTCAACAGAGTTGATACCAACGAAGTCTTCAACGTTGTTACGGTTACAGCCATCCTGACATGGTGCAGGACAAACGCGCCCCATCATAGAAGGGAACGGGTTAGCATCAGTAGAACGACGGAATGCATATTCCTGCATAGAAACACCTTCTGGTGGTCTTTCGATGCCACGTACGATGTCGAGCCAGCCACGGATATCTTCGCCTGATGGACAACTGCCCTGACAAGGCGGAGTACGGTGCACGTAAGTAGGACATTTATGCGATGTATCTTCTTTGAAAATCTTGTTTTCAAAACCGCCCCAATCTTGGTCGCCTTCTTCATATTTTCTGAAGGTTAACTTCGTGTTTTGCATATCTTCGTTGGAAGTGGCCATGCCAGTTCTCCTGTTGCTTGTACCCGAAAATTTGTCCCGGGTCTATATCAAAAATAATTGTTATTTAATTCGTTTCTTAACGGTCATGAATTAATTCATGACCAAATTATTTATGCGGCTTCGTCGCTGTCTTCAGCTTCTTCGCCTTGTCCTTCTAATATGATTGCGTTGCTCACTAACTGGTGAACACTTACGATCTGATCCATAGTCATGCCGTAATAAGGCAGGACTTTTGTAAACTGAGATTTACAGATGGCGCAAATTGCAGCCATGTGTGTAACACCATGATCTTTACTGACGTTCTTGAGTGCTTCCATACGTGGCTGAGCACCTTTGATGCGCAGCTCCATGAGGTCGTCTGTCAACAGACCGCCACCACCGCCACAGCAGAATGTCTGATCATGGATGGTGTCCAGTGACATATCATGATAGTTGTTACAGACGGCTTTTATTACTTCACGTGGAGTAGTGAACTGACTTCCAGGTGTATCACCGATACGTGAAGCACGTGCGATGTTACATGAGTCATGGAAGGTCAAAGTCATATGGTCGTTTTCAGACTTGTCTATGTTAAGGATGTTGCGGTCCAGGCAGTCCTTGGTAAACTCAAGGATATGCTGTGGAATAGGATAGTTCTGATCGAGGAAATCCCATGGACCTGCAAGTGTATTAAGGTGGTTGTATGCAACACGCCAGGCGTGTCCACACTCGCCAAATATGATGCGTTTTACGCCAAGGTCTTTTGCTGCATCACGGATACGCAGTGATATCTCACGCATGTGTTCATAGCTGCCGATAAACAGACCGAAGTTAGCTGCTTCTGATGCTTTTGAGCTCAGGGTCCAGGTAACACCGGCAGCGTGGAAAACTTTACCATAGCCTATCAGGCCGTCGATATGTGGTTCTGCGAAAAAGTCGGCTGAAGGTGTTACCAGCAGTATCTCTGCGCCTTTCTCATCCAGCGGGAAGCGCACTTTTACTTCGATGTCATCTTCGACTTCTTCTTCCAGGCCTTCCAGTGTGTCGACCAGTGCTGGTTCAGGGAGACCAAGGTTGTTACCGATCTTGTGTACTTTAGGGATGATCTGGTTAGAGTATTTCTGGCCCATACCAATCTGTGCCAGCATATCGCGGGCAGCCATGGTGACTTCAGCAGTATCGATACCGAAAGGGCAGAATACAGCACAGCGGCGACACTCAGAACACTGGTGATAGTAGCTGTACATGTCCTTGATGACATCTTCTGTCAGGTCGATTGCGCCGACCAGTTTCGGGAAGTGTTTACCGGCGAAAGTAAAGTAACGTCGATAGACTTGACGCAGCAGATCCTGCCTTGCTACAGGCATGTTCTTGGGGTCTGCGGTGCCGATGAAGTAATGGCATTTGTCAGTACAGGCGCCGCATTTCACGCAGATATCCATAAATACCTGCAATGAGCGGTATTTACTGAGCTTCTCTTGCATCAGCTCGAGGAAGCGTTCTTTCCAGCCATCGATCAGCTGGCCAGTTTCTTCTGTGAAAGGAAAACCCATATCAGACTGGAATTCTTCACCGGCAACAAAAGGTGTGCTGTGCGCCATGGCGCCTTCCATGATCGATGGAATGATGGGGAATTCGCGCGTTTCTGGTATTTCGTAATCAGCCATTCTTATTTTTCCAGTGGTATTCCAGCTCTAATAATTCTGTTCTAAATAATGCCTAAGCGTTACGGCCATCTTTGGCTTCCATCTCGGCACCCCATGGTGACAGGTGACGCTGTTCACGCGGGTTATCAATCTGGTAGCGTGTCGGTGACATAAACAGGCCCGGTGCATGCAACAACTTACTGATAGGGAAGATGAATGCCAATAGCAGTACCATTGTCAGGTGTGCTAATAAAACAGGGTCTGCAGGCAGGTTCTGCCAGTCAAACAAGAACAGGCCCATGATAAATTGTTTAAGCTGAACGATGTCAGTATGAGCGACATATACGATCGCCAGGCCGGAGCCAGCGATGCCCAGGATCAGTACCAGCATCAGATAGTCAGACAGTGATGAGATGTATCGAACACGGTCGACGAAGATGCGGCGTGCTAACAGGCCAAGCAGGCCGACGACCATGGCAAAACCGGCGTAGTGACCGAAGCTCTGAACCACCATGTTATTCACCAGAGGCCATATGAATGAGTCAGGTGAGATCACATAACGCAAGTGACGGAAAAACGCGAGTAATAGCGATGCGTGGAACAGGAAGCTGAATATCCAGGTCCATTTAGTAGCGCGGAACAGGCTGTTGAATAGAACGACCTCTGTAAAGAACCTGTAGACAACACCTGTCTTGGTCAGCGGAGCAGGCGTTACAGCAATCTTCAATGGTGCTGGTACACGTTTGTATTGCAATATCTTGTTGGTGATGCCAGCTACTAATGTGATCATCGCCACATAAAAAAGTATGACATACAAAATACTAAGTGCGCTCATTGAAAGTTCTCTAATAGTAATTTTTAATAAACTTTAAATAAGACACATCAAGCTGTATGTGTGACACAGGAAAATGTGTCTTATTTAAAGTTGCGGGGGCGATACTGCTGCCCCTGAACTTAATAACGTTTAACTCTTAAAAGTTAAGGGTTATATGCTGGTGTTATACACAACCAGTTGGCTTTGGCAGGCCAGCATATTTACATGCTTGCTTACCCGGGCCATATGGAAACAGTTCGTACAGGTACTTGCTGTTTCCTTTTTCTTTACCAAGACGTTTACCAACAGCTTTAGTCAGTACACGTACTGCAGGAGCGATCTGGTATTCTTCGTAGTATTCACGCAGGAAGTTGATGATATCCCAGTGGTCCTGAGTCAGTTCCTGATCTTCTGCAGCGGCCATAGCTTCACCTACTGCTGGTTCCCATTCGTTTAAGTTAGCTAAGTAACCTTCTTCATCGACTTCAAATTGCTTGCCGTTTACTTCGATTGATGACATGTTGATTTCCTCGTAGAGAGCGTAATATTAAAAATTATATTTAAAGCCAAGATTGAACAGAGTCTGACTCAGCCACTAAATTTACAAAGCCTTCATAATCGACGACTTTAATACCATCAGCCAGCTTACCTTCCAGACCACGAGCCTGAAGATCAGGGCCAAGTACAGCGAATGTAACTCCGCTGGCATTTTTGATTTTGTCTGCAGCACTGGTGCCAGTGGTTGCAGCATAAACACCGTCTTCGATCAGCAG
>JABDRN010000001.1 GCA_013041745.1 Gammaproteobacteria bacterium
CTGGTCAAGATCAAATTATCTGTCGATGACCGTGATGCGCGTAAACAGTTGATTGCAGATATCTGTGATAAAACACATTCCGAGGAAGTGCAGTCTATCGGTAAAACGCTTTCGGTCTATCGCGTCAACCCGGACAAGGCAGTTATCGAGCTGCCTTAAGGTCCTGCTGAGTTAAAAATTTCGTTTGCGTTCATTCGCGTTCATTTGCGGATAAGATTAAACAATGGCAAAAAGCAAAAGCAGCAAGGGCTGGTTAAAAGAGCATTTTGACGATGAGTATGTTCGCCGCTCTCAGCAGGACGGTTACCGTTCGCGTGCCATCTATAAGCTCATCGAGATCGATAAAAAGGATCGCCTGATAAAACCCGGTATGACAATCATTGACCTGGGTGCTGCCCCGGGCGGCTGGTCTGAGTACTGTGTGAAAAAGCTGGGTAAAAATGGCACAGTCGTGGCACTAGATATCCTGCCGATGGAACCTATCGAAGATGTCACAATCATACAAGGAGACTTTCGTGAAGATGCTGTTTTTGAAGAATTGATGGCTGTCATGAATAATGAGCGGGCAGACCTTGTAATCTCCGATATGGCCCCCAACATTAGTGGAATGGAATCTGTCGATATGCCGAGGGCTTATTACCTGTGTGAACTGGCACTGGATCTTGCCAGGCAGGTATTAAAACCGGGTGGAGGACTGCTGGTCAAGCTGTTTCAGGGGGAGGGTTTTGAAGCTTATAACAAAGAGCTGAAAGCCAGTTTTTCCAAAGTAGTGATGCGAAAGCCAAAAGCGTCAAGAGCGAGAAGCCGCGAGATTTACGCACTGGCGACAGGTTTTCTTGGCAATGAGCTTTAAAGTGTTGTAAGTTAGAAACATACTATATTATTCGTCATGCACGATGGCGGATGTTATCTGGAGTGATCAATTGAACGATCTAGCAAAAAATCTGGTTTTATGGGCTGTTATAGCGGTAGTTCTGCTGTCAGTTTTCAGTAATTTCAGTAAACAGACGGGCAGCGCCCAAACCTTACCTTATTCAACCTATATCGAGATGGTGAAGTCCAACCAGGTCTCCCAGGTAACCATCGAAGGTCGTGATATCAAAGGCAGGACCACTAACGGTAGTGTCTTTAATACCTACAGTCCGGAAACCAGTAATACCGCTATGATCGGCGATCTGCTGGACAGCGGCGTAGAGATCACTGCTGCGGCACCGGAAGGTCAGTCATTACTGATGACTATCTTCATTTCCTGGTTCCCCTTCCTGTTACTCATCGGTATCTGGATATTTTTCATGCGCCAGATGCAGGGCGGCGGCGGTGGCCGTGGTGCCATGTCGTTCGGCAAGAGCAAAGCGCGCATGCTGGGTGAAGATGAGATCACGGTTACTTTCAAAGATGTCGCCGGTGCAGAAGAAGCCAAGGAAGAAGTGGTGGAACTGGTCGATTTCCTGAAAGACCCGACTAAATTCCAGAAGCTGGGCGGCAAGATTCCCAGCGGTGTGCTCATGGTCGGATCGCCGGGTACCGGTAAAACCTTGCTGGCACGGGCGATTGCCGGTGAAGCAAAAGTACCGTTTTTCACTATCTCTGGTTCTGATTTCGTAGAGATGTTCGTCGGTGTTGGCGCCTCCAGGGTGCGTGACATGTTCGAGACCGCAAAGAAACACTCACCGTGTATTATCTTCATCGATGAGATCGATGCCGTCGGTCGTCATCGTGGTGCCGGTCTGGGCGGTGGTCATGACGAGCGCGAACAGACATTGAACCAGCTGCTGGTAGAGATGGATGGTTTCGAAGGTAATGAAGGGGTGATCGTCATCGCAGCGACCAACCGCCCTGATGTGCTTGACCCTGCGTTATTGAGACCGGGTCGATTCGACCGTCAGGTTGTTGTTCCACTGCCTGATATCCGTGGCCGTGAGCAGATCCTGAAAGTGCATATCCGTAAGGTGCCTGAAGCGACAGATGTTAATCCAGCGATAATCGCACGTGGTACACCGGGCTTCTCCGGTGCTGACCTGGCCAACCTGGTGAATGAGGCGGCGCTATTTGCGGCACGTGAGAACAGTAAAGAAGTGACCATGTCTCACTTCGAGCGCGCCAAAGACAAGATCATGATGGGCGCAGAACGTCGCAGTATGGTGATGTCAGAGAAAGAGAAAAAGCTTACTGCTTACCATGAAGCGGGTCATGCTATCGTCGGTCGTATCGTGCCTGAGCATGATCCGGTCTACAAGGTCAGTATTATCCCTCGTGGTCGTGCCCTGGGTGTGACCATGTTCCTGCCTGAGGAAGATCGGTACAGTCACAGTAAAAAGCACCTGCAAAGCCAGATATCCAGTTTATTCGGCGGACGAATCGCAGAAGAGCTGATCTACGGCAAAGACAGTGTCACTACCGGTGCATCGAATGATATCGAGCGTGCCACCGAGCTGGCGCGCAGTATGGTCACCAAGTGGGGTTTATCAGAGCGACTGGGGCCGCTTTCATATTCTGAAGATGAGGGTGAGGTGTTCCTCGGCCGTTCGGTAACGCAGCATAAGAATATGGGAGACGATACAGCCCGTATCATCGATGAGGAGATCCGTGATCTCATCGATCGGAACTATGAGCGCGCGGAAAACATCCTGAAAGAGCGTATGGATGTGCTGCATAGCATGACCGACGCCTTGATGAAATATGAAACCATCGACTCGGATCAGATCGATGCCCTGATGGAAGGCAAGGATGTGCCTGCGCCTAAAGACTGGGTAGACATGGATCTGGATGACGATGATGATGCAGGTAGCTCTATGCAGGGCAAGAAAGACAAGAAAGATTCTGGTGATGGAACCATCGGCGGACCTGCTGGACAGCATTAATCTCGATAGTCGGGGTTTTTTAAGATGAGAACGACAGAAAGGGGCTTTAGCCCCTTTCCTGTTTTTAAGCCACGAATTAATAGATAAATCGGTTGAAACATAGTGCAGCAGCTACTGGACAAGATTCGCTCTGATCGCTGGGTGGTAATGGGGATATTGAATGTCACGCCTGACTCTTTCTCTGATGGCGGACGATTCAACCGACTCGATGACGCGCTGCAGCACGCTTTGCAGATGCATGATGAGGGCGCGGAAATTATCGATATCGGCGGTGAGTCTACCCGTCCCGGTGCAATGCCTGTATCTGTTGATGAAGAGATCGATCGTGTTATCCCGGTCATCGAAAAGATCCGGCAACACTCAGATGTCGCTATCTCTATCGATACCAGCAAGCCCCTGGTTATGCAGGCCGCGATAGAGGCGGGCGCTAGCATGGTAAATGACGTCAATGCCCTGCATGCTGAAGGTGCTGTCGAGCTTTGCGTCAGGCACCAGATCCCGGTATGCCTGATGCATAAACAGGGTGATCCATCAACCATGCAGCACAGGCCGCATTATGAGAACGCGGTAGAAGAGATCAAGCAGTATCTGATAGAGCGGGCAAATGTCTGTATCGCGTCCGGTTTAACCGCTGAGAAAATATGTATCGATCCGGGCTTCGGCTTTGGCAAAACACTGGAAAATAATCTATCTTTATTAAAAGAGATGTCGCAGTTTTGCGCCCTGGATTACCCGGTTCTGGTCGGCATTTCCAGAAAGAGTATGTTTGGCAGGTTGCTGGGTAGAGATGTTGAAGACAGGCTGGTGGCGAGTGCCTCGGCAGTTGTTATCGCTTATATGAAAGGTGCGCGTTTTTTTCGAGTGCATGATGTGGCAGAGACCTGTGATGCATTAAAATTATGTGAAGCCATAAAGTAGGTTTCACTGGTAGGGATAATAATGACAAAAAAATATTTTGGAACAGACGGTATCAGGGGCAAAGTTGGCACTGGTCTGATGAGCCCGGAGAAGGTCCTCAAGTTAGGCTGGGCGGTCGGCAGAGTACTCGCGTCGCATGAGAACGGAACCAGCCGCAGTAATCGAGTGGTCATCGGTAAAGATACCAGGATCTCTGGCTATATGTTTGAATCTGCCCTGGAAGCCGGGCTGTCAGCGGCTGGTGTCGATGTCGAGTTGCTCGGACCTATGCCGACACCGGGGATCGCATACCTGACCCGTACCCTGCGTGCTTCTGCCGGAATCGTGATCAGCGCATCACACAATCCTTATTATGATAACGGCCTAAAGTTCTTTTCACCGCAGGGTAAAAAGCTCGATGATGAGCTCGAGCATGAGATCGAATCAGTGTTTGAATCTGAGATGGAGATCGCCGAGTCTGCTTCACTTGGAAAGGCGCACCGCATGGTCGATGCCCAGGGTCGATATATCGAAGCCTGCAAAGCGTCGATACCGATCAATGTCCGTCTCAAAGGCTTAAAGATCGTGATGGATTGTTCCAACGGAGCAACCTACGATATCGCACCAAAAGTCTTTACCGAGCTGGGGGCAAAAGTCATAGCTATCGGTGACGAGCCCGATGGACTGAATATCAACTTCGAGTGTGGTTCTACCTATCCAGATCACCTGGTGACCAGGGTGAAAGTAGAAGGCGCTGATCTGGGTATAGCCTTTGATGGCGATGGCGACCGCGTACTCATGGTCGATAACCAGGGCGAGGTTGTCGATGGCGACGAGCTGTTATATATCATTGCCCGTTCGCGTTTGAGTGCTGGTGAAGACGTCGGTGGCGTCGTCGGAACCCTGATGACGAACCTGGGTATGGAGCTGGCGATCAAGGATCTGGGGCTCAATTTCGCCCGCAGTAAAGTCGGTGATCGCTATGTGCTGGAGACCCTGAATGAAAATGACTGGACCATCGGTGGCGAGTCATCCGGTCATATAATCTGCCTGGACCGAACCACCACGGGCGATGGCATTGTTTCGGCCCTGCAGGTGCTTGCCTACCTGGTGACAGAGAACGTCAGCCTGCATGAAGCAAAATCCGGCATGAAAAAATTCCCGCAATTGATGATAAATGTGCCGTTACAGGGTAGTGCCGATCCTATGCAGTCGTCGGCAGTACAGCAATCGGTTGCTCAGGCTGAGACCAGGCTGGCAGGTCGTGGTCGCGTATTGCTGAGGCCTTCGGGTACCGAGCCATTGATCAGGGTGATGGTCGAGGGCGAAGATGAGCTGCTGGTTACACAGCTGGCCAATGACATTGCGGCTCAGGTCGAACAGGCGGCGCAGGCGGCATGACATTTTTTACAAGGACAGTCACAGCGATGTAAAGCTGTCATCTCGACCCCAGGAGATCTTATGCACCGGCTGATCAAGATTTCTCCTGGCGTCGAGATGACATAAACTACTATTAGGGCGCATTAACCGCTGATTTACAGG
Organism: Gammaproteobacteria bacterium; assembly: GCA_013041745.1. Classification (GTDB taxonomy): domain Bacteria; phylum Pseudomonadota; class Gammaproteobacteria; order SZUA-229; family SZUA-229. The sequence continues at coordinate 5,301 of JABDRN010000001.1, forward strand.
GCTACATTATTTCTATTGTGCGATAAGCATCGTTTATCAGATACTCCGATAAGTCATTGATAAAAAAATAAAACGCTCATCAACACTGCTTCCTACTGTTTTTCCTCAATAAATTGCCTTTATCCTCATTGATTTATTGGGCCCTGACAGGTATCCTTCACACCCTTTAAAACACGGTTGGAGTAATGTAATGCGTCAGGTGATGGTAGCTGGCAACTGGAAAATGAATGGTTCCAGTGATTCGGTCAAAGAATTAATGGCGGGTATCAAAGAAGGAATGGCTTCGGTAACGAAAGCCGAGGTGGTTGTTTGTCCACCTGCAGTTTACATTCCTCGTGTTTCAGGCGCTGCTGACGGTACTGCGATCAAGGTCGGTTCACAGAATGTCTGTGACCAGGATAGCGGTGCATTTACCGGTGAAATCTCGGCTGATATGTTGAAAGATGTCGGCTGCGAATACGCTATTATCGGCCATTCTGAGCGACGTGCGCTGTATGCTGAGAGCGATGAGCTGATCGCAAAGCGATTTGCTGCTGCCCGCCGTAATGGTGTGAAACCGATTTTCTGTATCGGCGAGACTCTTGAAGAGCGTGAATCAGGCGTAACCAATGATGTCTGTGCGCGTCAGATCGACGCGGTGATCGCACTGGAAGGTGTCGAGGCACTGGCCGATGGTGTTATCGCCTATGAACCGGTGTGGGCAATCGGTACCGGTAAAACGGCATCACCTGAGCAGGCTCAAGAAGTACATGCTTTTATTCGCGGTAAGATAGCAGCGTTGAATGCCGATGTGGCTGAAGGTCTGCGTATCTTGTATGGTGGCAGCATGAATCCTGGTAATGCGAAAGATTTGATCGGTCAGCCTGACATCGATGGTGGTCTCATCGGTGGTGCATCGCTGAAAGCTCAAGATTTTCTCGCCATCTGCCAGGCGGCTGAATAATCAGGCTGCTGATAATTCAGTATATTTGACTACAGGTTTATTTTAAGCAGGTTTAATTAGTGGACATTATTCTTCTCGTATTACATGTCGTTTTGTCACTGGGCATAATTACGCTGGTGTTGTTACAAAAAGGCGCAGGCGCTTCGGCGGGTGCGGCTTTTGGCGGCGGCGGTGGTGCCGGCAGCGTTTTTGGTGCCACCGGCTCATCCAATTTTCTCAGTAAGACAACGGCGGTTTTTGCTATCGGATTTTTCGTCAATAGCCTGGTCCTGGCTTACCTGGCGGCAAACCGTGAAGTGCAGTCTGATAGTGTGCTGGACGCACTGGTGGAACAGCCAGCTGCCATAGAAGAAACGATCGAAGTGCCAGTCGCCGACGATGTGCCGGCGCCTGAAGCGATCGTGCCCGCTGAGTCTGGTGAGGCAGCAAGCGATGCTGTGCCACCAGCAGATGTGCCGCCAGCTGCGGGTGAGTAGAAAAAGATCAAAGCTTGCAGATAGCAGCTTGAAAAAATAGCAGGCCGATGTGGTGGAATTGGTAGACACGCTATCTTGAGGGGGTAGTGGCGAAAGCTGTGCCGGTTCGACTCCGGCCATCGGCACCAAATTTAAATGCAGGATTGACGATGCAGCAAGCCGCATATAAAAATAACAGCGGCACGGATGTGTTGGTTAAATGTGCTTAATTTATGACGCAGGAAGTATTATGCTTCAGGCGTTGTAACCAAAGGGTCCAGAATATGCTCGAAAATTATTTGCCGGTACTGATATTTCTCGTTATCGGCATGCTTGTCGGTGTTGGTGCAATGTTCGTCGGTGGTTTCGTGTTGGCGGAATCGAAACCTGATGAAGCCAAAAATTCACCATTCGAATGTGGCTTCGAGGCATTCGAAGATGCGCGTCTGAAGTTCGATGTGCGCTACTACCTGGTCGCTATCCTGTTTATTATCTTTGATCTCGAGATCGCGTTTTTATTCCCATGGGCCGTGGTGCTCGACCAGATCGGTCTGTTCGGTATCCTGGCGATGGGGCTATTTCTCGGCATCCTGGTGATTGGCTTCATCTATGAATGGAAAAAAGGAGCAATGGAATGGGAATAGAAGGCGTTTTAGAAAAAGGCTTTGTCACTACCTCAGCGGACAAGCTGATCAACTGGGCGCGTACCGGTTCGATGTGGCCGATGACTTTTGGCCTGGCCTGTTGTGCGGTCGAGATGATGCAGGCCGGCGCCTCACGTTATGACCTGGATCGTTTTGGAATGTTGTTCCGTCCGAGCCCGCGCCAGTCTGATGTCATGATCGTCGCCGGCACCCTGTGTAACAAGATGGCACCAGCTCTGCGTAAAGTCTACGACCAGATGGCTGAGCCACGCTGGGTCATCTCCATGGGTTCATGCGCCAACGGTGGTGGTTATTATCATTATTCCTATTCCGTGGTACGTGGCTGTGATCGCATCGTACCGGTCGATATCTATGTGCCAGGATGTCCGCCGACCGCTGAAGCACTGCTCTACGGTATCCTGCAGCTGCAGAACAAGATCCGCCGCACCAATACAATCGCACGCCAACCAGAGCAGCTCGAAGAGAGCGCTTAAGCTGAGGCATAGACCGGACTGATGAACGTAGAAGAATTATCACAGGCACTAAGCAGCATCTTTGCATCAAAGCTGCAATCAAATGTCGTTACTCGGAATGATGTATCGGCTGAAGTCACCATCGAAGTCACGGTGAATGATGCGCTATCTGTTTTTGAAACGCTGCGTGATGACGAGTCGCTGCAGTTTGAGCAGTTGATCGATGTCTGCGGCGTGGATTATTCAGAATATGGCAACGTCGAATGGGCCACCGATGAGACATCATCAACCGGTTTCAGTCGCGGCGTCGAACCGGCTTCTGGTGCGCGTCTGCGTTTCGGAGAGGAGCCAGAACACATCAATACCGACCGCCCGCGTTTCGCTGCCGTTTACCACCTCATGTCGGTGACACATAATCATCGCTTGCGTGTACGTGTCTACTGTGAGAACGATGCGGTACCCGTGGTATTTTCTGTTATCGACATCTGGCCGTCAGCCAACTGGTTCGAACGTGAAGCATTTGATCTCTACGGCATCATCTTCGATGGCCACCCTGATCTGCGACGTATCCTGACTGATTACGGTTTTGTTGGTCACCCATTCAGAAAAGATTTTCCCCTGGTCGGTCATGTCGAGATGATCTATGACGAAGAGCAAAAGCGCGTCATCTATCAGCCAGTCAGCATCGAACCGCGTGTGCTGGTACCGCGGGTGATCCGTGATGACGGCCGTTTTGACGAAGAGGCCGGTGATGCTTCTGCAGAGGCGGAGACGACAGATGCCTGAAATTCGTAACTATACATTGAACTTTGGCCCGCAGCACCCTGCTGCACACGGTGTATTGCGCCTGGTACTGGAGATGGACGGTGAGGTCATCGAACGTGCTGATCCGCATGTCGGTCTGTTGCATCGTGCTACCGAGAAGCTGGCCGAATCAAAACCCTATAACCAGAGTATCGGTTACATGGACAGGCTGGATTATGTTTCCATGATGTGCAACGAGCACGGTTACGTCATGGCGATGGAAAACCTGATGAATATCTCGGTACCCGAGCGTGCGCAGTACATCCGCGTCATGTTCGATGAGATAACCCGGATATTGAACCACCTGTTATGGATCGGTGCGCACGCGCTCGACGTCGGCGCCATGACCATGTTCCTGTATGCCTTCCGTGAACGTGAAGACCTGATGGACGCCTACGAGGCCGTCTCCGGTGCGCGTCTGCATGCGACCTATTACCGACCGGGCGGTGTCGCGCGCGATCTGCCGGATACCATGCCGCAGTACAAGAAATCAAAGTGGCACAGCCAGCGTGAAGTTAATAAATTAAACGAGAACCGTGAAGGTTCGCTGCTTGATTTCCTGGAAGATTTTACCAATCGTTTCCCCGGTTATGTCGACGAGTATGAGACCCTGCTCACCGATAACCGAATCTGGAAACAGCGTACCGTGGATATCGGTATCGTTTCTCCGGAGCGTGCAAAAGCGCTTGGCTTCACCGGCCCGATGATCCGCGGTTCGGGCATCGCATGGGATCTGCGCAAGAAGCAGCCATACGAGGTCTATGACCGGATGGAATTTGACATCCCGATCGGCACTAACGGCGACTGTTATGACCGCTACCTGGTGCGTATCCAGGAGTTTCGTGAGTCCAACCGTATCATCAAGCAATGTATCGACTGGTTGCGCGAAAACGATGGCGAGGTGCTGACGGAAAATCACAAGATCACACCGCCAAAGCGCGAAGAGATGAAGGCAGACATGGAGTCGTTGATCCATCACTTCAAACTGTTTACCGAGGGCTTCTGCCTACCGGAAGGTGAGGCATATGCGGCTGTCGAGCACCCGAAAGGAGAGTTCGGCTGTTACCTGGTGTCGGATGGCGCCAATAAGCCATATCGCCTGAAGATACGTGCACCCGGTTTCGTGCACCTGTCCGCTCTCGACGAGATGGTGCGTGGCCACATGCTGGCCGATGTCGTCGCGGTTATCGGTACCCAGGATATCGTATTCGGTGAGGTTGACCGTTAATGACCAACCAGACTATGACAACTAACACTATAGCAATGACCCAGTTATCAGCGCACGCCCGGGAAGAGATCGACGAGCTGCTGTCGCACTTTCCAGCGGAGCAGAAAAAATCTGCCCTGCTTGGCGCATTGAACATCGTACAGCATGAAAACGAAGGCTTCCTCACTGAAGAGCTGATGGAGCTGGTGGCCGATTACCTGGGCCTGGCAAAGATCGAAGTCTACGAGGTTGCCAGTTTCTATTCGATGTATGAGTTGAAACCGGTGGCACGCAACAATGTTGCGATATGCACGAACATCTCCTGCATGCTGATGGGCTCGCAGAGTATCGTTGATCATGTCGAGAAAAAACTCGGCATAAAGATAGGTGACAGCACCGATGACGGCCGCATCTATCTGAAGAAAGAAGAAGAGTGTCTCGCGGCCTGTGCCGGTGGTCCGATGATGCAGGTCAATCATGTTTATTATGAAAATCTCACGCCTGAAAAAGTCGATGAGATACTGGATAGTCTGGAGTAACACATATGTCAGGTGTTTCGATGAAAAATGCGGCTAAGCCAGAAGTGACCAAACCGATGGTGAATAACAAAAACGAACAGGTGTGCTTTGCTACGCTGCAGTTCGAGGATACGCCATGGTCTTATGAGAACTACCTGAAGACCGGCGGTTACGAAGCCTGGAAAAAAATCCTTAAAGAGAAGATCCCGCCTGAAGACGTGGTCGAAGAGATCAAGAAGTCGGGCCTGCGCGGACGTGGTGGTGCAGGTTTTCCTACCGGCCTGAAATGGAGCTTCATGCCACGTACCGCGCCGGTGCAGAAATACCTGGTGTGTAATTCAGATGAATCGGAGCCTGGTACCTGTAAAGACAGGGAGATCCTGCGTTACAACCCGCATGCCCTGGTCGAAGGCATGGCGATCGGTTGTTATGCCATGGGTGCCGACGCCGGTTATAACTACATGCGTGGCGAATTCATGGATGAGCCGGCTACCCATTTCAAACAGGCTCTGAAAGAAGCTTATGAGAATGGCTTGCTGGGTAAAAATATCCTGGGTTCCGGTGTCGATATCGACCTGCATGCTTCACTCGGCGCCGGTGCGTATATCTGCGGCGAAGAGACCGCACTGTTGAATTCACTGGAAGGCAAGCGTGGTCTGCCACGCTATAAGCCGCCATTCCCGGCCAATTTTGGTCTCTATGGCAAGCCGACCACGATCAATAATACGGAGACGCTGTCATCGATTCCCGCGATCATGCGTAATGGTGGCGACTGGTTCCAGAACCTGGGTATACCCAACAGCGGTGGCGTTAAACTGTTTTCGGTATCGGGTCATGTCAACAATCCGGGCAATTTTGAAGTCCCGATGGGCACCTCTTTCGCCGACCTGCTGGAGATGGCTGGTGGTGTAAAAGACGGTCGTAAACTGAAAGCTGTCATTCCCGGCGGTTCATCTGTACCGGTAGTGCCAGGTGATATCATGATGCAGGCCAACATGGATTATGATTCCATCGTCGCAGCAGGTTCTATGCTGGGCTCCGGTGCTGTCATCGTCATGGATGAGACCACCGATATGGTGCAGGCGCTGCGCCGTATCTCGCAGTTCTATTTTTCAGAGTCCTGTGGTCAGTGCACGCCATGCCGTGAAGGTACCGGCTGGTTATATCGTATGCTGACGCGTATCGTCGAAGGCAAGGGCACCATGGCCGATCTCGATAAACTCGATGATGTTGCCAGCAAGATCGAAGGCAGGACGATCTGTGCCCTGGGTGATGCAGCGGCGATGCCGGTACGCAGTTTTCTCAAGCATTTCCGTAACGAGTTTGAGTATTACGTAGAACATAAACACAGCATGGTGAAGGCGGCTTAAAAATGCGATGTTTAAAAACTTTGGGTCCGCAAATGAACGCAAATAAACGCAAATTTTATTTTGGTGGGTTCACTAACTATAGTGCCGTACCTCAACCATTGGATGTTTTATCTGTAAGTATTTTTGAAAACAATATTAATTATTCGCGTTCATTTGCGTTCATTTGCGGAAAATAAATAGTTATGTCTGAAGTGATAGATAAAGTCGAAACAGTAACCATTACCGTTGATGGTAATGAGATGCAGGCCCCCAAAGGTGCGATGCTGATCGAGGTTACTGATGCGCACAATATCAAGGTGCCGCGTTTCTGTTATCACAAGAAACTAGCGATAGCAGCCAACTGCCGCATGTGCCTGGTCGAAGTCGAAAAAGCACCAAAGCCGTTACCGGCCTGTGCTACTCCTGTGATGGACGGCATGGTAGTACACACGCAATCAAAATATGCCAAAGATGCACAGAAATCGGTGATGGAATTCCTGCTGATCAATCATCCACTGGATTGCCCGATCTGTGACCAGGGCGGTGAATGTGAATTACAGGATGTTGCTGTCGGATTCGGCCAGGATGTCTCTCAGTACGTTGAAGCCAAGCGGGTCGTCTTCGATAAAAATATCGGTCCCCTGATCACCACGGAATTAACGCGCTGTATTCACTGTACCCGTTGTGTTCGCTTCGGCCGTGAGATCGCCGGTATCCGCGAACTGGGAATGACCGGACGCGGTGAAAATGCACTGATCTCGACCTTTATCGATGAATGTGTCAATTCCGAGATGTCTGGAAATGCCATCGATGTCTGCCCGGTCGGTGCGTTGACGGCAAAACCTTCTCGTTATCAGGCGCGTGCATGGGAGATGATCCAGCATAAGACCATCGCAGCGCATGACTGCATCGGCTCAAATGCTTATGTCCATACTCTGCGTGGTGAGGTTATTCGAGTCGTACCTTGTGAGAACGAGGCCATCAATGAAGTCTGGCTGTCGGACCGTGACCGTTTCAGCTACGAAGGTATCGATACAGAAGACCGGCTGACGACACCGATGATCAAGCGTGATGGTGAATGGCAGGCTGCAGACTGGGATTCAGCGCTGCAGCTGGTGGCGGATAAATTGAAAGC
>JABDRN010000011.1 GCA_013041745.1 Gammaproteobacteria bacterium
TCGGACTTTTCTGTTCTGGTTTTTCTGAATCCAGCTGCTTGATAATAAGATGTATTTCCTCCAGTCCAACAAGCATGTTTGGAGTTACACTTAAATCAGCAAACTCCACAGGACGGGTAGTATCAAGCCTGAACTCACCTATCTTAATCCTGAGTGGTTCGGCATCAGGCTTGCTGGAACCGGCCGCAGCTTCGGCTTGAGCAGTTGCCTGTTGCTCGTCTGTGGTGAATTTCCACTGTTCAAAATCAAGCGAGCCATCCTTGTTCTGGGTGATTTCCAGCCCGAGATCATTGATCGCTGCCATGTCGATCGAAAGTGTGTTGTTACGATAACTGAAGGCGGATACATCGAGGCCGGAAACAGTCATGGTGTACTTGTCTTCAGTGCTGGTGAGTTCAAGGCCGGCAGCGTTATCAAGATTCAGCCTGGCAAATGCGAGATCATCGAGGCTGTTAACCGCAATGTTTTTGATTGCAAGATTATCGAAGTTCAGCAGGTCTCTTTTTAACAGGTTGTTGGTAGTACTAAAGCTTGAGAGAACCAGGTTCCCGTGTAGATTAAGTGATAGAGGTTTTGTGTCAACAGGTGTGGTAATGGCGAGATCTCCATCCCATTCGCTACTGGCAAGATTAAGGCAGTAATCAAGGGCCAGGGATTTGTTACTGGAGCTGGAGGCCTGTTGTTCATAACATATTTCAGGCTCTATGATTTTTATGTCGCCCAGATTGATATTGAATGCAGTCGTTTCACCTGGCTGGTCCGCAGACTGCTGTGCTGTTGTTGATGCAGCCTGTTTTTGCTGCAACAGCCATTGTTCATATTTGAATTTTCCGGTTTCGTCTCTGCCCATGGAGATGACGGGTTTGGTTAATTCAATCGCATTTATTGTGACAGTGTCGAGGTCGCTGACAGATATGTCGGATATATCAAGGTCGCTGAATTCTACTGCATGCGTGTGCCTGGAGTGACCTGACTGTTGCAATAGCGAGAGTTCGGCAATATTGATCGAATCAAGTTTTATATCGTTGATGCCATTTATCTTTATATCAGACAAGGATGTATCACCGATATTAATCAGCGCGCCTTCAAGCCTGTTATTGAACAGTTGCACTTGTTTGAACTCTAGCGTTCCATCAACGGCCAGTTGAAGTTCGGGGCTTTGGCTCGACGAGTCGGCAGTACCAAGGCTGAAATCGCCCTGCCATGAGAGCTGTCCAATTTTTGCGCAATAGTCGAGTAGATTGTTTTCCTGGTTAGCCTCGTCGAATGGACTATCGAATTGTTGAAAGCAGAAGCGCAGATCTTTAAAGTCGATTTGGTTGAGTGCGGCGCCCCATGCGACCGGGTCATCTTCCTGTGTAGATTGTTGTTCAACGGTGCCATCATCTTTGATAAGAATTCCTGCAATTTCAATGGCGTCCATGTATTGAGCGGCATTTAAAATGAAGTCTTCAAGAACGACGTCTGTTATATGAATATTTTTGTCTTTTAATGGTGTCCACTCCCAGTCAACGGAGACTTTGCCAATATTGAAAACACGGGTTTCGTTTTGTATTCCGCTGGCGCCGTGAACACTGAATGTGCCCTTGCTGATATTGATGGTTATGTCTTCAATCTGTGCAGTTATGCCTTGCTGCTCAAGCCAGTAAACGGCACTGTAAATGATAGTGTATGGTAACGAGACACGAACAATCAGCAGGACCAGGACAGTAATTAGTGTTGCTACTATCAGCCTTCCTTGCCAAAGGTGATCTTTGTACAGGGTTTTTACCCGACCAATTCTTGTGGTTATTTTGCTCATTTGTTACTTGCCAGGCTGGTTTGCATTCAATAACTGAAGGATGCTGCTGCGAATGTTTCTGTTTAATAATGAAACTGCATCCTCGCCAACTCTAAGATAATCAACACTGTATTCGATTAAACCGCTATTATCAATGCTCACATATTTAATGTCTCTCAAGCTGTCGATAAAGTTGGTAATCAGTCGTTTATCGAAAAAATCCGGTGAATTCAGTTCATATATCATGGATACGCGTTGGGCCATTAAAAAGCTGTGCTCAATAAGGTCGGATTCAGAGATTTTGCTGGTGCCGGTGTTCAGTAAAATAGCAAAGGTCATATAGTAGAGCTCAAGTACCGGTGAGATGACCCTGGCCAGCAGTTCCAGCTGACCACATTCAATACTGCTTGCTCCGGGCCTGGAATATTCATCTTTGCCGGTTTTTTCCAGCAGGCCGAGCTCTACAAGGATGCCCAGGATGTGTTCTATAGTTTCAGCAAGTTGTTCCTGGGTCCAGGCGATAAACAACTGGCGCCTGAGGAACGGGTAAGTAATCGATACCAGTTCGATAATGTTCTCAAGCTTCTGCACAGGGGCGTTGTTGAAGCAGCAGGCGATTACTGAAGGCAATGCGGTTAAATGTAAAATATTGTTTCGGTAGTAAGTCAGCAGCACCGAGTTTTTTGAATCGAGATAGATGATGTCGCCCATCTTGTGTTTACGTCTTCTTACGCGCTTGAGTAACTCGGCGCGTTTGATTTGTTCCTCTCCGTTAAGTGACACAACCTTGATTTTGCTGGAGTAGTCGAGCGAGTTGATGATCGAACTGTAAATATCGATCATCGATGCCAGCTGTGCTTCATCCATATGCTGCTTGGGCGTGGCGAGTAATACCGTTGATACCAGGTTAATGGCATTCACATGTGCAGCGCTGTTGATATTTACCATAATGTGATCGGCGATATCATTCACGGTGTCTTTCAACCAGCCGGGCCTGTGTGTATCATCATATTCCTGTATCAGCCAGTTCGGGCTGTGTTTGTCCAGGTGGTTTGTAAGCATCACCGGTGTGCCAAAACTCGTATAAACATGTCCAAAATTACCCTTGATGCCCAGTATCGAACGCACCGAAGCAAATAATGATTCCGCCTTTTTGTCGTGGCCGGACAACTCGGCAAGATAGGCCTTGCCTTCGATCATTTTTTCATAACCGACATATACAGGTATGAATGCGACCGGGCGCTTACGGTATTTAAGAAAAGCGCGTACGGTCATGGCGAGCATGCCGGGTTTGGGTTTTAGCAGTCTCCCGGTGCGGCTGCGGCCGCCTTCAACGAAATACTCAACAGGCGTGCCCATCGATATCAGTTTTGCCAGGTATTCGAACATGACCGTCGAATACAGTTCGTTGCCTTTAAAGCTGCGCCGTATAAAGAATGCGCCACCGCCACGAAGAATCGGGCCGATAATCGGCATGTTCAGGTTTTTGCCGGCCGCAATATGCGGAATAGACAGCCCCTGGTAGTGGATAACGTATGACAGCAGCAGGTAATCGACATGGCTCCTGTGGCAGGGCACATAAACCAGTTCATGTGTGAGCGCCAGGTTACGCAGCTGATCGGCATGATATACCTTTATCCCCGAATAAAATTTATTCCAGAAGGATGTGAGACCAATCTGCATGAGTCGAATCGTAACGCTGGTGCGGTCAGCCACGATTTCATAAAGATATCTTCTTGCCTGCAAGGCGGCGTTATATGGCGATTTGTTCTCTTCGATGCTTCTTTTTCGAATCGCATGCTGAACATCGGGAACAAGAAGCAGGTCTCTCACCAGGGTGCGGCGATGTGAAGTGTCGGGCCCCAGTGTTGCCGTCTTGACCTGAAGTAGTCTGTCCGATAGTACACGCTGGATATTGTCGATGTTTTCATCGTTATCAAGACCGTCTACCAGCAGGCCGCGGAAACTGATGACTTCCGAGAACTGTACCAGTGTGTCCCTGCCATGAATGAGTATTCTGAA
>JABDRN010000064.1 GCA_013041745.1 Gammaproteobacteria bacterium
TAAGAATCAAACGTTATATTTCTTTATAGAGGGCAAATCTTATGGCAGAGGAAAGCAAACTCGAAAAGCTGGTCAAGACGAGCAGAAAAACAGGTGAAGGTGAAGACTGGATCTTTTCACTGGTACCGATCAGTGTCGCATTTGTGTTTTACACGATATTCATCATTACTTCTGATATCGAGCAGAAAGGCCTGTTTATGGCGTTCGGAGCAGCTGCTGGCATCATCGGCCTGGAAAGCTACTGGATTATCCGGGGCTGGCGTAATGATCACGGCAGCACGGTTATCATGGGGATAATCGGTATTGCTGTCACCCTTGGGCTGCTGTCTCTGTATATGAGTTTTGCCTGAAACCCTGCATTGACTGCCGAGCAAACGAAATAACTTAAGGTCTGCTTCTAGTCTTGCTCTGCGGCGTATTTAGTGACAGCCATGACCTGTAAGCGGCTTTATCATTGATGGCGCGCAGGCCGGATTCGTAATCGAACAGTGTGAACATCTGGCTCAGGACCCAGTGCAGGTAAGACTGGCGATAGCGATCGCTGGTCGTTTTCATCTCACGCATGGCCTGGTGAAACTTGAGCTCCGCCTGAACCTGCCTTTTAACTTTTTCAGCACGTACCTTTATACGCTTTTTCCATTGACGCCGGCGGATCTTTTCAAGCCTCTTATTTGATGCTTTCAATTGTGTGTTCGGCCGGTTGATCTTTCTATTACTGAACATCGCAGCTTCCGGTAGTAGTGACAGTATAAGTATCGCTCCAGTGGTGTACGATGTCTTGTCAGAAACTGCCTGCAGCTTGACAGGTTACGCCATCAAGTCGTTGTATTTGTAAACAGTCGCTCAGCCGCCGGTCATGCTCATCAGACGTACGACCTGGTGTGGCTTGTCCTTGAATTCATGCTTTTCAGGTTTGAGGCTGATAGCGTCGATCAAGACCTGTTTCAGGTCATCATCACTGATACCGTCTCTCAACAGTGGCCGCAGTTCTACCTTGTCATCCTGGCCCAGGCATAGATAAAGTGTGCCATCGACGGATAATCGAACGCGATTACAGCTCTCACAGAAGTGCTGTGAGATCGGTGTGATAAATCCGATGCGAAGATGTGTGTTTTTTACCTGGACATATCTGGCGGGACCGCCGCCTGGCATGACACCCGGGATCAGCTCGAAGCTTTGTGCCAGCTGCTGTTTAACTTTTTGCAGATCGAGGTAGTGATTGTTTGCCTTTTCTCCAGTAGCGCCCATCGGCATGGTTTCTATAAATCGCAGGGTGAAACCATGTTGCAGGCAAAAGTCCACCATATCTACAAACTCATCATCATTGATGCCTCTCATCGCCACCATGTTGATCTTTATCGGTGAAAGACCAGCTTCTCTGGCTGCCATCAGGCCATCTAGTACGGGTTGTAATGCGCCACCAGTGATGTCTTCAAACTTTTTCGGGTTCAGGCTATCGAGGCTGACATTGATCCTTGAGATACCAGCCTGTGCCAGTTCCTCGGCCTGTTTATCGAGCAGCACGGCATTTGTGCTGAGAGAGAGGTCATCCAGGCCGGGAAGGGCAGTGAGGCGTCTTGACAGTTCTGCGATGTTCTTTCTTACCAGTGGTTCACCTCCGGTTAACCTGACTCGGCCAACACCGAGTTCGGTGAATGCTCTGATAACACGCTCGATCTCGTCGAAAGTAAGCCAGTGCTGCTTCTGCTCAAAATCTCTGAAGCCTTTCGGCATACAGTAGAAACAGCGCATGTTACATTTATCCGTGACAGACAGGCGTACATACTCGATACGTCGACCGAAGGGGTCGACCAGCGTGGCCAGCTTGTCATCATTGGTGTCGTTCATAAAATTGTCGGGCTGTGCCGGCTATCAGGTGATAGCCGAATAGTATTCTCATTGGCGGATAAATAGAATACCCTCAAAGGACCACTATGAACAGAGCGGATAGTGCTGTTGCTGGCAGGAATATCGTGTTTGAAATAATATTTATTTAAATCAACAACTTGTATGCTTGTCTATTCCAGATCGATATCGACATGACATTGTTTGCAGTCGGCTTCTTCCGTCAGGTATTTCTCATGCTCTATATCCATAAAATCATCTGACAGTTTATGAGCGATGCCTTTGTGGCAATGGATACAGGTCTGTCCCTGGGTGCGGGCCTGGGCATGCTGTTGCGCAGCGTGCTCACTCTGTTTAGTGGCATCCATCTGGCTGAAGTCATGGCAGTTACGGCATTCTCTCGAGTCGGTCTGTTCCATCCCTTGCCAGACATGTTGCGCTAACTGGTGCCGCTTGGCCTCATATTTTTCAGTGGTGTCGATGGTGCCCAATATCTTGTGATACATCTCATTAGTAGCATGTATCTTGCGCATGATCTTATGGTGATATTCTTTCGGTACGTGGCAGTCGGGGCAGGTCGCACGCACGCCACTACGATTGCTGTAATGGATGGTCCTGGTATATTCCTCATAGACGTTATCCCTCATCTCGTGACAGGAGATACAGAATTCTTCCGTGTTGGTCACTTCCAGCGTCCAGTTAAACCCGGCCCAGAAAATGATACCTATGGCGATGAAGAAGAGTGCTGCAGCTATCGATGTACCAAATATTATCTTGCGAGAGAAAAAACCTTTGCTTGATTTATTGTTATTCATGGCACCCTTCTTTATAACAAAACTAACCTTATATTTAATATACTATTAGTCGCTGGAGGGATAAATATCACAATGGAGTAAGCTTGATCCATGTCATACATTTCAGGATGAACCAATGATCATTTCGCATTTATTCTAAGTATCTTTTAATCTTCCTGTGATATCTACAACCCGGGTCTGTGCTCTGTGTTTTAATCCATTAGCAGGATGTATATTGGCAAAGACCAGGTAGCGCAATGTTCCGCCTGGTGTGACGGCATCAAAAGGGTAGCAGGTGGCTAATACGAGTGTCTGCTCATCAATCGACGACTGTAGCTTATAACTCTTACTGTCGACGACCTGTAGATGGTATACCTGGTAGCGTTCAATTTTCTCAGCCGTCTCTAAATAGAGCAGATCGTTAATCTGTATATCCTTTAAAAACTCGAAGTGTGTGTCACGATGTCCGCTGATCAATGTCAACCCCGGTGTGTTCGGCATGGCTCCAGCCAATGATAGCCCTGGGCCAAAGGCGAGGCTGCTACCGCTGTCACCAGCGAGGATGATCTGTTCGATCTGTTGCTGGGGCATGATCAGTCTGGCGACCGGCCAGGTGTCAGCCCAGGGCCAGGGTCTATGTGCAGTACTTCCATGATCAGGAGAAGATTTTTCTGACAGGGTTTTATTCCATGATGAATTGAGCAGCTGTTGGGCGATGATCGATTTACCCTGTATCCAGCCCGCAGCAGCGAGTTGCCACAGCCCTATGCCAAATAACAGGATTATGATAGTGGTGCTGACTCGCCTTGCATATCGATGGTATAGCTCATGCATGAGATTTCACCTCTCTGTTCCAGCGGTATATCAAAAGCGCAATGATGAACATGATCATAGACAACAACAGCTTTCGTTCGGTACCTGCAGCGGCCTGTGCCAGCATGATGCCGTTAACGGGCAACCGCTGCTTCCAGCCATGAGGCAGGTTATTTTTTAAACGTTCACGGTACAACATGCCATCGCTATTGGCTGGCGTTATATCAACAGCAACCATGCTGGTAAAGCGGCTGACCAGGTGGTGCTGCAATGCTGTCTCTGTTATCTGCTGTTGAATCGACTGATTATCTTTTTTCTTGCCTGAGCGAGTGCTTGCTTGATGTAGCTGATCCATCAAAGAAGCAATTTTTTCACGTGCCCAGGCTACACGGATACCGTCTTTTGTGGTGGCTCTCAGTTTGGCGCTCGCCTGCCACTCGTTATTACCGTAATCCCCCATGATGGTGATATGATCTGGTACGCCTTTACCCTTGAATACAAGCATTGCTGTTTCACCTGCATAAAGGTCGGCGATAGTTTTCGGGAACACCTCGTACTCGCCATGATCGCTGCTGCCATCGATCATGAGCTGAATATTTATCAGTGCCGGGTTCTCGATCTTTTTCAACAGTGCGGTGGTCTTTGCATGCACTTCATTGATGTCACCGATATAGGTGAATGTGCCGCGGCCCTTTCGGGCTGCCTTGCGCATAAAATATGAGTTTGGTGCTGATCCGATACCGATAGTAAACAGACGGCTGTTACCCAGCTGCCTGTCGATAACGTCGAACAGTTCAATCTCATTGTTGATATTGCCATCTGTGATAAATATGACCTGTCGAAAACGGGAGAATGTCTCCTGGCCGGATAATGCATGTTGCAGCGCAGGCTTCATCTCGGTGCCGCCGTCGGCATCAAGATTATCGATAAACCGCTTTGCATAGTTCTTATATTCTGCCGTGGCATCGATAGTCTCGGGGAACAGGCTGCCAGTATCATCATTAAACCAGATTATATTGAAGCGATCGATAGAGCTGAGACCGTCTAATGCCGTGATCAGTGAAGCTTTTGCCTGATCGATGGATGTGCCTGCCATAGAGCCGGAGATATCGATGACGAAGACAACATCGCGTGCCTGTATCCTCTGCTGCAGGTGGCTCAGATCCGGTGGTAGTAGTGTTACCATGGTGTAGTTGCTGGCATCATTTCCTGCTTTATTATTATCCTGAGTGAATGCGGATATCTGGGGAGTGCTATTCAGCTGTGCTTTCCAGACAAGTTCGAAGTCACGATCTGCGTTGATGCTGTCACCGATGGTGGAAATACTGTAGCGGTTTTCACTGGTCTGATTGATATTAATGGGATGGTATGAGCTGCTCAGGTCATAAAGGCTGGCGCCAGCATCGAGCAATATGTGTATACGTGTCGGGTTGTTGTTTCGGTTTACCGGGTCTGTCTCTGTGAGAACACTGGTATCATCTATTGAAGCTGCTTGCTGTGCTTCAGCGTTAAATAAGTTTTCCTGGTTACTGGACGTATGATTTGCGGCCGCATGATAGCGCGGGCCGACGACCATGGGGAAACGCAGACGATAACTTCCATCGTTGTAATCGAGTATCTGCTGGTATTCAAATTCTACGGTTATCTCTTCTCCAGGGGCTATGTTTGCAAGGGCCGTGGTAAAAACGTTTGGTCTCTGTTGCTCGATCAGGCTCGCCTTCTTGCCCGCAGCCTTTGCCTGCTGATATGTTTTCCTGGCAGTGATACGTTCTTTAACCTGTCCCTCGATGATGCGCTCACCTATTATCATACGGAAGTGGTCGACGGCTGCCTGTTCAGGTAATGGGAATACATAGAGGCCTTCCGCCCACAATGAACTGGAATTTTTAAACCGCTGTTTTACTTTTGCCCTGGCGATTGCGCCGGTGACCTCATAATCGACATCGGTCCGCATCTGTAGAGCTTCGATATAGATACCGTTATCAGGCAGCAGCCAGACAGAACCATGCTTGCTCTGGTAAGGGTCGGCATTCTCACCGGTAGCCGCATATACATATTGCAACATCAGTCCAAAGATGAAATACATGCAGATAACGATCAGTGTCTTATGTATGAACACAAGTACCAGTGAATAGGCTTTCTGTTTTTTATCTGATCGAAGTGAGTCATAATTGTTCATGGTTATCATTATCTATACCTCTGTAGCTGGCACACTCGATATGTGCCAGCTGTTGATTGATTAGAGATTTTTTATTCGTTTGTAACGATGGCCAACGGTGATGATCTGGTTTCCTGCGATCACCAGGTAAGCATGCATCAATCCTGATAGCCTGCGGATCACGATCCTGCCGACATCAGATGCGATCAGGCGCAGACTATTGCGGTCGAAATAACACAGCATGGTGCCGTTGCTGTTGTGTTTACGGGTTCCATACTGGCATAACCAGTGGATGATCAATGGCGGGATGCAGCGCTGCTGTGATCGTTCGATCGCATGACTGGTCATATGGAAACCTTTTGCGTTGATCGTCACCATAGCCATGCCATTGAGATCATCCTTATCTGACCTGTTGGCTAACGTTACCTGTCTGTCAGCTTTCAAAACCGCGTAGCCGTATCAGCGACTACCGGGTTGATACTCTCATCAGTGATCGACACTTCTGCCGGCTGCTCTCTCGTCGTCGTGAAAACTTCCGCCATAGACTCGGCTATAGACTTTCTGGCGCGTTCGAAACGGATCACTACCCGGCGGTCGAAAGTGTAGGCTTCCAGGTTACCGGCACTGGACTTCATCTTTGCTTCGCCGAATGCTTTACTGATGATGCGCTCTTCATCGACGCCGGCAGCGATTAGCTGTTCACGCACTTTCTGTATGCGTTCGTTGGCCAGCGCCAGGTTCTGTTGTTTGTTGCCACGACGGTCTGTGTAACCGTCGAGGTGAAGTTCAAGATCACCCATGGTTTGTACCAGGTCAGCAATCGCTGCCAGGCGTGCCGGGTAAAATTTCTCGATATCGGTGCTTCCAGATCGAAAATAAACGTCAAGGCTAAGGTCTGTCACTAGAATATTCATAAGTTCCTCATGTGCTGTGTTTTCGTTATCGGAGATCACACGACCGACCGGTCCAAGCTGAGCGAGCTGGATGCTGTTGTCGTTGTCAGGATTTTCTGTATCTATGCTGGCCGTCTTGAGTGCGATATCTTCAGCAATAACCTCCATATCCTGAGTGCTAGCAGCATGTTTGCCAGCATCCGTATCACTCTCGATATCTGTCGATACTTCCTGGTTGGATCCGACCAGACCGCCGATGATGCCGCCGACGACGAGACCTACAGGACCTGCGATAAGCGTGCCTGTTGCTGCACCGACACCCATGCCAGGATACATATAGGTTTCAGATGTGCTGTCGTTACTGGTAATATTATCTGCAGGCGCAAGCTCATCAGCATAAGCCTGGGTGCTTAACACTGATCCTGAAAATACGGCTCCGCTCAGTGCCATGGATACTGCGATGTTTAAAAGTGATTTTTTCATTATTATCTCCAGTTGAATGCTTAATGGTTGCTGTGAATCCTGTTTATCGTTTCCACGTAGTTATTAAATCAATCGAGCCGGCATCAATCTTTGCCAGTGGGTGGAAGAAATATGGAGAAAAAATGGAGATCAGCTGCAGCTGTATGAAATTCATTTAATATGTGTAGAAAGAGAATACTTAGGGGAAGATGGAAGTGAGACAGAGCGTAGCCATCGTAGAAGATGATGCCGAGCAGCGTAGTTATTATGCAGAAGCCCTGAGATCAAAAGATTACGTGGTGATGGAGTACGAGGACCGTGAGCAGGCCTTGCGCGCCTTCGAGTCGACTCTGCCGGACCTTGCGATACTGGATATCGCGCTAAAGTCTGAGGTAGGTGGCGGCTATGAGATCTGCCGTTATCTGAAACAGCGTGATGCCAGCCTGCCGGTTATCTTTCTCACCAGTCGTGGCGATGAACTGGACAAGATCTATGGCCTGCAGCTAGGCGCATGGGATTACCAGACAAAACCGGTGTCACTCGACTACCTGCTGGTGCGGATAGAATCTTTTTTCCAGATCAAGAAGTCTGCTGCAGATGCTGAAGCAGCGGTGAGAAATGATGATGATCTCCCGGCAGATCTGAAGATAAACAGCAGATCGATGCAGTGCTTCTGGAAGGGTGATGAGATAAAGCTGACACCGACAGAGTTTGCCATACTGGAAGCCATGGTCGAAACCGATGAGCCGGTCAGTATCGATCAGTTGATAAAAGCCACACGTCAGGGTGTGGTCGAAGATAACACCATCAATACTCACATCCTGCATATCAGGAAAAAGTTCAAAGAGACCGATGCTGGCTTCCAGTGTATAAAGACACGTTACGGTTTTGGCTACCAATGGTCTAGTGAATGAAACTCGGAACACGATTACTGGTATTCAGTTCGATCTTCCTGGTAACACTGCCGTTGCTGGGTTATTACTTCATAGAGAAGATAGAAAGATCTCTGCTCCAGGGTCAGCAGGAAGTCCAGTCGATGACCGCATCAGCACTGGCAACAGTCGTCAAGGGTTATACTGACCTGTTCGATGTCGAAGAGGATGCGATCTACGTCTATCCAAAGAAAAAGAACATCAGCATCGATGGTTATATCATCGAAGATGAAGACTGGTATAAACTCAAGGATAAGTTTACTGTTTATAAAGATAGCTATCTCTCATCGTTGCTCACCGAGGATGCGCGTTACATCTACGTCTTTCTCAAAGTCAAGGACAGAGATATCATCTATAGGAATCCGCGTTATGCCTCACTGGATTCCAGTGACCATATCAGGCTCGAATATCTCGATAAGGATGGTCAGCGTCGACGCCTGGTAATGCTCACCGAAGGGCAGGGTAATATAAGTGTCTATGAAGCAGGTGATGAATGGAAAACCTGGAAGAATGGCCGTCATATCAGTGCTGTCTATGGTGTCTGGCGTGAAACATCTGCAGGCTATGATGTCGAATTACGTTTTCCATCGGAGTGGCTGGGATCAGATCGGCGCTTATCGATAAGTGTCGTCGATGTCTTTGGCGAGAATGAGCGTTACCCGGATACCATCGTTTCGACACAGTTATTAGGTAATCAGATATTAAACCCTTTGTTGTTTCACTCCAGGAAAATTGGCGATGCTATCGCCGGGCTGAAGGATTCCAGTTCACAGATCTGTGTCATCGATAAGTACCGACGTGTGCGTGCAGTTATCGGTGGCCAGCAGATGAATGATTCTCTCTGCCAGGCAACCGACAAGGTAAGTAAAGCCCTGGTAGAGAATGTGCTGAAGGGTGAGGAGCAGCTCGAAACAATTTCTAAAGGTGATGAAGTATTGATCGTCGCTGCCCACCCGGTATTCGATGCCAGTGATACCATAGGTGCGGTTCTCGTCGGCAGTAGCAGCAAACAGATTCTAGCGAGGCAGCGTGTCACCCTGAACGAAGTCATACTGGCGACAGCCGGTATGGTCGCCCTGGTATTTATCAGTCTTCTCATCTTCAGTTCCTGGCTGGCTTATCGCATCAACAGGCTGAAGAAGCAGGCAGCTTCACTGGTCGATGACAGTGGCCGCATCATCGATAATATCAATCTGCCCGACAGCCGACATCGGGATGAGATCGGTGAGCTGTCTCGCAGTTTCACTGCTTTGCTGGACAGGTTGAACGATTACACCAGCTTTCTGGAAACCGTGCCCAGGATGCTGCGCCACGAGATCCTTAATCCGGTCAATACCATCAGCATGTCACTACAGAGCCTGCAGGGTAAAAGTGATCTGTCAGATAACGATGAGACTGGCGATATCACAACGGCCGGTAATGCAATACAGCAGTTACAGCTCATCGTATCCAGCCTTACAGAAGCGGCTAACATCGACGATGCATTGACACAGGATGAAACAGAGACTTTCGACATCGCTGCGTTGTTAGATGAGTATGTCAGCAACTCGCGGCGTAAGCATCATGATGCAGATTTACAATACCATGGCATCAACAGAGGTGTCTTTGTCGAGGGCAATGATATCCGTATGGTCCAGTTACTAGACAAGATCAAGGATAATGCCCTGGATTTCGCTACTCCCGAAACCGGTATCGTGTTCGAGCTCGATATCAGTCAGGGTGACCGTGCCATTATCTATATAAAAAACGAGGGTGATAGTATCCCGCAGCAACAGCTGGATATGCTTTTTCAGGGAATGGTCTCGCATCGATCGGTTAAAACAGGCATGCCTCACCTGGGTATCGGATTATATGTAGCTCACAAGATTGCACAATTTCACCAGGGGCAGCTGAAAATAGCTAATCGGAGGGATAAACAAGGTGTAGAAGTTGTATTAGTATTACCCACAGTCAAAAACAGATGAATCAATAATCACGGTATAGCGATGAGTGAAAAACAGGTAGTGCCAATAAGAATTGCAATTTTAACCGTTTCGGATAGCCGCACAGAAGCAGATGATACCTCCGGTGATGCACTGGTAGAACGCCTGACGCATGCTGGTCATACACTGGTCGAAAAACTGATCCTGCCAGATGATAAATATATAATCCGCGCGGCAGTATCTGGCTGGATAGCAGACAGGGAGGTAGACGTGGTCATCAGTACCGGCGGAACCGGCCTGACCGGGCGAGACATCACTCCCGAGGCAGTACAGCCACTATTCGATAAAGAGATCGAAGGTGTCGGTGAACTCTTTCGCTGGGTTTCGTACCAGGAGATAGGTACTTCGACAATCGCATCACGCTGTATCGGCGGCCTGGCAAATGGCACATTTATCTTCTGCCTTCCTGGCTCAACCGGTGCCTGTCGTACCGGCTGGGATAAGGTTATCGCTCCTCAGCTGGACTGCAATACCACACCGTGTAACATCGTTGCTTTGATGCCGCGGCTTTTAGAGAAGTAAATAGTTTATATATATTACGTCATTGCGAGCACAGCGCGGCAATCTCTTGTCG
>JABDRN010000073.1 GCA_013041745.1 Gammaproteobacteria bacterium
GCTAGGACGCTTTGTCAGACGATTTTATCGCCGCTAATACGCCGTCCCAGAATTCTATTCGTGCGATAACAGCCTGTTGTGCAGCATCGATCGACTGCTGTATCTTGACCTCGTCATCAGCACATAAACTATTGAGCAGACTTAACGACAGAGGGGCATGGAAGTCTTCGTCCAGGTGCACATGTCTGTTCAGATAGAAATGAAAGATCGGCGCCTGTTTTTCGGAGACACCGATTTTCTTCAGGATAGAACGAAACATCGAAGGGATTATATGCTCTCTGCCTAATGCCAGGGCAGCTGCTACCTGGTGAGGTCTATTATCCTGTATAAACTGGAACGTGGTCGAGGTAAATGCCCGCGATGGTTCCGGAACGCCGGGCAGTGCCAGTGCCTTGTCGATTCCCTGCTCTCGAACCACCTTGACGAAATCAGTCGATGGTGAAATATCCGCGCCGATCTCGCCCATAGCCCGATGGTACAGCTCAAAATGACTGGAGTACTCTCCTGCAACATTGGTCTCGTCCGACTCTTCTTCGAGAACCAGTTCATTGATGAATCGCCTTACGCTGGCTTCTCCCTGTGGCGTCCACGGATAATTCGTCGGTGCGACTGTTGCCTGCAGGTATTTTATAAGAGACATGAAATCCCATACGGAATAGATATGGTGCTCCATAAAACATCGCAGATCATCGATGGTAGATACAGCATCATATATGGGGTGACTCTCGAGCTGATTCTTAAACGAATCAATAATCTCACTGGTGATTTGCGTTGCCATAGATCCTCAATTATTTCGCCAGGCGATCTTTTCAGGTAGATGACAGGAATATTGGTATTGTTGAAAAATAATCAAGCTGTGTGAGTAATTGTTTCTAATTTTGGTTGAATTGCTCTTCGCACCTTTTTACGATGCGCCATGCTGTTTGCGATAATCATCGATAGACAAAAGACTATGTCTTTCATCGAAAGTATCGATTATCATTTCAATTCAATTCTCTCTAAAATAACAGGTAAGAGACCCTTGTTAGTTTGATTTTTAACGATTAAGGAGTCGAGCGATGAAATCGATGATCGGCTTGTTAGTGCCGGCTGTTGATTGATCGACTCCTGATCCGGCCGCTGTTAGAGCCTGAATACTGGCAACCGAACCGAAGCGGGACTCTTATCTCGTAGCTACAGGTTAATTTTTATTCAGCTGGATCAGGTCAAGGTTTTTATCACACATAACTCGCATGCTTCTACATATTTAAGTACAAGCTTGTTTTTAGATAGAGTGTTTTTGATAGCAAACAGAAACAACTGAACCCCTCATCGCGGTTATCAGGGAGATAATAGAAGTGCAAAATTTGATGTATACACTATTACCATTTTTACGTTGGTTTCCAATCACGCAGGACAAGATCCGTGCTGATTTACTCGCAGGTATCACGGTAGCGCTTATCCTTGTGCCACAGAGTATGGCTTATGCCCAGCTTGCAGGGTTACCGGTGGTCTATGGTCTGTATGCCTCATTTGTACCCGTGATAATCGCCTCCTTATGGGGCTCTTCCAGCCAGCTGCATACCGGGCCGGTCGCCATGCTGTCATTGATGTCGGCAGCAGCACTGATCCCGTTCGCAACACCGGGCAGCGCAAGTTTCATCGAGTTATCGATCATGCTGGCACTCATGGTGGGCGTCCTGCGACTGGCATTAGGTATATTCAAACTTGGCTCCATCGTCAACATGTTATCTAGCCCGGTCATCGTTGGCTTCACCAATGCCGCAGCATTGATTATCGGCCTCTCTCAATTGAGTAAAATCATTGGCGTCCCTTTTCCTCGAACCGAGTCTTATCTTGCCGATCTGTGGCGGGTCGTCGAACAGGTGCCGCAGATACATATTTCGACATTTATATTCGCAGTCACAGCATGGATACTGATTTCAGGATTACGTAGAGTATCCAGCGCAATTCCGGGAGTATTGATCGTGGTCGTGCTGACGACGCTTGTCAGCTCGATCATCGGTTATGAGAAAAAGGTAACGATAGATGTATCGCAGATCTATGAGTCCGAGACAGCGGAACTGCTGGAACGATACAACACGACCGAACAACGCATCGCCACCCTGATAACAGAGATCGCAGAATTAAAAAGAAGCGCGGAAGCTCTGGAGAAGCGTGATGAGGCACATGACTTCGAGCATGCTGCAAAATTACTGGCAAGTGCTGCGGTTGCAAATCATGAGTTAAAGATCCTGAAGAAAGAAAATACCAGGCGTCGTATCGAGATCCACTCCATCACCTTTACCTCGGCACTAGACGACAGACAGCAATTGATGATGTTCAGTGGTGATACTATCTCGGATAACT
Organism: Gammaproteobacteria bacterium; assembly: GCA_013041745.1. Classification (GTDB taxonomy): domain Bacteria; phylum Pseudomonadota; class Gammaproteobacteria; order SZUA-229; family SZUA-229. Next base: position 2,350 of record JABDRN010000073.1, read on the forward strand.
ATCAGGTCGAAGATGATAGATGGCGGTTTGCCGGTATCCAGGATCACCAGATAATATTGTCAGCCGGCGGCAGCGTAGTCGGTGTTATTCCAGAAGGCTTACCCAGCTTTCAAACACCCACCGTTCAATGGGATCTGGTGCTGGCATTGCTGCCTGCTGCTCTGGTGATGGCGTTGATCGGCTTCATGGAAGCGACCTCGATCTCTAAAGCTATCGCAAGCTCTACCGGTGAGCGGGTAGACGCCAGTAAAGAGCTCGTCGGCCAGGGGCTTGCCAATATCGCGGGCAGTTTCTTTGGCTCATTCACTGTCAGTGGCTCCTTCTCGCGATCCGCCGTTGCCGCAAAGATAGGTGCGAAAACCGGACTATTTGCCATCATCAGTGCCACCGCCGTGGTCCTGGTGCTGCTGTTCTTTACACCGTATCTCTATCACCTGCCACAAGCTGTTCTGGCCGTGATCGTTATGATGGCGGTATTCAGCCTGATCCGTATCAAGCCGTTAACGCAAGCCTGGAAAGTCGATCGTGTCGGCGCAGTAATCGGCATCGTGACATTCATCGCGACCTTGATCATGGCGCCCTCGATCGCCAACGGCATCTTGCTCGGTGTTGCTCTAACCGTAATCCATTACCTGATTCGCACCATGAAACCACGCGCTGAGATCGTCAGTTATAAGCCCGATGGCACCCTCGGTGGCATCGCTTCGCATAACCTTACTCCGATCAGCGACCAGTTTGTTCCCGTGCGTTTCGATGGCTCCTTAACCTTTGCCAACGTGGCTTACTTCGAAGACATCATCCTGAAAGCACTGCGTAAGTTCCCCGATGCAAAAGCGATCGTCATGATCGGCAGTGGTATCAATGAGATGGACGCTTCCGGCGAAGAGAAGATCCGTGAGCTCAACATCCGCCTCGCAGAGCTGGGCGTCAAGCTGATGTTCAGTGGATTGAAACACCAGGTGATGAAATTACTGGATGTCAGCGGCCTGGTCGAAGAGATCGGCAAAGACCGTTTCTTCAGCGACAAGAAGACAGCACTGAAAGTACTGATAGAGCAGTATGGCACAAGCAACACGCCTAAGAATGATGACGCTGAAGCAGGTAAACAGTAAGCAGCTCCTGTTGATTGTAAACCTGCCATAGCGAACTGCCGTGGTTTCACTGATACTTTGGATCAGTGAAACCGGTCTCTCAGAGGAGTCAGACAGGGACAGAGAGAAGCTCCCTATCAGTACGGAGCGCGATAATAACCTCTTTGCTGGTTGTAATATTCGCGTTCAGCATCATAGCTACGCCTGCGTTCCTGGTAGTCTCTTTCCCTGGCAGCTCTTTCTTTAGCACGTGTCGCCATTACCCTGGCGGCTTCTTCTTGTGCTGCTTTAATACGCGCATCCATCTCTCTGTCAGCTTTTTCTCTTGCTGCTCTAACACGCTCAGCCATCTCAATGGCAGCTTCTCTTTGTGCGGCTCTAATACTTGCAGCCTTTTTCCTGGCAGCTTCTTTTTGTGCTGCCCTGATACTTGCTGCCTTTATCCGGGCAGCTTCTCTCTGTGCCGCCCTGACACTTGCAGCCTTTATCCTGGCAGCTTCTCTCTGTGCCGCCCTGATACTTGCGGCCTCTCTCCTGTCAGCCTCTATTGCCGCATTTCTAGCCATCCTGTCCTCAGCCGAACCCGTGGGATTGCCAGCAGGTGCTTTAGCCGTTTCACTTTGCCCGGGCTTTGCGACAGTAGAATCTGCCTCACTTGTGCTCGCCTGTTTTTCCGGCTGTGAGGCATCATTACTGATCGTGTCTTTTGAACTTTCCTGCGCACCAGCAGCTGCTTCTTCAGCCTGCGCCATACCTGAAAACAAAAATATATTTAGTACAAGTATTATCGAAGCGTTTTTAATCATAATTGTGATTCCTCATCGTTGATGTTTACTTTACATCCGCTTTAGCGACTTGTTATGCATACTGTAAATGATAAGCCATACAAAAAAAAGGGGTAGTCAGGCATGTATCATATGTTTTTAAGAACTGAGTACGGACTATTCATTGATCTTGTTAAACGTCACCATAAAGTCATAGGCATCCTTTGAACCTGCTTCGAATGAGCTCAATACAAGATTCTGCTTGATATAGTCTTTATATTTCGGAAACTCACCTGCTTTGTCCATATTGAAAAAGCCCATCGACCAGTCCCGAAAATTTCTTTCTTCGATATCGCCCTCCAGCACCGTGTGAAAACCGGTGTGACGATCGTCCTTTTTTATATCATGGTACAGATCCAGTACTACCTGTTTTTCACCTTCGAGCATCTGCATGAAAGTCCCGTTTTGATAAAGCAGCATACCGCTTACGCCATGCTCCTGATTATTGTCCCGACATTGCTGCAGCAGCGCCGTAAGCTGATCGTAGTTCATCGGCTTTACCGCAGAACTTATATAAATCATGTAATACATCGTGGTTCTCGCTTAATATTTTTAGCCATGATGGCACTATCTAAAGTCTAAAGATCCAGGTGTTACTGATCTATTCTGTCAGGTTGCATGGTAAGAAACAATCACCGGGTAAAAAGGGCTCATACACTATCTCTCACGTTGCTTCGAGATGACAATGTAGCATTTTTTATGCTGAGAAACAGATGAAAAACGATGGATTGCTCATGGCTGCATAATTACCGCCCTAGCCCTTTTTGCTTCAAACTATTAACAAATGCCATTTTTCGTGAAAAAATGATCACTACGTCCACAATTTTTCTGGAGAGATTGATAATGCAACGATTCATGACATCCACCCTCGGCGCCATCCTCGGCCTCGCCGGTATCGTCGCTAGCGCAAACGCGGCAAACTTCACTGATACATCTTTCGGCATCAGCATCGATATCGATGACGCGCTGCCAAAGCAGCAACTGGTGCGTGATATACAGCCCTTCGTATCACAGGACAACATGGTATCGCTGGTGATCAGGCGGGCTTATGACCTCAGCGTCATCGACTTCGTGGATGAACTGCGCAATGTCGGTTATCGTGACGACCGCCACCAGGTCAACCTGAGGATCAGTGGCGAACCCTTCCAGGCCAAAATCGAGTCAGGGCGCGGACTGCTGATACCGGTGCAAGGCCAGGTAAGCGGCCAACCGCTAAACGGTATCATCGGTGCCTATTCGGGTCATAGCGGCCATGGATTCCTCATTATCGGCACGGCAAGATCTGATAACTGGCCCGCATGGAAGAACCGTATGAAGGCAATGTTCGACAGCGTCAAATTTGTCGAGGTCGACAGCGAGGCGATAGCCCGGCAATGGCAAGACCGGCTCAAGGGCAAAAAGCTGCAGTACAAACAGGCGAATACCGGCTATGCGCAGTCAGGCATGGTTTATTATGGCGGCGCGGTACAACAGGACTACCACCTGTGCAGCGACGGCACCTCTATACGCAAGTCGGGTGCAGCCGGGCAGGCCGCGGCACAGAACATGGTAGTTTACGGGCAAGGCACAAACCAGGGCCGTGGCACCTGGCAAGTAGCCATGCAGAAAGGCGAACCATTCCTGGTCGTGCGTGACGGCCCTGAGCAAGGCTTCAAGCTGGAATACGAAGGTGACACTTTCCTGCTGGATGGCAGGCCATACACCATCACTGCCAGCGAGTTATGCAAGTAAGACAACACGAGACTGACGGGCAGCCCGACCAGAACGCGGCTCGCGCTTACCGCCACTCAATACTGTTATGACAGGTGGGAGAAGAAGAATGCGTAGATTCAAATCAATATCTATTTTCATGTGGGCCATCGTGCTCGGCGTCGGCAGTTTTGCCGGTACCGGCTTTGCTGCGAATTTTACTGACAAGAGCATCGGCATCAGCATCGACCTCGATGACGATTTCACCAGGAAGCCGGACTGGCGCGGCTACCGTGTTTTCCGCTCGGCAGACAACGCAGCGTCGGTGTATATCAAGCCGGTTTATGATCTCAGCCTGTACGACCTGAAGGAAGACCTGAAAGCCAGCGGTTTTGACGATGTCGGCAGCATCGACCTGGTCATGACAGGCAATGAAGAAAACGCCACGGTCAGTTCCGGCAGCGGTGTGCTTTCACCGTTCAAGGGCATGATCGGCAACTTCAAGGTCAGGGGCGTATTCGGCGCCTATTCCGGTTTCGATGACCAGGGCTTCTTCGTTATCGCCGCGGCAAGACCGGATTACTGGATCGACTGGAGTAAGCGCTACAGAACCATGTTCGACAGCGTCAAGTTCGTCAAGATCGACTACTCGGAGGAGATCATGAACTGGTATCAGAGGCTAAGCGGCAAGAGCCTGGCACCGATGAATACGGCAGGCAGCTACCAGCCGCCACAACCGATCCACCTGTGCAGCAATGGCACGGTAGCGGAGGAACAAGCGGCGAAGACTCAGCCAGCGACGCCACAGCAGCAGACAGTGTGGAACGGCTATGCCTGGGTGACCGTGCCCGTGGTACAAACCCCGCGCCCGCCGGCACAGTGGAGGATCGAGCCGATCCGCGGTAAACCGACACTGTTGATCCGCCAGGGTCCGGGGCCGGGCATGGAGAGATTCGCACTCGAAATGAATGGTAATCAACTACACATGAGCGGCAAGCCGGTTAGCATCTCTCAAAACAAGTTGTGTAAATAACAGGTTTAGAAATACAGACCAACCGCCTGTTTCATAAAAAAGCCCCGCATTGCGGAGCTTTCTTTAACAGTAGACAGCTATATTAGAAACCATTGCCCTCTGACCTCGTTTTTATGTTACCCCGTTTAAGGCAACGGCAACACCCGGCAGTCGCATGCTTCCACTTCAAAACCGTGTGTCGGCCAGTAAAGGTTGAGGCTGCTTGCATCCATCATATGTTCACCGGCAGGCAAGACCAGGGTGATAACCCCTGCTGAACTGTCGGTATTACACGAGGGCACCTCATCAGGGTAATGAGTAGTCAGGCTGCCGACCGCCCGTCCGTCGATCTTGACATCGATACCTACCTGCGCATCACCATTGATCGTATAGATCGTAACGACTGCCGTGTTATCTGAATTACATGACAGAACCCTGGCCTCGGCAGAGTCTTCAGACTGGCCCACCATCTCCATAGCGCGCTCATCCAGCATTTTACTGATATCTTTAGGCTCGACAGCCTGGGCCTGGGAAATAGAAAGAAGGGTAACAACAGCAACCCTGCAGAGTATGCTTTGATAATCCATGACTATCACCATGACTAGTTATATAAACAAGATGATTTATGAACAATTACTCCTAATTAATAGCAAATAATCGCTAAAAATCGAGTCGAACAGGAAAAGTGGAAGTGACTTACTTGTGCATCATGGCATAGTAATTGCCTTGTTATGCTAGTGTTTTGATAGTGTTGGCCAACCATGGATCGTTCAGCGTAATTACTCTCTAACGCCTGTTATTTATATTCCGGTTCCATCACCGGATAAAGGGTCTGGCGCCCGATAGAGACTCTGGTAGACTGTGAGAACCTTCAGTCAGCGTGAAAATACTTATGATCTCGGCACCACAATTCTTTATCGGCCAGTGCATCCGACACAACAAGTTCGACTATCGCGGTGTCATCATCGATGTGGATGCCGAGTTCTCCGGCAGCGACGAGTGGTACGAGGAAGTAGCGAAGAGTCGGCCGCCAAAAGACAGGCCCTGGTATCACGTGCTGGTCGATGGGGCTGAGCACATCACCTATGTGGCCGAGCGCCACCTGGAACAGGACCCGACCGGCGAGCCGGTGAGACACCCGGCGATACAGGCTTTCTTCGACGGATTCGAAGACGGTGTCTACAAGATAAAACAACGCCAGTAAACATTTCATCATTAATTTGAATTCATTGTTGAGCAAAGATAAAAAACTCTTATATCAGAAACAATCGCTCTCCGAACGCCGTTATTTATGATCGATAAAAAAAGCATCTCAACCATTCTTTTTGATCTCGGTGGTGTATTAATACAGCTGCACGGTGGTCCGTTTAAACCAACCTGGCGGGCTAATGCAACAACAGGTAATGAAGTATGGTCGTTATGGAAAAGATCTGATGCAGTCAGGCTGTTTGAAAGCGGCAGCATAGATAGTGATGAATTTGTACAGCGTTTCATCGCAGAGGCGGGTTTGCAGGTCGAGCATGATGAGTTTATCGCGCACTTCATGAAATGGCCGGCAAGACTATTTCCAGGAGTAGAAGAAATGCTGCAGGAACTGTCACAGAGCTACCGTCTTGCAGCACTGTCTAACTCTAATGCCTTGCACTGGCCGATGGTTATGCAGGATATGCGTTTACAGCAATATATCCCGGACTGTTTTGCCTCTCATCAGATTCAAGCCATGAAGCCAGATAGAAAAGCATTCGATACCGTTCTGCATCAGATGGATGTGCGGCCGGAGGAAGTTCTATTCCTTGATGATCTGCAGGTAAGTATCGATATAGCCAGAGAACTTGGCATGCAGGCAGTCAAGGTTACAGGCACGACTGGCGGAGTAGAAACCGTGCGCTCACTGAAATTAATTCAGCAGTGAGCCGTACTGGAACTGGTAAAGTAATTGGGGTCATAGCAATTGGGGCCAGAGATATAAAAAACTCTAATATTAGAAACAATTACTCTCTGACCCCTATTATTACTGACCACTATTATTAGTTCCAGGTTTTTACCTGCCTGTAATGCGCGATGCCATCTTCGGCATCATCAAGGCCGACCATAAGTGAAAAGTACTCGAGAAAGGCCTCACTGCTGTTTGCATCTTCGGCTGCTTTGGCCGCTGCTTGCGGTGATGACCAGTACACCAGGTCAACCCATTGCTTACCCTCTCCTTTGAGCAGCTCTCTTCTCAGGTAACCGTCCTGTTTCTTTAGGAAGTTTACTTCCAGCTCAACGGCAGCTTTCTCTAGTTGCTTATCACTGACATGGCCCGCGACTTCAAATGGCGCCCACTCGATAGTTACATTGTTATCTGTTGAATTCATTATTCGTCTCCTGTTATTGATTTCAATGTTACGCTTTTCAACCCAGGCAGGATCAATATGAGAGCCCGGGTGTCTTGCGTAGATAGGTGTTGTCGACCAGGTTCTTCAGCATGAAGTCAGCGACATCCGCGCGTGATATCTCCAGCTTTGTATCGTTCGCGGTTGCCGGGAAACCATGGCGGTACTGGCCCGTTAATCCACCATCGGTAAAAGCTGCCGGTCGAACGATGGACCAGTCGAGACCACTCTCCCTGACCAGCTTTTCCTGCTCGACATGATCGAGGAATGCCGGACGGATGAACAGACCGAACATCAGGTATTTCCAGAACACATTCAGGTTATTCCAGCTTTCACCGATACCCAGTGTCGACTGGCAGATAAGCCGTCTGACACTGGCCGCTTTCATGGCCGCGATGATATTGCGTGTCCCTTCGGCACGAACACCGCCCTTGCGTCCAGCGCCGATAGTACACATCACCGCATCATGTCCGGCTACCGCCTTCTGCACCGACGTTGCTTCAAGCACATCACCGACCGCAATAGACAGCTTGTCGTGTTGCATATCGAAACGTGCGGGATCGCGCACAAATGCAGTCACAGCGTGCCCCTGCTCGAGCGCCTGGCTGACCAGGTTACGACCGATACTGCCGCTTGCACCAAAAATAATCACTTTCATAATAACCCCCTTCATTAACGTAGTATGATTTACTTGACAGCGTGTCAATTGACACTGTGTAAAGTATCATCTAGACTTTACACTATGTCAAGTAGAAATTTAGATACCAGAACGAAAATCCTCCAGGCAACCTGGAAATTACTGGAAGAACAACCAGTTAAGGATGTCAGCATGAGCGCTATAGCGAAGCAGACCGGTATCAGCCGGCAGGCGCTATACCTGCATTTCGCGTCCAGAACCGAGCTGATGATCGCCACGACGGAGTACGTGGACGAGGTAAAAGGCCTGTATCAGCGCATGGAAAAGATCAGTTCGGCAACCACGGGGACCGGGATGCTGGAGGCATATATCGATGTCTGGGGCAACTACATGCCGGAGATCTACGGCATCGCGAAAGCACTGCTTCGTGTCAAGGAAAGCGATGAAGCTGCTTCAGCCGCATGGTACCGCTGCATGGACTGTCTACGTGAAGTCTGCCAGCAGATCATCCAGACACTGGAGAAGGAAGACAAACTGTCAGATGCACTGAAGCCGGATGATGCCGTGGACTACCTGTTGATGAGTCTATCGATCGAGCAATGGGAATTACTGACCAGGGAATGTGGCTGGAGCGATGAGAAATACGTGCGGGAGATGAAGCGGTTACTGGTACATAGTTTTGTTACTGGTTAACAAATATTTCTTCCCTCACCTTTAATTATCTTGACCCCTACTTGTCATCTTTAAGAGCGTCATCCGCATTCCAGCCTTTGCTCCTGGCAAATTCCAGTGCTTGCTGAAAGATGCGCGCATGTTTTTCGCGCAAGTCGGGAGGCAGCTGCGAAGGCAAGTGCCCGTAGGGCTGCCACGCCTTGGCGACCTGTTCGTAGAGATTATCCAGCTGCTGCGCAGTCCAGCCAGTGCAGTCTTCCGTTTCCGGCAATATGTCAAACACCCATGCATCACGGATCATTTTTCCGTGGCCGTGCATTCCGCCGGTAGGGTCGTTTTTTATTCCAGGGTATATCGATTGTGACATGTTGAACTCAGTCGTAATTAATCGGTGATATTTAATTGGGGTCAGAGAGCAATTGTTTCTAATATTAGAGTGTGGGCTCTCTGATCCCTATTTTTCTATTTTTTTGCAGAGTCCTGCTCTTGCATCAATTTATCTCGAACCGCCATCAGTACTTTTCCGAAAACATTGTGGCCTCGTCCATCACGACCGACACCCCAGTAGTAATCATACATAGTGGCCTCGACGATGTGTTTATCACCGGTTGACAGCAACAAATCTGCTATCTCCTGATGGCTGCGACATTTCGTATAAACAGCACGCGTTATCATCACCTGGCGAACCTGCGACCAGTCCTTGCGAACCAGCTTCTTATTGGCTTTAGACAACTTTGATGCCTTTTCGGGGTGATCCGCAGAACGGATCGACTCACGTATCTCCCCGTCTTCGAACTTCATTGCCTGATAATAGTGCTCAACGGATGGCCACTCGACGCCGTCCAGCTCGAAGCCAAACCTCGAGTAGGCAGAGAGTGGATGATTTACATCAGTGCGGGCCACTAAATATCTATTTCCGGCATCTCCGGCATTAGAAGAAAACATCTCATGCTCCTGATAAAGCCAGGCTGAAGAATCTTGATTACCTGGTACTTGGGTATTTATAAGGACATTCTATGGACGGATCAGGGGTTGGTCAAAAAATAATCCCTCCGTTCCCTTTAATTACTCATTTCTAACTGGCGCATTGGCATTGCATCAATTTCTGAGAAGATCGCCTCCAGGTTCAGAGAATCTGCTTGAGACTTTATTCCACCATCCTTACCGATCAAGATGACCTTGCCCTGCACTGGACCTAACCTTTCACGCATGTTGCTTACAAATTCACGCGATAGCTGACCTGAGTAGTTGCTAAGGGCGTTATCGTCTTTGATGATGAACCATATTATGTCTCGATCATCAATTTCGGCTACCTGTTCTTTAAGCAGCTGCAGAGATTCGTCCTGGTTTTTCGTCTCGTTGACTACGATAATCCTGTTTTTCCACTCCAGGCTGTCAAGATCAGAGAGCATAGGTAAACCTTCAGCCTGCGCGAACATACTGACGAATATACTGAAAAGCAGTAGAGGAATAAGGACTATGTGCTTCATTTATGTACCTCAGAACAAAAAATAGTTTTTACTCTGACCCCAAATATCCGAAACAATTGCTCTTTGAGCCAATTAATTACGAGGCAAGTGTTTCTACATGCGCGAGTGCTGCATCAGCATTGCCTTGTAAATTATAGCCGCCTTCCAGCATCGAAATTATTCGACCCTGACAATGTTTGCCAGCAAGCTCCATTGTCATTCTGGTCAGCTCCCTGAACCCGTCATCAGTAATATCAAAACAGCCGAGTGGATCCTGTTTACGACTATCAAAGCCGGCAGAAATCAGGATGAATTCAGGTTTAAACGCTTCTGCTGCTGGTAAAAGCTTACTCCTGAATACATTAACAATATCATCATCAGTTGCTCCACAGGGTAGATGGACGTTGATATTGTAGCCCTCACCTTCTCCACTTCCGGTCCGCTTCGGACTGCCAGTACCCGGATAGGCAAATTGATTATGACATGAGAAAAAAAGGATTGAAGGATCTGTATAAAAAGCAGATTCGGTGCCATTACCATGATGGTAATCCCAGTCGATTATCAGGATTCGCTTCAATCCATGCTCTTTTTGCAAATACCTGGCAAGTACAGCAATACTGTTGTACAAACAGAAGCCTTCAATACGCCCTGTATTTTCTGCATGATGGCCGGGTGGTCTAACAGCACAAAAAGCATTTTTTATAGTGCCACGCATTACCATATCTGCTGCCAGACTAGCACCATCAATAATTCGGCAGACGACTTCATGAGAAACCGGGTGCCTGGCTTTGATAGAATCGATATGTCGTTGCGTATGAATCAATGAAACCAGATTTTCTGCCGACCCGGATGTATTGAAGACCTGTAATGCCTCGAAAATTTCAGCTGATTTCAGTCTGCTTTCTACCAGCTTTAACCGTTCTGGTGTTTCCGGGTGACCTGGCCCCATACTATGTTTCAAGAAGAATGGATCCAGTAACAAGCCCGTCTGACTGATTTCAGATCTCGGGCTAGCAAATCCTGTGCTTGAAGGTAATATAAGCTGTAAGCCGGCTAAGCCTGTCCATTTTAGAAAATCTCTTCTCTGCATAGTGTCCCCTATTATTTGCCTATTACCTTTACCTATTATTCAAATACTTGAAAAATAATCCCTACGTCACTTTTAACCGTTTCGGCTAGAAAACTGTGGTCTGTACTCTATTATTTGAATAGACCATATAATAACCTAAAGGGTACTGCCGCCTTTAATTGTTAATTGAGGTATAAAAATGATCGATGACTTAAAAGGGGATGAGTCCTGGCGCATGTTCAGGATAATTAGTGAATTTACCGAGGGTTTTGACAAACTCTCTGACATTGGATTCACTATATCAATCTTTGGTTCAGCGAGGACCGACCCAAATGACCCTTACTACCTGAAAGCCGTTGAGGCATCGAAACGTTTAGCAAAAGAAAACTACTCTATTATATCAGGTGGTGGCCCCGGCATAATGGCAGCAGCCAACCAGGGCGCCGCTGAGCAAGGTGCTATTTCAGTAGGATTAAACATTGATTTACCCTTTGAACAAACGCCTAACAAATTTCAGAACAAATCACTGGAATTTCGTTATTTTTTTGTGCGCAAGGTCATGTTCGTTAAATATTCTATGGGTTATATCTGCTTCCCTGGCGGATTCGGTACGCTGGATGAGTGTTTTGAGGCACTGACACTGGTACAAACCAACAAGATATACAAAATCCCAGTCATCCTCTTCGGCGTTGAGTTCTGGTCAGGCCTTATAGACTGGATGAAAGATACATTACTTTCCCACAACACAATTTCAGAAGAAGATTTTGACCTCATCCTACTTACAGACAGCATCGATGAAGCTGTGGAGTTATTGAATAATCACCGAGAGCAAAAACTGAAATACATCAAAGAAGCTTCAAAAGAAAACAGTTAAGGGTGACGGAGGGACGACTAATATTAGAAACAATTGCTCTCTGACACCATATAATTAAAGTATGGTAATTCGAGATTGTAACTAGAAATCAATCGAGTCTGACCCCATTGATTTTCATTGTGCATAGGCAAAGATTTTACTGCTTGTATTCGATTCCATAAAGTATTGAATTGTTCACCAGTTTGATCTAGTGATGAGTCGTTCGCATACCATATGTTGTCACTATTATCTAAATACACGATATAGTGGTCTGCAGATACGTATATGCCATCAACGT
>JABDRN010000030.1 GCA_013041745.1 Gammaproteobacteria bacterium
GACGAATAGAACCACCGGTATCGGTACCAGTAGCTGCCGGCGCGATACGCGCAGCAACCGCTGCAGCCGAACCACCGGAAGAACCGCCCGGAACAGCTTTAAGGTTCCATGGATTCTTCACTGCACCATAGTAACTGGTCTCATTCGATGACCCCATGGCGAACTCATCCATGTTGGTCTTGCCCAGCATCACAGCTCCAGCGCTACGCATGTTGCTGACGACGGTTGCGTCATAAGGAGAGATGAAGTTATCCAGCATCTTTGACGCACAGCTTGTTTTGATGCCATCGGTACAGAATATATCTTTATGCGCGATCGGCACACCGGTTAAAGCAGGCGCATCCCCTGCTTTTAATCTTTCATCAGACTCTTTCGCCTGAGCCAGTGCATCTTCTTCACAGACAGTTATGAAACTATTCAGCCTGTCATCATTGCCTTTGATGCGATCCAGAAAATACCGGGTCAACTCAACGCTGCTCACTTCACCAGCCTGTAACATGGCAGATAACTCAGTGATCGTTTTGGTATGGTAGTTACTCATTGGATTATATAACTCAAAATTATTATCGATAATTTAATATGCCCGAATAGACGTACAGCTCATACTCAAAGTATTACTGCGATCATTCTATAACCTTGGGCACAAGGTACAGGCCATCTTCGGTCGCAGGCGCAATCGCCTGGAAATCTTCACGACGGTTGAGATCCGTCACTACATCTTCGCGCAGACGCTGGACTACATCGAATGGATGTGACATCGGCGTAACACCGCTAGTGTCGACCGCTTCCATCTGCGCGACCATATCGAGGATATTTGATAGATTGGTAGCATAAGACTGGATATCGGCATCATCGACATTCAAGCATGCCAGTTTTGCGATTTTTTTGACTTCATCAATCTCGATCGACATGAAAAACTCCGGTATGGCTGTAGTAACGTATAATCTGAAAAAGAGGCGGAAAAATACCACATTCTGGGCATTTTCACTAGGAAGTTGACCGATTTAAGTCATCGGCTTATGCAACTGAAAGCTATTTCATGGCAAATGCTGAATATTCGCGCATACTGACTCGAATCGAAGCGATAATCCTTGCTCAATAGTGGCGTGATTGATACAGTACGCGCAATTCAGCGCGAGATTGGTGGCAATCTCGGCAAAACACTCTATTATTTAGTGAATAACTAGAATAAAACAATAACTAAGGGCTCCTGTCATATCAGGTTTATCAGGCTTACAGCTCAGATAAGAACACCTTAAGAACACAAAAAAGGTCTACAAACTCATGTTTTTGAATCGTTTCCGGGGAATGTTTTCCAACGATTTATCAATCGATCTTGGTACTGCCAATACATTGATATACGCTCGCGGTCGAGGTATCGTTCTCAACGAACCTTCTGTTGTCGCTATTCGTCAGGACCGCGGTCCGGGCGGCCCAAAAACGATCGAGGCCTTTGGTAAAGATGCCAAGGGTATGCTGGGGCGCACGCCACAGAACATCACCGCCATCCGTCCGATGCGTGATGGTGTCATCGCCGATTTCAATATCACCGAAAAAATGCTGCAGCACTTCATACGCTCGGTCCATGAGAGCAAGGTACTGCGTCCAAGCCCTCGCGTGCTGATCTGTGTACCCTGCGGTGCTACCCAGGTGGAACGTCGCGCCATCCGTGAATCTGCCGCCGGCGCCGGCGCCAGAAAAGTTTACCTGATCGATGAACCGATGGCTGCAGCGATCGGTGCCGGTATGCCGGTAGACGAACCCCGAGGTTCGATGGTACTCGATATCGGCGGCGGTACATCTGAAGTTGCCGTGATCTCACTGAACGGTATCGTCTACTCTGCTTCGGTCCGTGTCGGTGGCGACAAGTTTGACGAAGCGATCACCAATTACGTACGCCGTAATTATGGCATCCTGATCGGCGAAGCTACTGCTGAAAAAGTGAAGCACGAGATCGGCACTGCCTACCCCGGCAAGGACCTGCTGGAGATCGAAGTCAAGGGCCGTAACCTTTCCGAAGGTATCCCGCGCAGCTTCTCACTCAACAGCAATGAAATCCTCGAAGCTCTGCAGGAACCGCTGCATGGCATCGTCAGCGCTGTTAAAACAGCACTGGAGCAGACTCCGCCCGAGCTCGGCGCCGACGTTGCAGAGCGCGGCATTGTACTGACCGGCGGCGGCTCATTACTACGTGATCTCGATCGCCTGATCATGGAAGAGACAGGTCTGCCGGTAGTCATGGCTGAAGATCCTCTCACCTGTGTCGCTCGTGGCGGCGGTCGAGTACTGGAACTTATCGACCAGCATGGGGGCGATTTCCTCGCTGTCGAATAAACTCTGATGCGTGGCAATAAAAACATTTTTGCGCCAGTCATCTAGCCCAGGGTAAGCACGTGCAAACCTTATTCGTCAGAGGGCCATCTTCTACAGTCCGTATGGTAGTACTGGTTATCGCATCCATCGTATTGATGACTGTAGACCACCGCTGGCATTCCCTGGAATTGGTGCGTAGTGCTCTCTCTGGTGTTCTCTATCCCCTGCAGTACACTATCGATCTACCTATTCGATTATTCTACTGGGCTGATGAAACCCTGAGTACACAACAGGCTCTGCTCGAAAAAAACCGTGAATTCGAAGCACGCCACCTGGAGAATCGTGTACAGCTACAGAAGCTGGATATTATCGAAAAAGAAAATGAACGCTTACGTGAATTACTTGGTGCCATTCCAAAAACAACCGAGCGTCTGCTCATCTCCGAGATCATCAATGTCGATCTCGACCCATATAAACAGCTGATCCTGCTCAACAAGGGCAGCAGCAGTGACGTCTACCAGGGGCAGCCGATCATCGATGCGCAGGGCGTCATGGGACAGGTGGTACATGTCGGTCCGATGTCGTCTACCGCCGTGCTGATCACCGATGCCAGCCATGCTATCCCGGTGCAGGTGAATCGCACAGGGCTACGCGCTATCGCCTTTGGCAGCGGCAAGATCGATCAGCTCAACCTGCGTCACCTGCCGCACAATGTCGATATTAAACAAGGTGACCTGCTGATAACGTCCGGACTTGGCGGCGTGTTTCCGCCCAACTTCCCGGTTGCAGTGATCAGCAAGATCGAACGCCCGGCAGGCGAACCATTTGCTACCATCGAAGCCAAGCCACATGCGCTACTGGACAAGAGCCGTGAAGTGCTGCTGGTATGGCGTAATGAACCGGTACCGGTGGCAGACAAAGCGGAAGAAGAGAGCGTCACCGTAGAACAAGCAGCAGAAGCAAAGGAAGAGAAAAAATCGACACAGCGCAGAGGCAATCGTGAATAAGACCCTGCGCATAGGCCTCATCACTGTCATCGGTGCATTCATGCTCGCCATCATGCCGCTGCCCGACTGGGCGATCGCATACAGGCCTGACTGGGTAGCACTGGTACTGATCTACTGGGCGATGGCCTTACCGACAAGGGTCGGCGTCACCATCGCCTGGTTTGCAGGATTACTCCTCGATGTAAGTTACGGCACCTTGATGGGGCAACATGCAATCGGCATGGTATTCGTTATTTTCGTTATCCATAAACAGCACCAGCGCCTACGCGTGGCTTCACTTTTGCAGCAGGCGGTGGTGATTTTTTTCCTGCTGTTATTCAAACAGACCCTGACATTGTGGGTGGACGGCATGCTTGGACGTGCCCCGGACAGCTGGCTATTTTTCATGCCAACCATGACCAGTGCATTGCTATGGCCTTGGACATACCTGATCCTTAGAGACTTACGACGAAAGTTCAGCGTGATAAAACACCAGTATTAGCGGCTACTTAAGCATCCGGTAGAACGTAAAAATAGACCGCCATAAAATGGCAGAAGGCGCCTATAAGAACAAACACATGGAAGGTGGCGTGGTTAAACTTTATCTTTTTGATGCCATATAAGATCGCCCCAACGGTATAGGCTACACCGCCGGCAACCAGCCATGACAGGCCATCAGGATGCAGGTTATCGATCAGAGGACTGATCGCAAAGACGATAATCCAGCCCATAAAAACATACATCAGCGTCGAGACTAATTGATACCTGCCGGTAAAAAAAAGTTTCAGCACGATGCCACTCAGTGCCATCCCCCATGTGATAGCGAAGATAGTCCATCCCACCGAGCCATTGAGTGTCACCAGGGTAAACGGTGTGTAGGTTCCAGCAATCAGGACATAGATAGAGGCATGATCGACTACTCTTAGGCGAGCTCTCAAATCTGGATCTCTGGCGCTATGATAAATGGTAGAAGCAGCAAACAGGATGATAAGGCTCGAGCCGAAAATACTAAAGCTGACGATATGCCAGACATCGCCGGATGCAGTTGCATGGGTAACAAGTAATGCCAGTGCCGCGATACTAAGCAGGAGGCCTAAGGCATGGGAAGAGATATTAACCCTCTCTTCCGCCGGCGAATACGTCTTTACTTTGTTATTCATATCTACGCTAGACTTATTTCAGTTTCAATACGGTTTGAGAATACAGTCTTCAGGACATGTAGTCACTGATTTTGACTTCGTCGATCTGCTCTGGCGATAGGAACTTCTCGGCATAATCAAGATATACACCACTGCTCAGAAACAGGTCGAAAAGTTCAGCATCGATATGTTTATCATCTCTCATAAAACTTAATATACGGATAGATTCGTTCAGTGTTTTTGCTTTTTTATAAGGCCGGTCTGATGCTGTCAGCGCTTCAAATATATCCGCGATCACCATCATCCGTGCGGTGAGTGGCTGCTCACTCATCACCAGCTTCCTGGGATAACCCTTACCGTCCATAGTCTCATGATGACTACCGGCAATCAATGGCACATTGCGCAAGGACTTTGGATAAGGCAGGTTATTCAGCATCATGATGGTCTGTATCATATGGCCATTGATCATGTAGCGCTCCTCTTCACTCAAGGTCCCCTTCTTCACCGACAGGTTATATAACTCACCACGATTATATTTATACTCCGGAGTATCGACTTTAAAACCCCATTGATTATCTTTTGACATGCGGTCAGCTTCACTGCGCGCTATCAGGTGCTCAGCTTTATCAGCAAGCAAACACTCTTCCACAGGCAGCGCATGGCTGTTTGAATCTTTTCGGTTTAGCTCTTCCCAGGATAACCCCAGGTTATCATCCAGCGTCCGCTTCCAGGTTTTCGCAGCTATGGCCTGCAGCCTTTCTATCTTCTCATCGGCCATAAATTCACCGCCGACATTGCATTCAGCGATGAAAGCAAAATCATCGTCCAGCTCGCGTCTCTTCTTCTCCAGCTGCTCAAACAGCAGGACTTTATCGCCACCCTCTGCTATCTGCTGCCAGCAGTCGATCTCGGCATCACGCTTCAATACTTCAAAACGCATCCTGACCTCATGGATACGGTCGTAGATAGTCTCGAGTTTTGTTGCCTTATCGACGACATATTCCGGTGTTGTGACCTTTCCACAGTCATGCAGCCAGCCGGCGATACTCAGCTCCTCCCACTGTTTATCATCGAGGTCAAATTTTTTGAAGCTGCCTTCATCACTGTCGCATGCTGCCTTCGCAAGCATCAGTGTAATCTCCGGAACGCGCGTGCAGTGGCCGCCGGTATAGGGCGATTTGGCATCGATCGCTCCGGCGATCAGCTTGATAAATGCATGCAGCAGTGCCTCCTGCATGTTTAATAGCTGCCTGCTCTCCAGGGTTACCGCAGCAAAGCCAGACAGTGCCTCGACAAATTCGATATTACTGACCTGCTGCAGAGACTCACCATGCTGGTATACAAGACAGAGCAGACCGATTATCTCGTCATTACGGTTTTGCAATGGCAGGACGATGCTGGTCAGCTTCTCTCTACCTAGTATTTCAAGCAGCGGAGAGAGTTTGCCATGGTGATCTTTATCCAGGTGCCGGATACCACTCCTGTGAGCGTCATTATCTCTCAGTAAATCTTTAGCCTCGTCGAGGGTCAGTTCTGACAAAGCATCCGTGACCACGTGATCATGACCACTGTCACACAGGAAGCTGGCTTTTAACAGGTCATCCTGCTCGTCTAGCAGGTAGATCAGAGCAGCATCTGATTTACTGATCAGCATGGTTTCCCTGGTAACCCTTTTTAACAGTGCATCGAGATCCTGTTCACCCGCCAGTGAATTGATCAGGTTGATGAACTTGTTGATGGTAGACTTCATCGACTCCATCGCAGTATCAAGCTCGACGACTTCCTTGATAAACGATGGCCGCATATGAGTTTCACCGAAATCGAAACGGGAGATCGCTTCTGCTTCTCTGGACAGGATATTCAACGGGGTCGAAATCTTTTTTGCGGTGAACCAGATAACAGGGATGAAGATAAGTAAAATGACCAGGGCGATAAGCAACAGCTGCCAGCGGATAACCATCGCTTCAGCCAGCAGTTCATCAACCGGCGATAGCATCAGGGCATACAGATCAACTCCGCCCGGATTAGCAACAACACGTGCGCTGCCGATCCATCGCCGCTTATCGTATTCGAAATCAAAGTTATGCTCTTTTGCTTGTATGCTGTTGCTGATATGTGTGAGCACTCCACTACCGAGCTGATCGAGGTCAGCGAGCTGGACATTATCACTACCTGCTTCAGCGGTATTACTGAGCACGACTTTATCCTGATCATGATAAGCAAATGTCTGACCTTCGGCATTGATCAGCACCACCTCTGAACTCGGTGTCACCTGGTACTTGCTGATGGTCTCTCTCAGGTTATCCAGTGTGATATCGAATACCACAACCACACCCGGCTCAGTAGTTTTACTCATCGCTGTCAGACCGACGATCTTACTGTCATAAAACAGGTAAGGCCTGGTGGCATGCGGATTATCTGTAGCCTGCTGGTACCATGGCCGTAGCCGTGGATCAAACTGTGATTCAACACCATCGTTCCTTGATACCTCTTTTAGCTGCTCGTCGAAATAGATCGCATACATCTTGCCCTGATCAAAACCGGTCTCTGATTCTGTTTTCTTAAGATATAACACGAGATAGACCGCTTCAGCAGGAGGGCTGTACTTTTCACGCACGTAGTCGGCATCCACCCATGACACCCCCATGTAATCTCCATCGGGATAAGCGATGCCGGATGCAAATACAGAGCTTTCAGATTTGAGCACAGCGACGAAGTTTGGCAGATGAGAGATTCGCTCATCGAAAGATTGCGCCCTGATCAGCGGTGATAAACGAAACTGGCGGAGCACACCGGCGATAGGACCATAAGTCGATTTAAAATCGAGAGCGAGTTCCCTGCTAATACGCTCATAGATCTCGCCGGCATCACTCAGCATGATATCCGAAGTCTTGCTAAAGCTCTGCCAGCTGAGGATACCTCCCAGGACTATGGTGATGGTTATGAATAAAGTGCTGATAGCTACCTGTAGAGGGTATTTGGTACGCAATTGACTCACCTGGCTGTTATTATTTTATTACCCGATAATATTGGGTGTTTATTCGTGATCTAGATTAGCAGGCATATGCCTGTCGTGCATTCCATATATATCCTCTTTGGGCTTATTGCATTATATTTAAGATAGGTCTAATATATCCCAATCACGAATGAGAACTATTCTCTTTAAAAGAATTTTTAGTTAGATTATAAGACTAGCCTTATTGAGTAACAACATGAGCGACCTGCAGCCTACAACCAGCTTACTTACGCTAGAAAATGGTCACAGCGGTCGCATATCATCCATCGAAGGCGGCAACCAGATGGTCCTCCGCATGCTATCACTCGGCTTGCGTGTCGGCACCGTGGTTAACATGCTCAACCATCGTGGTAATAGCGTCGTCATCCAGAATGCCGGAACCCGTGTTGCACTTGGCCCCGGCATTGCTGAAAAACTCCTGGTCGAACCACTCGAAAATTAAACACTTATGGGCTGCCGCGAAAAAACTGATGAAGCAGAAGCTTCTGATGGCTCACTGACCATCGCTATCGCCGGCAATCCTAATTGCGGTAAATCAGCCCTGTTCAACACCTTTACCGGCATACGCCAGAAGACCGGCAACTGGCCGGGTGTCACCGTTGACCGTAAACAGGGCTTTTTTGAACTGGAGAACCACACCGTCACCGTGTTCGACCTGCCCGGCATCTATTCTCTCGATGCCAGCTCGGTCGATGAAGAAGTCACCCGCGATTACCTGCTGAGCCGTGATGCCAGCCTCATCGTCAATGTTGTCGATGCCGCCAACCTCGAGCGCAACCTTTATCTTACAGCCCAGTTGCTGGAGATGAATGTCCCTATCGTGCTGGCCCTGAACATGATGGATGTCGCACGTAAGCGTGGCATACATATAGACACAGAAAAACTGTCGAAAGAGCTGGGTTGCCCGGTCATTCCAGTGGTCGCGATCAGCGGAGAAGGTATCGACGAGTTAAAACGCGAGATCCTGGCCATCACTTCTGGCGAACACAGTGGCGGATTTCGCCTGGCACATGACGAGGTCGTCGAGCAGGCCATCACAGACCTGATACCCCGTTTGAAAAAATGCAGTATCGCAGCTGATGACAACCTGCACTGGCTGGCCCTGAAACTGCTGGAAAGCGATGATAATGCCCAGGCCCAGTGTGGCGCATCGGTATTAGATACGGTGGCGGAATGGAAAGTTGCTATAGAAGAACGTGCCGGCGAAGATGCCGATATACATATTGCAGACAGCCGTTTTAATCACGCCCACACCCTGGCACAGCTAGTGATCAGCGAAAAAGGAAAAGTCGGTAAAACTCTGACTGACAGGATTGACAACTTTGTGCTGAGTCCGATCTTCGGTGTTCCGTTCTTCCTGCTGGTGATGTATATGATGTTCATGTTCACCATCAATTTTGGCGGTGCTTTCATCGACTTCTTTGATGGTATTGCCGGGGCGGTATTCGTTGATGGTTTATCTGCGTTACTCGGCAGTATCGGTATACCAGACTTTTTACGTCTTATCCTGGCACAGGGTCTTGGCGGCGGCATCCAGGTTGTCGCCACATTCATCCCGATCATTACTGCACTGTATCTTTTCCTGTCCGCAGTAGAAGACAGCGGCTACATGGCACGTGCGGCATTTGTCATGGATCGTTTCATGCGTAGTATCGGCCTGCCGGGTAAAGCCTTCGTACCACTCATCGTTGGTTTCGGTTGTAATGTGCCGGCAGTGATGGCAACACGGACCCTGGAGAACCAGCGTGAACGAAAACTGACGATCCTGATGAACCCGTTCATGTCATGCGGCGCACGTCTGCCGGTATACGCTCTTTTCGTCGCTGCCTTCTTTCCGTCAAATGGCCAGAATCTGGTATTTGCTCTCTACCTGATCGGCATCATCGTTGCAGTGCTCACCGGTGTATTGATGAAGCGCACCATACTGTCAGGAGAGAGCAGCGGCTTCATGATGGAACTGCCACCCTATCACCTGCCTACGATAAAAGGTATCCTGCTGCGCACCTGGGACCGCGTTCGTCTGTTCATCAAAGAAGCCGGCCAGGTGATCGTGGTCATGGTACTGGTCATCAACGTACTCAACGCGATCGGCACCGACGGCTCCATCGGCCATGAAAATTCGAGCGACTCGGTGCTATCGGTGATCAGTAAATCCGCAACCCCGGTATTTGCACCCATGGGCATCGAAGAAGATAACTGGCCTGCAGTGTTAGGCATCCTTACCGGCATCCTCGCTAAAGAAGTCGTTGTTGGAACGCTCGATACTCTGTATTCACAGCTCGCCAGACAGGATGCCGGTGGCGTAGCTGCTGAGGATGAATTTGATTTCTGGCAGTCAGTCAATGAGGCGGCGGCCACTGTCCCGGAAAACCTTTCCGGGCTTACCGACATGTTCGGCGATCCTCTACAGATGGACGTCGGTGACATCCACTCCCTGGAAGCAGCCGCTGCTGCACAGGAAGTAGACGATGCCACATTTGGTGCCATGATCAAGCGCTTCGACGGCCAGGCAGGCGCATTTGCCTACCTGCTATTCATTCTGCTGTATTTCCCCTGTGTCGCCACCATCGGTGCCATTCGGCGAGAAGCAGGCACTTCATGGGCCGTCTTCGTTGCCGCATGGACCACGACTATCGCATACATTACCGCCAGCGGTTTCTACCAGATCAGCACTTTCACACAGCACCCGTTATTTTCAGCACTATGGCTGGCTGGCACGGTTATCCTGATGATCGGTCTCATCTATGGACTACGGCAGTGGGCCCACAGGGAGACTGAAAAAGAACCTGATGCTACAGAGATGGGCACATAAAGCGGTGATGCCATGATCCTGTCCCAAGTACGTGACTACCTGAAACAGCGCGGCCAATGCACGCTCAGTGATATCGCCCTGCATTTCGATACCGATGCCGATGCCGTGCGCGGTATGCTCGATATCTGGATAAAGAAAGGCAAGGTCGAGAGACGTTCAGCAACAGCATCCTGTGGTACCAGTTGCCAGTCATGCGATCCTGCAGCGACCGAAGTCTACCTGTGGCGAGAATCACACATCGAGAGCAAACTCGATGTAACAGTTCCCGGTAACTGCGGGCATAAATAATCATTGAATAAGCCTACATATCACAATCGACCAGGAAATGGTGCGATCGATTACCAACATCGCTGAATCTATGGGTAAACAGGCTATTGCCGAGTTTGTCGAAAATGACACTATCAAGAATATCCTCGAAGGCCTCGGTGTCGATTATATCCAGGGTTATGGTGTGGCAAAACCTGAGAGCCTGGAGTTGCTTACGGTGCAGAGGCCAGGCCTGGCTCATAAGATCAGCCAGGCAAGGTAAGATACTCTGCAAGGCTTCGGCGATCACCCTAACAGTGCTTTCAGACCAGCCAGGTGCGACTTGCCCTTTTCTTCCGTCGCTTTCTCTTTCGACGCTTTTCCACCCAGCCATTCAATCTCATCTTCTGGAAGTTCATCGAGGAAACGGCTGGGTTCACAGATGATCTTTTCACCATAACGTTTCCTGGTTCGTGCCATGGTCATGGTCAGGCTCCTCTCAGCACGGGTGATCCCGACATACGCGAGCCTGCGTTCTTCCTCTATATTATCTTCCTGGATACTGGTCGCATGTGGTATCAGTTCTTCCTCGAACCCGACCAGGAACACATGCGGAAACTCCAGGCCTTTGGCCGCATGCAGCGTCATCAGCTGCACGGCATCGATGTCAGTCTCATCCTGGTTTCGCTGCAGTATATCCATCAGCGATAACTGCGCCATAAGTTCGGCGACACTGGCATCGGCATCCTTCTTCTGCAGCCTGGCCAACCAGTCCAACAACTCCATCACATTCTGCCAGCGTCTCTCCGCAGTCTCTATATCTTTACTCTGTTCCCGTAACCAGCCCTCATAATTTATATCATCGAGCAGTTGCTGTGTTATCTCCGTAGCAGAGCCATCTTCGGCGCGATAGGACAGTCGCAACAACCAGTCAGAGAAGATGCCAAGATTTTTATATGCACTCTTTGAAATCCTCGATTCCAGGCCGACTTCCGAACATGCGGTCAGCATACTGACACCACGTTTGCTGGCATACTTGCCGAGCTTTTCCAGTGTCGCCGCGCCGATGCTGCGTCGTGGTGTATTGATCACCCGCAGGAAAGCTGCATCATCATCTGGATTGACCAGTAATCTCAGGTAAGCCACGATATCTTTGATCTCGGTACGTTCAAAAAACGAGATGCCGCCACTGACCACATAAGGGATATGCATGCTACGTAGATACGTTTCAAATACGCGCGCCTGGAAATTTCCGCGATACAGGATCGCGTAGTCTTTAAACTTTGTCAGGTTCTGAATCTTATGTGACTGCAGCTCCATACAGACACGCTCACCTTCGTCTTCTTCGCTATGGCACTGGATAAGGCGGGCACTCTCCCCCATTCCAAGATCACTCCAAAGCTTTTTCTCATAGACATGCGGATTATTCTTAATCAACTCATTGGCAAGCTTCAATATGCGGCGACTCGAGCGGTAGTTCTGCTCGAGTTTTATGATCTGCAGGCTGGGAAAATCCTTGGACAGCTGCACCAGGTTCTCCGGCTTCGCACCACGCCATGCATAGATAGACTGGTCATCATCACCCACAGCCGTCAGGCACTGGCGCTTTTCTGAAAGCAGCCTCACCAGCTCGTACTGCATGGCATTGGTATCCTGGTACTCATCGACCAGCAGGTAATGGATACTATGCTGCCACTTCTCCAGGATATCTTTTCGCGTTTTGAATAGATGTGCCGTCTGCAGGATCAGATCATCCAGATCAAAAGCATTATATGCGTGCAGCTGCCGCTGATACTGGCTGTAAAGTTTGGCGATACCAAACTGACGATCATCCTCGGCGACGATGGTCGCTTCTTCCGGCATGATACCGTCATTTTTCCATTGAGATATCTGCCAGTGTGCCGACTCGGCCGCATCCATACCGCGTTCACCCGTGACTTTCAGCAGTTCGGATAACACGGTAATACAATCGCCGCTGGCAAACACTGAAAAACCGGGTTTGTAGTCCAGCGCCGCGTATTCTTTCTGCAGGATGTTGAGTGCGAGCCGATGAAACGTCGACACCCGCAAACCGCGAGTGGCTTTCTTACCGGCAAGTTTCTTCACCCGGGTCTTCATCTCCTGGGCAGACTTGTTGGTAAACGTCACCGCAGCGATGCGTGACGGCGATATGCCGCACTCACCGATGAGGTAGGCGATTTTTTCTGTGATCACGCGGGTTTTACCACTACCAGCTCCAGCTAGAACCAGCATCGGACCATCGATGGTACGGGCTGCTTTTCGCTGTTGAGGATTTAGTCCAGGACCGGTTGCTGCTTGCTGCTGTGAGTACATCGTAGTGGATTCGTTCAGATGCTGCATATTCTACTCGATAGTTTTTATGAAATGTTCGTCGAAATAAAATATTTATTTAATAATTAAATCGCTTACATATAGATAATCACAAACAACTGATTTATATGAATATATCTTCTTTAGCCTCAAATAATGATGGTTATATATGGCATTATCCTCAGTTCACAGCTAACATACGCAACACTTTCACAATTACTCGAAAACCAATGAAGTCATCAATAAAAATCTTTTTAGTTCTGCCGTTTATTGTCTATCTTTCAGGCTGTGCTGAGCTGGCAAAACATGCTGAAACCATCAAACCTACCGCAAAACTGGCGGGCGCCCGTATAGCAAATATTAATTTCGATAAAGTGGACCTGGTATTCGACCTCGAAGTCGATAATAAGAATCCGATTGCACTCGATCTTGCCGGTCTCGATTACGACTTCAAAATTGAGAATCAGTCGCTGGTCAGCGGCGTCACAGCGAAAGCGATAAAACTAAAAGCGAACAGTACCAGTCCGGTACAGTTACCCGTTACCCTTAAATTTGATGACTTGAAAAAACTGCCGGGTGAGATATGGGATAAAGACAGCCTGTCATATGACCTCAACACCACCTTCAATGTCATCCTTCCTATCATCGGTAACTACGCGATCCCGGTAGCCAAGCAGGGAGAACTGCCTGTACCAAAAGTACCCGAGATAAAAATTAAAGACGTAAAGGTCAAAAAGCTTAACTTCACTACTGCAGATGTAGTCGCCCAGGTCGAAGTCAATAACCCGAATAATTTCAGCATGATATTAAAGAGCTTCAACTATAATCTGAATGTAAACCAGAAGAACTGGGGACAGGGTGAGATCACCAAAAGCAGCGAGATCCCCAGCAAAGGCAAAGGTATCATAGACATCCCGCTCAAGCTGGACCTGTTCAGCATGGGTAGCGCGGCAGTCGCACTGCTGCAGAACAAGTCTCCCGTCGATTACCAGTTGACGGGTAATGCGACCGTCGATACCGGGCTAGAGATGTTGAAGGGGTATGATCTGCCGTTGGATATCAAGGGCACGACTCCTCTACAGTAGTTATTTTGATCTGTTATTAAGATTTAACTGAATCTTTTTAGTCTGGCTTTGTGGTTTTCGCACCGCGGGCGAGGTACTCTTTTCTTTTTATTATTATCACTTTTTGACGCTACCTAGGTACGTGTATTTGTACCGTGAGTTTCGCCTTTTACGGCGAGTAACTCTTTTGCAACAGCCCAAAAGAGTAACCAGAAAAGGCCGTCGCTACGCCGGGCGCCCCCTAGATAGCATGGGGTTCCCATTGCTGTGCTGCCGGTATCATGAGCTTTCTGTGAAAACTGTCTGAGCGTCTTCTGCGAGTTTTTTTACAGCATGGTGCCGGCAGCACAGCAATGGCTTGGCTAATGCGAGAGAGAGTCAAAAAAATAACCAGAAACAAAAAACCACAAAGAAGTAGCACGTTGCTAAATGCAGGCACTGTTTTGCCCTTGACCTTCACCCCACCTTAGCAAGCCATTGAGGCGGTGCTGTTAGCATGGGCTTTCTGGGCCAGTTGTCTGAGTGTACGTGCTTTTCAACGTGTGCGAGTTCTGGCGCAGCATGATAATGGCACTGCCTCAATGGGAACCCCTGCTTTTCAGGGGCGCAGCTTACGTGGCGGCCTTTTCTGGGTACTCTTTTGGGCTGTAGCAAAAGAGTACCTCGCCCGCGGTGCGAGTACCGCAAGGCCTGAATAAAAGAACAAAGTAAATGCCAAACACCAAAACCAGAAAAAAATCGAGGAACAAGTTCAGCCCCTACAGTGGAGTTCGCCCGCTACGAGAACCGCAATTCCTGAATAAAAGAACAAAGTAAATACTATATCCCAACACTAAAAACTCCCCCGTTCGGAGCTATAATCCCCCCATGAAGATAAACACGACAACCGGCCTGCTCGATGACTGCACCCAGCGCCCCTCACCGAACAAGGACAGCCGCCCGGACAACACGGCAGTCGACCTGATCGTGGTACATTCGATCAGCCTGCCGCCGGGGCAATATGGCGACGACTCCATCGAGTGTTTTTTTCAGAACAGCCTGGATAAAAGCCGTCACCCTTATTTCGAAGAGATCGCTGACATGCAGGTCTCGTCCCATGTATTGATCAAACGTAGCGGCGAGATCGTACAGTTCGTTCCATTTCATGAACGCGCCTGGCATGCAGGTCAGTCTAATTTCTGTGGCCGTGAACGTTGCAACGACTTCTCCATCGGCATTGAACTGGAAGGAACCGATTGCGATGACTTCGAAGACATGCAGTATCACCGCTTGGCGCAGCTGGTCCGTTCTCTACAGCTTGCCTACCCTCAGATCGCTGATAATATTACCGGACACAGTGATATCGCACCCGGTCGTAAGACTGATCCCGGTACCGGGTTCGACTGGAAAAAGTTACATGCTCTGCTCAAAGCATAAGCGATGAAAACAGATCATCGAGCATTTTTTCTGATAAACAGCTATAGTTACATTATTAGAACAATAACAACCAGTTACCATTTCAACGCATGGCACTTATCTCCATCATCATAGGCCTGTTCCTGGATCGAACGTTTCGTCATCTGCACGATTTACGTGATATGACCTGGTTCGAGTTTTATTCGCAGGCGATCCAGCGTTTTACCGGCAAGCGCATGCCCCCGCTGCAGTTCATCCTCATCCTTGCGCTGCCAGTATTATTGCTGCTCAGTATCCAGATACTGCTGCACGATTTTTTATTCAATGTGCCCGCTTTTGTTTTTGGCATAATCGTTTTTATCTATTGCCTGGGACCAGCCTGTCTTAGCAGCGATATCGAAGCCTATATCTATGCCCGCAAACTTGGGGATGATGATGAAGCTCTGCATTATGCCGGTACCATCACAGACTCTGCCGCCTCTACCTCGCCTGATCAACAGATCAGTGATGTCACTCGGGCAATATTGAATGTCGCAAATGAGCGTATCTTCGCCACCATATTCTGGTTCATCATACTCGGGCCTTTTGGCTGCATGTTATATCGGCTGATCTCTGAACTGAGCAAACAGATCGAATATGATCAGCTATCTGAGTTTTCAGAATTCATCCACGCGATAATGGCATGGATTCCCGCGCGCATGTTAGCCGCCGGCTATGCGCTTACCGGCAATTTCGATGGCGCCTACCATGCTTATAGAGATCGGGCGCATACCTCCGATCTTTCCGAAAGTAACAAGGAAGTGCTGGTAGCGACTGGACTGGGTGCCATGCGTAACCTGGATATGGAAGATGAACTTGCCAGCATCTATGCAGCACAGGCACTGGTGATGCGTGCAGTTATCGTCTGGGTTGGTATACTTGCGGTGATGACTCTCGGTGGAATCTTTAACTGATAACTCATAGCATCAATGAACACATACCAGGTATTGAAAACAACAAAGGCTCGGCTGTGACCACTCATATCGATGTCATGAGACATGGTGAACCGGTGGGCGGCAGACGCTATCGTGGCTACAGCGTCGATGACCTGCTTACAGAAAAAGGCTGGGCTCAGATGCGTGCCGCTATGCCAGCTTCACCACGATGGCAGCATATCGTTAGCTCGCCATTAAAACGCTGCCTGGATTTTAGTAAAGATCTGGCAGACAGTTTACAGGTGCCTCTCACCGTGGAAGACAATATGAAAGAGATCGGCTTCGGTTCATGGGAAGGTAAAACCCCTGATGATATCCTTGCCGGAGACAGCGAAGCATTGAACCACTTTTATAGAGATCCGGTAAATAATCGTCCTGAAGGTGCTGAGCCGCTGGATACGTTTTCTGAACGTGTCTGGAATGCTTACCTGCAGATCCTTGAGAAACACCGCGATAAGCATATATTGATCGTGGCTCATGCCGGCGTGGCACGCGCCATAACGGCAAATATATTGAACATGTCACTCGACGATGTCTATAGCCAGCTCAGGATCGAGTATGGTGCCATTATTCATAGTTCAGTCGATAAGGACTCACCGCCGCGGCTGCTGATTAAAGGGCCCGCGTTAAGCTGACCGAGATGACAGTCATATTCTGGCACTACTGATGACTAAACCAGCTCCCTTTTATGCCAGGCCTCGGCGATCTGTCGCAACCTCTCTCTGGTTTTATCCGTTGCACCCGGTCCCGGAACCATCGCCAGATCTCGTGTTTTTAACTGGCGGCCATCCTTCGAACGGATACAGACTTCAGGTATCACTTCACCACTGTCGCGCTCGATAAAATTTACCGGCGCACCCTGCTCCTGGCGCAGCCAGCGATCACCCCATTGTGTCAGCGCGATGATCACTGTCAGTAGATCACGCCCCATCGAGGTAAGCCGGTACTCATGGCGTTTAGCGCCTTCCTTAACAGGCACACGCTCAAGGATTCCGTTGTCACACAATGTAGCCAACCTGGCAGTCAGGATATTCCTGGCGATACCGAGATGCTGCTGAAAATCTTCAAAACGACGAGTACCGAAGAACGATTCACGTAATATCAGGATGGTCCACCACTCACCGATCAGGTTCAGTGAATCGGCAAGCGAGCAGTTTATATCATCAATTTTATTTCGGACCATAGGCAGACTATAAAATTAATAGTTGCATTTAGCAACTTATTATGATTAAGTTGCTTAAAACAACAGTTGCATTTTAAAACTTTTATTAAATTTTTATTATTAAACACAACAAAGGTGAGCGACATGCCTGAAAAATCAGCTGATTTATTACTTGAAAACAATGACTTGGGGCTTATCGGCAGAAACAGGAAAAAACGTCCTGAGCCATTCATGCTGAAAGCACTTCAGAAGACTTTTCAGCTTGTCGGCCGTATATCACCATCACTGGCCGGTCGCCTGGCCTATAAATTATGGCTGACGCCAACCCGGTTCAAAACACCGATATCCGAACAAATGGCACTGAACTCAGCAGTCATTGAATCTCACCGCATCAACGATAAAGACATCACAACATTTACCTGGCAGCCGACTATTGCGGGCGATACTCCCACTGTCCTGCTGGTGCATGGCTGGAGCGGGCGCGGTA
>JABDRN010000091.1 GCA_013041745.1 Gammaproteobacteria bacterium
TCTTTTGCTGACATATATAAATTCCTCTATCTAATACTTAAAAATTGTCTCAATGTGCCAACAGCTTACGCGCCGATCACACCTAAAATATCTTCTTCGCGCATAATCAGGATATCATCGCCATCGATTTTTATTTCCGTACCTGAATATTTACCAAATAGAACCTGATCACCTACTTTTACATCCAGCGCACGAAGCTCACCAGAATCGCTCACCTTGCCATTACCAACGGCAATCACTTCACCTTTAACCGGTTTTTCTGTGGCTGAATCAGGGATGACGATACCACCGGCACTGGTGCGCTCTTCTTCCATACGTTTAACGACAACTCTGTCGTGTAATGGACGTATTTTCATTTTTTATGTTCCTCTAAATATATAATTGTAGAAATCGTGGATTAGCACTCTCACGGCGCGAGTGCTAATCATAATGACGAAACCTGCGGAGTCAAGCATCTCGGCTCCGAAAGTCTGATGATTTGACTAATGCGGTCGAATTTCGTGTTTACAAGGGGTTGCTTCTGAAAAAATCGGGATATTCGAGTCAATCATGAAAATCAGCACAGGCAACTGACTGCAAGAAAGGCACTTCCATTAATCTTCTCTTTTATACTCACCTTCGATAGTGCGGCCCACCCGGTGCCCAGTGGAAGAATCTGTGTCTCCGTGCTGTTGCTTGTTACCTGGCTGGTGATGCGATTCAAATCCACCCATCGTGGCATTAAAACTGCCATGAACCGATGCCCTGGCCATGATGTAACGGATTATTGCCTGCCGACTTGCGGGTATGAGACACAACATACCTATGGAGTCTGTTATGAAACCCGGGGTAATCAAGAGTACTCCAGCCACTGCCAGCGCGATTCCCTCCATCATCTCCATCGCAGGGATCTGGCCCTGGGCCATATTCCTCTGCGCCCGCATCAGTGTACTCATGCCCTGAATGCGTAATAAACTGACGCCGACGACAGCGGTCAATATGACCAGCATCACTGTCCAGAAAGCACCGATAGCCTCACCGACAACGATGATGAAATATAGCTCAATCAGAGGTATTGCAATGAATAAGAGGGGCACAGTATCGTCCTTTGTATGAATATTTCTTTAGAATCTTGTTATTTTAGGTATATTTAAACTATTCTTTTGTCAGCAAGCATCGGTATATATCTGTAATATTAGCGGCTTTTTACTGGCAACTATACAGGTTCAGCGCCGCACCTGCTTATTGAACCTTACATCACGAGTATGTCTAATTATGACGGCTTACTCAACACATATGACGCACAATCATGACTAAGACTTTGAAATTTCTCACATTCTTTCTTCTGTTAATAAGTTTCAGCCTGGCGCCTGCTTCATCTGTCCTGGCAGATGAAAACTTCAACCTGCTCGACAGCCTGGGTGGTGCTGAGGACGATATCCTCGACCCTGATGATGCCTTCAAGATCAGTTACGATTCGCAACCCGGCCTGTTCAAAGTCAATTGGGTAATTGCTGACGGTCATTACCTGTATCGCGATAAGATGCAGATTACGACAGATGAGCCCGGCATTAATTCAAACCCATTGATAATGCCTCAAGGTGACGCCAAGGATGATCCGATATTCAACAAGACTCTTTATGTATTCCATAACGACGTCGATGTTTCTCTACCCTATCAATACAATGATAATGGTGACAAAGAAACCACATTCAAGGTCAAGTACCAGGGCTGTTCGGAAATCTCCGGCATATGCTACCCACCGCAGACAAAAAAATTCACAGTAAAACTTTCTCCTATCTCAGAAGCACAGGCAGCAGCATTAGACACCAGCAGCTCTGAACCTGTCTCCGAACAGGATGAGATTGCCAACGTGCTGAAGAGCGGTAATACCTGGCTGACACTGATTATCTTCTTCGGTGCCGGTTTGTTACTGGCATTTACACCTTGCGTATTTCCGATGATCCCTATCCTCTCTGGCATCATCATCGGTCAGGGTGAAGAAATCACCACTCGAAAAGCTTTTTACCTGTCACTGGTTTACGTGCTAGCAATGGCCCTCACCTACACGGTCGTGGGCATACTCGTCGGTTTGTCCGGAGAAAATATCCAGGCATGGTTCCAGAATCCGTGGATCATAGGCAGTTTTGTCGCTATCTTTGTCGCATTATCTTTATCCATGTTTGGATTTTATGAGCTGCAGATGCCAGCAAGCATCCAGAGTAAATTGACCAACATCAGCAACAGCCAGCAAGGCGGCAATATAGTCGGTGTGGCTATCATGGGCTTCCTCTCCGCTCTCATCGTCGGCCCCTGCGTCACCGCACCGCTGGTCGGCGCACTCATCTATATAGCTGAGACCGGTGATGCCGTTCTTGGCGGCATGGCCCTGTTTTCTTTAAGCATGGGTATGGGCGCACCATTACTGCTCATCGGTGCATCTGCCGGCAAGTTTTTACCTAAAGCCGGCGCCTGGATGGATGCGGTAAAAGCTGTATTCGGCGTACTGCTACTTGGCCTCGCCATCTGGTTGCTGGAAAGAGTGGCCCCGGCAGCAGCTACCATGGCATTATGGGCAGCACTGATCATCGTCTCTGCCATCTACATGGGTGCCATGGACAGCCTTGCTGAAGGCAGTAGCGGCTGGAAAAAACTGTGGAAAGGCCTGGGTGTATTACTGCTGATCTACGGTATCATCATCCTGCTGGGTCTGGCCAGCGGCAATAGAAACGTATACCAGCCACTCAAAGGCCTCGCCGGCATTTCAGGCAGCGCGGCACAGGTCGAACAACTGAGCTTCAACAAGATCAAAGGTGTTGAGGGTTTTCATGCTGAACTGGAGAGAGCAACGGCAGCCGGCAAACCCGTGATGCTGGACTTCTACGCAGACTGGTGCGTATCCTGTAAAGAGATGGAGGCATTCACCTTCTCTGATCCTGCTGTTCAAAAAGCCCTTGATGGCGTCGTCTTACTAAAGGCCGATGTCACGCTTAATGATGAAAAAGATACTGAACTCTATAAGCATTTCGGCATCATCGGTCCACCTTCCATCATGTTTTTTGGTACTGACGGCAAAGAGAATAAAAATTACCGCGTCGTAGGTTTTATGCCGGCAGATAAATTTAGCGAGCATGTTAAACGTGCTTTGAACTAAGATGGATCCAAGCTGCTATCCACAGACAAACCTGCTCACAGCTGATTGTACTCCATAGCTTATGAAACAAACGCTTATTGCCAGTGCTCTGTTTTCGACACTCGCAGTATCTGCCTGTACCGAAGAAGAGATCACGAATTTTTTCCGCGGTGAAGATAACGAAATCTCGGTCAGTGGAAAAACCAATAACATCGATGATACCGCTGAAGCAGCGGTCAACATTGAGGGCGTTTACGATACACCCGGTGAGCCATCAAATCCAACAACTACCAGCGATGCCAACGGTGACTTCTCCCTTCAACTAAAGGAAAACGAGAGTTTTTATCTGCGTGCAAGTAAAAACGGTTTAGTTTCCATAATTTCCAGTGAGATGAACCTAAGCTCTGACAAAGCTGACATCATTTTTCAAATGCCGACAGAAACGGAAGCACAGGACATCATCAATACGGCTTTTTCTTTTACCCCGCAACTATTCAATCATGCATGGCTTTTAGTCAATGTGACAACTTCGGCTGGTGATGAAGCAAATAGCTATCCAGTCATACTCTCTGCGATACCTGCCGGGGCCGTATATACCAGCTGCGACGGTACTGATAGCGGCCTCATAGAGACTACTGGCGCGCCTTGTTCAACAGACAGGCCAGCACCGATGTATATCGCATATTATGATACCTCCGGTAACATTACCGCCACTGTCGGCGATGAGAGCCAGAATATCTCGATCAGAATAGGCGAGATCGCCGAGATAAAGTTTGTAATCCCATAATCACTGCCCACCACATCAGTACAAATAGACTATTGAACTCTTCGATTTCACTATAACCAGAGACCCTGTCACAGAACAAACTACTCAAACAAGGTAACTTTCATATAAAATGCTCTGCTATTATTTTTTCAAGGTTTTCATCAAAAGCTGAAAACATACAACCAAAACTCTTAAAGGAATGTTATTTTCTTAGACACTGATAAGCATAAAACCATCAACAAATTATTGGCGCAACAAGTCAAGACTGGATTACCACATCAACCTAGACTCTAGTGGTACCCCCTGAGGACTTGACTATTCCCCATACTCTCGATGTCATAATTAGTGCAATTCAATAACCGGAACACATATGAAAAATACTTTTATCTTAGTCGCCATTTTAATCAGCCTGGCCGGATGTTCAGAAGAACTGCCGGAAGAATATGATCGTGTCGTAATCAGCACTTTATTAAACGCCACCTGGAGAACAGAGTGTATTATCGATGGCGAAAACTCATATTTACCGACTTTGACATTTACAAGTAA
Source organism: Gammaproteobacteria bacterium (assembly GCA_013041745.1). Taxonomy (GTDB): domain Bacteria; phylum Pseudomonadota; class Gammaproteobacteria; order SZUA-229; family SZUA-229. The sequence continues at coordinate 4,425 of JABDRN010000091.1, forward strand.
CGGTGGCAAAGACTATGACTCAGGCACCGGTACCTCATCAAATATCTACCATACGGGTGACACTACATGCGCTACATTTGATCCTGAAATACAGGATATAAACACGTTCAGCTACAGCATCGGCGAAATTGTTATTATCGATGGGTCAGTTGATGAACTTACAGAAGCGATAGAGATCGACACCGTTAATACGACTGAAGATTCAGCGGATATCGGTGCAGAAGAATATGATATCTTTGCGATTAAAGATAAATTTACACTCTACTTTGGCGATAAAACAGATCCGATAAACGGTACAACCGCTGAGCTTCGCCCGACCCAGTTGACTGATACTGTTGTATACATCAGATAAGATGCAAGAAACCGTCCTGCCTGAAATAACCGAAAGCGCCTGACATCAAAATGAAAATTACTCTTTTATTTATCGTAGCAATGGTACTGGCCAGTGCTGGTGGCTATGCCCTGCAAAATTATCTCAGTCAAAATCACCCACAGATACAGTACCAGAATAATCCTGCCATCGGCCTACAACGACCAGAGTTTGCAGCAGCCGACCTCGATGGCAAGCTACGTAATATCAAAGAATGGGATGGTAAGCTTATACTTCTCAATTTCTGGGCAACCTGGTGTCCGCCATGCCTGAAAGAAATACCTGACTTTATCGAGTTGCAGAAAGAATATGGTAGTCAGGGTTTCCAGATTATCGGTATTGCTATCGATGACGAGATGGCGGTTCGTGAATATGTCAGTGAGGTAGGTATGAACTATCCCACCATGGTCTTAGAGTCTGAGGGCGTGGGGCTTGCAAAACGCTTCGGTAACGGTGCTGGCGTCCTGCCATACACTGTAATCATCAAACATGATGGTGAAATTAGCAACACGATCACAGGAGAACTGAGCAAGATACGAGCAAAAGAATTAATGAAAGAGCACGGTATCGAGTTATAAATTTATCAATTCAACGAATTTCGCTACAAATTCGCCGAAATAGTAGACATTTAGCTAATATTTATGCACAATCATTAGCATATAATTATATTTAGCCTAAATCGAATACAAAAACTATAAAAATGTCCGATTTACTCGTAATCAACGGCCCAAACCTGAATCTATTAGGTACTCGTGAACCCGAACATTATGGTTCAGATACGCTAGACAGCATCAATAACACTCTATCCAAAATTGCAGCAGAAAACAGCCTTAGCCTGGAAAGCGTTCAAAGTAATGCGGAAGTCGACCTGATCGAGCATATCCATAACGCAGCTAAAGACAAGGTTCGATTTATCATCATTAATCCAGCAGCATTCACCCACACCAGCGTAGCCTTACGTGATGCTTTGAGCGGGGTTGATATCCCATTTATTGAAGTTCATTTATCCAATGTTCATGCACGTGAAGCATTCCGTGAACATTCCTATTTTTCTGACATTGCTGTTGGTGTTATCTCTGGCCTTGGCGCTCAAGGCTATGAACTGGCGTTACATGCAGCGATAAAACAATTACAACAGGGCTAGACCCTCAAAGGTATATTCTTATGGATATTCGTAAAGTAAAAAAATTAATCGAACTACTCGAGGAATCCGGGATTGCAGAAATCGAGATCAACGAAGGTGAAGAGTCTGTACGCATCTCACGTTATTCTACGTCAGCGCCGGCGGCACCCGTTCAACAGTATGCTGCTGCACCTGCTCCAGCCCCTGCACCAGCTCCAGTTACTGCAGAATCTGACAGCGAAGGTGAAAAACCAGCGGTAAGCGGACATACTATAGATGCGCCGATGGTTGGTACTTTCTATACCGCATCGGCTCCTGGCGCACCCGATTTCGTTAAGGTCGGTGACAGCGTCAGTGAAGGCGACACTGTCTGTATCATCGAAGCGATGAAAATTCTTAATCAGATCGAAGCTGATAAATCTGGGATCGTTAAATCAATTCTGGTGGAAAACGCTCAGCCCGTAGAATTTGGCCAACCTCTTATCGTTATCGAATAAGGCATAGTCTCATGATATCTAAAGTCGTTATCGCTAATAGAGGCGAAATTGCTCTGCGAATACTGCGAGCTTGCCGTGAACTCGGTATCAAGACAGTCGCAGTTCATTCTGAGGCAGACCGAGACCTCAAGCATGTCCGCCTCGCAGACGAGTCAGTATGTATCGGGCCTGCACCTTCAGATCAAAGCTATCTGAATGTTCCTGCAATCATCAGTGCAGCAGAAGTCACCGATGCAGTCGCCATTCATCCTGGTTATGGTTTCCTGTCTGAAAATGCAGATTTTGCGGAACGTGTGGAAGATAGCGGTTTTATATTTATCGGCCCTACTCCCGAGTCTATTCGTACCATGGGTGATAAAGTTGCTGCTATCGAAGCCATGAAAGCAGCTGGCGTACCCTGCGTACCAGGTTCAGACGGCCCGCTAGGTGACGACAATGACACCAACATCCAACTGGCCAACAAGATCGGTTACCCGATTATCATCAAAGCTGCAGGCGGCGGCGGTGGCCGAGGTATGCGCGTGGTTCATTCCGATGCAACCTTGAATAACTCTATCGCTTTGACCAAACAGGAAGCAGGCACCTTCTTCGGTAACAGCATGGTATATATGGAAAAGTACCTGGAAACACCTCGCCATGTCGAGATACAGGTGCTATCTGACGGTCAGGGCAATGCTGTCCATCTCGGTGAGCGTGACTGCTCGATGCAGCGCCGTAACCAGAAAGTTGTAGAGGAAGCGCCAGCGCCCGGCATCACGCCGAGACAGCGAAAGAAGATCGGCCAGCGTTGCGTCGATGCCTGCATCAAGACGAAATATCGCGGTGCCGGCACATTTGAATTCCTCTACCAGGATGGTGAATTTTATTTCATCGAGATGAATACCAGGGTACAGGTAGAGCACCCGGTCACTGAGATGATAACTGGTGTTGATATCATCAAAGAACAACTATATATCGCATCTGGCGACAAGCTCCGCCTGAAACAGAGTGAAATCGAGATAAGGGGACATGCTATAGAATGCCGCCTCAATGCCGAACACAGTAAAACCTTTATCCCTTCACCTGGAAAGATCGAACGCTACCATCCACCGGGTGGTCCGGGCATACGCGTTGATACCCATATCTACACAGGCTATGTCGTACCACCGCATTATGATTCGATGATAGGCAAGCTGATCTCTTACGGCTGCAACAGAGAAGTAGCACTGGCTCGCATGCAGGGCGCGCTCGATGAGATAAGTATCACCGGCATCAATACGAATATCGAACTACATAAAGAAATTATGGCAGACGCCAACTTTCAGGCTGGCGGCACCAACATCCACTACCTCGAGAAGAAGCTGGGACTCTAGTTACAAGCTTTAAGTAGTAAGTTTTAAGTTTTTCAACTTTGAACTTAAAACTTACTACTTATAACCTACAACTATAAACGCTTTACCTTATACCCCTTCTGTTTCAGCATATTGACGATTCCTTCATCGCCGATCAGATGCCCGCTACCGACCACTACGAAATAACTGGCCCCTGCTGCCTTACCCTGTTGCAACATACCCTCTATTTTAGAAACCATGTTTCTATTCCTCTGATGAAACAAACGATCGTATATCGAAGAGAATGAAGGGTAATCATCCAATGCATCTTCAAACAACAGCCTATTCATAGAACTCTGATCACCAGTTTTCCAGTAGCTCACCATATCGTTCATTATGGATTCTGTCTCTGCCATGGAATATAGCGTTTCTTTCAGTAAAAGATCTCCATCAGGAATATCTATAAACAGGTCCAGCTGTTGCTCCAGTGTTTCGAGCTCAATGATCTTTTTTTCTGGTGGCGAGGCCGCTTTCCTCAGGAAGTGCATATCTATACCCAGCTGTGGATCGAGCCCCATCTGCATTACCTGTATCGCCGTCATGGTCAACACCAGCATACCCGGCTTATAGTTTTGCACCGCTTCATAAGATATATTGAGCTGCCGTAGTCGTGCACGCAGCTGCTGCCAGGTTTCATCAGAAACCGAATCCTTGATCGATTTACCTTCAGGAAACACTCCTTTCCGGGAAAGCATCCGGTTATATGCATCCTGATCGATGGCATTCACATCCAGCTCAACAGCGAGGTACTCAGATCGCTCGAAGGCCTGCTCTATATCGGCTCTCAACGGGTAAAAAGACTGATCCGCAAAATGGATAGACCCCATGAGGTACACGTTAACCTGCTCTGCTGCTGACTGATCCGATGTCACCTGCCAGAAAAAAGCCCTGTCATTTTCTGCAACTGCATAGCTACAGAAGGAAAAATACAATACCAGCAGAAGCCATTTTTTCATCGATCAGGCACCCTTCAGTTCAAGCGCACGTTTATAGATGTCATTCTTGTTCTCCCCGGTCATCTTCACCACGAGCTTGACCGCCTGCTTCACCGGGAGCTCACTAAGCAGAACCGTTAAATAGTGATCTACCTGCCCGGCATCCTTTGCATCATCAACTTTACCCTCTACGATAAGCACGATCTCCCCCTTGCGCTGGTTCTCATCGTTCTCGACCCATTCAATTAGCTCGGACAGTTCAGCCCTTTTAATGGTTTCAAACGTCTTGGTAAGCTCCCTGGCAAAAGCCAATCGCCTGGTACCGCCGAATACTGCCAGCATATCTTTCAAGGTTTCGATAATACGATGACATGAGACGTAAAAGATCATGGTTCGCTGTTGCGTGGCAAGACGCTCTAGATAATGTAACCTCGCGCCCTGCTTCGCCGGCGGGAAACCCTCAAAAGTAAATGAGTCAGTCGCAAGCCCAGCAGCGCTAAGGGCTGCAATCGCAGCACAAACACCGGGAACCGGCACAACGGTAACCCCCCTGTCATGCGCCTGGGATACCAGGCGATAGCCGGGATCACTTATCAACGGCGTGCCTGCATCCGAGATCAAGGCGATAGAGCTGCCCGCGAGCAGATCATCGAGCAGCCTGGGCGTCATCCTGTCTTCATTGTGCTCGTGGTAAGCCAGCAATTTGGACCTGATACCGAGGTGTGACAGCAGACGCTGGCTATGTCGTGTATCTTCAGCAGCAATCATATCTACCGTTCCCAGCACCTCAACAGCTCGCTGTGTGATGTCAGCTAAATTGCCTATCGGGGTTGCAACAAGATACAATGAACCAGGTGTTACATCTGGCTCTCGATTATTCTGTTTATCTGCTGGTGATTCGACTGACATTGCGATTGACACTTATAGTCCCACAAAACATACTTACTGTTTATATAAAAAATTTAACAACAATCTGTCTGATACTATATTGAAACCATATACATTAAAACTCTTTTTGTTCCTCGTGCTTGCGGGACTTGCAGCCTGTGACACTCAGCCGCTAAAACCGGATACTGCGCCGGGCGAAGAAACAAAACCTGTAACCGAAGAACAGGCCACACTTACCAGTGAAGCTGAAAGGTTGCTCTCGCTTGCAGAAGACAGTGACACCGATGCGGAAAAGTTCAGGTACCGAGCACTGGCGGCCCACCTTTATATCGAGGCGAACAGAATTGACCTCGCACAGCGACAGCTGGATATCCTCATACAGAAACGTCAACAGCAGCCAGCTGTTGACGAGACAAGCGCCAGGATCGAAGATGCCACTATTTCGCTACTCACCACTGCCATTGCTCTGGCCAACGAGGATACCGAACTTGCCGGCCAGGTCATCAAGGAGACAAAGCCTGTCACTCGAGAGCAGCAGATTAAATATTACGAATTAAAAGCCGACCTCGATGTCTTATCAGGAAATTACATGTACGCCGTCGACAGGCGAGTACAGCTCGATGGCTACATCATCGATGAGAAAGCAAAAAATGCGAACAACAGGAAGATATGGGCTGCGCTCTCCAACCTGCCGACCGCTCAGCTGAATAATCAGCGCAGTAATAATGCCACAATCAATGGCTGGCTGGACCTCGCCAGGGTAATACGCTCCGGTCAGCAGAACATCAGCAAACTCGAAGATGCACTGCTCGATTGGGGCACGCGGCATCCTTCACACCCGGTAAACGAGAGTTTCTTGCCCGAACTGATCAATATCTACCAGGCGAATATCTCAGACCGGAAACAGATCGCTGTAATCCTGCCGATGCAAGGCGACCTGTCTAATGTGACGGATAATATCAAGAATGGCATCCTGAGCGCCTATTACCACGATACTGACGCTGCCGCTAAACCGGACCTCCGCTTCTACGACAGCAGTGACCAGGAGATGTCCTTCAGGCAGATCTACCAGCAAGCCATCGATGACGGCGCAACTAACATCATAGGCCCACTGGACAAAGTTATTATCAATCAGCTCGCCCAGCAACAAGAGCTCGACATCCCGGTGCTGACATTAAACTATTCAGAAAATGCATTTAACACCACTGATAACCTGTTTCAGTTCGGCCTGTCTCCAGAAGACGAAGCACGCCAGGTTGCCGAGCTTGCCATAAGACAAAACAAAAAACGTGCCGCAGTTTTCTACCCGGATAGTGACTGGGGCAAACGTCTCAGCCAGGCATTCGTTGAGGAGTATACCAGGCTTGGTGGCCACGCCATCAGCCAGGCCGACTATGCTACCGATACTAATGACTACAGGCGACCGATCAGAGCGCTGTTCAATCTCGACCAGAGCTCTATCCGTCACCGCAAGGTTGAAAACACCATCGGTAAGCGAGCCATCAGCGAACCGCATCGGCGCCGCGATATAGACATGATCTTTCTTGCGGCGACGCCTCGATCTGCGCGCGGCATAATGCCTTCCTTCAAGTTTCACCATGCATCTGATCTGCCGGTATATTCAACCTCTCACGTTTTTACCGGCAAAATCGACAAGGAACTCGATCGTGACCTGAATGGCCTGGTATTCTGCGATCTGCCGTGGGTGCTACAGAACAATTCCCCCCTTGCCGAGGTGTTCATGAAAAACTGGCCGCAACAAGGCAGCTATACACGCCTGTTCGCCCTCGGTGTCGATGCCTATCACCTGGTTTACAATCTCGATTACCTTGAGAATAGAGACTTTGCATTCTATGACGGCCAGACAGGGAATATACGGTTAGATGAAAATAACAGGATCACCCGCGGGTTACTCTGGGCCAGGTTTGATAAAGGCAAGCCGGTCTATTTTGAGCCCCCGGTTTTTGACGTCAGTACTTCTAAACAAGTCAAAGCAGGCGATAAGGTAGATGCAGCAACGACAAACTGAATGAATCCGGACCATTGAAGGCACAACATCTAAAACAGGGAGAGGATGCAGAGGCAGCCTGCTGCGAATATCTCAGGACACAGGGCCTGAAAGCTGTCGAGAAAAATTTCAATTGTCGTCACGGCGAGATTGATATCATCATGCTCGATAATAAGATGCTGGTCTTTGTCGAAGTTCGCTACCGTAAAAATAATAATTTTGGCGGCGGTCTGGAGAGTATAACGAGAGCAAAACAATTAAAGCTTCGCAGGACTGCCGAGCTTTACCTGCAAAAATATCAATCCTACAAAAATGCACGATTTGATGTTGTCTCCATGTCAAAAAACAATCAAACTAGCGGTAAACAGAAGTACAATTTTGAGTGGATAAAGGATGCTTTCTAATCCACATTACTCAAATCACGAAAACGTACTGTTTGAAACAGGTATACTGCCTGCTCTTTTTCAGTCTAAAACGGTCTTACTCTATGGACTTAATAGCACGAATCAATAAAAATTTTCAGGATAGTATAAGTACCAAGCAGTTGGCCTCAGAATTGCTGGTCGAGCCTATCAGCCGTGGCGCTCAAGCGATCACCCAGTGTTTCCTGAGTGGCGGTAAAGTACTCTCCTGCGGCAATGGTGGCTCTGCTGGTGATGCTCAGCACTTTTCTTCTGAGATGCTGAACCGTTTCGAAATGGAACGTCCCGGACTGCCTGCAATGGCCCTGACCACGGATAGTTCGACAGTCACATCTATCGCCAATGACTATAGCTACAACCAGATATTCTCAAAGCAGGTAACCGCACTCGGACATGCCGGCGACATTCTTCTGGCGATAAGCACCAGTGGTAATTCCAGTAATGTCAACATGGCGATCGACGCCGCACACGAACGCGAGATGACAGTCATAGCGCTGAGCGGTAAATCAGGCGGTGATCTGGCAGATCGGCTGTCATTGAAAGATATCGAGATACGTGTGCCTTCAGAATCGACGGCACGTATACAGGAAGTGCACCTGCTGGCGATACATTGTATGTGCGACCTTGTCGACCATCAGCTATTAGGCGGCTAATGCTTCGGCGACAAGACTAGGCCAGGCTCTGTCGCTACGAGTTTTCTCTATTTAACAACCCGTAAAGCAGGACGCTTTGGTTTATTAGGATCCGGATCTTCAGGATCATGATCGTCGTCACTGTCTGTTGACGACACTGCACCGTCATCTTCAGAAAACATCATTCCCTGTCCGTTCTCTTTCGCATAAACAGCCAGCACGGCCTCGACAGGAATATACAGGCCCTGAGACTTACCCGAAAAACGCGCGTTAAAAGTGATCTCGCTATCGCCCAGAACCAGTCCGCTGATTGCCATAGGTGCAATATTAAGAATGATCTTTCCGTTCTGCACATGCTCGACCGGCACCACAACACCTTCGATACCGACATCAACGAGAAGATGCGGCGTCATACCATTATCGGCGATCCACTGGTAGATTGCGCGTATGAGATAGGGGCGGCTTGAGGTCATCTGCATATTGGCTATATTACAGTGATTTAAGTGCTGGGGACAGCCATAGAGCCGCCCCTGACATCTACAAACGTAGTTCGCGCTCTGATTCGGTCAGGCTAAGTTTGAAACCATCACGCTCAAAAAGACGATCAGCATAGGTATTGATCACCTTGGCCTCTTTCGGCATCTCGATACCATAATGGCGCAAACGCCAAAGTATCGGTGCAACACTGGCATCGACCAGGGTGAAATCCTCACTGAGGAAATAAGGCATAGCATTGAAGATTTCTGCCACAGAGGCCAGGCTCTCGGTAAGATCTTTCTTTGCTTTCGCGACCGCTTTTTCACCCTTGGTCTCGATTATATCGATCAGTGGGTACCAGTCATGCTCGACCTGGAACAATGCCAGTCGCATCTGTGCTCGCTGTACCGGACCAACAGGCATCAGCGGCGGATGCGGAAAACGCTCTTCCAGGTACTCCATGATAACGCGTGAATTATATAACACAAGATCACGGTCTACCAGGGTCGGTAAACTGCCGTAAGGATTCAGATCTATGAGATCTTCAGGTAATTTTTTAGGGTCTACCTGAATCACTTCATGGACAATGTCCTTTTCGTTTAAAACGATACGGGTACGATGGCATTCAATTGATGATGCCGTGGTATATAAATTCATAGGGCTTCCTATCGGAGAGAAACGATAATTCTTTTCTAGACTGGTTTGCCGGTAGCGGATGACAGGGCACCCGGTACCAGCAAACAGGATTTAGTGGACGTCTTTCCAGTATTCTTTCTTCAGCGCATAAGCAAAGCCAAAGAAAACAATCAGGAATAGCAGTACTTTCCAGCCAAGACTACGGCGTTCAACCTGCACCGGTTCAGCGATATACACCATGAAGTTTGTCAGATCACCGAGGAACATATCATATTCAACACGGCTTAGAGTACCGGCCTGGATTTGCTCGAATCCGTCGAGTTCTTCAACTTCTACATTACCGTGCATAACTTTTTTATATACCGGTTCCTGTAGACCCTGCAGAGACCAGAGAACATGTGGCATACCAACATCCGCGAATACCGCATTGTTGAAACCGGTCGGACGATATGGATCGACATAGAAACTGCGCAGGTAGGTGTATACCCAGTCAGCACCGCGAGCACGAGCTGTCAATGAAAGATCAGGTACTGCCGTACCAAACGCATTTTTAGCATAATCTTCGGTCATCGATACTTTCATCAGTTCACCGATCTTGGTCGGATCGCCCTTCTTACCGCGTGTATGGATCATCATCTCACGCACTTCATCTTCAGACATTTCCAGATCTTTAGCGATACGGTTGAAACGCATGAACGATGCAGCGTGACAACTGTAGCAGTAATCAGCAAACGCTTTGGCACCGCGACGCAGCGACTCCTTATCGTTGATGTCGATAGGTGCCGTCAGAAGAGGTGCACCACCAGATGCTGCAGTAGCCACCATCGGCATGGATATAACTGCCGCCATTAATAATATTATTATTTTTTTCATGATGTCACCCTATCCGGAACAGGCTTGGTGTTTTCGTTTTTCGAGGTGATAAATAACACGACAAAGAAAGCGAAATAGAAGAATGAGAACAGCTGAGACATGAGTGTCAGCATCGGCGTTGCTGGCTGCATAGCTAACCAGCCAAGAACAACGAAACTGATAACGAACATGGTCAGGTTAGCTTTGTAGATACGTGAACGGTAACGCACAGATTTCACTTTACAACGGTCAATCCATGGCATGAAGAACAACAATGCGATCGCTGCGAACATAGCACCGACACCCATCAGCTTATCAGGCACTGCACGCAAGATCGCATAGAACGGTGTGAAATACCATACCGGGGCGATATGCTCAGGTGTTTTCAGTGGATCAGAGGCGATGAAGTTAGCGTGCTCCAGCATGTAACCGCCGCCATCAGGGAAGTAAAACAGGATCACACTGAAGAAGAACAGGAACACAACCACACCGGCTATGTCTTTTACAGAATAGTAAGGGTGGAACGGTATTCCGTCCAATGGAATGCCATTGGCATCTTTATTCTTCTTGATCTCAATACCATCAGGATTGTTCGAACCGACTTCGTGTAACGCGATAATATGCGCGATAACCAGGAAGACGAGAACGAACGGCAGCGCGATTACGTGCAATGCGAAGAAACGGTTCAGTGTTGCGTCGCCGATAACGAAGTCACCTCGTATCCACAACGTCAGGTCATCACCAATTACAGGGATCGCACCAAATAGTGAAATAATCACCTGTGCACCCCAGTATGACATCTGGCCCCATGGCAACAGGTAGCCCATGAAAGCTTCTGCCATCAGTGCCAGGTAGATAAACATACCAAACAGCCATATCAGTTCTCGAGGCTGTTTGTATGAACCGTACATCAAACCACGCAGCATATGCAGGTAGACCACGACGAAGAACGCGGTCGCACCAGTCGAGTGGATATAACGTATCAGCCAGCCGTAAGGCACATCGCGCATGATGTATTCAACAGAAGCGAATGCTGTTGCGCCATCAGGCTTGTAGTGCATGGTCAGGAAGATTCCTGAAACGATCTGGATCACTAATACCAGAAGTGCAAGTGAACCGAAAAAATACCAGAAATTGAAATTTTTTGGTGCGTAATATTCAGCTAGATGCTCATTCCACAATTTAGTCAGTGGGAAACGCTGATCTATCCATCCAAGTAAATTACTCATTATGCAGCCCCCTCATCGTCACCAACAAGAATGACGTTATCACTTAAATATTTATGCGGTGGTACCACCAGGTTTGTCGGTGCAGGTACGCCCTGGTAGACACGGCCAGCAAGGTCGAATTTAGAGCTGTGACAAGGGCAGAAGAAACCACCTAACCAGGACTCACCACCCAGATCAGCTGCGCCGATATCAGGGCGGAAAGTTGGCGAACAACCAAGATGCGTACAGATTCCAACTAGTACCAGGATCTCTGGCTTGATAGAACGGTTAGCATTTTGTGCATATGCTGGCTGCTGATCAACATTCTCAGACGCCGGGTCACGCAGGCTACCATCGATCGTAGGCAGAGTTGACAAAGTCTTCTCAGAACGTTTGACGATCCAGACCGGCTTACTCTGCCATTCGACGGTCAGCATCTGACCTTCAGCAAGCTTACTGATATCGACTTCGACGGGCGCGCCCGCATTTTTCGCTCTTTCACTTGGCATCCATGAGGATACAAATGGGACTGCTACAAATCCGGCACCTACTGCAGCCACCACCGATGTGGAAGCGACTAAAAAGCGGCGTCGTTTTGTATCTACATTATCAGTAGACATATTGGATATCTCCAAATATTAAATAAAAATTCGATTGCGAATATAGACGTACAAATTGATAAATATCTCTGTACAGATCATTCGCTGCAACGCATGGGTATGACCAAAAACTAAAAAATACACAAAAAAAACAGGGGTACACCGGTTGCAAACGGCGCATAGGATAGCGTAAGTTAGCATTTTAGCCAAGTTTAATATAACATTTTCAATAAAAACAAAGAGATACGAAACACCTATGCAGAAACCAAACCACTCTTTTCTGTATTTTTTCGCCTGGCTCGTCATTGGCGTCTTTTTTGGCTTGTTAATTCTGCTATATCGCGGCGATATCAGCCTTGATTTAAACCTCTTCGATACAAGTGATATAGCAATACAAGATTCCGCCAATACCACAGCGTTTAGCCACCGTGGTTTTTCTGATGCGGTGATAAAAGCAGCACCTGCAGTCGTCAGTATACAAACCATCATTTGGTCGGAAGCTGTCGATGAAACCGAAATTCCTGCTCAGGAGAAGATTACCCAGCTCTTTCTCGGTAAGAATTCGCCTCATCGTCCGAAAAAACAGGCTGAAACCGGCTCAGGTTCAGGTGTCATCATACAAAGCAATGGTTACATACTAACCAACTACCATGTGATCAGGCAGCGAGACGAGATACATGTCAGGTTAAATGATGACAAGTTAGCCAGGGCTGAGCTTATTGGCTCGGATCCCGACACCGACCTCGCTATTCTCAAGATCGATCTCGACAACCTGCCTACTCTAACGATTGCAGATGTCAGCCAGATGAAGGTAGGTGATATCGTACTCGCAATAGGCGATCCATTTGCAATCGGCCAGACAGTAACTCAGGGCATTATCAGCGCTACCGGCCGCACTCGCGTCTCGCAGAATACCTATGAAAATTTCATACAGACAGATGCCGCCATCAATCCGGGCAACTCAGGTGGCGCGCTGATCAATACCCGGGGAGAGATTGTCGGCATAAACTCAAACATCTTTTCCAGTACTGGAAACTTCCAGGGCATCAGCTTTGCGATACCGATAGATCTGGCACAACAGGTAGCTGAAGAAATAATACAATATGGTTATGTCGTCAGAGGCTGGCTTGGCGTCGAAGGACAGGAGCTAACATCCCAGGCACTGCGTGCCGTCGAGCTGGATTCGATGCATGGCATACTTATAACGGATGTCGATAATGGCGGCCCGGGTGATCTCGCCGGGTTACAACGTGGCGACATCATCACACGGATTAACCGTCAGGAGATCACCAGTACCAACGACATATTGAACATGATCGCGGCCGGTCGTCCCGGTGATGAGTTCTTAATCGAAGGTATCAGGCAACGTCAGAGCTTTATGACCAAAGCTGTCCTTGGACAGCGACCGTTGATGAGCCGGTGAAGTATGGCTCAAATGAAAAATGGATAATGAAAAGCCGCACTCATATACTGTTTGTCATCTCGAGCGAATGCGAGTGATCTTATACACGGCCAGCAAAAGATCTCTCGCATTCGCTCGAGATGACAGGATTGTGTAAGAAGCACCTACTCTTGAATCTTGATTGTTCATTATTCATTTTTCATTGCCTTCATGAGCGCACTCATGAAGGCCCTGTTCTCATCAGGTGTGCCCACCGTTACCCGTAAACAGTTGCTTAGCAGACCTGTGTCTGCTTTCATATTCTTTATCAAGACACCAGACTGCTTGATGCTTTCGAAGACATCAACAGCACCCCTGTTTAACACGCGAAATAGAATAAAGTTCGCCTGGCTTGGAAACACATGCAGGTCTTTGTGCATAGCCATCTGCTGCAATAAGACTTCGCGTTGCTCACGGATGAGTTCTGCCTGCTTATCAATCTCGGCAACATTATCCAATACAAGCTCAGCCGTAAGCTGGGTCAATACATTAATATTGTAAGGCAGCCTGATCTTGTCGATCTCAGCGATGATATCCGGGTGACCGCACAACAAGCCAAGACGCAGACCGGCAAGTCCCATTTTTGATACGGTACGCATTACCAGTAAGTTATCGTGCTCGACCAGCCGATCCATAAAACTGGCCTGAGCGAACGGGTGATAGGCTTCATCCAGCACCACCATTCCCGGTGCCAGCGAGATGATCTCCTCGATATCTTCGTCGTTAAAACAGTTTGCAGAAGGGTTATTTGGATAGGCGATGAAGATTATCGATGGCTGCTTCTCTGCGATCGCCCGTCGTGTGCTTTCCATATCAAGGGAGAAGTCCTCATTCAGAGAAACGCCCACATAGTCGATACCGGTGAAATCAGCGATCATCCTGTACATCACGAACCCCGGATCAAACGACATCAGGCAGACATCAGCACCATCATGTTCAGCGACGGCCATCGCCAGCATCTGGATCAGTTCATCAGAGCCATTACCTAATACGATGGCTTTATCCTGCGGCACATGCATCACTTGCCGCAGCTTTTCACGCAAAACAGCTGCCGAAGGGTCTGGATAACGGTTGAGTTCAGCCTCGCTCAGCCGGGCTTGTAATTTTGCTTTAAGACCATCAGATAAAGCATATGGATTTTCCATGGCATCAAGCTTGATCAGGCCGCGGGCGTCGGCCACGTGATACGCCTGAATATCTTTGATAACAGAACGAATCTTCTGGATGCTTTTTTGTAACGGTGACTTCATTTTATTAATGGCTGATAAATAATATTTATCAAATGGTACCAAACAGTGCGATAAAGCACATTAAAAAATTTTTATAGTTTGGCTTGAAATATAAAATTCTATCTTCAAATTATCTAACATGAACAGACAAATACATTTGGAGGTCATATAACATGAGCTTAATAAGATACAACAATCCGTGGAATCTATTGAATACATTGCAACGCGATCTATACAACCCTGATTACAGGCTGAATGATGACGATGCCTCTGCCGCAACAGCAAGCTGGGCACCTTCAGTCGATATCAGTGAAGACGAAAAATCCTTTACCTTGCGTGCTGATATACCAGGAGTCGATCCGAAAGACATAGACATCTCGATGGAGAAAGGTGTGCTGACGATCAAAGGTGAACGCCAATCAGAAAATGTCGAAGAGAAGGAAAACTATCGCCGGGTAGAACGCCAGAGCGGACAGTTTTATCGCCGCTTCACCCTGCCTGACAGCGCTGACGCCGACAAGATACAAGCCAAGTCAGTGCATGGTGTTTTGACGGTAACGATACCTAAGCAGGAAGTAGCTGTCTCACGCCGTATCGAGGTACAGCACTAGGAGTGAGGCGTTATTTCCGAAAAAAAAGCCCGCAATAAAGCGGGCTTTTTTTATAGGAGCAAATAAAGTTTTCTATGGTGCCACCTCTGGCCCCGGTTTCTCAGAGTCAGCAGAGTCAGCAGAGTCAGGTTCTATCTCATCAAGGTCACTGCCAGCAGGCTCTTCGGAGATAATTTTCAATTCAACACGGCGGTTTTTCGCGCGCCCCTCAGCTGTCTTATTATCAGCGATAGGCTGGCTCTCACCGTAGCCTTTAGCAATCAGACGATTCTCTCTCACCCCCTGTGACACCAGGTAATCTCTGACGCTCAATGCCCTTTGTTCTGAGAGTTTCAGGTTTGCTTCACCAGAACCTTTATAGTCGGTATGCGCCTGGACTTCAATCTTCTGTATCTCCGGGCTAGCATTGATCGATATTGCTGCCTCATCCAGGATGAGTTTTGATTCATCCGTTAACTCATAAGATTTTGGCTCAAAATTAACACCACCGAAGTTAAACTCGATGATCGAACAACCCTTCGTATCTACAGCAAAGCCAACCGGCGAGTCGGCACATTCATCCAGCCGGTCGACAACACCGTCTTTATCTGTATCGACATCATAGCTAACGACAACTTCAGGCACCACAACTACCTGAGTTGCGACTGTTTCAATTACCGGCTCACTAACGGGCTCGATGACAGGTTCCGGCTCAGTAACAACCTTGCGCTTTGACTTGATGCCAAACCGTTTTAACACGCCGACAAATACCATACCGGCATCTTTATCATAAAGATCCAGGCCTGCACGCAGTGCGATACCGTTATTCAGCCCGTATTCAAGACCTACACCATACTGCACCTGAGCGCCATTATTCTGTGAATAGTCAACTGACGAACTGTTATTCAAAAATGAGAGACCGCCATGCAGGTAGGCCTGCAGGCCCTGACGCATGTCTTTACCGTCATTCTTACCATTACGCCAGAAATACCATAGTACAGAAGCGCCCAGGGTCGAATAATCGACAGTACCATCCGGTTGCGAGGGAAACGGACTGGTTAACTGGGCAGAACCCAGATCGGCATAAAAACCTTCGAACGTTATGGCATCACTATAGTCATAGCCGCCGAACAACTTAAAACCAGTATCACGCTCGTCAGAGACGCTATAGCCGGTATTGTTAGTATCAGGGTCCAGCTCTGTGATACCGAGACCAGCGCCCAGGTACCAGGATCGTCCATCCGTTTCAGTTTCTTCTGCAGCACATACTGTACTCACCGCGCTGTGTGATATGAGCGCACATAAGATTATGCCGGGATATTTTATTATCATTATTTTTACAAGCCCTGCTTAATTTCTCTTAACAACTTTTCTGCGTAATACGAACACTGTAATCATGAATACCAGTGACCATGGCCCATTACTGCCAACACCATTCAGACCGGTGTTGATCGTATCATTGACATCATAAGGACTGGAACTGGCATCCATATAATCCGGTGTACCGTCATTATTACTATCATTACATGCTGGATAACTGCTGCATTCATCTAGATCAGCGATACCATCGCCATCGCTGTCACCGCCAAAGGCCGCACCACTGCTATCAGCATCCAGTGCATCAGGGATACCGTCACCATCAGTGTCGGCTGCAAGTCCTTCAGTAGCATCCGGGGCACCATCACCATCACTGTCGGTATCCTGATAGTCTGGCAGACCATCACCATCGGTATCCAGCAATACTCCAGAACTTAATGAACCTGTCTCATCACCATCTTCGAGGCCATCACCGTCTGAATCGGTTTCCAGGAAGTCTGGTGTCCCGTCATTATCGGAATCCGGGCAGTCAGTTGGAAATACTGGACATTCAGTTTCATCCGGGATGCCATCATTATCGGTATCTATAGCTGAACGGTCACCATCAAATACCGTATCCAAATAGTCCGGTAAATTATCAGCATCACTGTCACGTGGTACAACATTATCATCAATACCATCATTGTTTGCATCAGCACCGCCGGTCATATCGATATCGTAACTATCGTCGATATTATCACCATCACCATCGTTACCGCTGGCACCTGATTCTGCACTATCACTCAGTCCATCATTGTCACTGTCTTCATCCAGGTAGTCTGGCGTTCCATCAAGATCAGAATCAAGTGGATTGCTCGCCGGATTGTCATCAGCATCGAAGTTCGGATCTTCGACAACATCAGGGATGTTGTCATTATCATCATCTGGATCAAGATGATTAACCAGGCCATCATTGTCATTATCAGCAAGCGGGCCATCAGTCTCAATAGCATCCATATAGTCCGGCAAGCCATCAGCATCGGTATCCGGGCAAGGAATACCAGCAGCACATTCATTCGCATCGCTGAGGCCGTCGCCATCACTATCACCGCTACCAGTGATATCTGTGCCGGAAGCATCACCGTTTACAGGATCCAGGTAATCCGGAATGCCGTCGGCGTCTGCATCGATCACGCCTTCGATTGCATCATCTATACCATCGCCATCACTGTCACTATCTTTATGGTCTGGCGTTCCATCACCATCGGTATCGAGTGGCAACCTGTCGTCGACACCGTCATTATCCAGATCAAGGCCACCAGTGATATCCACATCCAGGGCATCATCGATGCCATCGTTGTCTGCATCATTCAGCGCAGTGCCTGATTCAACTGCATCAGAAATACCGTCATTATCGCTATCGGTCTCCATGTAATCAGGCGTACCATCAGCATCACTATCAGGACATAATGGATATAACGCACACTCGATATTATCTGAGATACCATCACCATCACTGTCACCTGCACCAGGACCCGCTGTATCTGCATCGACATAATCCGGAATTCCATCGTTGTCGATATCGCCGATACCTTCTACCGAGTCATCTGCACCCTCATTATCACTGTCGGTATCCCTGTAATCTGGAGTACCATCAGCATCGGTATCGACTGGAGATTGAGGATCTACACCAGCTTCAACTGCATCATCGATACCATCATTATCAGAGTCAGTTTCCAGGTAATCTGGTGAACTATCTCCATCTGTATCAGGACAGTTTGGATAAACAGGGCACTCGACCAGGTCCGGGATGCCATCACCGTCACTGTCACCCGTTGCACCGACATCGACATAGTCCGGAATACCATCGCCATCAGTATCTACAGATCCTTCAATCGAATCATCGATGCCATCGTTATCACTATCTATATCGCGATAATCAGGCGTGCCGTCACCATCCGAATCAATCGGGTTGCTGGTATCGAGGCCAGCTTCAACAGCATCCGGGATACCATCGTTATCACTGTCAACTTCCAGGAAGTCCGGGATACCATCACCATCGGTATCTGTACAGCTGTTATCATATGGAGGGCCTGAAGGACACTCGACAGCATTTGGAATACCATCATTGTCATCATCGAGCGACAACGTGACTTCGTTGTTACTGGTGTCGACATCACTGTTACCTGCTCCATCAGTACTAGTAACCACGACTTCATTGCTTCCATCGACAAGTGTAAATGTACCGCTGTCTGGAACCGCTACAGCTGTATCAAGACTCCATACGTTGCCAGTAGTGGCTATTACAGTATAAGTAGCTCCTGCTACCACGACCTCATTACTGGTACCGTCATCAGCTGTACCGGTAATGACTGGCGTACTGCTGTTGGTAGTCAACAGGTCGACGGTAGGCACTGATATCAACACATCTTTATCAACCAGAACGACTGCTGCATTTCCAGTATTACCAGCTGCATCTGTCTGGCTGGCATTGATAGATATCACGTTAGTGCCATCACCGATCGCTGCAACATCAAATACCGCGTTCCAGCTGCCAAGTGTACATGCAACATCTTGTGTAGCAGGTGTCGCTCCTGCGATACCGACCGTTACATCGCCATCACCATTGTCACAATTACCACTTACATTATAAGCATCGTCATTAGCAGCGTTTACTACGCCGGCACTCGTTATACTGACTACTGGCGGCGTATCATCAAAAACTGCAACGACTGGTGTCGCAGCATTGTTTGAATTACCCAGTAAGTCCTGTGCCACTGCTGATGCCACATTAAGTGTCACATCGCCAAGGCCATCGGCAGTCACGCCGACAGTATATGTCTGAGAATCTACCGCATTAAAACTAGCGACATTTATTGTACCATTTGTAACCGAGATATCACTGCTATCGAAACCTGTCACAGCCTCATCAAAGCTAATAGTGACCACAAACTCATTACTATTGACAAAAGCTGGTACATTTTGAATCTGCACATTTGGTCTGACGGTATCCTTGCTAATCTGAACAAATGCAGCATTACCTATATTTCCTGCAATATCGGTTTGACGTGCGCCGATATCTATGTGATTGGTACCATCGGATACAGTCGACAGATCAAAACTGCTGCTCCATGTATCTCCCGGTACACATGGCGCAGTGGCAAACATAGGCAATGCACCGATCGTAAGGAACACATCCACATCACCATCTGCAACCTCACAATCACCGCTTATAATTACAGCCGTCTGATTTGATAAGTTCACATCTGGTGCACCAGTTACTGCGATAACAGGTGGCGTGTTATCAAATGTCGTTACCATAGTTACTGCAGCCGTATTGTTATTAGCTGAACCATCTTGTGCAACATTTGAATTAACACCTACAGATACATCACCTGCACCTGTCGGATTGATATCTGCAGTATATGTATCACCGACCCCGCCGACATTAACAAAGTTGCTAATAGTGGCATTTGTCACTGTAACATCTCCGATAACAAACCCACTGACAACTTCAGTAAACTGGAATGTCACATTGAAGCTATTGAGAGTGTTAACACTTGAAGGCTGATTCACTATTGATACGCCAGGTGAGACAGTATCATCAACAATAACAGTCCTGGTGACCTGGTTTGCTGCATTACCCGCTGCATCGCTAACATCATACGTCACAGTGTATGTACCAACTGTATCGGCATCGACCGGGTTTACAGTGGCAATGTCAGCAGTGATATCACCATCAACATTATCTGTCGCTGTGGCACCGATATCCAGGTACCCTAAACCACGCTCTATAATGATTGATGAAGAACCAGACAAGGTGATCACAGGTTTTGTTGAGTCTACAAATGTCACCAATGCAGTATCAGTAATGGCATTCCCCCCGATGGTACCGCTGATAGTGATCACCTCGGCTACCGTATTCGTGATGGTCGCTGTGTAGGTACCGTCGTTGTTATCAGTAACAGCGCTGATAATGGCAGAGCCATTTTCGGTCAAGACAACCGTGCCGCCACTGGCTGTCAGGTTATTACCACTGGCATCTTTTGCCTGCACTGTAATGATCGACGTGCTTGATCCGTCCGGAGTTACCGTAGCGTTATTGACACTAATTATTGTATCAGCCGCTGAAGCTGCACCCGGAGTAAAGGTGACTGCCGCAGTATCAGTAATGGCATTACCACCGATGGTACCGCTGATGGTAATTGCCTCGGCTACCGTATTCGTGATGGTCGCTGTATAGGTGCCATCATTGTTATCAGTTACTGCACTTATGGTTGCCGAACCGTTTTCACTCAGCACCACTGCACCACCACTCACGGTCAGGTTGTTGCCGCTGGCATCTTTGGCCTGTACGGTAATCGTTGATGTGCTGAGGCCATCTGCTGTAACCGATGCGTTATTTACGCTGATCGTCGTATCAGCCGCTGAAGCTGCACCTGGAGTGAAGGTCACCGCCGCGGTATCGGTAATCGCATTTCCACCGATGGTACCGCTGATGGTGATCGCTTCAGCGACGGTATTGGTGATCGTCGCTGTGTAAGTACCGTCATTATTGTCTGTTACCGCGCTAATCGTGGC
>JABDRN010000047.1 GCA_013041745.1 Gammaproteobacteria bacterium
TGAGCTTTTCTTCACTATTGAAAGTGCTTTACAACCCTCAGGCCTTCTTCACACACGCGGTATTGCTGCATCAGGCTTGCGCCCATTGTGCAATATTCCCCACTGCTGCCTCCCGTAGGAGTCTGGGCCGTGTCTCAGTCCCAGTGTGGCTGATCTTCCTCTCAGAACAGCTATGGATCGTCGCCTTGGTAGGCCATTACCCTACCAACAAGCTAATCCAACGCGGGCTCATCTACTAGTGCCAGGTCCGAAGATCCCCAGCTTTCCCCCGTAGGGCGTATGCGGTATTAATCCGGATTTCTCCGGGCTATCCCCCGCTAGTAGGCAGATTCCCACGCGTTACTCACCCGTCCGCCACTCGTCAGCCAGAAGCAAGCTTCTGCTGTTACCGTTCGACTTGCATGTGTTAAGCATACCGCCAGCGTTCAATCTGAGCCATGATCAAACTCTTCAGTTTAATACTCAAATTTTATTTCTTTCAGGTAACTTGTTCTTTGAGAAACAAGAAACGCTGTTGCTAGTCTGAAATCAGAACATGAATGCCCTTCATTCTCCTAGCTTGTTTCTTGACCTCGCCAACGCAAGCACCCACACAAACTATCTGATCCAAATTGTAAAAGAGCATTTGTTTTCGCAAAAAAAATCGCCGTGTTTGACGATAAAATTTTCTGCTCAACAAAGAAGCGGAAGTTTAGCAGTTATTTCAACTAGCTGGCAAGCACTTTTTTCAACTTTTCCAAGTTTATTTCTTGCCTTTACAAGCAGAAAAAATCTTGAATGTGCTCCCTTCACGCCGGGCCGGCATGTTACACATTATTATTTACTGTGTACATCTTTTTTTTAAAAAATGAAGCAAGTTTTTTCTTTCGCAAAAAGCTTGGAAACACCCCTGCCCACACCGGGAGCGGCATGATACATAAAAACATTCATGGTGTACATAATTTATTACGAAAATATGAAAATAGTTTTAAAAATGTTCAAAACCAGTTCAATTTGATTACTCTTTAATCAATCATCTATGACATTATGCTTAAATTAATGGCCATGCGAGACAAGCCGGGCCGCCAAGCTGCTTAAAGAGCATATATATGTCATCAAATATCCCGAAAGATCATCCCTCCTCAAACTTACTGTGCAATGAGAGCAGCCCCTATCTGTTGCAGCACGCTGACAATCCGGTGCACTGGCTGGCATGGAACGAGACCTCACTGTCTATCGCGAGAGAGAGTGATAAACCAATATTGCTCTCCATCGGTTATTCAGCATGTCACTGGTGCCATGTTATGGCACATGAATCTTTCGAGGACCCGGATACCGCTGACGTGATGAACGAACTATTCATAAACATCAAAGTAGATAAAGAGGAGCGACCCGATCTTGATAAAATCTATCAAACCGCTCACTCTCTTCTTACAGAGCGCCCTGGCGGCTGGCCATTGACCGTGTTTTTAACGCCTGACACACATATGCCGATCTTTGCAGGAACATATTTTCCGCCGACAGCAAAGCATGGACTGCCGGCCTTTAAGAATTTGATGCTACAGATTAATGATATCTGGCAATCTAGAAAAAATGATATCGAGCAACAGTCAAATGCTTTGCAATCTACCTATCAGCGAATCTACCAGGCATCCAAACCAGAGAGTGCAGAACTGAATCATGCGATCATCGATATCGCGCGCAACCAGCTGGAGAAACAGTTCGATAGTATCAATGGCGGTTTCAGCGGTGCACCTAAATTCCCTCACCCGTCAATCATCGACTTCGCTTTAAAACACTGGAGCCATACCAGACGATCGAACCGCGCTGATCCAAGGATACTTCATAGCGCTATTTTCAGCCTGGAAAAAATGGCGGAAGGCGGCATCTTCGATCACCTTGGCGGCGGCTTTTGCCGCTATTCAACCGATGAGCTATGGATGATCCCGCATTTTGAAAAAATGCTATATGACAATGGGCCGTTATTATCACTATATAGTCAGGCATGGAAGATAAACGCCGAGGCGATCTTTTATGATGCTGCCGTAGAGACTGCCGACTGGGTGATACGGGAGATGCAATCATCCGATGGCGGCTATTATTCTGCACAGGATGCTGACTCTGAGGGCAGTGAAGGTAAATTTTTTGTCTGGCACAAGGAGGAGATATCAAGCCTGCTTAACGACTACATCAAAAGCAATGATATCGAACCAGTAGTGATCGATCTCTTTAAGCAGCGTTTCGGCCTCGATAAAAGTGACAACTTTGAAGGTGCCTGGCACCTGCATGGTTACCAGCAGATAAAAACACTAGCTGATAAAAACGGACTGAATCCTGAAGAACTAAACAAGCAGTTCAAATCGATCAGACGCCACCTGTTCCATATTCGTGAAAAGCGCGTACACCCGGACACCGATACAAAAGTGCTATGCGCCTGGAACGGGTTGATGATTCACGGCATGTCTGTTGCAGGCAGACTGCTGGACAAACCCGAATATATAGCATCCGCATCACGATCCGCTTACTTTTTAAGAGAACACTGTTGGCGAGACGGCCGGCTGCTTGCGAGTTATAAAAATGGTGAAGCTAAACTCAAGGCCTATATCGATGATTATGCTTTTCTTATATATGGCTTACAGGAGCTGTTACAGTGCCAGTGGGACAACAACCTATATGAATGGATGCTGCAACTCGCAGATAGACTGTTGTCAGATTTCGAAGACAGGGAGTATGGCGGCTTCTTCTTTACCAGTCATGACCACGAATCCCTCATCCAGCGATTAAAAAGCTTCAGCGATGACGCCATCCCGTCCGGTAATGCGATCGCTGTTTACGCATTGAACCGGCTGGGCTACCTGTCAGGCGATCAAAGATATATCGATGCTGCTGAAAACGCTCTAAGATCGGCCTGGGCGACGATCAGCCATAGCCCGGTCTCGCATTGCGCACTGCTAACGGCTCTCAATGAATACCTATCGCCACCCAATATACTTATTATCAGAAGCCGCTCAACTAACCAGGATGACTGGATCTCGATCACGCAACAGTATCATCTACCCTTCACCCTGGTGTATGATATTCCTGCTGATCAGACACCACATATTTCAATCAGCGGCAAGAAAGCATCCGATAGCAACATCGCGTACCCATGCAGCGGTATGCAGTGCCATGACCCGATAACAGGGCAAGCCGAGCTGGAAAAACACTTGCGGAATAACAGTTATCGCGTTTTGGAATAAATACCTGAAAAGCGCCTAAATTCGGTTAACTCGCAGCATCATTTAGAATTAATACAAATCAAATCGCATAAAAACAATAGTTTAGAGACTTGCAAAAGCCAATACTTTAGGAGTATGGTTATACCCTAAGAATTATACATAGTCAGAAGACTGTCTTAAAAACACTATCTTGAGGATAAAAACATGGCTGATCGCAAACTAACCATTATCGCTACTAAGGGTACCCTGGACTGGGCTTATCCTCCATTCATTCTTGCTTCTACTGCTGCTGCTTTAGGTATGGAAGTCTCTATATTCTTTACATTCTATGGTCTTAACCTGCTGTTGAAAGATACCAGCGGATTGAAAATCACTCCGATGGCTGCTCCAGACATGCCGATGAAGATGCCCTTCGGACCTAAATGGTTACAGAACATCGACTTCGGCCCTAAAGTACCTAACGTCATGTGGAACATGCCATTCATGGATCCAATCTGCACCAGCCTGATGAAGAAGACGATCAGCAACTGCGGCGTGGCTTCTATCGACGAACTGCGCGAGCTCTGCCAGGAAGCGGAATGTAAATTCCTTGCCTGCCAGATGACTGTTGAGCTGTTCGGCCACGATCCAAAAGCATTCATCGACGGCTGTGAGTTCGTTGGTGCAGCTACTTACTTCGAAGAATCAGCTGACGCAACACAGTCACTGTTCATCTAGTAGTAAAACGCATTTGGAAAAGGGCCGCATTCATTGCGGCCTTTTTTTTGCTTGTTGTTTTTCCGCAAATGAACGCCAATAAACGCGAATTAAAAACAATGTTTTTAGGTCATTGCGAACTTAGCGTGGGATTCTTCAGAAAACTGCACGGTGGCCTGATGTACATGTCGCACCATACTCGCAATGACAAGCATTAATAGCTTGTATTCGCGTTTATTGGCGTTCATTTGCGGAAGAGATTAGCTGTTTAGCTTTTCCCCAGTAGCCTTCAAGCTCAGCAACACTGCAATCTTCCATTTGCCTGCCTTCCTCTTGCAACAGCTGCTCGACGACTTCGAAGCGCGAGATGAACTTGCGGTTAGAATCACGTAACGCCTGTTCAGGGTTGACATCCAGATGGCGCGCCAGGTTGACACTGGCAAAAAGGATGTCACCCATCTCATCACTGATCCTGCGCTGGTTGTCCCGGTGGATGATCTCGGCTTTCAGTTCGGCTATCTCCTCATTGAGCTTGTCGAATACAGGTGCTATATCATCCCAGTCAAATCCATGGTGCGCTGCCCTGTTTTGCAGTTTTTCCGACCAGCGCAATGCCGGCATCGTACTGGCCACACCATCCAGGTAGCCCTTTCTTCCAGACATTTCACCCTTCTCAGCCCGCTCTTTTTTCTTATGCTGTTCCCAGTCGCGATTTAGCTCGGCTTCGGTTTTACTGCTTTTTTCTGCAAACACGTGAGGATGGCGGCGGACGAGCTTATCGCTTACCTCCCTGACCACATCGACAAACGCGAAATGGTTCAGCTCTGAAGCCATATGAGAATGAAATACCACCTGGAATAACAGGTCACCCAGTTCATTTTTCAGGTCATCCATATCTTTACGCTCGATAGCGTCGGCAACCTCGTAAGCCTCCTCTACCGTATAGGCAGCGATCGACTCAAACGACTGTTTTATATCCCAGGGGCAGCCTTCTTCAGGATCACGAAGATCGGCCATGATTTGTAATAACTTCTGCAATTCTTGCATTTCTATGAGCTGTTAACGAAATGTTAGCTATCAGGCACCGCCATCCCTGGCTCCTTGCGAAATACTGCCAGTCCATTGGCATATAAGACGGGCTGCGGAGTGCAGGCTCGTCTTTTTCTATGGTCATCTTTAAATTTTAGAACTCAAAGCGCACACCGATATTCGCTGAGTCGTCGACTTCGTAATCAACACTGGTACCAGCAGCATCGAACTTGACCTCCATCATACGGTAGCCGATATAGGCTCGTGCGCTAGGTGTCACTTCAAGCTCTAATGCAACACGGTATTCCAGCAAGCGATCGAACTCAGAGATACTGGTCACTTCAGGCGCAAAGAAGACCTCACCCAGCACTGCCAGAGGCGCGTTGCCCGGAAAAACATACCTGACCTGACCACCGATGGCGACCGCACCGCCCTGGATATCGACTGGCGCATTATCAGGACCGTTTATATCGCCGCCATATAACTTCGCACCGACACCAAAATGCAGGGCTTTAACATCGCCCGCAGGACTACCACTGACTAATATGGAACCGTTTGCGATGACATCATTGTATTCGTTGAATAAAACCCCGACGCCTATATCAGCTCCGCCATAACCGAATGATGCGTTTTGCGTAAAAAAGGTAAGTTCAGCCATGTCCGATCCTACTCGAAAATCAATGGCCCCGGCTGAAGCGTTATTAAATGGTATAAGTAGTGTTGTTATTATCAATGCCTTACGTAGCATGTGGAAAGATACCTCTATTATAATTAAGCTTGTTATGTTGATATTTTGCGACGAATTCTATCATGCTATTTATCACGCACCCTGATAAATAATAACCTGCAAGCTGCAGCAATATTTCATCTTGAAAAGTAGACGTCATTCCTGACGCTCAGTTCAAAAATATTTTATGACGAAGAGATAACCACAGACATCTAGTTAGATGTTCCGGTAGCCATCAGCGCTTATCTAAGCATGCCGCTCGCATTCTTCCCCGGAAATATGCGTGATGAGGCGCCCAGACAAGGATCACAACGAGGTTAGACCACCAATTCAGCCGAGTACGACAAAACTCTGCAGTTAAACTGTCAAATCAAGCTGTATGAATCCAGTTTATGGGATAACATCCAGCATGTATTAAAATATAAGTAATATTGATGTCGCACAGTAATGCACAGTCCTGATAAAACCACACCCGAAATAAGCAGCGATGCATTGATCGATTCCTTGCAACAGATCATTCCTCTCGACTCTGTGCTGTTCGAAAAAGAAGATTTAAAGCCTTACGAATGTGACGGCCTGTCTGCATATCGTGCGATACCGCTGGTCGTGGTATTGCCTGAAACCATCGAGCAGGTGAAGCAGATCCTGACCCTGTGCCACCAGTACCGGGTCCCGGTGGTCGCCCGCGGTGCCGGCACCGGACTTTCTGGAGGTGCCCTGCCCCATGAACAGGGAGTACTTCTCAGCCTGGCAAAATTCACAAACATCATCGATATCAACCCTAAAAGACGCATCGCAACAGTACAGCCCGGTGTGCGCAACCTCGCTATCTCACAGGCCGCCGACCAGTACGGCCTGTACTACGCACCCGACCCTTCGTCTCAGATCGCCTGCACCATCGGCGGCAATGTGGCAGAAAACTCCGGCGGCGTACATTGCCTGAAGTATGGCTTGACAGTACACAACATTCAGCAGCTGAAGATCATCACCATCGATGGCGAGCTGCTGACGATCAGCGGCAGCGGGCTCGATAGCGCGGGTTATGACCTGCTGGCACTGATGACCGGCTCCGAGGGCATGCTGGGTGTCATCGTCGAAGTCACTGTTAAACTGTTGCCTAAACCGGAACGTGCGCAGGTCATACTGGCAGCTTTCGATGACGTGGTCAAAGCTGGTGAAGCAGTGGGTAATATCATCGCTGCCGGTATCATTCCCGGCGGCCTGGAGATGATGGACAAGCTCGCTATCCGGGCTGCTGAGGATTTTGTACATGCCGGATACCCGTTACAGGCCGAGGCGATATTACTGTGCGAACTCGATGGTACCAATGAAGAAGTATCGCAACACATCTTAAAGGTGCGTGAAGTTTTAAAGCAGAGCGGTGCTAGCGAAGTACGCACCGCGAGAGACGAAGCCGAGCGCCAGGTTTTATGGCAGGGCCGCAAGGCGGCATTCCCGGCGGTGGGCAGACTATCACCTGACTATTACTGTATGGATGGCACCATTCCACGCAAGCAGCTGCCACAGGTATTGAAAGCCATGGCAGATCTTTCTGCTGAGTATGAGCTGCCGGTAGCCAATGTATTCCATGCTGGCGACGGCAACCTTCACCCGCTGATCCTGTACGATGCAAACATACCGGGAGAACTGGAGCGTACCGAAGAGTTCGGCGGCAAGATCCTGGAGTTATGCGTCGAGGTCGGCGGCACCATTACCGGCGAACATGGTGTCGGCATGGAAAAGATCAACCAGATGTGTGTACAGTTCAACAGCCTCGAACTGCAACAATTCCATGCTGTAAAAGCCGCATTTGACCCCGATGGGCTGTTGAATCCGGGCAAGGCCGTACCCTCTTTGCATCGCTGCGCTGAATTTGGCGCCATGCACGTACATAAAGGCGAGTTGCCATTTCCTGAACTGGAAAGATTTTAGGCAATCCAGCATTAACCACACATCCCTGAAACGAAGACAGCAATACGGTAATGAACTCTGATATAAGTCAGCAATTACAGCAACAGGTACAGCATGCCTTCGAGCGAAAGGCGGCCCTGTCTATCTTCGCCGGCAACAGCAAAGCTTTCTATGGTCGTAGCGATGCACGTGCGGCTT
Organism: Gammaproteobacteria bacterium; assembly: GCA_013041745.1. Lineage (GTDB taxonomy): Bacteria > Pseudomonadota > Gammaproteobacteria > SZUA-229 > SZUA-229. The sequence goes on from JABDRN010000047.1 coordinate 7,759, forward strand.
CTGCTGAAATCCTCGATGTATCTGGCCACCGCGGTGTGCTCAACTACGAGCCGACAGAGCTCGTGATCACGGCCCGAGCCGGTACCCCGTTACGAGAGATTGAGAAACTGCTCGAAGAAAACGGCCAGATGCTGCCGTTCGAGCCACCCGCTTTTTCCGATAACGCAACTATCGGCGGCACCATCGCCTGCAATCTGTCCGGACCACGTCGCGCCTATACAGGCGCTGCCAGGGATTTTCTACTGGGCTGCAAAATAATCAACGGTAAAGGTGAAATACTCAGCTTCGGTGGCGAGGTGATGAAAAACGTCGCCGGTTATGATGTCTCACGACTGATGGCCGGCGCCATGGGCACCCTGGGCATATTACTGGAAGTATCATTAAAAGTGCTGCCAGTTGCAGAGATGGAAAGCACTCAGCTGTTTCAGTGCACAGCAGCCGAGGCACTGGACAGAATGCATGCATGGTCACAGACGCCATTACCGCTCTCCGCGAGTAGTTACCATGATTCAACTCTGCGCGTTCGCCTGTCGGGCGCAACTGAAGCAGTGAAGGCTGCCGTCGACACCATCTCTGGCGAGACCGTGACAGCTGCCGAGCAGTACTGGCAGCAGCTGAGAGAACAAAGGCTGGACTTCTTCACCGAGGAGAAACCGTTATGGCGGATATCGCTGGCTTCAGATACGGTATCGCTCGGACTGCCGGCAGACTATAACGAGGATAACTGCCTGTACGAATGGGGCGGCGCCTTGCGCTGGTTAAAAAGCGACGCTCCTGCAGAGACGATACAGTATGCCGTCGCCGAGCTGGACGGCCATGCCACTTTATTCCGGCATGATGGAGACAACAATGTTTTTCAACCGCTCACGCCCGGGCTGATGCGCATCCATCAGAACCTGAAACAGGCGTTTGACCCTGAAAACATATTGAACCCCGGTAAGCTTTACCCCGAGCTGTAACTATGTTCTACCATGCAGACTAATATCAGCGAACAGTTTCTCAGCAACCCTGACATCATGGATGCAGAGGCCATCCTGCGCTCCTGCGTGCACTGTGGTTTCTGCACCGCGACCTGTCCTACCTACCAGTTACTGGGCGATGAACTGGACAGCCCGCGCGGCAGGATATACCTGATCAAACAGGTACTGGAGGGCAATGAGCTGAGCAGCAAGACACAGAGCCATCTCGACCGCTGCCTGACCTGCCGCTCCTGTGAGACCACCTGTCCTTCCGGCGTGCGCTATGGCCGGCTGGTTGAGATCGGCCGCGAGATAGTCGATCAGCAAGTACCGCGTAATCTGCTGCAAACGGTAACGAGAATACTGCTGCGAAAAATCGTGCCTTACCCACGGCGTTTTGCCCGGTTTTACAAGCTGGGACTGCTGTTTCGACCGTTACTGCCGGCGACGCTGAAACGCAAATTACCCGTCCCGCTGTCATCCGCAGGCACAGAAAACATCACGAGTAAACGCAAGATGCTGGTACTGCAGGGCTGTGTGCAGTCAGTGGTAACACCACAGACGAACCAGGCTGCATCGCGTATATTACAGAAACTGGGTATCGAACTGATATCTGCCCCGGATGCAGGCTGCTGCGGCGCCGTTAGTCACCATCTGTCCGCTGCTGAAGAAGGCCTGGATTTCATGCGCCGCAATATCGATGCCTGGTGGCCCTATATCGAATCTGAGGTCGAACAGGGCGTCGAAGCAATCATCATCACTGCCAGTGGCTGCGGCACCGTTGTAAAGGACTACGCCGAATTACTCAAACACGATCCACAGTATACAGATAAGGCGAAAAAAGTCAGTGCACTGGCAAAAGATGTCAGTGAGATATTACGTGATGAAGATCTGAGCACCATAGTACTCGGCAATGAAGAGATCAAAGTTGCTTTCCATAGCCCCTGCACCCTGCAGCACGGACAGAAACTGAACGGCGTGGTCGAGAAAATTTTAAGCAAGGTCGGCTTTACTCTCACCCCAGTAGTGGACCCGCACCTATGTTGCGGTTCGGCAGGCACTTACTCGATCCTGCAGGCAGAACTATCACAACAACTGCTGGACAATAAATTATCCAGCTTGCAAAGCTGCCAGCCCGATATCATCGCCACAGCCAATATCGGCTGCCAGATGCATATGGCGAGCAAGGCCACGGTTCCGGTAAAACACTGGCTCGAAGTCATCGATGAACATCTCGCCTCATAAATCTAAAAGCATTTTTACCACGGATTAAGGCAGGACGGTCGTAAGTAACAACGCCATGGATGCAAGTGGTCGAACTCAGGGGCAAATTCTAGCAGTTGTCGAGGTGTGTAAATGCCGAGAAATCAAATAACCGTCATTGCGAGCACAGCGCCGCAATCTCTATAAGTAACCGTGCGCTCTGCATGAGATTGCTTCGTGCCTCGCAATAACGTAACAAAACCTGTTCTTTTCCGCGCTCTCAATGACACAATTTCTTTCGGGTAGTTGAAAAATATTATTTCTGGCAGAATAGCGCCCCACATTCTATTAAGTAATAAGGTCTAAAACATGAGCATCACTTCATTCAATCCGCCAGTACGCACCCTGATGGGCCCCGGCCCTTCTGACGTACACCCTCGTGTCACCGGTGCCATGGCTCGGCCCTGTATCGGCCATCTCGACCCTGCGTTCGTCGGCATGATGGATGAAGTGAAGCAGATGCTGCAATATGCCTTTCAGACCAAGAACCAGCTCACCATACCAGTGTCTGCACCCGGCTCAGCCGGCATGGAGGCCACATTCCAGAACATCCTCGAGCATGGCGACAAGGTGATCATCTGTCAGAACGGTGTTTTTGGCGGCCGCATGAAAGAAGTCGCAGAGCGTTGCGGCGCAGTGGCTGTCATGGTCGAAGACGACTGGGGCAAGCCGGTCGATCCGCAGAAAGTCGAAGATGCGTTCAAAGCCAATCCTGATGCAAAATTACTGGCATTCGTGCATGCGGAAACATCGACCGGCGCACGCTCCGATGCTGAAGCACTAAGTGCCATCGCCCATCATCATGATGCCCTGGTACTGGTGGATGCTGTAACCTCACTGGCTGGCAGCGAATTGAGAGTGGATGACTGGGAGATCGATGCCATCTATTCGGGTACGCAGAAATGTCTCTCATGTACACCAGGCATCTCACCGGTAAGTTTCAGCGACCGTGCCGTCGAAGCCATCACCACTCGAAAGTCAAAAGTACAGAGCTGGTTCCTCGACACCAACCTGGTGATGGGCTACTGGGGACCAAATGCAAAACGCGCTTACCATCATACCGCACCTGTCAATGCTCTATATGCATTGCATGAATCACTGGTCATGCTGCAGGATGAAGGCCTGGAAAATTCATGGGCTCGTCATTTAGACAACCACATGGTTTTACGTGCCGGTCTTGAAGCTATGGGTTTATCATTCATCGTCGCAGAAGATTCTCGCCTGCCACAACTTAATTCGGTCACCGTTCCGAATGGTGTCGATGAAGCCGAAGTCCGTTCGCGTCTACTCAATGAGTTCAACCTGGAGATCGGCGCAGGCCTGGGAGCCCTGGCTGGAAAGGTCTGGCGCATCGGTCTCATGGGCCACAGCTCACGTGCCGAAAACATCTTCCTCTGCCTGTCAGCTCTGGAAGCAGTAATGGCGGATATGGGTGCTGACATCAATACCGGTGTCGCACTGTCTGCGGCAAAGGCAGCGATGAAATAGCTCTCAGGTAATTTTTTCACATATAAAGCTTTCTCGGCTTGTCTTGAGGAAGCTTTTTTTATTGGTTGTTATAGATGATGAGTCCTGCACCGACCAGGATCATCAGGCCGCCGATAAGAACACTGGCTGTGACATGCATGTGCCGATAAAAGATATAGGCAAATAAAACCACGAACACCGGGTACGTCATCTCGATCAAACTGGCCAGCGTGGCGTTCTTACCCGTTATCGCCATATAAACCATCACTTCACCAAACAGACCGATCAGGCCGAGCACAGCGATCACCCATTGCTCTGATGCGGGTAAGGTTTTTACCGTTTCGATATCATTACTGACGGTTTTTATAAACAGCGGCATGGCCAGCAACACAGGTATCATGCTCAACAGTATGACGCTGTACAATGAGATACGTTTTAGCGCCATATCGACGAGCGGGTAATAGATTCCCCATGTTATCGCTGCAGCTAATGCTGCTACATACCAAGGTATATGCATATCTACCTCACGAAGATTTTTCTCAGACAATATTCGATTGATGATTATGTTTTTTCCTTACCTTAGTTTACGGGTAAGATAGCAAGATGAAAACATATCTCGTCGGTGGCGCAGTACGTGATGAAATACTGGGTTATCCATACAAAGAAAGAGACTGGGTCGTCGTCGGTGCCACCGTGGACGATATGTTGGCTGCCGGCTACCAGCAGGTAGGCAAAGACTTTCCGGTTTTCCTGCATCCACAGACAAAAGAAGAGCACGCACTGGCCCGTACCGAAAGAAAGACAGCGGCTGGCTACAAGGGATTTGAAGTACACGCCTCGCCCGAGGTAACACTGGAAGACGACCTGGTACGCCGTGACCTGACCATCAATGCCATCGCCAAAGATGAGAGCGGTGAATACATCGATCCCTATAATGGCATCGCCGACATAGAGGATAAAATACTGCGCCATGTCTCTGATGCTTTTTTAGAAGATCCCGTTCGTATATTACGTATCGCGCGTTTCCTGGCACGCTATGCTCACCTCGGTTTTCGCATCGCGCAAGAGACCATGGACCTGATGAAAGACATGGTAACTGCTGGCGAGGTCGATGCCCTGGTACCGGAACGCGTCTGGCAGGAGATGAAAAAAGCGCTGTCAGAGAGAACACCCGGTGCATTTATCACCAGCTTACGAGACTGTGGCGCCCTGAAACGCATACTGCCAGAACTGGACTGCCTGTTCGGCGTGCCGCAACCCGAAGAACATCATCCTGAGATCGATAGTGGCATCCACACTCTGATGGTACTGCAACAGGCCTGCCTGTTGAGTGATGAAACCGATGTCAGGTTTGCCGCCCTGCTCCATGATCTGGGCAAGTGCACCACACCCAGGAAAGAGTGGCCGCGCCACATCGCACACGAAGCACGCGGCGCAGAAATAGTAAAAAAAGTCTGTCAGCGCTTACGCATACCGAACGAATACCGGGACCTCGCCGAACGCACGGCTCGTTATCACCTGCATTATCACCGCGCCCTGGAACTTAAACCTGCAACGGTGATAAAAACACTGGAACAACTGGATGCTTATCGAAAGCCTGATCGTTTTGAAAAATTCCTGCTCGCCAGTGAGGCAGATGCACGCGGCAGACCCGGTTATGAAAATAAAGTTTTTCCACAGGGTGATTTTTTCAGGCAGGCACTGGTCGTCAGTAAAGATGTCGACATCAGTGGGTTACGAGAGCTCGGTTATGAAAACATGGCACTCGCCAACAAGATAAAAGAAGCTCGCATCGACGCCGTGACAGATCTGAAAAAAAATTATTCTTAAATCAGTGAAAAATCCGCTCGAACTTTAGCAGAAAGTTTTTCGCTCCAGTCAGAGCAAGTAACAGGCCCAGCAATACACCCATCGAGTTCGCTAGCATGTCAGCAAACTCAGAATACCTGTTCGGGTCAAAACCTTGCAGATATTCAAGCAGCACACCCATCAGTATGAACATTACTGCCATCAGGTTTCTTTTGATTCGGTCGTGATAGATCTGTGCGAACCAGAACATCAAACTGAAATAAGCCAACATATGATACAACTTATCCTGGTACGGGAAATCCAGGCCTGTGTCGATGGGGCTGCTGGTCAACGACAGGATAACAATCACGGCAATCAGAGAATAACCCACAGCGAGCCACACCGCTCGCAACTTAAGAGCAGGAAAAGATTCAGAAGATAACATCAGTACCACACCCTAGGCATACAGCAATAGCAGGATAATGCCGAGCAGTAAACGATAGATCACAAACGGTGTCATACCGATACGATCTAACAGGATCAAAAAGTAATGGATGCAGAGGAATGCACTCACCGCCGAAATCAGTGCACCGATGATCAGGTCATTCATATCATCGATGCTAGCAACCGCAAGATAATCCATGGTTTCGACACCACCTGCCAGAACAATGACCGGTATGGATAATAAAAATGAAAAACGTGCAGCCGCCTGTGCAGTTAAACCCATCAGCAAACCTGCCGTGATAGTGATGCCCGAACGAGAAGTTCCTGGAATCAATGCGATCGCCTGCGCACACCCGATCACGATGATATCTTTCCATGTAAGCGAGTGTTCATCACGCTGCCGCTTGCCGGAACAGTGCGAGTAACCCAGTAACAGACCAAAGATGATGGTAGTCGCAGCGATCACCAACGGCGTGCGCAAGTGATCACTTATGATATCCTTGAACAATAAACCGGCAAGCCCCACCGGGATCGTCCCTACGAGCACTGCCCACGCCAGCTTGCTGTCTTCTGAATGTTTACCTTTTAGCGAATCGATCCACGCGAAAAACATGACTTTGATTTCTTTTCTGAAATACAGCACCACGGCAGTCAGCGTGCCGACATGTACCGCAACATCAAATGCCAGCCCCTGGTCTGGCCAGTCAGTTATATAAGGCACCAGGATCAGATGCGCTGAACTCGAAATCGGCAGGAACTCGGTCAATCCCTGGACCAGTGCTAAAATGATAATCTGTAAAATATCCACGTAATACCTTTTATAATTATATAAGGGGCAGAATCTTGTTCCGCGATTTTATTATCTTACAGGCTGGTGGCGGAACAAGATTCCGCTGCTACAATCGATTTCTTAAATCCAGCATCGAAAAACCCTGCAACGGCTCTTCATAATTCTTCGTCAACGCCATCACCTTGAAACGGTCACCCATCTCTGATGGCAGCGTCAATGTTTTTATCTGCTGTGACAGTTTTATCTGCTGCTGTACATCATCAGTCACCTGAGATGCATGCAGCTCGGACAAACCATTAGCCAGTAAAAAAGCAGCCTGCGTAGTATATCCCGATACCGGCATACCCATATCTACCGCGCAATAAGCAACATCGGTAAAATTCACAAAAGCCGTTATATCCTGCAGCCCCGGCCACCAGGAAAAGTCATCATGCGCCTTATGCTGGTAATAACACATCAGGGTACCGGCCGTTCGATCCGGATGGTAATACTCAACCTCATTGTAGCCGTAGTCTATAAGCAAGATTACCGCGCGCTCTATTTCATCTTCCAGGGCAGAGAGCCAACCTCGAATTGCCGGGTTATATTCAGAACGATAACCTGCAGGAAAATCTATCTCGCTGCGCTGCTTGATTGAGCTGATCTTTTCAGCTGCAGCATTATCCACAGCGATATACTTTGAAACTAGAGCTTCTCCTTGCACTGTAATCATTAGCGTTTCGACATGATGATTGCCCTTTGTATCAGGAATCCTGAAACATTCTACCGGCATCGCGTCGAGTACTTCATTTGCAACAACCACAGCATTAGCCAGACCGTCGGGCAGCTGATCCAGCCACTCTACCCTCGCAAATAGATGTGGAGCTTTTTGTTTGATGGTCTGTTTTTGCCGATGCTGTAATTCGGCGCTCAATTCTAATACCAGGTACTTGTCCGGCAGTGAACCCAGCTTCTCAAGCTCGAGCAGGATATCCACTGCCAGTACACCGCTGCCCGCACCGAACTCTATAACAACTACCTCGTCATCTGAAACTTTTTTAAAATTCTGAATAATTTCTTTCAGCTGATTCGCCAGACACTGACCAAAAAATACCGAGACCTCGGGAGCAGTTATAAAATCACCTTTCTGTCCGAACTTTTGCAGGCCACCACTGTAATAGCCAAGACCCGGTTCATAGAGGGCGATTTTCATAAACTCAGAGAAAGGTATCCAGCCGCCCGCATCGTTGCATGCCTGCTTTATACATCCAGTCAACAGACTGCTGCGCTTCTTTGCTTCGTTATCTGGTTCAGCAAGTGCTTGAATATCACTATTCTTCAAAGGTTCAACCACATCGTATTATATGAGAGTATAGCTGCAACGAAATAAATAACGATGCACGACAATGGACAATTCTAACGCAAATAACATAAATAAAGGCACCACCTCTGGAAAAACCGTATTGATAACCGGTGGTGCCAAACGTATAGGCGCGGTAACCACACATACCCTGCATCAAGCAGGTTATAACGTCATCATACATTGCCGTTTATCACGAGAAGCGGCCGATACCCTGGCAGCAGAACTCAATCGAGAACGTGCTGATTCGGCTAAAGTCATACAGGGAGACCTTAATAATGAGACCATATACAACCACCTGATAGAAGAGGCATACCAGTGCTGGAATCGGCTCGATGTACTGGTCAATAATGCCTCCAGCTTTTACCCTACTCCGGTGGGCAGTATTACACTCGATGACTGGCACAACCTGCTCAACAGCAACCTCAAGGCACCACTATTCCTGGCCCAGGCAGCGGCACCGTATCTGAAACAGGTCGAAGGCAATATCATCAATATGACCGATGTACATGCCCAACGGCCGATGAAAGACCATCCGGTTTACTGCGCAGCCAAAGCCGGCCTGGTCATGCTCACCATGTCCCTGGCAAAGGAACTTGGCCCCGAAGTCCGTGTCAACAGTGTGGCACCGGGCGCTATATTATGGCCTGACAATGAAATGCCGGAACATACTAAATCAATGATCCTTGAGCGGACCACTTTAAAAAAGCCCGGCGACCCCATAGATATAGCTAAGACAATCTTGTTTTTAGTCCGCGACGCCCATTACATCACCGGACAGATGATCGCCGTTGATGGCGGACGCAATGTCAATATCTGAAATATGAAATCCAGGAGAATAGAATGAATTCAAGCACAAAGTTATCAGTCATCGTATTATCTTCTGCGATCGCTTTAAGTGCATGCTCAGACAAAAGCAACGAGGTCGAAGTGCCGTTATCGGAAGTGCCTGCGAACATCATTACTATCGTGCAAAACACCTTACCTGGTATCTCCCTGAGCGAGGCCGAAAAAGAAACAAAAGATGATACCGTCATCTATGAGCTCGAAGGTAAACTGATCAACGGCAAAGAATACGAGATCGAGATAGCGGCTGATGGCACCATCATCAAGATCGAACTGGAAGACTGATATAGCTGCTTGACAGAACGATGCAGGAAAAAGGTAAACAACGCGACTTCATCTCACGTGCCGGCATGGGCATGACTGTCATCGCCTGGATCATCTTCCTGGCGATGATGTTCGGGGTTTTTGATTACCTGATATCAAAGCGTAGTAACCCTAATCAGAACATCGTCACCACGATGGATGGATACCAGAAAGAAATCATGCTGCAGCGCAATGTCTACGGCCACTATGTTTCAAATGGCACCATCAATGGAAGCGATGTCGTTTTTCTTCTGGATACTGGGGCTACCGACATCGCTATACCTGAATCGATTGCTAATGAGATAGGTCTTGAAAAAGGCAGAGCTGTTTATGTTAAGACTGCCAACGGCAATACCCGCGCATATCGTACGCGCCTGGAGAGGGTCGCGATCGGAGATATCGCGCTGTACGATTTAAATGCGACTATCCTGACCAACATAACCGGTCAGGAGATCTTGCTTGGTATGAATTTCCTGAAACATCTCGAGATCATTCAGAAAGGACAGACACTAACGATCCGTCAGTAGCTATGAGCTGCAGCCAGCCACTGCCAGCAGGACTATTCCACCACTTTGAATGTTTGAAACATCTCTGCCAGTACTCGCTCGACACGCTGTTTTCGCTCTTCAGCCGAGGTATCAAACTTGACGCCGACCTGCGCTGCTGAACGCCAGACGACATCATTACTCTTATTCTCGAATACATAGATGACCAGGGTCCCTTTCTCTACACTAGAGTCATCTTTAGGCACCTGAGAATTGCCTGGCAGCAATCCGAATTGTCGGATTATAGCGCTATCGTCGAGCGATGACTCCAGCGCAGCGGTATATGCGATGGCATACCTGGCCCCATTAACTGACTCGACCAGGACCATCTCCTTGGCGAGCATGTTCTTCATGATCTCTTTTTCGATCAATGACTTGACCGGTGCGCTCTGCAGGCGCTCATCCTCATAGAAACGAACCGCTTCAGGCAACCATGCGAAAGTTGAACCTTTACTGACGAAGATATTCGGATCCTGAACAGCGATCACGGCTGTATCAGAGAACCTCATAGAACCAGGAGACTCAACAGTTTCTGTTACACATGATACCGCTGACATCGATAACAGCGCTACACAAGCCAACTTAGCAGGTAGTTTTATAAATCCAGAAACCATTTTAACTCTCTCTTTCTTTATCGTTATTTTGATCAAAGTTATCAGGCAGACTCCTGACATGCAAATCACGCTGCGGGAACGGTATCTCTATACCGGCTTCCCTGAACGCCTTATCGATGGCGAAATTCAGATCACTGATGACACTCAGACGGCTATCTACATTATGCAGGAAAACACGCAATTCGAAGTTTAAAGAACTATCACCAAATTCGCGAAACAGTACGATTGGTTTTGGCAGATAACTGGTCTTGGCGATATCATCACTTTCTTCTGCAACCTTCAACAGGGTGTCACGTACGAGCTCGGTATCGGTGCCATAAGCGACACCGACGGGAATGACGGCACGACCGCTGCTGCTAGATAATACCCAGTTAGTCACCTGGTTGGAAATCAGTTCTGAGTTCGGCACGATGACATCGGAGCGGTCAAATGTTTCTATTCGTGTAGAACGTATCTGTATATCTTTCACCACACCCTCTGTGCCATTAACCACCACCCAGTCGCCTTTTCTAACCGGACGCTCGAACAGGAGGATTAAACCTGAAACAAAGTTATTGACGATATTCTGTAGTCCAAAACCGATACCGACCGATAAGGCGCCAGCTATGATAGCGATATTACCAAAATCAAAGCCTGCTGCTGACATACCGGCCAGCAGTGCTATAAGGAACATGATGTAACCGGTAATGGTCACCATGGCATCCCTTGCACCCTGACCCATGGTCGTCATCTTCAGCCATTGATTTTCCATCTGTGAACGCACCCAGCTGGAGAGGATGACGATACTGCCGAATATCAGCAGCGCCCATAAGATACGACCCGGAACGATACGAAAGTTACCGATATCAAATCCATTGACCACATAGCTCCTGATCTGCTCGATCATACCACCGCTATAATCCCATGAGTATATCAGCAGGGCAGTGAACGAACCCCATATCAGTATAGTCGTAGTCAGCCTTATCCAGATCAGCCCGGGAACCTTCTGTCCGTGCTCGACCCCCAGCGTGTCATGAAGACGACGGCACCATGAATAGCTGCCAGCATCGACCGCGTCGTACAGATCTCTGAATATTTTTGCGACTCCGATAAATATCATGAACGCGACGAAAGACAAGACGATGATGCGCCTGCTGCTAAAAGCGAGGTTCCTGTACCCCATCCATTCAGCGGCCAGCGATGCCAGAACAGCCACGATAACCAGCATCGAAAGATAACGCAGCTTGGGCAATTTCGGAGATGCGATGATCACCTGCAGCGTCCATACCAGGTTGAGCACGATAAACAGTGAATATATATTTCGCATCAGCAACAGGTTTGATTCGATGATACTTTCCGAAAATACGGTATAGAAGGCCAGGTATCCGAGCAGGCCGAGGATCGCCAGCACCCTGAGCCGCCTTGCCAGTGCTTCTGCGATGTGCGGTGAAAACGATATAAAGCGCTTCGCTGGCGGGTACGGCGAGAACAATAGACGTATCGTCGTAGTCGCCAGGAAGAAGATCAGTAACCCGATAAAGAGCTCTGTTATGAATGGAGTCTCTTCCACTTCCATCGTTATAACGACCGATATTATCGCCGCGACTAAAGAGCCGAGTAGATACGGCATCGAGCAGGACAGCGTAGTAAGAAGCGCTCTAGCCAGGTTTTCAGAAAAGTCATCCTTCCAGTGGTGCCTGCTCTCGAGCCGCAGCAGTTTCCTGCGAAGCCAGATACCGATCAATACCGAAACGACGACAGCCACGATACTCAGCAGGACGTCGAGGGCATCAATCTCACGGATCCCTGATTTCTTGATTACAAATTCACCCGAGCCCTGCAGGATCGCAAACGGGTCTTTCAGGTATGTTACGACCAGGTCGATGATATGCGGACTTCTGACCAGGTATTTTTGCTTGAAATAGGATTTTTCAGCATCACTGATGAGGTTGGCAACCTCGGTACTACTGGCTATATAAAGGTTACACTTGGCCAGCGTCTTATCCAGTTCTTCTTTCTCTTTCTCATAGGCCTTTCTTTTTTTCGTAACCTCTGCATCTTCACCTTTAACTGCCTCGCCAAGGCCTTCGATTACCGATTTAAGGTCAAGCAGGGCAGCTTCACTGTTTGACACACACAGCGATGCTGAACTTTTCATCTTGATGCTCAGCTTGGTCCACTTGACCAGGTCATCACCTTCGAAATCGCCCCTGCTAAGTTTTTTGTTCACTACTTTAAGTTTGTCTGACATCGCCGCCATATCTGTCATATCATCGGCGACAACCTGCGCAGAAAGTGAGAATGTAAATAGCAACAGAGATAATAGAAACAGTCTTTTCATCACATTTATCACAAAGTAATTAGAAATCGATTTTTCAGCGATTATACAGCATGCTCCGCTCAGTATACCCTTGAGAACACCACGCCGCCCCAGGCAGCACTCCTCGCACTTGGTCCTTTGAATTCTTCAGTATGGCCTCGCAGCAACACGCTTAAGTAATACTTCTTAGCGAACTCCATGGTTGCACCAAACCAGTACTCAGCAACCAGGCGCTGCATGTCGCTACTGCTCACCGTCACCTCGCTATGCCTGAACTGCCCCTGCAGAAGGGCATTATATATTCGCAGATTAAGCCGTGCCCCTGCCCATAGGTAGAACTCATCATCTTTGTTGCTGGAGAAAACCGGCATCGACTGTTTTATGTATTTGCCCTGGTATGGATTGAAGGCCCACCATGGTGAGTTAATCCGGCCCCAGCGCCAGCTGAAGCCCGCGTTGACATCAGTGATAAAACCCAGGTTGCCTTCATACTCCAGTTTCAATTGCTGATGTTTTGATGAATAGATATTATTCTGTACTCCATAGGTCAGCATCGCCGTAGGCTCGCCACCGGAAGAGACCTGGTAAGACCATCCGTTGGGCGTATCCGAATCGGTAAGACTATGCAGAGCACTCTGAACGTCTTTGGCAAGGTCCAGCCCGAGGATGCCTATCGTGAGAATTGACACGTAGGCCCTGTCTCTGCTCGGTACGACAGTGAATTCTGTATTGGAGATAAAGAACAGACTGGCATAAGGCCGGTCATCGTACACTGGTGCTGTGCTTTCGATATCATCAGGAGTAAATAATGTCATACCGTACTGCTGGCTGTGGAATGACATATATGGCGAGGCCTCGTACAGACCAGGAAACGCCAGCAGACCATCGATACCCGCACGCAGAGAATCAACTGAGACCAGGTAATCCTGCGCACGCTTGCCGGACAGGGTCAGTGCCAGCCCGCCGGTATAATCCCTGTCGAGGCTTTGTCCCGTCCACAGGTCATTATCAATACTGACCTGCCAGCCGGAATTAAACGGCTCGCTGCCATACTGTTCTGCGGATACAGAACCGAATGATAAAAACAGCATCACTAAGAAAAACCGCCTGTGCATAACAGGCAGTGTACCTGATGGGACTGTAATTATTAAGTTATCGACGGTATGATTTCAATTCACATTACGAACACCATGGACTAATCTTGTAGTGTAAGCAAACAGTTAGCCTGTTATGTTATTTATTCCATTCAGGAATGAATACATCAGGTTACAGAAAATGGCTCATCCAACGGGGGACCAGCATGGATGTAATGCATAGCATGGCTGTATTCAGGCGTGTCGTAGAGGCGAAGAATTTCTCTGCCGTGGCTCGCGAAACAAATATGTCTCAGTCTACCGTGAGCAAACATATCGCTGCACTGGAAGAACGTCTTGGTACCAAGTTACTCAATCGCAGTACGCGCTCGATCCAGCTGACAGAAGCTGGCAAAGAGTATTACCATCACTGCATCCGCATCCTCAATGATTTTCAGGAGGCCGAGGCCAGTGTTGGCAAAGGCAAGATCAAACCCACCGGTAACCTGCGTATCTCAACCAGCGCCGCTTTCGGTCGTACCTGTATCCTGCCTCACCTCAATGAATTCTTCAGAGTATATCCTGACATCAAAGTCGACCTGCTATACGACGATGACTATATCGACCTGGTGAAAGAAGGCATCGACCTTGCCATCCGCATTGGCCCGCTGGAGGATTCGACCCTGATCGCCAGGAAGATAGGCACCACAGCTCGAGTCGTGGTTGCCAGTTCGGAATACCTGGTGAAACATGGCCGACCGAGAAAACCGGCTGACCTGGTAAAGCATAACTGCCTGATCCATTCACTGCAAAAATCACCCGACCTGTGGTTCTTCAACAGTACGCAGAAAGGTGATGAATCGGTTCGCGTAAACGGCTGCCTGAAGGCTAATAGCCCCGATGCGGTCAGGGATGGCGTCCTGCAAGGGCTTGGTATATCAGTCATCTGTGAATGGTTTGTTCGTGATGACATCAGACAGGGGCGTCTAAAAACCATCCTGCCAGAATACAGGCCGACAGCCTATGACATTCATGCGATCTACCCGGAACGTAAGTTTGTACCACAGAAGGTCAAGCATATGATCGAGTTTCTTGCAGAGAAGGTGGAACAGTAAGAAATATCAAAATTCTGAAACTCAGCCAGCAGGTCATTCAGCTGTCGACCTGATCAGGAAATAAACCATATCATCCATCTCACCGCTATCGAGCATCTGCAGGCCATGCTGAGCACAGAATGCCGGGATATCACTGAGCAACGCCTGCTTTCCTGACACCGCCATCAGCGTCTGCCCCGGCAACAACACTTCAAGTGCATCATTCAACTTGGAAGAAGGCAGTGCGCAATCGGCACCGGATATATCAACAAACAGGTCACAGGGGATGGAGTCCAGGCTCATGGTTTCACGTAAAAATATTTAAAAAGAGAAATCGATGGGTTTGAGGCTCTGTTTTGACTTGTCAAATGCAGACCATATATCGGCATAACTGACACCGGTTTCAGGGTGTTTCAGATGCGGTGCTATCTCTGCTAATGGC
>JABDRN010000098.1 GCA_013041745.1 Gammaproteobacteria bacterium
CATTTAGCCCGGCTGAAAGCCGGGGTAAATGGTGGGCCGTGTTGGGCTCGAACCGAATCCCGCGGATTCCGTTACTTCAAGCGGACGACCCCAACCGGGATTCCTCGCTTGGACACAGAAGAATAGAAATTAACTGTCGTTGCGGGCTCAGCAGGGGTCATCATTTAATCCGGCCACCGGCCGGATAAAATGGTGGGCCGTGTTGGGCTCGAACCAACGACCAACGGATTAAAAGTCCGGTGCTCTACCAACTGAGCTAACGGCCCATATCTAAAAAATATTGCAAGCCATCCATGGCACGCTTCAGTGCTATATAACCGCACCTGCCTGACCATCCCTGGCCAGGCGTCAATAGCTCCTTAAACCGCTATTGACCCAACTGAGCTAATGCCCATATTCTTCATTACTTCGTGTATCGCCTGAAATTCAATTAAATACGAAGGCGCGAATAATACATGGAGTTGAACCGAAAAACAATATTATCAAGCAAGAAAGCTGCTAAAAATAACGGGTCGGGTCAGAAATCCCGACTTCTTCAAATCCTTTCTGACGTAACTGGCAGGAATCACATTTACCACAGGCCTCACCCAGCGCATTTGCCTGGTAACAGGATACCGTGAGAGCATAATTCACACCCAGCTCGCTACCTACTGTTATGATCTCAGCCTTGCTTTTATCGATCAGAGGCGTATGTATGGTCAGTCGATGCCCCTCTACCCCTGCTTTGGTTGCGAGGTTTGCCATATTCTCAAAAGCCCTGATGAACTCTGGGCGACAGTCAGGGTAACCAGAATAATCGACGGCATTGACGCCAATAAATATATCCTGAACTGACATAACCTCAGCCACAGCTAGCGCGTATGACAGGAACAGGGTATTTCTGGCAGGCACGTATGTCACAGGGATGTCTTGTGCCAGCTCTCCTGCAACCGGCTCTGGTACAGCGATTGACTTGTCCGTTAAGGCAGAACCAGACATCACTCCTTGATCGATACGGATAACCTGGTGGCTCGCCGAAAAACTCTCAGATAACAGCTTAGCTGCATTAAGCTCAGACAGGCTGCGTTGCGCGTAATCGAAACTTAGCGTATGGCAGTCAAATTCCTGACTGGCAATCGCCAGCACAGTCGCTGAATCCAGTCCGCCAGAGAGCAGCACCACGGCCCGGGCTGATTTATTATCACTGCCCATGAGATTTCTCGACATATTCAAACACCGGGCTTGTCACCCCAAAGATATTTGTGCAGCTGTATCTGAAACCTGACATTTAACTGATCACGCAGAATCCAGTCTGCAAGCACGCTGGCCTCTAATTGACCATGGCTCGGTGAAAACAGGACTTCACACCGGTCAACCAGCTGATACTGTTCGATAATCTGCCTGCTCCAAAGATAATCATTCTCATCACAGATAACAAATTTGACCTGATCATACTTCTGCAAATAAGCAAGATTTTCGAACTTGTTTTTATCATCTTCAGTTGAGGCAGGCGTTTTGACATCGAGAATTTTGACTACGCGAGGATCTACCTTGTCGACCAGGATAGCACCACTGGTCTCCAGAGAAACATCGTAACCTGCATCACATAATTGACTGAGGAGTTCGATGCAACTTTTCTGTGCAAGTGGCTCACCACCGGTAACGGTAACGAAAGACGTATCGTACTGCCTTACCTGGGTGATGATATCGTCTATCTGCATCCATTCACCACCGCTAAAAGCGTAAGCCGTATCACAGTAGCCACAGCGCAGCGGGCAACCGGTTAGTCGTATGAATACTGTAGGTAGACCGACATTTCTGGCTTCGCCCTGTAGCGAATAAAATATCTCTGTTATCTTCAGCCGAGTCTGTGTCTCAGCAGGATCGGTCTGTTTTGACATGAGCGTTAGTAAGATTGCTGCTACTAATGCCCTTCACGTTTCATACGCTGCAGGCGTTCGTTGGCCTTCTTGGCAACCGTTGTATCCGGGTATAGAGTGATGACCTGCTGCAATGCTTCACGCGCAGCCGACCAGTTCTTTAACTCGAAATAAACATAGCCGATTTTCAAACGTGCACCAGAGTTTTTAGAGCTCTGCGGGTACTGCGCGATCAGTTGCTGAAACTCTGTCAGCGCTCTCTTATAATCTCTTGAAACATAGTTAGCTTCACCTAGCCAGTACTGCGCGTTATCAGCATATTTACTATTAGGATAGCTAGCCTTGAATGCCTCGAAAGCCTTGATCGACTGGTCATACTGGCCTTCCTTTAACAGTGAGAACGCTTTTGAGTAAGCTTCCTGGCCGTCATTATCACCGGCAACCACAGCTGGGGTGCTGGTTCTGGGTGCCGATGTATTTGGCGGCGGCACTGGCGCTACAACCTTGCCGCTATTGCGGCCACCAGCTTCTACATTATTTATCCGCCTGTCCATGTCGAGATACAGGTTGCGTTGCCTCTGCTTCATGCTCTCCAGCTCATAATCCTGCTGCTCGATCTGCTCGCGGAGCGCAGATATCTCTTCACGCAATGTCTGCATGGTCTGCGTCTGCTCTCTGAGCACATCTGAGCTCAGCATGCGCTCGAGGCGCTGGATACGCTGTTTATCGCTTAAATTAGCCAGGCTGCTATCTTCTGCATAAGAATTAGCAGCATACAGCAGGCCGCAAACGATGAGGCTATATTTTACTATCTCGTTTTTCATTCTAATAAGAATCCGTTATCACGATTATGTAATAGATTTCACACGCAATATTGTATCTCAATATGGCTGTTATTGATAAACAATCTCAACCCGGCGGTTCAGGCTCATAGACTCGTCGTCATGACCAAAAGCAACCGGTTTTTCTTCACCATAGCTGATAATCGATATCTGCTCGTTGACCGCGCCTTCATACAACATCAGCTGTTTAACTGCCTGTGCACGTCTTTCCGCCAATGCCACGTTATATTCCCTGGTACCACGCTCATCTGCATGTCCTTCAAGCCG
>JABDRN010000126.1 GCA_013041745.1 Gammaproteobacteria bacterium
CGAGTGGGGTGAGACCCATGGCAACCTGAGCCAGCAGTTCGAGACAGCACTGAAACTGGAAGAGGCCTGTGAACAAGCACTTGGACCTAAAGGTGTTTATCCGAACGTCGATTATTACTCGGGCATCCTGTACAGAGAAATGGGTATTAAACCTGATCAGTTTACAGCGATCTTTGCTATATCTCGCGTTGCAGGCTGGCTGGCGCACTGGCGTGAGCAGTTATCTGATAACCGGATATTCAGGCCTACGCAGATCTACACTGGAGAAGAGCTGCGTGGTTATGTGGATATGTCTAAACGTTAGTAATTTCGCAGGATGAGATGTGTTACGGTCAGGTTGCGGTCTGGCTATTAAGGGTTTTTTTACCAGGGACCGCAACACTCTCAGCCCCGCTGTCTGGATGCAGCTTACCCGGTCTTTGATGATCGTGCTGATGTGTCAGCCAGGCAAACGCCATTGCTTCTACCCGGTCAGGTCGCGAGCTTTCTAGTTGCCGACCTCTGTCTCGGCAAGAGCAACCTGTTGTGTGCGGGCTAACAGATCAAGCTGTGCAAACTTTGGTGTTGTCGACAGTTCGAAATCAGCCATGTAGCGTTTTGGTACAGGTTTCGAGGCAGGCAGTTTCACTGTTAAAGGATTTCTGTGAACGCCGTTAACACGGAACTCGTAATGCAGGTGTGGACCGGTGGCCAGGCCTGTCTGGCCAACATAGGCAATCGTCTGCCCCTGTTTCACTTTTGATCCGACCCTGAGCTTACGATTATAGGTTTTCAGGTGAGCGTATAACGTTGTGTATTTGCTGCCATGTTGAACGATCATGACCTTGCCATAACCGCCTTTCTTGCCTTTGAAGATGACTTTGCCATCACCTGCAGCATAGATCGGCGTACCGCTCTTGGCCGCATAATCAACACCCTTGTGAGAACGGACCTTATGCAGTACCGGGTGGTAACGGCTAACGGTAAAGCGTGAACTGATACGAGAGAAATTGACAGGTGTGCGTAAGAACGCCTTTCTCATGCTCTTACCGTCAGGTGTGTAGTACTCACTGACATTGGTCTGTGGATTGGTGTAGCGTACTGCGCGATAGGCGTTGCCATCGTTGATGAATTCTGCGGCAAGGATGTCGCCATCAGAAATCTTTTCACCGTTACGATACAGTTCTTCGTATAACACCGTGAAGCTGTCACCCTTACGTATATCCAGTGCAAAGTCGATATCCCAGCCGAAGACATTGGCAAGTTCCATGATGATATTCTGAGAGATGCCAGCTTCCTGTGCAGCTAGATACAGTGATGACTCAATCACTCCTGATGCATGTGCATTTCGTGTTTCTATCTCGTGATTAAATGTTTTGGCGACCAGCGTACCGTTTTCGCGCTCTACCATCAGGTAGGATTTGTGATCTATGTCGTAACGTAATGCCTGTAGCGTGCCTTCATCATCAGTCAGTATGCGGATGATATCTTTCGGGAAGATCTTTGTTAGCTTTTTGGCTTCATCACCTGACTTCATCAGCTCGTCGAGCTGCTGTGGTTTAATGCTGGCGCGTTTAAAAAGGCGCGCAAGGTTATCGCCCGATTTTACTTTATACTCACGCCATTGCTTTGGGCTGAGGTTGTTTGCATCATCCAGTATTTCCTGCTGAGCCTGTAACTCGGGAAGGCTGAGAGAGAAACTCTCGCGAGCAAGCTGTTCGGAAGACTTGGTAACAGCCTTGAATGTAGGCAACGTGTCAGCGGCCAGCTCATCATTTTTCGTTTCTGTGTTGGTGCTGGCGATGACTGCGCCGATGCCGGCACCGGCGATAGCGAGCAAGGCCCAGCGTAGTCGAATCGGGCCGCGAGCTTTGGGCTGTTGTTTGTTCAGGCGAAAATCTTGACTAATCAATGACATAGGATTCTGTTCTTTTGTCGGAAATATATGTTTGAATGTAGTAGTAATTTATTGCCAGGTCAATGAAAATACTGGCAAATTATTATTATTTTTAGGTGCTTATTACATATTCCTGCAGGAGTAGTTGAGAAAGCATCCAAGCGCAGGTATCTTATACACCTTTTTACAGCAACACTAGGCATCAGCGGTAAATTTTTTGACCTGTTTCTACAAGGCATTTAGCCGGGGGGTTCAGAAAGCGGTTACTGATAACGATGTGCCAGAACAGGAAAACTGAATGAAACCTATAGAAGAACAGCTTGAAATAATCCAGCGTGGCGCTGATGAGATCCTTGTTGAAAAAGAGCTGATCGCGAAATTAAAAGAAGATCGGCCGCTGCGTATAAAAGCAGGATTTGATCCAACGGCGCCAGACCTGCATCTTGGACATACGGTATTAATCAATAAGCTACGTCAGTTTCAGGACCTCGGTCACGAGGTGCTGTTCCTTATCGGGGACTTTACCGGCATGATCGGTGACCCGACCGGAAAATCAGCCACTCGTCCACCGCTGACACATCATGATGTGGAACAAAATGCGGAGACCTACCAGCAGCAGATCTTCAAAATACTCGATAAAGATAAAACCAAAGTCGTGTTTAACTCTGACTGGATGAGCAACATGAGCAGTGTCGACATGATAAGGCTGGCAGCCAGCAGCACGGTGGCGCGCATGCTCGAGCGCGATGATTTCAGTAAACGCTATAAGAAAGGACAGGCGATCGCTATCCACGAGTTTCTATATCCGCTTATCCAGGGGCATGATTCAGTCGAGATGCGAGCAGATGTAGAACTCGGCGGCACCGATCAGAAATTTAACCTGCTGATGGGCCGCCAGTTGCAGGAACAGGCAGGGCAAAAACCGCAATGTGTCCTCACCATGCCGATCCTCGAAGGGCTGGATGGCGTGCAGAAGATGTCGAAATCATTGAATAACTATATCGGTATCGCCGATGAGCCAAAAGACATGTTCGGTAAGATCATGTCTATTTCCGATGACCTGATGTGGCGCTATTTCGAGTTGCTGAGTTTCCGTGCCATGTCCGAGATCGAAGGTTTTAAACAGCAGATGCAGGATGGTAAAAACCCTCGTGATATCAAGTTCTTGCTGGCAGAAGAGATCATTGCACGTTTCCACAGTGAAGAAGAAGCGATTGCTGCGCGTGAAGGCTTCATCGCCCAGTTTGCCAGGAACAGGATCCCGGACGATATCCCTGTGCTGAGTTTTGATGCACCGGCGGATGGTTACCCGATTGCTAACCTGCTGAAAGATGCCGGTCTGTGCTCCAGCACCAGTGATGCTATGCGGATGATCCAGCAGGGAGCGGCAAAGATCGATGGTGAAAAGGTTACGGATAAATCGGTAAAAATTGAGAAAGGCACAGAAGCAGTATTCCAGGTCGGAAAACGTAAGTTTGCCAGGCTTACGATCAATTAACCGGGAGGCAAGTTATGATAAGCGTAAAGCAATTTTTACTGTTACCCGCAGCAATAGTCATCATGGCATGTACCCCGATGGGTAGTGATCCAACACAGGTCGAGCTGTCTGACCTGGCCGGCTTATGGGATAGTTCTGAGAACAATGGCGTTAAAAAAGACCTTATCTATACCAGGGTGAGCAGTGCAGGCGCCATCATCGAGTATGATTTCGACGGAGATGAAGTAGACGCCGGCTTAAACTGTTACCAGGTCGATACCGGCGCACTGTCGGTCATCGCAGACAACCGTTTCCTGGTGACCACTGATATGCATGCAGATAAGAACTTTGAAGTCGAGCTCGAGTGGCTGGATGCCGGCAATGCGTTACAGGTCTATTTTGTCGATGAAAATGACCCCGGGAAAATATCTCGTTCACAGATCTGGACGCGTGTCGCAGATGAATCCATGCTAGATGATGAGCCACCCTGCCGGCGTTAACGGCTGCTTTTGTAAGCCTTAGATATCCATGCGGGCATTCAACAGGAATGAGTCTGCATTGTCGCTGGAAATATACCCGATGCC
>JABDRN010000131.1 GCA_013041745.1 Gammaproteobacteria bacterium
AAGCAGGTCAGGACCTGTACGCTTGGAACCCCAGAGGAACGGACGATCATAGACAAACTCGCTGGCAACCGAGTAATGACCGTAACGCTCGGTCTCAGCACGGAAAGGGCGGATCATCTGAGAATGACAGCCGACACAGCCTTCACGTATGTAGATATCGCGACCCTCCAGCTGCAGCGCGGTATAAGGCTTCAGACCCTCGACTGGCTCAGTGGTTGATTTTTGAAAGAACAATGGTGTGATCTGTGCCAGACCGCCCCATATGACAGCCAGAAGCGATAATACGATCAGCACACCGACTTTTGTTTCAGCTTGAACTTGAAGTGACATTACTTATTCTCCTCTAACGTCTAGTGCGCTGCTTGTGGCTCAGGGATTGCTGCTACCGCGGCTTTACCCTGTGCAATTGTTTTAGTCAGGTTATATGCCATGATCAGCATACCAAGCAGGAACAGAGCGCCACCGCCTGCACGTACTATGTAGAACGGGTGCATGGCCTGGACACTTTCAACGAAGCTGTATGTCAGTGTGCCGTCATTGTTGATCGCACGCCACATCAGGCCTTGCATGATGCCTGATATCCACATAGAAGTGATATACAGAACGATACCGACGGTAGCCACCCAGAAATGGGTCTCGATCATCTTTTTGCTATAGATCTCTGTATCGAATAATTTTGGAATCAGGAAGTACATGGAACCGATACTGACCATCGCAACCCAGCCCAGGGCACCGGAATGCACGTGACCGACGGTCCAGTCTGTATAGTGAGACAAGGCATTCACTGTCTTGATCGCCATCATCGGTCCTTCGAAGGTAGACATACCATAGAAAGATACTGAAACGATGAGGAACTTGAGTATCGGATCACTGCGCAGCTTCTCCCAGGCACCGGATAATGTCATGATACCGTTGATCATACCGCCCCATGAAGGTGCCAGTAAGATCAGTGAGAACACCATACCTAGTGACTGGGTCCAGTCTGGTAACGCTGTGTAGTGCAGATGGTGCGGACCGGCCCATATATATGTGAACGACAGGGCCCAGAAATGCACCACTGACAAACGGTAAGAATAAACCGGACGTTCCGCCTGCTTGGGAATGAAGTAATACATGATGCCCAGGAAACCCGCGGTCAGGAAGAAACCGACCGCATTATGGCCATACCACCACTGAATCATGGCATCCTGTACACCGGCGTAGGCTGAGTAAGATTTCAGGAAACTCACCGGGATAGCCATACTGTTGACGATGTGCAGCATCGCCACTGTAAGGATAAAGGCGCCGAAGAACCAGTTCGCCACGTAGATATGTTTAACTCGGCGCTTGGCAACAGTGCCAAAGAACACCACCGCATACGCGACCCAGACGACTGTTATCAGCAGGTCGATTGGCCACTCTAATTCAGCATACTCCTTTGATGAAGTGATACCCAGAGGCAGGGTCAACACCGCTAAAAGGATGACCAGCATCCAGCCGATAAAAGTGAACTGGGCAAGCGCTGGAGCAAACAAACGCACATGACAGGTACGCTGCACAACATAATAGGAAGTTGCGAACAGTGCTGAGCCACCAAACCCAAAGATAACAGCATTCGTGTGCAATGGACGCAAGCGACCAAATGTCAACCACGGTGTGTCAAAGTTAAGTACCGGCCACGCCATTTGTGATGCGATAAGCACCCCAATCAGCATACCAACAATACCGAGGATGACAGTCACGATAGCAAACTGCCTAACAACGGTATAATCATATGTCATTGTTTCATTGTTCATAAAAGTAGTCCGATTATTTATATTTGGTTATCTATAAAACAGTTTCAGGAATTTAATCAAATAAGTTTATTAGTATATTGTTATTCAATCAATGCCATAACGTCAGTAATGACTGAACTTGTCAGCAATAAATGACTCGTAGTCAGGATCTCAGTCGACAAATTGTGGTGCAAAACCATTCAACCAGAGAATCGCGGTCGCCACCATCATTATGATCAACGCCACCATGCCTACCGCGAGTATTGAACTTGAGAACAGGAAGCCACGCTCTTGATCGATCCCCATCATGATTGGGACCCCGGTGTATAGCAGCTTCACAGAATAAGCCAGTGCGGGTAAGCCGATGACAAAGTTAAGCCACAAGATAGGTAAAAGCTCGACGAAGCCCACAAGGAACAGCGGCGTTGCGGTAAATGCTGCAAGGCGCACACAACGTGACAGGTTCTGTTCTGCACCATAGGTCTTGGCCATCCAGTGAATCATTGCCCCCATGCTGAAGACACCGACCAACATGACGAGATAATATGCAATAGCGATAACCAGAGCGCTGTCAGGAGAAAGTTTTACCGCTTCACGAGCACCGAACTGCCAGCCAAACTGGGTCGTTCCTATATAACCGGACACTGGAGCAATCGCTGCCATGATGAAAACGTAGCCGCAATAACACTTGCCAATGCTGCACTCCACAGCAGCGATTTTTTTCCATTCTTCAGCGGGATTAAATAGGATTCCAATCAGATGTGACAACATAAATTATCTCCGGTTTTTTAGTTATTGGTGTGAAACAATTTCCACAGATAATACACTGATATAAATCAAATTCATATCTCAAGAATATTCTGCGAAAGTATATTTGACGATAACAAAAAAGATATGACTTATGTCAAATCAGAACCATTCAAAACATGAAATTTTGTCAGGTTATAGCTCTGTGTCACATTCGCCTACGATGGCTTTCAACCGCTGCATATCCAGAATCGTGATATGCCTGCGATCGACATCGATAATTTTTTCATTCTGAAAGGTAGCGAACAGACGGCTGACCGTTTCTACCGCCATACCAAGATAGTTTGCGATGTCCTGTCTCGGCATACTCAGGTTGAACTCATTATCTTTCCAGTGCCGCTCTTCCATGCGCGATGACAAGCTCAGTAAAAAACTGGCGAGACGCTCTTCTGCCGTCATCTTGCCTAGTAGCAGTAACAGCTTATGATCATTATTGACCTCTTTACCCATGATACGGCGCATCTGTTTTTGCAGGCCAGGCAGCACATGACAGAGATTTTCCAACTGATTCAGGGGTAATTCACAGACACTTGAGGTCTCAAGGGCCAGCGCATTACAGGTGTGGACCCCTTCAGCAAAGCCGTCGAGCCCGAGTAATTCACCAGGCAGGTGAAATCCTACAATCTGCTCGTCACCATTCGCGCTTTCCGTCATGGTTTTTACACAACCGGAGCGCACCGCATAGATAGCCCTGCTACTATCACCATCACGGTAAAGGAAGTCATTCTTATGTAATGGCTTGGGCTGATCGACGACAGCATCCATATTTAATAGCTCTGCATCGCTCATTCCATGTGGAAAACAAAGTTCACGTAGATTACATTCCTTGCAACTAACTTTTAAATGATCAACATCAATGCGCTTTAACGAACTCATAGTTTAAGATACTGCCTGTGGTTTCATAGTTTTTAGCTCGATAGTATGACTGCAAGGATATTGTCATATCTTCAAACCTTTATAAGTATAAGTCATTTAAACAATTGATTTAACGAACAACAAGCCTTTTTCACAAATAATAATCCATGAATAAAAGCGCCGCACCCATCCATTGCTTCCATTGCGGACTGCCCGTAGACAAAAGCCTTAACATCTTTGTGGAATATCAGGGTGAAAACAAGCCCATGTGCTGCTATGGCTGCCAGGCGGTATCACAGGCGATCATCGACAGCGGTATGGACGAATTCTATCGCTACCGCACCAGCAACCCTGAAAAGCCAGAAGAGATCGTGCCGGAGTTCCTGCAGCAGCTAAAAGCCTATGACTCGACGTCGGTACAGAAGAAATTCGTCAGCAGTACCGGTGATGAAAACATCCTGGAGGTATCTCTTATCCTCGAAGGCATCACCTGTGCCGCCTGCGTCTGGTTAAACGAGAAACACCTCAATTCTCTCGATGGCGTGATCAGCGCCAACATCAACTACAGCAACCATCGCGCCAGGGTGACATGGGATAATAACAAGATCCAGCTCAGCGATATCCTTGAGTCCATCTCGCGTATCGGCTACCTGGCCCACCCCTTTGATCCGGATGAGCACCAGCGGATCCTGGAAAAAGAACGCAAACAGCAGATCAGACGCCTGGGTCTTTCCGGCCTGCTGGGTATGCAGATCATGATATTTGCTGTCGCCATGTACACCGGTGAGTGGTGGGGTATCGAAGAGAGCTTCAAGCAGAGTTTTCGCTGGATCAGCCTGGCCCTGACCATACCTGTCCTGCTGTTTGCATCCAGCGTATTCTTCAAATCTGCTTATCGAGATCTGCGTAATATGCGTGTCGGCATGGATGTACCGGTATCACTGGGTATAGCCATCGCTTTCAGCGCCAGCCTGCTCAATACAGTACAAGGCAGCGGCGAGGTCTATTTTGACTCCGTTGCCATGTTCACCTTCTTTTTACTGAGTGCCCGTTATTTCGAACTCGGCACCCGCAAGCAGACCTCCGAGGCGACCGAGGCACTGCTAAACCTGAAGCCGGTGATTGCGACCCGCTTACGCAATTACCATGAGACAGCATCAAGCTCTATCGATGACCAGGAAAGTGTCGCGGTCAGCGAACTTGAACTGGGTGACACCCTGCTGGTGCGACCCGGAGAAGTTGTCCCGGCAGATGGCACCATCATCGATGGCAGCTCTGGCATCAATGAATCCCTGATTACCGGCGAGAGCCTGCCGGTCACCAAAAGCAAGGGCGATGCGGTCATCGGCGGCAGCACTAATACCGAGAATCCCCTGATCATCCAGGTTTCCAAACTGGGGGAAGATACTGTACTGTCATCGATCCAGCGATTGATCGATGAGGCGCAGCATACCAAACCCGCCATCGCAAAACTCGCCGACCGGATCGCCAGCTGGTTTGTCACCGTATTATTAAGTATCGCTGCGATCGTCGCCTACTACTGGTATACCGTGGACCCTTCGCAGTGGCTGGAGATAACCATCGCCACCCTCGTCGTCAGCTGCCCATGTGCGCTGTCACTGGCCACCCCCACCGCGATCACGGCCGCAAGCGGGCAGCTCGCCAGGATCGGACTGCTGCCGAAACGGGCACACGCACTGGAGACGCTGGCTCATGCTACTGATTTCGTGTTTGACAAAACAGGTACCCTGACCGAGGGCAGGATCGAGCTGGAAGATATCATCCTGACAAGCGGTGACTTTGATAAAGAGACCGCGCTGATGCTAGCAGCCTCACTCGAGATGAGCTCGGAACACCCGATCGCCAGGGCTATCCTGTCTGCCAGAGAAGGTGAACTGAAGACGGTCAAGGAGCTGACACACACCACTGGCCAGGGGATACAGGGCGTGATCGACGACAAACACTGGTACATCGGCAACGCTGACTTCATCCAGCAGCACTGCAGGGACGCATTCGACGACAGTGCGGATACTGCTAGCAGGATCTACCTGGCAAACGAAAAACAGAATATCGCGATCTTCGTGTTATCAGATAGCGTCAGAAATGAAGCAAGGCCGCTCATAGAGCAACTGCACGCAGAGAACAAAAACACCTGGCTCATGAGCGGCGACAGGGCTGAGAACGCACAGAGCATCAGCGACCAGCTCGGTATCCAGCATTGCCTTGCGGACCTGAAACCCGAAGACAAGCTGAGCAAGGTAAAGCAGCTACAGCAGCAGGGCGCAATCGTGGTAATGACCGGAGATGGCGTCAATGACGCGCCTGTACTCGCCGGCGCAGACCTGTCGATAGCCATGGGCAAAGGTACCCAGCTTGCTGCCGCTACCGCAGACATGATATTGATCAGCAACAATATCGAACATATCTACCACGGTTACCAGATAGCAATCAAAACCCTGAGTATCATCAAGCAGAACCTGGGCTGGGCGCTGCTGTATAATGTCACCGCTATACCCGCAGCCGCAACCGGATATGTCGAACCCTGGCTGGCAGCGATCGGCATGTCGCTCAGCTCACTGGTAGTGGTAATAAACGCTTTGAGACTCAACAGGCTAAAATACTAGACTATGGATGTAATATACATACTGCTACCGGTTGCACTGGTGATCGTCATCATCATAATCGCGATCTTCCTCTGGGCGGTCAGATCTGACCAGTTCGATGACCTGGAAGGTCCGGCACACCGTATCCTGATGGATGATGATGACAGTGAACGTAAAATTAATAAAACGTCGCCGCCATCAGACAAAGCACCCGACTGATCACGAACATGAGCTCAGCGCATGGCCAATGCTCTTTGTACCTGGTTCCCGATCAACCTGATTTCACCGTCCAGGATTTCTCCAGCTTCGTCAGTGCATTACAGGATATCGGCCTGATATCGCACAGGATAAATTCTGATAATAACGATACTGACTACTATAGCGGCGAACGTTTTTTAGATTACATCGCTTACATGGGCTGCGCCCCGGCGATACAGTTTGAAGCCACTGATGAAAACCATGACTTCTGTTTTATAAAGCTGCACCGGTACGATGTTGCAGAACTGATTTACAGTAATACGCAATCGAGAGCGCCCCACTGCCCTGCCTGCAATAAACCGGTACGCAACTGGCAGCACAACATGAATAGTACAACCGTACTTTGTGATTCATGCGGTACTTCCTCTGACATCGAAAAATTTGACTGGCGAAAGATGGCTGGTTACGCCAGGCTATTTATTGAGATAACAGACATCTTCCCAAAAGAAGCCATCCCCCAGCAAATACTGCTGGATAAACTGTCAGCATTATCAGACACGAACTGGCAATATTTCTATAGCTGTCGGTAAATCAGTATTAGCCAATATCGCGATACAAGATTCCGCGCCTACAAGCAACCGCTTTCCCGTAGGAACGGAAAAAACTTTCAGGAACAGTTTTTCACTTAAGCCCCGACAGGGGTGAAGCATAGGGATATGCTGAATAATGTATTCCGCGATCTCTATCAGACAAATACTGCCGCCAAATAGTGTAAAATGCGCGCATCAATAATACCCACCCAGTAAAAAAAATGAAAATTCTAGTTATAGGAGGCGGCGGCCGTGAACATGCCCTCGCCTGGAAAGCGGCACAATCACCTCTAGCCAGCCAGGTATTCGTCGCACCCGGCAATGCCGGCACCGCCCTTGAAAATAATATCGACAACGTCGACATCAACGGTGAAGACATCCCCGCTTTACTGGGTTTTGCACTCAAAGAACAGATCGATCTAACCATCGTCGGCCCGGAAGCAGCACTGGTCGAAGGTATCGTCGATACATTCACCGCAGCCGGCCTGAAGATATTCGGCCCGACGAAAGCCGCCGCGCAGCTGGAAGGATCAAAAGCATTTACCAAAGACTTCCTCCAACGCCATGGCATCCCGACCGCTTTTTATGGCAACTTCACCGAGATCGAACCCGCCATTCAATATATCGAAGAAAAAGGCGCCCCCATTGTTATCAAAGCCGATGGCCTGGCCGCCGGCAAGGGTGTCATCCTGGCGCAGAATAATGAAGAAGCCATCGCTGCCGTCAAAGACATGCTGGCGGGTAACAAGTTTGGCGATGCCGGTGCCCGCGTCGTCATCGAAGAATATTTATACGGTGAAGAAGCCAGCTTCATCTGCATGGTCGACGGCAAAAACATATTACCGATGGCCAGTTCACAGGATCATAAGGCGCGAGACAACGGTGACAAGGGTCCCAATACCGGCGGCATGGGCGCCTACTCTCCTGCGCCCGTCGTGACCGCCGAGATGCATGATCGCATCATGCAGCTGGTCATCGAGCCTACCGTCAAAGGTATGGCCGATGAAGGCAACAGCTTCATCGGCTTTTTATATGCCGGTGTCATGATCAACGATGAAGGCATCCCCAAAGTGCTGGAATATAACGTCCGCTTCGGCGACCCGGAGACGCAGCCGATCATGATGCGTCTGAAGTCCGACCTGGTGCAGCACTGCCTCGATGCCATCGACGGCAAGCTGGATACTGCCGAAACTCAGTGGGACCAGCGCACATCACTCGGCGTGGTATTGGCAGCAGGCGGTTACCCCGACAGCTACCACAAAGGTGATGTGATCAGAGGACTGCAAGGCACAGAAACCGAATCGACAAAAGTATTCCATGCCGGTACCGCTGAAAAAGACGACAACATCGTTACCAGCGGTGGCCGCGTGTTGTGCGCTGTCGCTCTTGGTAATTCAGTAACCGAAGCACAACAGAAAGCTTACCAGGTGGTCGATAAGATCAGCTGGAACAATGTCTACTACCGGACTGACATAGGGCACCGCGCAATCGCCAGGGAAAACGCCGGCAGCTAAGAAAGATTTGCTACATCATGAGCGGGGGTCAGCGCTTCGCTCACGTTAGCAACTGTCTTAATACAATACCAGATATCCCTGGCAGCTTAGCTGCCGTGTGTCACCACAGCTTTAACCTGCACATAGACCTCTTTATCTAAATCTAACTGCAGCAATTCGAATGATTTCATCGAAATCAACGAAAGCACTATATCCCGCCTGCAATCTATACGCAGCAAAACACGCCCGTCTTTTCTATCTAACACCGCTGACACTCTGCCTTTGATAATATTCAAGATACTGCTTCCTGATGCCCTGTTCACCGCCAGGCTCACATCACTGGCAAAGATGATCAAGCGCACATGTTTACCGATCGCCATCATACCGGGCACCTGAAACTGGTTACCGTTTACCGTATGGATGGTCGATATATTAAATTCTTTTTCCTGCTTGGAAACACTGCCTTCGAGCACGACAACTGCATTATTAACGGTTGCCAGTGAAGACTGGGGCGAGACCAATGCATCACAGATATTGCCATTAAATACAGATTTCCCCTGACGCATAACAAGGATGTCGTCGCACAGGCGTAACATTTCTTCGATGTTATGACTAACGTATAAAGCGGGTATATTTAACTCCTCATGCAACCTTTCGAGGTAAGGCAATATCTCCTGCTTTCTACCCTCATCCAGCGAAGCCAGCGGTTCATCCAGCAACAGCATCCGTGGGTTTTTCAGTAATGCACGGCCGATTGCTACACGCTGTTTTTCACCACCGGATAACTGGTAAGAATACCTGCCCAACAGGTGCTCGATATTCAGCAGCTCGACCAGGTGCGAGCAATCGACTACATTACTATTTTCTGGATTACGCTGGGCACCATATTCCAGGTTCCCTTTAACCGTCAAATGCGGAAACAAACGACCCTCCTGAAAAACATAACCTATGTTTCTTTTCTGGCTGGAAAGAATTTTATTTTCGTCCAGCCAGGTCTCACCGTTTACCCTGATTACACCTTGAACATCTTTTTCAAGACCAGCAAGGCAGCGTAATAATGTTGTTTTCCCAGAGCCAGAATGACCAAAGATACCCAGCACTCCCCTGGATGGGATGACAAAGTCTGCCTCCACACAAAACGATCTGCGTCGTAATCGTATGCAACATTCTGAGGCGCTCACGATCTCACCTTGAGGCGATGATTAAGCAGATACATGAACAGCATCGTGCCAAATGCAAATGCAAGCAATATAGCGGCCAGCACATGTGCCTGATCATACTCCAGCATTTCCACATGATCATAAATCGCAATAGAAGCGACGCGTGTCTCACCGGGGATATTTCCGCCCACCATCAAGACAACACCAAATTCACCCAGGGTATGTGCAAAACCCAGAATACCTCCCGTTAAAAACCCTCGTTTAGCCAGCGGTACTGCCACAGTAAAGAATGCATCTAGCGGTTTAGCACCAAGTGTATAGGCTGCTTCCATCATGTCACGCCCAACTGATTCAAATGCATTCTGAATCGGCTGTACTACGAATGGAAGACTATAAATAACAGAAGCAATCACCAGGCCAGAGAAACTGAAGGTTAAGGTCTGCCCGGTAATATCCACCCACCAGCTGCCGATAGTACTCTGCGGACTCATAATAACCAGTAGATAAAAGCCGAGGACCGTCGGTGGCAGAACAATCGGTAATGCTACGACCGCCTCGATGACAGGCTTTATCCTGCTACTGGTGTTGGCCAGCCACCAAGCTGCAGGCGTACCGATAACGAGCAAAATTAATGTCGTCAACATAGCCAGCTTGGCGGTCAGCAATAAAGGGTCAAGTCCGGGAAACATATGAACGGTCGGTTATTTGATAGCGATCGGATTACTACAGGACATCATAACCTGCAGCCTTGATAATTTTTTTAGCATGCTCACTTCGTATATATTGCGAGAACGCCTGCACAGCCGCAATGCCCTTTGCTTTATTCATCACTACCATCTTCTGCTTTATGGGTGAATGCATATCGGCAGGAACATCCCAGAAACACACACTTTCAACCTCTTTTCTGTCCTGTAACAGCGCCAGGTCAAACACCGATCTGGCAACAAAACCAGCTTGTGCGTTTTTTGTTGCAACAAACTGCAGCGCCTGTGCGACATTCTCACCGAATACGATTCTAGGTTCGAGTTCAGACCATAACCCCAGCTTTTCCAGGACCTGTTTTGACGCTGCTCCATACGGTGCTATTCTAGGATTTGCAATCGATAGACGCTGTAATGCTGCTGATCGCAATATTATCTGACAGCTCCCAGGCAGCACGATATTTGAGACAAACACCAGCCTGCCGATGGCATAAACATAAGCCGAGGATGCTTCAGCCCTGCCCTCAGCCACTAATAGTTCAGGGCGTTTTTCATCAGCGGACATGAATACATCAAAAGGGGCTCCATGCTGGATCTGCATATACAGCTTACCTGTCGAGGCACTACTGATACGCAGCTCATGTCCACTCTGCCTGGTAAAATCATCCGACAGTAATCTTAGTGCATGCACAAAGTTACTGGACACTGCGACCCTCAAGGTATCGCCATGCGAGGTCATAGCTGAAAACAGACAACTGATCGACAGCAGGATAGAACTGGCTAATTTCATAGATATTTTTTACTCTAGGTGATCATATCGATGGCATTAGCAAACCCATCATTGAATATTCACAATAATTGTTAAAAGATTTATTTTACAGTAAAACCTATCCCCAACTGTATCTTATAAACAACACCCGTAGAGAAACTTCCATCATCACGCTGACTGGCAAAATAACCCAACTTTCCCAGCATGGATTTATTGCCTGGATACCAGTTGAAGCGAAAACGGTTACCACCGGTATCATTAAGCACAAGCGATGCTAACAAGCTCTTGTTCCTGTCATAGAATACACCGGCACTATTTTTAAGCTTGACCTGTTTATCCAGGTTTAGATCTACTCGCTGAGTAGACTTCCCAATCCCCCAGGAAAAGCTGTCGCCGCCTTTCAAACGATGTGACAGGCCAAGCATATTATTAAGACCAGTATAGAGAAATAGATGAGCGTTACCGAGCTCAAAGAACGTTGGACGATATATATAATGCAATCCGGCATTGTTGATCCGTTCTTCACTTAGATCGTATACCTGCAGACTGGGCCAGATCGCAGGATCAAGGTAATCCATAACGAAGTTTGCTACTGCATCATTATGGAACAACAGCATACCAATCGGGCGAAAGATTATAAAATCAGCCACCTCGTCATCATCCGTGGTGGTATTCTTCTCAAGTACTTCCTGGAGAAACTCGGCGGTCATCGCCAGCACAACCGCGCTACTCGTCGCATATTCATAATCATGCACATGAAACCATTCCAGGTCTTTGCGATAAACCATACCGCCGCCCAGAAGGTGTAAAAAATAATTGGGGGCAGCCTGATAACTCTCGTTTGTATATTCACTATCGATCGGAAAAATCTGACGGTTAACAAAACGATTAAAACCACCTTCATTATCTATCGCCTGCTTTGGATCACCGAGGTGATCTAGTACGGTCTGTGTGTTTTCAGAAAAGTTAGAGGTGCCAAAATTTTCCGGTAACTGCAGGGTATCGAAGGTATAACTCAGGAAGTTACTGAACGGGGAATATAAGGAATCTGAGCCATAGCTGCGGGGCTGATAGTAGGCTGGCGTGGCGTGTACAGCCTGCGCATGTATCACATAGAGCAACAGATAAAAAAACACCCGCAAATGCGGGTGTTTTTTTAAATCGTCATATCGAGTGCATGACAAATGTCAGCCTTTCATAGAATCGAAGAACTCATCATTGGTCTTCGTCGTCTGCAGTTTACCCATGAGGAATTCGATGGCGCCGATCTCATCCATCGGTTGCAGCAGGCGACGCAGGATCCACATCTTCTGCAGCTCATCCGGCTTGGTTAGCAGCTCCTCACGGCGCGTACCGGAGCGGTTGATGTTGATCGCAGGGAAGATACGCTTTTCGGTGATACGACGATCGAGGTGGATCTCCATGTTACCGGTACCCTTGAATTCTTCGTAGATCACTTCGTCCATCTTGGAGCCGGTATCGACCAGTGCGGTCGCTAAAATCGTAATGCTGCCGCCCTCTTCGATGTTACGTGCTGCACCGAAGAAACGTTTTGGACGATGCAATGCATGGGCATCGACACCACCGGTCAGCACCTTACCCGAGGAAGGTATGACGGTGTTATAGGCACGGGCAAGACGGGTGATAGAATCGAGCAGGATGACCACGTCTTTTTTATGTTCTGCCAGACGCTTGGCTTTTTCGATGACCATCTCGGCCACCTGTACGTGACGACTTGCCGGCTCATCAAATGTCGAAGACACCACTTCACCACGTACGCTACGCTCCATCTCGGTCACCTCTTCCGGGCGCTCATCGATAAGCAGCACGATGAGATAACAGTCAGGGTTGTTGGCAGCGATCGATTGCGCGATATGATTCAGCATCATCGTCTTACCTGCCTTGGGAGGCGATACGATGAGGCCACGCTGCCCTTTACCGATCGGTGACATCAAATCGATGATACGTGCGGTGATATCTTCAGTACTGCCATTGCCACGTTCCATGATCAGGCGTTCATTCGGATGCAGCGGCGTCAGGTTTTCAAATGCGACCTTGTTGCGCGTATTTTCAGGCGACTCATAGTTGATCTGGTCGACTTTGAGCATGGCAAAATAACGCTCACCATCTTTCGGAGGCCGAATTTTTCCTGAAATGGTATCACCGGTACGCATACTAAAGCGGCGTATCTGGCTGGGCGAAACGTAGATATCATCTGGCCCGGCCAGGTATGATCCATCAGCAGAACGTAAAAAACCAAAACCATCCTGCAGTATCTCCAGTACACCCTCACCAAAAATATCTTCACCTTTCTTGGCATGCGCTTTGAGGATAGCAAAAATGATGTCCTGTTTTTTAGAGCGAGAAACGTTTTCAAGTTTCATCGATGCCGCAATTTCGAGTAGTTCAGGAACGGGTTTTAGTTTTAATTCGGAAAGATTCATAATTTAGAAAGGCAAATAGATTTGAGTTTAAGATTTATTATTGATGCCTGTTGTCAGGTTTAGAGAGGCCAACAGACGGCAATGCCTCTTTAGAGTTTTTTTCAGATAATAGCTCCAGGCCCTGGTTAGAAGCCTGGTGTCTGGAGATTATAAATTGCTATCGATGAAGGCGGTTAGCTGTGATTTTGATAAAGCACCTACTTTGGTTGCTTCTACATCACCGTCTTTGAAGATCATCAATGTCGGGATACCGCGAATGCCGAACTTTGGTGGAGTTGCCGAGTTTTCATCGATGTTCAGCTTTGCCACTTTTAATTTACCGGTATATTCGCCAACTATTTCCTCGAGGATGGGTGAGATCATCTTGCAAGGGCCACACCACTCCGCCCAATAATCAACCAGCACAGGAATTTCTGACTTTAGAACGTCTTCTTCAAATGAATCATCTGTAACGTAAACAATGTCGCTGCTCAACGTGAAACCTCATTTATATTGTTTGTTATGTAAAGAGTTATCGTGTTAACGATGTAAGGATTTTTAATGAATAATCTTGCTTATTAATCTTTTCGGGTACGAAATATTCGGGAATCAAGATATTGATGTCCCATATAATAGACTATTTTTTAAATTTGTACACCCCCAATTCTTTTAATTTAATGTAAGCTACGCCACCATGAATCATCATCTAACAGAAACACGTTTCAAAGACTTCGATCTCGACCCCAGTATAATCAAAGGGCTGGACGAAGCCGGCTTTGAATTCTGCACCCCGATCCAGGCTCAGAGCATCCCGATCGCTTTAACCGGGAAAGATGTTGCTGGCGAAGCACAGACCGGAACTGGCAAAACCGCCGCCTTCATGGTGGCCTGTCTAAATCACCTGCTAACGAAGCCTTCTCATGAAAATCGCAAGAAAACAGATATTCGTACCATGATACTGGCACCGACACGCGAACTGGCAATACAGATACACAAGGATGCGTCAGTTATCGGAAAATATACGGGCCTGACTTTTGGTCTTGCTTATGGCGGTACCGATTATGACAAGCAGCGACGCATCCTGGAAGATGGCGTCGATATACTTATAGGTACGCCTGGCCGCACTATCGACTTTTTCAAACAAAGAGTTTTCAGCCTAAAAAGATGTGAAGTGGTGATACTCGACGAAGCTGACCGTATGTTCGACCTTGGCTTCATCGATGATATGCGATACCTGCTGCGCCGTTGCCCTGAACCGGACAAGCGACTGAGCCTGTTATTCTCAGCGACGCTGTCTCATCGTGTAGGTGAGCTCGCCTACGTACACATGAATGACCCCGCTGAAATTCGTGTTAAAGCCGAGACCAAGACAGCTGACAAGATCGAGCAATCGATTTATTACCCGGCAAATGAAGAAAAGATACCCCTGCTGCTGGGCCTGATGGAAAAGCTAAAGCCAACGCGCAGCATCGTATTCATCAATACCAAACGGGTAGCCGATAAAGTCTATGCATGGCTTGAGGGTAATGGTTACAAATCAGCATTATTATCCGGTGATGTACCACAGAAAAAACGCCAGAGCCTGTTGAAGAAATTTCAGAATGGTGAGTTCAACACATTGGTCGCCACCGATGTTGCCGCGCGCGGCTTACATATCCCGGAAGTCAGCCATGTGTTTAATTTTGACCTGCCACAGTCCGGTGAAGATTATGTCCACCGTATCGGCCGTACCGCACGTGCCGGCGCCAGCGGTTTCGCCATCAGTTTTGCCTGCGAAGACTTCGCGCATTACATCATGGATATCGAAGAATATATAGACCAGAAGATCGGCAGAGAATCGGTAACCAGTGACCTGCTCATCGAACCGAAACCACCAATCAAGATGGAAAGACGTCCGAGGCCAAACAAATCTGGTGCGGGCGGTAACCGTGGCGCTGGAAACAGGAATCAGAATCACAGCCAGAGGCATGGGCAGAACCGTGGCAGGGATAACAGACATAAACATAAAGACCGCAGAAGATAAGTCCCTTCGGCAATGAAAAGTGAAAAGTGAAAAATAAAAAAGCCCGTATGTACTTACCGGCTTTTCTGTTTTTGAACGAAGGCAGGGAATCTAATTGCTAGTATAAGACCTCTCCCGCTGGTCGAGATGACAAAATTAAAAGATTAAACCGCTCAATTTTTCACTTTTCACTTTCAGTCACCTGAAAGCGCATTAAAAACGCTCTCAGCCTCAATCAGCGCCGAACCGACATCTTCAGCTAAAACGTTAAAGTGCCCCATCTTCCTGCCCGGACGTGCTTCTGTTTTACCATAGAGGTGCAGCTTGACATTATTCCGAGTAAATATAATTAGCCAGTCAGGCAGCCACAGATCACCAAGCATGTTCACCATGACCACCGGTGACATCAAGCGGGTATCGCCTGGCTTGAGTCCGCACATCATTCGAACCTGTTGCTCGAACTGTGAGGTGACACAGGCGTCCCTGGTATAATGGCCACTGTTGTGCGGTCGCGGCGCCATCTCATTGAAATACAGCGTATCATCGTCGCTGACAAAAAATTCAACAGCGAGGATACCGACATATGACATGGCATCAGCCAGTAGCGAAGCATTTTCTATGGCCAGCTGTGTTATCTCATCACTGACACGCGCAGGCACGATACTCATATGCAGGATACCATTTCTATGCTGGTTCTCTGACACCGGAAAACTTGCCATCTCCGCAGCTGCATTTCTCGCTACGATGGCAGAGATCTCACAGCGTATATCGATCTTTTTTTCCAGCACGCAGTCTACTTTACCAACATCAGCATAAGCATCGCCAAGCTCTGAATAATTGTTGACGACATATTGCCCTTTACCATCGTATCCCATGGTATTGCTTTTCAGGATAGCGGGAAAGCCGACTTTATCAGCTGCCTTTCGCAGATCACTTTCCTGCTGTATAGCCAGATAAGGTGCAGGCTGTAGACCGGCTTTTTGTGCAAACTGTTTTTCAAGATCACGATTCTGTGCGATCTCTAGAGACTCTGCCACCGGATAAACCGTGGTTTTATCAGCGATAAAGCGAACGCTTTCAGAGGGGATATTTTCAAACTCCAGGGTGATGGCATCACACTGACCAGCCATTTCCTGAAGCGCGTACTGATCCGTATAATCTGCGCAGATGTGCATATCAGCGATGTGACCAGCTCCGCAGTGAGGATCAGGATCCAGCACTACGACGCGGTAGCCCATAGTACGCGCAGCAACACAGAACATGCGGCCTAACTGACCACCGCCCAAGACACCTAGTGTTGCACCCGGTAAAATTTGCTTTGCAGTCATCAATTATTTTTACCTGGACAGTAAAACCATCATTCAGATTCTGGCGGCAGAGTCATAGCAAATACAGTCTGTTGCTGCTTTGCTCTGAACTCAGACAATTTATCTGCCAGCGAGCTATCTGTCACAGCAAGTATGGATATCGCAGACAAAGCTGCATTTGCGGCACCAGCCTCTCCGATAGCATAGGTCGCCACGGGAATACCTTTCGGCATCTGCACTATTGATAATAATGAGTCCATACCTTTTAGATATCTTGAAGGTACCGGTACACCGAGAACAGGTAAAGTCGTTTTCGAAGCCAGCATGCCAGGCAGATGCGCAGCGCCACCAGCACCAGCGATGATCGCAGCGAAACCGTTGGCTCTCGCCGTATCAGCAAACTCAAATAACAGTTCGGGGGTACGATGCGCTGAAACCACTTTCGCCTCATAGGGAACACCGAATGCCGCGAGCTGTTCCACCGCATGTTTCATAACTGGCCAGTCGCTCTGGCTACCCATTACTACGGCGATCTTCGTGGTACAATTGCCACCCTGGTCTTGTTGCGACATCATAATGTCTCCAATCTTTCTACAGAAAAAACGGCCAATTTTATACGAATTTATATATTATTTATACAGCAGCAACTGCTAAATACATCTCACACGCAGGTCTGTTCTGCGAGGTTTGTGCTTGAATTTAAAATAAACTTATATTTCAGTAATATTTGAAACTGTTATAAATGTCAGGTTAGCGACATATTTTCACGATTATCATGTATTTATAAGAATTTTGTCTAAAGTTAAGGCAGCAGATCTTCTACTTTAGCGTCAAGGCTATTTCAATCCAGGGCAAACATGCATCGGCGAATTAACAACTTCGAATACCGTTTTGTATACGGTAAAAAAGATAAGGCATTCCATTACCTGATCGTCTTGCCGATACTGTTCCTGTATTGCGCAAGCGTATTTGCCGGCGAAGCACCTAACCTGGCGAAACCCAAGATCGTGGTACCGGACAAGATAGCAGGTGTCAACACCGTTAGCGCTGAACAGGTCATCGAGGCTCTAAGCTCTGATGATCCACCATTACTGATCGATGCCAGGATCAAAGATGATCGCGAATCCGGTTTTATTGAAAGCAGCGTCAGTCTGCCCGATATCGACACAAACTGTGATTCGCTCGCCAGTATCGCTGCTGATAATAAACAGCATCTGCTTTTCTACTGCAATGGTGTGCAATGCGGGCGCAGTGTGATTTCGGTAAAGATTGCACTTTCCTGCGGTTATAACTCTCTCTCCTGGTTTAGAGGAGGATTTGCCGAGTGGAAAGAGAAAGGTTTCCAGTACATAACAGACAAGTGATCCTTGTTAGAACCTAATCACTTATGATAAGCAAATACCTGACACTGCAGAAGACATTAGCGATCACTATCCTGTTGATCGGTGTTCTCGGTATCGCCCTGGTCGTAGCGACTGATTTCACCTATCGTAAGGTTGCCTACAGGCAGCAGATCGACTCTATCAATCAGCTCATCGCCGTAAAATCTGCCGACCTAATAAAAAAACTATCTGAACGCCATAGAGAACTCGGAATCCGCTTGCAGAACGAAGCTGATTTCATCAAGGCTTTTACCGCCAGGGATATCAAAGGTATCAGCACCTGGTTAGACCAGGAGTTTAACCGTTACTATGTGACCATCGGCCTCATAAAACTCGAGAAAGTTCTGATCTTTGACCAGGACTTTCGAATGATCGCCAATTCTGATCGCGGCATCGAGATCGCCAATAGAAACACTCGGCCATGCTCCCGCATAATATCCCAGATCAGCCAGCTACCCGGTATAGAGAGAACCCGTCCTATATCTCAGCTATGTGAGTACAATAGCCGTCCATTGATGACCACAGTCATATCTATAGGAAGCATCAAACCCAAAGGCTATATACAGATAATTACTGACCCAGCACATATACTGACACAGATAGAAACAGAGCTGGCACTACCGTTAAAAATATTCAACCGTAATGAAGAGCTACTACACCAGTCTATCAACTGGCCGATTAAAAACGATATTGAAAAACATCTTGTCAGCAGATACATGCTAAGAGATGGCAATGGCAGAACCGGCCTTATCATCAGCAGTGCTTCAGACATCACGACATTGATCAGCCAACTCGATGATACCCGCTACAAGGTAATACTCGGCGCAACGGCACTGACGCTCGTTACTCTGCTCATCGCCTTTCTCATCTTGCATCGCGGCCTGTTACCCCTTAAACACTTGCGTCGCGCTGCGGACTGCAGCGCACGCGGAGAATTCACCTCTGTCAGCGAGACCGGTTACAACGAGATCAGCAAGCCGATTCACGCATTCAACATTATGGTCGAAAAAATACAGTCATTGATCGGCGACCTCACTAATGAGGTAGATGATCATAAAAAAACAGAAGATAAATATAGACAGGCGAAAGAAGTCGCTGAACTACATGCCCAGCATGCAAACCAACAGAGCAACTTCCTGCACATGACA
This sequence comes from Gammaproteobacteria bacterium, assembly GCA_013041745.1. Classification (GTDB taxonomy): domain Bacteria; phylum Pseudomonadota; class Gammaproteobacteria; order SZUA-229; family SZUA-229. The sequence continues at coordinate 19,193 of JABDRN010000131.1, forward strand.
TTACAATCGATCGTCGATGGTGTGATAACCACGAGCATCGAAGGACACATTAATTCTATCAACCCGATGGCAGAGCAGCTGACTGGCTGGAGCGAGAACGAAGCAATCGGAAAACCGCTATTCCAGGTAATGCACGCCCTGGACGAAAACACCCAAAAACGTATCTACGATCCTATAGCAAACATCGAACATAAATCCGTACTGGATGAGCCCGTTGGCGCAACGCTGATTCAGAATAACAGCAACATCGAAACACCGGTGGAATATGTTGCAGCTCCGATGCGTGATCATGAAGACAAGATCGCAGGTATCGTGGTCATCATCCATGATGAATCAGTTCAACGTTCACTCAACCGACAACTGACTTTTCAGGCAACACATGATGCCCTCACCGGCCTCATCAATCGTTATGAGTTCGAGCGACGGCTAAAGAATGTGATTACCGCACAGACGGTACACGAATCAGTCAACACCCTGTGTTATATCGATCTCGACCAGTTCAAGCTGGTCAATGATACCTGCGGCCATACCGCCGGTGATGACCTGCTGAAGAAGATCACTTTATTACTACAGGACACACTGGGAAATGTCGGCACGCTGGCTCGGCTCGGTGGCGATGAATTTGGCCTGTTACTGGAAAACACCGATACCAGGAAAGCGCAGTCAGTCGCCCTGGGTGTGCTCGATGTTATCAAGAACTTTCATTTCACCTGGAATGAAAACACCTTTACTATCGGAGCCAGTATCGGTATCGCATCGATTCCGAACAACGCACTCAACTGTGAAGAGATCCTGAGTAACGCTGACTCTGCCTGCTACCTGGCAAAAGAAAGCGGACGCAACCGGATCCAGGTATATACTGAAGAAGACGATAAGCTGTTAACTCAACAGCGTGAAATGCACTGGGTATCACGCATCAACCACGCCCTCGAAGAAGGACGCTTCCAGCTGTATTTCCAGGAAATTATCTCGCTCAGGGATCATGAGCAGGCCTTCATCATGCACGGTGAAGTGTTGTTACGCATGATAGACAAAGAAGGCAATATCGTTTCGCCCAATCAGTTCCTGCCAGCAGCAGAACGCTACAATATGGCGACACTCATCGATGAGTGGGTAGTCGATAGATCCATACAGTGGCTGGCGTCACGAAAAGAAAAAGTATTAATCTCGATCAACTTATCAGGCATGTCAATCTCCAACCGGGACTTCCTGAATTTCGTCGTTTCCAGGATCAAACAGAACAAAGTCAATCCTGAACTACTGTGTTTCGAGATAACCGAGACGGCAGCGATCAACAACCTTGGTACAGCGATCCACTTCATGAATGTACTAAAAAAACTGGGCTGTTCTTTTGCACTCGATGATTTCGGCAGCGGTCTGTCTTCATTCTCATATCTGAACAGCCTGCCAGTCGATTATCTGAAGATCGACGGCACCTTCGTCATGGACATCGATAAAGACCCGATGCACTACGCGATGGTAAAATCGATCAATGAGGTCGGCCAGGTAATGGGTATCAAAACCATCGCTGAGTTTGCAGCTTCAAAGGACATCATCGACTGCCTGCGTGAAGTGGGTGTCGATAATGCGCAGGGTTATGCAGTTGCCCGGCCGGTAGCACTGGCTTCATTGTCAATCGAAGATAAAACACCGACATTGACAGCTGTTAAAGCCGACAAGTCAGCGAGCTAAGCGAACCGAGGTCAGCGAACCTGGGACAGAGACAAGCCTGGCTCTAAGCTAACCTGGTGAACGTGACCCCTAAATGAACAAGGAGCACATAATAAACCATGAAGATCTGGGTAGACGCAGACGCATGTCCGGTGGTCATCAAGGAAATATTATTTCGCGCAGCTGATCGTACCAGAGTAACAGTGACGCTGGTCGCTAATCAGTCGATAAAGATACCTGCCTCACACCACATAAGATTCCTGCAGGTCAGGCAGGGCTTCGACGTCGCTGACAACGAGATCGTCAAACGTATGCAAGCCGGCGATCTTGTCATCACCAGCGATATCCCGCTGGCTGCAGATGTCATCGAGAAAGGAGGTATCGCTCTCAGCCCTCGTGGCGAGCTGTATACTGCCAACAACATCAGGGCGCGATTAAACATGCGGGATTTCATGGAGACGCTCCGCTCAAGCGGCGTCGATACCGGTGGCCCACCTGCGTTGAGCCAGGGCGATAGAAAAGCATTTGCTGATCACCTGGATCAGATACTGACCAGGCATACTAAAAACAACAGGTAACGGTCGCCGACACTTCTAACCATCATCGACACACATATACATATCATCTTGACACCCAATGCCTTCATCAATGTTAGTGACGGTTCCCTGCTGGCACAGCTAGTGACCAACTATGATCTGAAACAGGGTCTGCAGATACTGGCGGCAGTGAATGTTCCTCCAGGCTCCGCGGGTAGCGAATATCGCGGCATCGACACAGGTATTGCCGGCTAGCAACTTAGTACCGAACCAGGCATATTTGCCCAGCTGGCATGGTATTTCTGAGCCAGCGTCAAATGTTTTCAGGGCAGAGTCCAGCGAGCACGCTGCACATCGATAAAGACCAGGCAATATTGTTAGCTCAAATATCGATGAATAATAACCCTAATTTTAATAATTCTATTCGACGATATTAGCAATTTGCTATATAATGGTGCGCTAACATTTCACCGGAGCTAATCCCGGTAAATACAGCTGCAATAGTCATGATGGAAGTCGGGATACCCTTACGCGGTAGCACATTCCAGCCCACAGTACTAAAAGATGATGACGCTTTAGAGTAGTCACTCTAATCATTCCGCAGCTAAGAATGCTGTACTGGTGAACGAAGAAGCCACCAACCCGATTACGAACGAATACATAATCTTAAGAGAGGTTGCATGAACAAGCTTGCAGATGAAGAGAAGACTATCACCAAACCGGGAATAATAAACAAGAAACAGGTCATTGCTGCTGTGATCTTTGCCGCATTAGCTCTATACCTGGCCACTGTGGTACCGACCATTCAGATCGCCTGGGTTAGCGCAATCTTAATATTGACCATCTACCTGTTTGCTTTTGAGATCGTTGGAGTCGATGTTGCCGCCATCAGCATCATGGTAATACTGGGACTGACATCATTACTCGCACCGTTCATGGGACTGGAACAAGGACTGGTTGACAACACACACCTGTTTGACGGCTTTTCATCGAATGCAGTGATGTCGATCATCGCAGTGATGATTATCGGAGCAGGTCTCGACAAGACCGGCATCATGAGCAAGGTTGCCGGCTTCATTCTAAATATCGGCGGAACCACCGAAAAACGTATCATCCCGATCATTTCAGCCACTGTCGGTTTCATCTCGTCGTTCATGCAAAACGTCGGCGCCGCTGCCCTGTTCCTGCCGGTAGTATCCAGAATCTCAGCACGCTCCGGCCTGCCGATGTCACGACTGCTGATGCCGATGGGCTTCACAGCCATCCTCGGTGGCACCATGACCATGGTCGGCTCCAGCCCGTTGATCTTGCTCAATGACCTCATCCTCACTTCCAACAAAGCATTACCTACTGACCAGCAGATGGACACCTGGGGTCTGTTTTCTGTCACACCCATAGGTGCCGCGCTGATCATTACCGGTATCGCCTATTTTGTTATTGCGGGGCGTTTCGTATTGCCTAAAACCAAGAGTGAGAGCAGCACCAGCGGTGCAGACTCAATGCAGTATTTCCGGAATGTCTATGGCGTCAACTATTCACTCTCAGAGGTCGAAGTTACTGAGGGCAGCCCGATGGTCGGCAAGCTGATCGATGAAGTCGAAAGTGTCTGCCGTATCCGTATCATAGCAACCAAACGCAAGAGCGATGAGATCAGGGTCGGCCCAGGCGCACTGGCGCGTGATATAGAGATTGAAGACGGCATGATACTTGGCATCATCGCAGACCCAAACGATTTGGACAACTTCATCGAAAAAGGCCACCTTGAAAGACATACCAAGATAACAACCTTTTCTGAAGACCTGTCTGCGGCTAAGACAGGTGTCGCCGAAGTCGTTATTCCACCAGGTTCCAGCCTGATCGGCAAATCAGCACGCGATGTGTGGATGCGCAAGACCTATGGCCTTGCCCTGATCGGATTGCATCGCGAAGGTAAAACCCTGCGCGAAGGCGATGATATCCGCAATATGGAGCTGATGGCAGGTGACACATTAGTCGTGCATACACCATGGATCGCGCTGGAGCGCATCGAGAAGAGTCGTGATTTCGTCGTGGTGACCACCGAATATCCGCGTTCGGAAGAAGTACGCCCGCACAAGATACTGCCTGCCCTGATCTTTTTTGGCATCGCACTGTTCATGGTGTTATTCACTGACATCCGGCTCTCAGTCGCTCTGTTAACCGGTGCCATGGGAATGGTACTATCCGGTGTATTGAACATCGAAGAGGCCTACGAAGCGGTTAGCTGGAAGACGGTCTTCCTGCTCGCCTCACTTATCCCGCTAGGTCTCGCCGTTGAGACCACCGGTACTGCAAAGTGGATCGCAGACCAGGTGCTGCTCGTCGTCGGCGGTATGGATATTTGGATCATCCAGCTTGCAATCGCCATACTCGCAACCTTCTTTACCCTGGTGATGTCCAACGTTGGCGCAACCGTACTTCTGGTACCACTGGCGGTCAATATCGCTATCGGCGCCGGCGCAAATCCTGCCGTATTCGCACTTACCGTAGCCATCGCCACCTCTAACTCTTTCCTCATCCCTACACACCAGGTCAATGCTCTGATCATGGGTCCTGCGGGTTATAAGGTGTCTGACTTCATGAAAGCCGGTGGCATCATGACTGTCCTGTTCCTCGTCGTCATGATGATAATGTTGAACCTGGTATTTTAAGGGCATACTAGTACAAAGCCATGAACTTACTGATGAAACTCATGCCGGCACTCCTGCTTGCAACTTTTCCCGGGCTGGTTTTGGCTACAGAAAGCTCTGCCGCGCAACAGATAGATATGACAGGGCACTGGATTGGCTTCCTGTCGATCATCATCTTCGTCGGAGCCTACCTCCTGGTGATGACCGAAGAGTTTACCGTCCTGCGAAAATCAAAGCCCGTGATCCTCGGTGCCGGACTGATCTGGGGCCTTATCGGCTGGTTCTATGCTAGCAACGGTATGCCACATGAAGCGGAGTACGCGGTAAGACACAACCTGGAAGAATACGCCGAACTGATGCTGTTCCTGCTGGTAGCGATGACCTATATCAACGCCATGCAAGAGCGTCGGATTTTCGATGCTCTACGTGCATGGTTGGTTCGTAGCGGCTTTGGTTTTCGCTCGTTGTTCTGGATCACCGGTACGCTGGCCTTCTTCATCTCACCTATCGCCGATAACCTGACTACCGCATTACTGATGTGCGCGGTGGTGTTGGCCGTCGGTGGCGATAACAGTCGTTTCATCACCCTGGCCTGCGTCAATATCGTCGTCGGTGCAAATGCCGGCGGTGCGTTCTCGCCTTTTGGCGACATCACAACGCTGATGGTCTGGCAGAAAGGTATCGTTGAGTTCTGGACCTTCTTTGCACTGTTCATCCCGTCAGCAGTCAACTACCTGGTGCCTGCCGTGATCATGCACTTTGCCGTCCCCGATGTTAAACCAGAGGCATCAGGCGAACAGGTTAAGATGCAGCGGGGTGCCAGGCGTATCATCCTGTTATTCCTTGCAACTATCGCGACCGCAGTGTCATTTCATAACTTCCTGTACCTGCCGCCGGTTATCGGCATGTTGACGGGGCTCAGTTACCTGCAGTTTTTCGGTTACTACCTGAAGAAGACTCATGGCAGACACCTGGACAAACCCGATAATCCAGAAAATCATGAAGACCTGGGCGCTTCACCTGCTCCCTTCGATGTATTCTCACCAGTAGCAAAAGCCGAGTGGGATACCCTGTTCTTCTTTTACGGCGTCGTGCTGTGTGTCGGTGGTCTCGGCTTTCTCGGTTACCTGAGCCTGATCTCGGAGTTGATGTACACTGGCTGGGGTGCAACCAATGCGAATATCGCAGTCGGCTTATTATCTGCTATCGTCGATAACATCCCCGTGATGTTCGCGGTACTTACCATGAATCCGGAGATGTCTACTGGCCAGTGGCTGTTAGTGACACTGACCGCTGGTGTCGGCGGATCATTGCTATCGGTCGGTTCTGCTGCCGGTGTCGCGCTCATGGGACAGGCCCGAGGAAAATATACTTTCTTCGGCCATCTCAAATGGACACCCGCAATCGCGGCCGGTTATTTCGCCAGCATCTACGTGCATATGTGGATCAACAGCACCTACTTTAGCTAGTGCTGGTTGGTTATTCTTCGAGCTGGAAATATCTGAAGACAGGCAATATTTGAGACGAACCTGCCTGCAACAAGGTTTACTGACCCGGCAGACCTCTACCGGCTCAAGGCCATATGCCGCGCATCAAGGTCGCGTCAGCCACACGCTTGATCGCTACAATCAGTGCGGCGGTGCGAAAATCCGGAACACCACCCTCCCTGATTCCATCGTTTACATGATCATCAGGGTTATCACCCACGACACAGCCCTGCCAGTAATCAAATACAGCATCGACCGCCGCAAAAATTCTTTTCTGCATTTTACTGTTGACTAATTCCAGGTCCCATTGCTCGTTGACGTTGTTCTGCACCCACTCATAGTAACTGACCGTAACGCCACCGGCATTGGCGAGAATATCTGGAATAACGTAAATACCTCGCTGCTGCAGGATCTCATCAGCCGCAGGCGTAGTCGGATTATTGGCAGCTTCGACAACTAGCTTTGCTTTGATGTTTTTAGCGTTACTACTGTTTATCTGTAATGCAGTTGCAGATGGGAGCAGTATGTCACAGTCTATTTCCAGCAGCTCTTCGTTACTTATGGTCATTGTATCCGGCATACCGACCACGGTGCCATTCTCATCTTTAAACTCAGATATCTTTTCTGGATCCAGGCCGCTGCTGGAATAGATACCGCCTTTGCTGTCACTGACAGCGACGATGGTCGCACCGTGCCGAAAAAATTCTTCCGCCGCTATAGAGCCAACATTTCCAAATCCCTGTATCGCAATGCGAGCACCGGCAATCTCCTGCTGCTCAGGGATCAGCGCTTTAGACAGGAAATGCTGAGTGGCGAACATGCATCCTTTTCCCGTTGCTTCATGGCGGCCGAGAGAGCCGCCCAGACTGATCGGCTTTCCGGTGACTACTGGACGATTATTTTTATCGGGATTCAACCGGTCATAAGTATCAAAGATCCACGCCATGGTTTGTTCATCGGTGTACATATCCGGCGCTGGAATATCTGTCGACGGACCAATTATACTGAACAGCTCGGAAGTAAAGCGCCGAGTGATATGTCTAAGCTCATTAGGACTTAACTCTTTGGTGTTACAGACAACGCCGCCTTTAGCGCCACCAAACGGCAGATTGACCAGGGCACATTTCCAGGTCATCAGTTTGGCTAGAGAGGTAACTTCGTCGACAGTCAGATCAGGATGGTATCTTATACCGCCTTTACTGGGACCAAAAACACGGTTATGGATAACACGAAAGCACTCTATAGTTTTTACTGAACCATCATCCAGCTCTACCGGAAAGTTAATGATATGGATACGATTTGGTTCTTTCAGGTAATCAATAAGACCGGATTTTAAATCGACGATACGAGCAGCAGCTTTATCAAACTGCTGCTCGCTTATCACGATCGGGTCAAGTATCTCTTCGCTCATCACTTGCTCCTGTTGCATGCAACGCCAGCCTTGCTCACCAGTTTATAACCGAGTCCCACAGATAGCTTATAGCATTGTTCTTACATTGATTTTCTTATTTTTTTATAACCTGCACGAAGCTCTTCAGCGACGAGTTTCAGGGCTTCACCGACATCTCCAGCTGACTCTTCTGTCACTTCGGCAACCGCTGAAGCTTTTGTTTTAAATTCCTCGAATCGCTTCTCTAGCTCTTGCCACTCTTGTTTTGCATCCATACCAAGCAGATGCAACTGCACCTCAAGATTACCTCGCTCAGTATCAAGCTCTTTGAATAATTTCTCTGATTTATCGATCATTTTATCGGTAATACTCATGATTTCGACCTCCATAAACATTCAACATATAAATACCAAATGAGACAGGACTCAAAACATCGAACTCACTCTCCGACAATGAGACCTTATCATCTAATAATGTATAAAAGCCTGTGCAAATAAGAATTGATTTAGGTCAGGCTACACTATTTTATACCAATAAATTTTCTTCATACAGATCGAAGATTACGATAACACCCCTCATAGCTATGCAAGGAGTTTTAACTATATATCTGTTGAACTGTCAGCGTCACTAAACTTGACCAAACGTGTAACCTGGATATCTGATACGAAAACGACGCCTGAATGTTCGTTATAAAAAGGGGCGAAACCCTGCAGGATTGGACTGACGAGAGACTCAGGAACCGCAGCTATTATCATGATGAGCACATCATCCTCATTGAACATGACATGACCATCATGAAAACCATGACTACCTTTGCCCGAAATATTATTTACTATGGTGTATCCCTTTACGCCGATCCTGTCCAGTAAATCGGTCGCGAACTCCTGGTATTCACCCTCGATGATGATTTCGAGCTTTTTCAGATGATTGAATTTCAAATTATTCATAAAGCAAGAGCCTCCTGGTCTTTTACCATATCCGGATTATCTGGTGCATGATATTCCTGCCAGTCACCATTAGAATATATATGTGTCAAACCTGTTTGTGGATCACGTATTAACACACGTATCCAGCCATTATGCATTAATCGTTTTACGCTAGATACACGATAGATCGCATTGACCACGTGGTCGAATGGGGCCTCGATCAGTGTTATCAAGCGCATCGGTTCATGATACGGTCGGCCATCAGCCAAAACAGTTTGTGCCGGCAAGCCCGTACGTAGGTCACTCAGGTTACCGGTCATTACGCCAAATCGGCCAGCCACATTATGGTAAACCTTGCTTCCGCTACCATAATGATCGTTATCGACGGTGGAAAAATAATGCTCCATATTTATCCACTGCCCAACGACCAGCGGACCGGTTAGAATATTTTCCAGCAGAAGCAACTTGCTATCTACGCGATAGTCATAGGAATGCAAGAAAGCTCGACCATCCAGTGAAAATGTTTTTGTCAGTGAACGCCGCCCGATAATAAAATAAACATTACGTGATAACCCCCACTCCGGTCTTACCTGAGACCAGTCCATCGCATTACGCAGGGCCTGCTTGTCCGCATTATCAGCTGTCGGAAGATCTGAGATAAAATCAAGACTGGGAACCCGCTCTTGCGCACAGAGTCGACTGGCTGCGACTAGATTACCACGTAATCGATCGAGATAGATCGGGTGTGTCGAGGGCAATAGATTCAGGTCATGTAATTCAACTTCATCTGTGGTCGTGTTATGCATGGCAGGGACAAACCAGGAGTCGTCAGGGATATTTACGCCCTGATTTCTAAGTCGCTGCCTGACCGCCGGCTTGTTCGCCATGAGCGCTAAAATTCGTGCATTAAACTCACCTACGTTACCGCCACAAGCGCCGCAATCAAGGGCAGATTCATAAGGATTATTCTCTGACTGACTTCCATGACCGACAACGAGGATAAAGCGAGAAAAGTTTTTGACCAGGCCTATCGCATGTAATGCCTGTGAAACAAAAACCACCTGCTCTTCTAGACTAAAACCAATCCGGCCGAGGCGTTCCATCTGCATACGCGCGTCATATGGATTAATATGATATGTTTTACGTAAGCGTTTAATAAAAGAACGCGCCTGATCGTTATCCAGTTTTAACTGCTCCAGCAATAGAGGTGTTACTAAATCATGACCCAATGCTGCTTCACGCAACTCTCTGACCAAATCATCTTTAATTCTTTCTGGAGGCACTTCAAACTCGAGCTCTATAGCTTGAGCAACTACAGCACGCTGTACAGCACGAACAATAGAATCTGCTTTACTGCGACTTAGCTTATCTATCAATAGATGTGTATGCGGTTTATGTTGATGTAGACCTGACCGCCAACGATTATATTTTCGTGGAGCAAGTGTCTTACCTACCATATCGAAACCAAATATCCAGCCTATCGCCTCCACCGTAACAAACGGTGAAAGTATCGTTTCTTTAAGTTTATGTACCGCTTTTTCCATAACTGTGAAAGCAACAGAATCCTGAAACTCGTTCACTGTCATTTCCATTGCCAGGTTTTTTGGCGTCAGCAGTACAGGGCACAGGTGTGCTTCTGTGCCTTTACCCAGTTCGACAAAACTGACAGGGACACCAAAAAAGCCAGCGATGCCAAATGTCTGGTAGTCGCCAACCCCTTCCAGGTGCCTGCGCAATCTTTCAGAACGGACATCGATACAGAAAAGTGCTTGCACAAATGGGCGCTTGTCGCTGCTAACCGGCGCCGTATCCTGAAAAGCATTCAACAGCTTATCAATGGCTGTTGCTTCCATTGCTTCTAGCCAGATCATACCTTCTTGCTGTTCCAGGTCTCGAATTATAAAAAGTAATGATGATAAATTTTCATCAGGAATGGTCTTTAGCCCTTGCTCAGCATTCGCACACTCAGCAAGTCGACTTACAGATTTTGCTAATATCGTCGCATCCCGCACTCGCTTGTCCTGCATGTGGCTTAATCCGAGCTCATCAATTTTCTTAGCGTTATCTGTGAGTATTGCCTGCTCTACCTTTTGCGCCCAGCGAGGATTAATAGTTCTGCCATAGAGTTGATGACGCAAACAAGCTTGCATTGGATGTTTTTTTACGAAAGCCTGTAATTCATCAAGATTACTCGGTATACCTTTGCGTGCACGGTCGTCTATCAAAGCCAGAGCCAAAGTCAGACGAACTGCAAGGAAATCAACCAGGTCACCGGGATGCTGCACACCTTGAAAATAATGTCGTGCATTTGACCGCCAACGAATGAAACCTGCCCAGCCATGCAAAACTGAAAGCTCACGACGGAAATAGCTCATCCATCGTTCTTTGGGAATATTCAAACGTTCCATCACATAAACAATAATGCCTTCAGGGTCTTCAGATACCTCAAGGATTTCACATATCCTTCGCCCTTTAAATAGAATACCCAAGTTACGAAAAGACACTTCACGCCAGGCGGAAAAGAAGCCGTCTTTTCTGTTTGGCATACCCCATGCAGACTGCCCTTCGTCAAAAAAGTTCAGACAACTCTTAATAACCAGTTCGTCAAGCTCTTCGCCTATCTCCGTATCAAACAAACTATCTAATCTTTCGTACAGCGGGCTATTATTGAGTAATGAACCGCACAATTTCTGAGTTAGCGCATCAACGTCTGGTTGACTGGACTCACACAGTTCTTCGCCACGTATAACCGCTGCAATATCATTGCTACTGGCAAGTGAATTCGTGCACCTGCTATCATCAACGGTTAGCGGTGATTCCACTTTAGTCAGCAACGCCATCAACCAGCTATGTATGTCGATACCTGCAATCGGCTCATGTTGACTAAGAAACTTTTCGACCAGGAAAGATAGCGACTGATGCGAAATTTTTTCCTCGTTGTAATACCTTTGATAGATATTGCGATGCAGAAATCCTCTGCCATGGAACAGCTTCTCTCCTTCCGCTATGGCATCTTTGAAACTTAGTTTCTCCAAACCCTGAAGCGGGTTATGGTGAATAAAAGACCGCATCGGCCAAAACAATGGAATCGTTTCGCCCGCAACAAAAATCAAAGAGCGAATTTCGGCCTTCATTCCAATTGACAGACTCATAGCATCACCTCCGACATATAGAGGCCGCCAGCGACGAGCAAGAAAAAGGAAAGAATGAACAGCATAGCCATACTCTGACTGATATCCTCATATTGAATTACCGCAGGATCACCGACCACAAGCTCATGTAACAGGCGGATACCTGACCAGCTCCATAACAACCAGACCAGTACGATCGCGAAAGCAATCGAAGGCATCACCATTACAACATTATTAATATTACTCAATAGAGAGAAAAATGAGGGAAATAGAGGACTGCCTATTACTGCCAGCATTACGACAACAAATAAACCGGTCATCCTCGGTTGCTCCTGCGCCAGTCCAGTTACCACCCCGGCGTAGGCCGACTCATACTGCCGCTCTAATCTAGCCACCAGAATTGCAAGTAGGGCTAAAGGCAGGCTAAAAGCGAAGGCATGCATCATCAAATCATCGAATCTAGCACCAAGGTAAACAGCGGTCCAGAGAAGAGACCAGGCTGATGTAGCAATAAATCCAGTCCAGACACTCAGTTCTTTTACTACCACCGTTCGGAAACTATATAAGATAGATGTGAGCAAGGCCCAAAGCACCAAGGTATCACCGATTTGGCTGGAATCACTCTCAAGCAACCAAAGACCAGGTAGCGGCCAAACCAGTAACACGGGTACACGGATCCATGCAGAGCTGGCTCGCTGAAAAACGAAATTAAAAACGATACTCATCGGGAACAGCGGTAAAAAAAATGCTGCAAGAAGTAGACTCGTCGACTGCATCACACCCACCTCAACAAAACATTAAGCCGTGTTGCAAGTCTGTCTAACCGACGTACGAGCGAGGTATAAAGCTCTATGATATAGAACTCGCGAGACAATAAGGCATAAAAAGCTAGCCATAGTGGTTTATAAACCCGTTCAACATAATATCCTTTGCGTGTGCCGTAATAAGTACGCAGCCAATTTGCGATAATTGTAAGCGTTATAATTATGACAATCGCATCGAACCAAAAAACGTCGATACCAGCCGCAGCATACAAGCGCGCAGCAAACACCTGATCTGGGTATAGGAATAAATCGAAAGCATGGCTGATAAAGGTATAACCTAACACCACGATTACGAAAGAAGTTATCATAAGGGCGAACAAACGGGTGAAGTTTTTAGTTCGCATGCGGTAAGTCACAAACAATAACTGGGCGCCGGTTATCCAGCCGAAGAAGAGTAAAATAATGGCCCCTTGTTTATGAATAAAGTCTTGCGCGACTAACCAGTGTGCCAGGAATATAACTACAGCCGGTATTGCGAGCGTCATTACTGCCATCAACAACCAGGGCTTACGGTTTCTCGCCGGGCGCTTCGCTATAACAAAATTATATAAGGCATCTTTTGGAATACCATCATCTTGACGCGCTTTGCCGATGACTCCGCCCGCACTTAAGAACATTGTGCCTTTGAATAGACCATGCGCTATCAAATGGTATATTGCCAGGGAAAAGGCGCCGACGCCACACTCCATGATCATGAACCCCATCTGACCCATAGTGGAATATCCCAGGGCCTTCTTGATGTCATTTTGGGTTAGCATAAGTAACGAACCGAGTACAGCTGTCACCAGTCCGACGACCAAAACCCAGTGTAATACGCCACTGGTCTCAACATACACCGGTGCAAAACGATTAATCAAAAAGCCGCCTGCATTAACGATTCCTGCATGCATCAGTGCTGATACAGGTGTCGGACCACTCATCGTATACGGCAACCATGTATGCAACAAAAATTGAGCAGAGCGAGCAAAAGCTGCCAGTGCGATTAACGAGCCAACAACTTCAACAAGTGAAAAATCGAATACCGTTAACATATGAGGGTCAGCGGCAATACGCTCGAAGATGTATGAGAGAGACCAGCTACCAAACGCCTGATAGAGCAATACAGCGGCCAATATCAAGGGCAAATCACCAAATCGATAGGTTATCCAGGTCCAGAAGGCATAGCGGTATGCGGGGCGACTGCGCGCGTCATGACCTAACAGGAAATACAACAGGATACCGACGAGGTGCCAGGCAATAACTAGCGTAATAAGGTCGCCAGCCACAACCATTAGCATCAGGCTACCAGTCATTAAATCTAATAGAGTGAAAAACCTGCCATATCCGGGTTCTTCGACCATGTACCTGACAGAGTAGACGTGTACGATGAGACTAATAGCAGAGATGACCAGGCACATTAGAGTGCCTAGCGAATCGAAACGAATGACACCCCAGCTGAATAAAAGCGAATATTCTTGTACAGTCGGATCAGAAATTGCCAGCCAGAGTGTTATGCAGGCCAGGATAAACGTTAGCCAAAGTGACATTACACTAACGGTCGCAGCCCGTTTACCTAAGCGGCTGCAAAACAGTTGAGTCACGATTGCCGAAATAAACGGGAGCGCGATCACTAACAAAATCAACTGCTGCATATTACAATCATTCCTCTAACGCCTAATTAATATAAACTGTTCACTCAAAACGAACCACACGATCGCGCGTTAAATATCCAACGATAATGCCCTGCTCTTGCTCCGCATTTCGCAAATTAGATAGTGGTGTTAAACACAGGGTATTGATCTTGATCTTGATCTTGATCTTTATCTTTATCTTTATCTTACATCACCGTGCCTTACTAATTTATATATAAATTAGAATCTTAACCACATAGACATTCAACCACATGGTGACTCAGCAATCATATCTGATCCTTAACTAACCGCCAGTTTCAGCGCTTTAGAGCGCTTATCTGTAATATTGTCCGCCGGTATCTTTTGCAGCACACCCAGCGTTGCAAGACGTTTCATCGGCTGCTGGTCATTAGCACCCACCACATAAACTGAACGGCCAGCATTAACCATATCAAGCATTGCCTCTTCCAGGGCCAGTGCTGAAGATACTCCAAGATGTGGAACATCTTTCAGGTCGATCACAAGTGCCATGCAATCTTCGAATTGAGAATTTTTACGTGAGATCGCTCGTGATGTGCCAAATATCATAGTACCCTTAAGGTGCAGCAACAAAACTTTACCCTCTGCGGATAGCAAAAGCTCTTTTTCTAGTGCAGACATCTCAAGATCCGTCTTCTTAGGATCTGTAACTGCTTTAACATCATCAGACTGCAACTCAGATAAACGCGTGATGGTCATCACATTGGCTAAAAATAATCCGATACCGACGGCCACGATCAGATCAACAAAAACAGTAAGTGCGATGACACCGTATGTGATCAAAGCACCCTTACCAGAGATCGAATGTGCGCGCTTCAGGAAACCCCAGTCGATAATATCGACACCCACTTTCAGAGCGATCCCGGCCAGCACCGCGAGGGGGATGACAGATGTTAGATCTGCCGCCCATAACAACACGACCAGCAGTATCGCTGCCCTTACAAGGCCGGACAAGGCTGTCTGCGCACCTGCCTGTATACTGACCACCGTACCCATAGTGGCACCTGCGCCAGGGAGACCGCCAAACAAACCTGACATCACATTCCCAATACCTTGACCAACCAGCTCTTTGTCCGAGTCATGTTGATTACGCGTTAAGCTATCTGCGACAACAGATGTAAGCAATGCATCAATACAACCCAACATGCCTAGTACAAGCGCATCGATCAACATCACTTTCATTTGATCTGCGCTGAACATTGGCATCTGGAAGTCAGGTAAGCCAGTAGGTATCTCACCGATACGGCGAATATCATCTGATGATATAAGGGTCAAAGATATCAGCGTGCACACAATTAATGCCGCCAGTTGCGGAGGTAAAAACCGTTTTAGCCTGCCCGGCATGAATACAAGAATCATTACGGTTATCAATGCCAGCAGCGTTTCTTCTCCCTGGATATTTGAAAATAATACGGGTATTTTTTCGAGGATCCCGATGACGCCGCCAGCGGGTGCAGCCTGTCCAAGCAAGGGACCAATTTGAAGAATCACAAGGATAATACCGATACCAGACATAAAGCCGGAGACTACCGTATAAGGCATCAGTGTGACATATTTCCCTAAGCGCATGACACCAAACGAAATCTGGAACAGGCCTGCCATGATGACAACCGTAAAGGCCATTGCCATACCATTCTCCGGGTTCGTTGCGATCAACTCTGCTATCACAGCGGTGAAAACGACGGTCATGGGACCGGTTGGTTCCGAGATCAAAGTGGGCGAGCCACCAAACAAGGCGGCAAACAGACCAACTAGAACCGCACCATATAGACCGGCTTCTGCACCGGCTCCCGATGCAACACCAAATGCAAGGGCCATGGGTAATGCAATGACCGCAGCTGTGACACCACCAAAAACATCGCCATGTACATTTTTTAAATTTATTTCATTAAAAATCCACATTTTTTAACCCTATACAATCTCGACCATTGAGTGGCTTTTAGCCGCGGTCAGACAACGGCCACTATTCAAACTATAAAACCATTGCGATTTAATTACTCATTGAAAATATTCATTATGATCAATAGCATCTACACTCCATAGAAGACTTCTGAAGCAAAAAACCACACTAAAAATTCTTTTTTCACAATGTTTTTAATACCTCGCTATTTAGCAGATTTTTTATCCTGTTTCGAAATCATGTCTTTAAGAGCCGGCCACATTTCTTCCACACGTTTTCGTATTATGGGCTCATATTCTATGGCAAACTCGAGGAAAGTTTTAGCGACCAGTGACAACTCCTTGTCTTTAAGGTGAACCAGGTACCATTTACGTAAGATGGGAAAACCCTCGACATCGAGCACAGCCAGAGGCCCATCGACGCCCTCGATCGCGAGAGTATGCAATGACATGACAGAGATACCAAGGCCACCGAAAATTGCATGCTTGATAGCTTCAGTATTACCCAGCTCCATGCGCACGTTGGGTTTCAGCCCTCTGCTCTCAAAAATACGAAAAGTTATATCTCGAATACCTGATCCGGGCTCACGGATTATAAATGGCTCTTTTGCAATCTGTTCAAGCTTTATATTTTTCTTGCCAACCAGGGGGTGGTTGCGTGGTGCCAGAACAACCAGAGGGTTAGGGCCAAAAGGATAAGATACAACTTCCAGTCCATCTTCAGGCACCTGCCCCATGATATATAGATCGTCCTCATTAGCATGCATACGCTCGATAACCGTATCACGGTTGGTTATCTTGAGAGACAGGTTTATGCCTGCATAGTCACGACTGAACTCACCCAGCATCTCTGGTGCAAGATATTTTGCCGTGGTGATAACACACATATTCAGGCGACCACGTCTTAAACCCTTCATGTCTGAGATTTTCATCTCCAGGTTGACCAGGGTCTCGAAGACACTTTTACAGGCGTCGTAAACCTCGGCGCCCGCTTCTGTTGGTCGCACGTTTCGACCAACATGCTCGAATAAAGGCACACCTATCGCATCAGATAGTTTTCGAATCTGCATGGAGACTGTCGGCTGAGTGAGAAATAATTCTTCTGCCGCACGGGTAAAGCTGCCGAGTCGGTAAATTGCTTCAAACACCTGAAGCTGACGCAAGGTTGTATATCGAATCAGGTGATCAGGTACCGCAGATGGTGGCGTATAACTGTTATCGCTGGGTTTCGATATGTTTTTTGTCTTTTTCATGCTTCATTATCAGGTCTAACTGAAATCCATCATGTTTATCGCCGAATCATACTAAAGAAGCATGGCAGTGACTCAAGATTCACTTGATAAGCGGATAGATAAACATATAACACATCAGCTTATTGCGTAGACGACTAAAGAAGCTGATGAGACATATACCTGAATAATAATAGACAGATCAGTCCGGCCAAACGCGCTTTGCAGCCTGATAGCTATCAGAAGCAGTTTTCTTTGACACGGCAGGTTTAGCTGCTTTTTTTGTTGCCTTAGCTTTATTTGCAGGCGCTGCTTTTGCTTTGCTCGCAGGTGCTGCCTTCTTCACAGGCGCTGTCTGTTTAGCATCTGGCACTTCTTTTGCACCCTGTTTGCTTACTCGCATGGAATCGAGCAACTTGCTCTTGGCTTGATCTGACGTTGACATTTATACTACCTCTTGAATAAGTGAATTGATTTCCTCTACAGCGTCGGCGCCACGCTTACCAATGCCGAATACACTTTTACCTTCAAGTGCACTGTTACGATAAATTGCTCGCCGCCTAATTGCAGTGTCAGCAACAGGCAAAGCAATTTCATTGAGAACTTCGCGGACAAGCTTCGACAACGTTGTACGTGATTCCAGCTGGTTAATGACCAGCAAAGCTTTTAATTCCGGGTTCGTCTCTCTCGCTTCTGCAATTGCTTTTTCAATGTGTACCGTTGCCCACAGATCCATCGGTGATGGTTGCACCGGTATTATAGCGATATCAGCAAACTCAAGTACTGAAACACTCTGCGGGGATTTAACAGAAGGAGGACAATCGATAAGCACAACATCGTTCTTACCAGAATATGATTGCGCTTGTTGCTTTAAAGAGAAAGTGGGTGCGTAGACAGGAAAGTGAACATTGTCACCAGCTATAGCACGCCACTGCAGGGACGATCCCTGTGGGTCAGCATCAATGACAGCGATGCTTGATTGATTTGAAATTCCAGCTGCAAGATTAACACTGAGAGTGGTTTTACCTGCGCCGCCTTTGTTACCTACTATGGCAATAATGGGCATAAGTTAATCTCAGTTAGTAAATTGTTCAGCTAGACTATCTAATTTTGAAGCGAACTCATGCTGCATGTCGCTAATTTTTTCAACACCCTCTTCCAGATGGATGGTGATGTTTACATAATCACGTCCGAAGCCCATATCGGGATATAAATCGACTTCTTCAGAGAGTTCCGCAGCTTTATCCAGGAAATCACGTAACGTGTGGTAATCCTGAAATTCATAGCGCCTTTCCAGGCGCACTGGTCGTGTGCGCTCTTGCCACTGTTGGCTCATCGCTCATCTCCGGCTGATTATACAGTTTGGTGACGGGTCACCTTATTATTACAATGTTTCGATCCATTGTAACAAATCTTTTTCATGAGTGCGTTCTTCGCTTAGCAATGCCTCAAAAAATAGACGACTATCTTTATCACCGGATTTTTCGCAATGCGAGGTCGCTGCCCCATATAAACCGATCAATTCCCTTTCGAATGCCAGGTCGTGCTGCAATAGCTCATGTAATGTTTGTCCGAGGGACACAGGACGCAATTGTGATGCGTTCGGTGCCACCCCCAGAGCTAACATTCGACTGATAATACGTTCAGCATGCCCCATCTCTTCTTTGGACTCTGCGCGAAATTTTTCAGCCACATCGGCCAGCCCCCAGGATGCTACTAGCATTGCCTGTGTGCTGTACAGTTGTACCGCAGAGAGCTCGAGGCTCAGGGCACGACCGAGGTAACCTAATACGCGTTCGTCCGCGTTGATATGAAACATGTGTCCGTATTACTAGCCGTTCAACAACCAGTCATTCAACTGCGCGACGCACCACTTGTTCCGTCAAGCACACCTTCAACTTCATTGTGTGGACGAGCAATAATGTGCGCTGCTACCAGACCGTCGCCAACGCGTTCACAAGCATCAGCTCCAGCGCGTACTGCAGCATTAACCGCACCAGTTTCACCACGGACCAGTACCGTCACGTAACCGCCGCCGACAAATTCACGTCCGATGAGACGTACTTCTGCTGCTTTAGTCATCGCATCAGCTGCTTCGATAGCGGGAACGAGTCCGCGTGTTTCAATCATGCCCAGAGCAATGCCGTAATTATCGTTAGCCATGGTCTGTTTCTCCTATAACTTTAAGTTGGGTAATAAAATTACCTTATTTCTTAGCTTCACCTGCAGGTAATACAGGCTCAACTTCTTTGTGAGGACGAGCAATAATGTGAGCTGCTACCAAACCGTCACCAACGCGTTCACAAGCATCTGCACCAGCGCGAACTGCAGCGTTGACCGCACCAGTTTCACCACGTACTAATACTGTTACGTAACCACCGCCAACAAATTCACGTCCGATCAGACGTACTTCTGCTGCTTTGGTCATAGCGTCAGCCGCTTCAATTGCAGGCACTAAGCCGCGTGTTTCAATCATACCGAGTGCAATGCCGTAGTTGTCATTAGCCATCTTTACATACTCCTAAGTTTTAAGTTGTAGACTTTGTTGTTCAAATCATTAAATAAGTTACACAAACTGGTTATTTATATCCAAGTTGTTGCAACCGTTTTCTCGGTTTACTGACCAGTGTCAGCATCCCAAAAATCTATTATTCCCGCGACAGTCAGGTCCGTCAGTATCCTGAAGTCGCCCGCAGCAAACCGTGCTGCCGAACCACTGGATGTAAACACCCAGTTCCCCGGATTAACACCTACCGGGTCAACGGCAACCTGCGGGTTGCCGCTTTTGTCTCGCAATACGCGAAGACTTATATCTCGCAAACCTTCGACACGACGAGTGCATACCAGCGTATCGACTACCTGCATAATCTCCATCTCGTGCTACCTGATCCGAGCCCTAAGCCTCGGACTCACCCTCCGGTTCCCAGTGATCGATGATACCGACGATGGTCAGATCGCTCGGGTACCCCTTGCTGCCAGCCGCTTCACGCGCTGCAGAACTACCGACACACAGGACCCAGTCGCCGGGGCGCGTACCCACCGGATCGACAGCAACTGCCAGTGCACTACCATCACGTACTACCTGGAGATGCTTGTGTTCCATCTCTGGTATGCGGTTGGTCGAAACCAACGGTTTCACTATCTGGCAAATCTTCATCAATGTCCTCCGGCTAACTCGGTCTTCACCGAACAGTCGAGTATCTCCAAGTTACCTGCAGCCTTGATGTCTCGCACCACCTGCAGGGTATGCAGCAGACCTTTCTCACTCAGGTCGCTGTAACGGCTGTGGAACGCATCCGACACCCGCTTACAATGTTCTTCCGCTCGCTCACGTGCCCCTGGTACATTACCGTGGTAATCAAACCTCACCACTATCGGTACCGGCAGTCCGTGCGAGACGTTCAGGCCCGTGAATATGCTGACACCCACATCCAGGTCACCGGCAGCCTCCTCAACCGTGTTGAGGTAGGAGAAGAACGTCAGGTTACGAAGTTGTACTTCCTCGAAACCGATACCTGCACCGATAAATCGTTCGGCGTGGCCGACGTCGCTGTAATGACCGTTATGGTACGCCCTTACATACTCGACCTGTGACAGGTTGTTCTTCAGCAGATAGGCCATGAACTTCGCCATGCCTTCCACCAGTGCCACACCACCTTTCTGGTTGATGTGGTCAGCGATCCATTGCTCGGCCTGTACTGCACCCATGTGTGCAGTGCTGTCGAAAACCTCCATGCTGTCGACGTAATTCTCCGGGTCGATCTCGCCGCTCGCGTCTGGCATGTGGATGCGTATCGCATCGGTATCCGTATCCATGCCGATCAACAGCGTGTCGATCGAGGCTCCGCAGCAATGCGTGTTCTGCACTGCCTGCTGGAAGCCTTTCAGCTTCGAGATACCGCCGGCAATAGCCGCGTTATCATCGGAGCCATGTGCCGCACAACCCTGGTGAGCCGGATCCAGCGAACTGAAGTGGTATACGACCGTCTTCAGGTAACGCGTCGGCGCGTCAGCGGTGTTCGGTACACCTTCGCGGAATCGAACCAGCTCGGTTCGGGTCCACTTACCCAGGCTGTCCTCGATGTCAAACATCGCGCCGGCAAATGAGCGGCGACGTACTGCCCCGGTTGGCAATCTCAATATATACCTGATGACATGTGCTGCACGGCCATCCGCACAGGGCGTAACATCCATCAGGTGGAAGCCACACTCTTCCAGCATCCTCTGGAAAGCTTCCTCATCACTGTTCCCCAGCGGCTCACTGGTGAACACGTCGTCGGCGAAGCGACGGTATGTCTGGAACAGCGACCAGGCAAACAGGCTACGCATGTCCAGCTGATCTACCCAGGCATCTTCCAGCAGTATCGTCGGCAGTTCGAATCCGAGCTGCGATTGCGCGATACGCTGCGCCTTGTTGACGAAATCTGCTTCGTGCTGCAGTGCCGAAATCTTTTTCAGAGCCGGCACGATTCCGTCGAATGCTTCCTTTACACTGCTCTCATAATCGAACAGCCTGTTGTTCTCACGTGCATCCGTCAGTGGATGCGCCTTTGCCAAATTATGGCCTGTAGCAGTATGCCGGGTGCTACTCGCTTCTGTACCGACTGCTGCTGCACCTGTTCCTGCTCCGGGCCTGCCACTAGGCGCACTGCCACCAACCCTTCTTCGATTCCTGTTGTTACTACGTTTCAGCATGTACGCTTCAACCCGGTATCGACCACCTGGTAATCACTTGACAGTAACCACCCGGG
>JABDRN010000019.1 GCA_013041745.1 Gammaproteobacteria bacterium
GATTTACAGAGGATTTAAAGATGTCCTTGCCTCGATTTCCATGAGTCTTCCATCTGTATTAAATCCTTTTTTATCAATGCTTTATTTGGTGTCCCGAGAGGGAGTCGAACCCCCGACCTGCCCCTTAGGAGGGGGCCGCTCTATCCAGCTGAGCTATCGAGACAGTTGCTGGGTTTAATAATTTGCGGCAGATTATAACAGCGGATTCGACGGTTGTCGTGCAGAGCTGAACAGAATATTAGCGCAAGATGTTTCTGCGTTCGCTGCCTTTGTATTTCTTACGCATGAGTAGCTTGAGCAGGTATGAGTCGGGCTCATCCTTAATGTTCATAATGTAATTAAGGCTGGTCAAAACGTTCAATGTCCAGTTCATGCTATTCATGGCTTCTCGCATGCCACAGAATACGATCTGATCACCATCTGCCAGCCTGATATCCTCATCTGGCATGATCTGGTGGTCGTCATATCGTTTGAACATCAAAGCGATACACTCGAGCTTATTTGACCTGGATAAGGGATCCATCATGATCGAGTTGAGTGTTACATCGCGGCCGAAAGCGATAGCTTTGAATACAGCCGGGGTCTCTTTTGGAGAGATTTTTATCGTCCAGACATGTGGTTTTGAATCGCCGATGACTGCGCTGAGCCGACTGATGACGACATTGCTCCATTCCTCTTCCTTCTTGTTAGCCATTTTCAGGAATTCACATAGCATCGGGTTAAGAAACAGCAGACGGATCATGCGCGCAGTAATTTCCCTGGGCTGCATGACGACGTCTGCACCAACCTTGTCAAACAGTTCAGAGTTATCGCGTAGATTTTGCCTTGCAACGACGAATATATCCGGATTCATCTGTCGGGCTGTCATGATCGTAGACAGGTTATTGGAATCATCACTGCCACCGGCGATGATGCCTACCGCGCTGTCGATGCCTGCTTTGTTCAGCGACTTCTCATCGATACCGCTGGCCGAGATTATATCCTCCACCTGGTCGATGTTGTTCTGTTTAAAGTTTTTAAAAGCCTCTTCATCAGCATCGAGGATGGTCACTTCTACATCATGCTCGAGAAATTTCTGATACAGCGCCCTGCCAAAACGGCCGTAACTGCAGAGGATCCAGCGGCCGTAATTGATTTTTAGCGGCTCATCTGTGATCTGTGAGTCAGGCGCCCCGGTTAACCAGTCGAAGATCAGGTGTAACGAAGGGGAGTGCAGCAGCATGGAGAAGATGTCAGCAAAAGTATGGTACGGATTAACCACGTAATCAGTATTGAACGATCGCATATTCTGTTCAAATGCGAGCAGGTCAGAACGGCATACCACCTTGCCTTCAGGATGCAGCAGTTTGCTGCTGAGTGCGATCTTCAGGTTAGTTACATCGGAGGCGGTGGCGCCGATCACGCCATGACAGTTTTTTTTGCTGATACCTGCCATCTGCAGGTATTTTGGCACAGAGGCATCAGCTATCAGGCAGGGAACGTGTTCGCGCAGGTCATAGATGTTGTTCTCCAGCAGGCTTTCCGGATCATTTTCGATTACCACCGCGCGGTAATGTTCATTGGTGAGCGCTTTAACCACCTCATAGCCGGTCTCACCCAGTCCGCAGACGAGGTAGAACGGTTCATGGATCTTACTGACCTTGTGTATAAAACTGTTTTCTTTGCGAGCTTTTTTGAATACCGGGTCCTGTACCAGACCGAGGATGTTACCGATGGCATATAACCAGGCGATCACCGTCATGTAGATGGTACATATCACCCACAGGCGTTGTGCGTCATTCAGGGTATAAGGGATTTCGCCAAAACCGATGGTTGTTGCGGTGAAACTGACATAGTAGAAAGCGTGAAAGATGCTCATGTGCCAGGGGTTTCCCTGCTCATCAACACCAGGAATTAGTACCAGGCCCATCATGGAGATGGCGTAGACCACGATGAGGATGATCAGCGGCGCGCGCATACGCGACATGATCATCGAGATCACCGGGTTGATTATCTCATCGGAGGCTTCCAGTTTTTCGGCTTCCTCGTTACTCATCATCAGCCAGTGTGCAGCGTACTAACGACGCAACATGGTAGTTTCGATCATCAGCAGGATGACAGAAATGATATTGGCAAGCACGGCACCGCCGCTGAGAGATACGATTAGAACCATGGTGTCAGGGCTGAGGCCTGTTCCCTGTACATGTACTGCGAAAGTCCATACCAGGGCGGCCGAGATCAGCTGTACCAATGCTACCAGGCTGGTCGCCAGCAGCATCGGTCCGAGCCGTGAACGGTCGCCAAATTTTAATACGGTAGCGATGAGGTTAACGATGATCACTGCGAACAGTTCATAGACATTATGGTGATCTGGATTATCCATCTCGCCGATGAAAAAACCGAAGTTTAAGGTCAGCGCGAGGATCATGAAAAAGCTGAATAAGACTTTTTCTGAGTTCATGTGTTTTCTCTTTTATATTGTTTTTGTTATATACACCAGTGTAGTTCAATCCGGCTGTATTAGTAAAGTAGCAGAGGAGATAGCGATGTTTAGATAAAATCGGGCGGACTATTCGGTACAAGCTCTGAGATCAGCTGAAAAGCCCCGCGATAGTCTCGGTATTTGTTATTATCGGGCGAGACATCGAACAGGACCTTCCTCGGGTCAAAGTCTGTGCCGGTCGCCCCGCCAACAGCGGCCTTCACCACCGAATGATATCGTAGTCTTTATTGTCTCGAGGTGCCTGGCTGACCAGTAGGTCGGTGTGAGCGGCAATTTCTCCAATCACACGGTACTCAGCAGCATTGTCCGGTGCATCTGAAATCCGTTCCTCTAAATCACTCATCTCACATCTCCGTTATCAACGAAATGTTACTCATGGTGATGATAGTCCTAAGTCATCAACCTTTTCAGGATATCGAGATAAATTTCTGTCAATTGCTCCAGCTCGTCGATGTTGATATTTTCATTGATCTTATGGATGCTTTCATTGATCGGGCCAAGTTCGACCACCTGGGCGCCTGTCGGTGCGATAAAGCGGCCGTCGGATGTGCCGCCCGCGGTTGATAACTCGCTATCGATCCCGCATACGCTCTTTATCGCCTGTCTCGCGGCATCGACTAAACGGCCGTCAGTGGTAAGAAATGGGTAGCCTGAAAGCGACCAGTCGAGCGTGTAGTTGAGCTGGTGGCTGTTCAAAATGGATTCTATGCGCTGTTTTATCTGCTGTTCGCTAATCTCGGTGGAGAATCGCAGGTTGAACTGAACCTTGAGGTCTCCCGGAATAACATTGCTGGCTCCTGTACCGCCATTGATGTTTGAGATCTGAAAACTGGTTGGCGGGAAGTGGTCGTTTCCGTTGTCCCATACTTCATCGCAAAGATCATGAAGTGCAGCGGCAAACAGGTGGATCGGGTTTTTAGCAAGCAGCGGGTAGGCGATGTGTCCCTGGCCGCCATGGATGGTGAGGTCGCCGGATATCGAACCGCGGCGGCGATTTTTTATGACATCACCAACCGTGTCAGTGCTCGATGGTTCACCCACCAGGCACCAGTCGATCTTTTCGTTTTTGCTCTCCAGGTAGTCGATCACTTTTACCGTGCCGTCTATCGCCGGGCCTTCCTCGTCACTGGTGATGAGGAAGGCGATAGAGCCATTGATATCGGTGTTCTCTGCAAGCAGTTGTTCGCAGGCGCAGACCATGGCAGCGATGCTGCTCTTCATGTCAGCGCTACCGCGTCCTGTCATCACACCATCGCTGATCGTTGGCGTGAAAGGATCGCTGCTCCATTGCTCTGCAGGGCCGGTCGGCACCACATCGGTATGGCCGGCAAAAACGAATAATGGTCCGTTGCTGCCGTATCTCGCCCACAGGTTATCGACCTCGCCGAAACGCAGGTTTTTGATATCGAAACCTATGTTCGATAAGCGCTCGCCGATGATCTTCTGGCAGCCCATATCATCGGGTGTAACGGATGGGATGCTGATAAGCTGTTTCGCCAGGTCTAAAGTTGCAGTCATCTCTATAATATTTCTTTCAAATGTTGTTTCAGGATCTTCTGTTGTTCTTTACTGAGCGCCTGGTCCTGTTTTGTGCTGATCACAAAATAGTCGATGGCCAGTTCTCCCGCTGTCGCGATCCGTGCATTACGCAGCCTTATATCACAGTCGATGAGAGTTTTAGCGATGGTTGCGAGCACCCCGGTGCGGTCCAGTGTTTCTATCTTCATCCGCGTAGCATTGTCATCCTTGATGCTCTTGAATCGTATGATAGTAGGCGACTGGAAGTACTTGTGTTTTCTGCTGCTGCTTAACGAAGTGCTGGTGGTGTCGGCTTCGCTGCTCAATCTATCTTGCAGTAATCGTGTGATCTGATCAGCGACTAATGACAGTTCGATATTGTTGGTGTTTACCGGTGCCAGCCGATAAGACTGCAGTGCGTAACCGTTGTTGGAATTGTTTACCTGTGCATTGACGATATCAACTTCGCTCATAGACAGTGCCGCGGCAACATCATAGAAGATACCATCACGGTCTTTCATGTAGATCAGCAGCTGGATACTGTTACTGGATTCGTGAACCCTGGCTTTGATCAGCGGGGTGTCGAGTGATCCTTTCTGTAACGCATCCAGTATCAGCGTTGTATGCCATGTGATCAGTCCATAAGGATGGCCCTGGAAATACTCTGCAGTCAATGTTTGCCACAGGTCATTGGCCTGGTGAGAATCGATGCCCTGAAGCTCCAGCCTGCGCAAGCTGGCAGTCTGGATCTCGGAGATGTTGCGCTGTTTATCACTTGAACGATTCAGACCCTTGTTTAACAGTGCTGCGGTCTTGTTGTATAACTCGCCGAGCAACTTGTCTTTCCAGTCATTCCACTGCTGTGGATTTGTCGCACGTATGTCACATATGGTGAGCAGGTAGAGGTAATCGAGCCGTTCGATATTCTCTACCTGTTCTGCAAATGCGCTGATCACGTCCGGGTCGCTGATATCTTTTCGTTGCGCGGTCATGGACATGATCAGGTGGCTTTTCACCAGCCAGCTGACAAGTTCAGCATCCTGATCAGGCAGGCTATGAAGTTTGCAGAAATCTCTCGCATCGATGGCACCGAGTTCGGAATGATCGCCCGGACGACCTTTTGCGATGTCATGGAATAAACCCGATAGATATAATAGAGCGGGATTATGCAGGTGCTGGAAGATACCGCTGGCCAGCGGAAACTCGTGACAGTAGTCAGTTACCGACAGGCGGCGCATATTCCTGATTACGAACAGCGTGTGCTGGTCGACGGTGTAGGCGTGAAACAGGTCATACTGCATGCGCCCGACGATAGAATCAAACGCCGGGATATAGGCGGCGAGTATGCCGTATCGGTTCATGCGTCTCAATTCATGTGTTACGCCACGCGAGCCTGTCATCAGTTTGATGAACAGGTGATGCGCGCGGGGAGACTGTCTGACCTCGTCATCGATCAGATGTTTGTGCATCCTGACCTGACGGATAGTCGATGCGCGTACTCCCTGGATATCAGGATAGTTCTGCAGCATCAGAAACAGTTCCAGCATAGCGCAGGGGTTATCCTTGAAAACATTCTCATTGGTGGTTTCGATATAACCGTGCCTGACCTGGAAGCTGTCATTGATGAGTTCGGCTTCAGTGACGACATCGGCATAGATGATGACTTCCCTGAAATGCTGTAATAGCATCTCGTTCAAGCGCTGAAGTTCGATGACTGTTCGATAATACAGCTGCATGAACTGTTCGATGGCTTCGTTTCTCGAGTTTTCCGTTTTATCTTTATAACCAAACTCATCGGCGAGATCGCGCTGGTAGTCGAATAACAGCCGATCTTCTCTGCGGCCGGCGAGGTAGTGCAGGCTGCAGCGGATGCGCCACAGCAGATGCTGTCCCTCGAGCAGCGTTTTCAGTTCATCTTCATGAAGGAAGTTTTCTTTTACCAGGTCATGCAGGCTGTGAGCATTGAAATGACGCTTCGCCACCCAGCCTATCATCTGGATATCGCGCAGGCCGCCGCGGCTTTCTTTCAGGTTCGGCTCGAGGTTATATGCAGTGTCATTAAATTTTCCGTTACGCTGTATCTGCTCATCGAGTTTTGCCTGAAAGAACGATTTCGAATCCCAGATATGTTCGGGACTGGTCTTCTCTTTCATCTCCGTGAAAAGTTTTTCATCGCCGGCGAGCAGGCGTGCCTCCATGACGTTGGTGGCGACGGTAATATCCCTGGTTGATTCTTCGACACATTCATCTATGGTGCGGACACTGTGGCCGATCTCGAGGCCGATGTCCCACAGCAGCATGAGAAATTTTTCCAGCAGCTCTTTGGTCTTCTGATTCTCTTCTTCTTGCAGAAGTATCATCATGTCGATATCAGATTTCGGGTGCAGTTCGCCGCGCCCGTAACCGCCGACAGCGATCAGTGCGATGGTCTGATAGAGGTCTTCGAACTGGTAGGCATAGATGATATCTATCAGCTGGTCGGTCAGGTTGGCTCTGCCGTAGACCACGATATCAACATCGCAGCCGTCCTTGTATTTTTTCTCCAGGCCTTCAGCGATCGCGATAACCGCCTGCTTTAACAGTTTGATCTGCTCGTCACAGGACTCGCGATCGCAGTTCTGTAGCTGTTTCTTTAATGTAGCAAAGTCTATGAGATCATTGACATCATCATCGACAGATATTTCGTTAAGGTTCATCATCAGACTTCATCGCCTTCGCATTGCGTCAGTACATCATGGCCATCGGGCGTTACCAGGATAGTATGTTCCCATTGTGCGGATACACTATGGTCTTTGGTGACCACGGTCCAGTTATCGCTGAGTAACTTGACGTGACGCTTGCCGGCGTTAATCATTGGCTCGATGGTGAATATCATACCTTCTTTTAACTCGATACCTGTTCCGGCCTTGCCATAGTGCAGCACCTGGGGATCTTCGTGGAATCCCTTGCCGATGCCGTGCCCACAGTATTCCCGGACCACAGAAAAATTATTTGATTCAGCATGCTTCTGGATGGCATGCCCGATATCACCCAGATGCGCACCGGGCTTAACTAGCTCGATGCCCAGTTTCATGCACTCATGGGCGACCTCAGAGACACGCCTGGCACGTATCGGCGGTTCGCCGACATAGAACATCTTGCTAGTGTCGCCATGATAGCCGTCTTTTATCACGGTGATATCGATATTGATGATATCGCCTTTCTTCAGTTTCTTCTCACTCGGGATGCCATGGCAGATCTGATGGTTAACCGAGGTACAGATAGATTTAGGGAAGCCGTGATAATTCAATGGCGCGGGTATGGCCTGTTGTACGTCGACGATATAGTCATGGCAGATCTTGTCCAGCTCATTGGTAGTAACGCCGGCTTTTACATGCGGCCTGATCATCTGCAGAACTTCTCCTGCGAGTCGACCGGCGACCCGCATTTTTTCTATTTCCTGTAAATCTTTAATTAATATCGCCATGTCATTTATGTTATCAAAATCAACTGGTTAAAGAGATTTTTCCGTAACCGGGTTAGTAAAATATCGTTGTTTATTTATGCTGGTTATGGTATAAAGCGCCCGCACTGAGAAAACTTGGTGCAAATGAGCGATATAGTCGCCCTGATATTTGGCTGATTTGGCCACACATCACAGTTGTTTACCAACAGGGGCTTACTATATCTTATTTAAATTCGCACATATACCGTCACATGTAATTGGGTGCTGATTTAAGCCTTGAATCCGGCTTAATCGGTTTTTTCATGGGGTATATGGAGGCATAACCCTAACTGGAGTATATATATGTCTAACGTATCTATGCGTCTGATGCTTGAAGCAGGCGTGCATTTTGGTCACCAAACCCGTTTCTGGAACCCGCAAATGTCTGAGTACATTTTTGGTGCCCGTAACAAGATCCACATCATCAATCTGGAAAAAACGCTGCCGTTATACAACGAAGCAGCGAATGCGATCGGTAAGATTGCTGCTGACCGTGGCACCGTTCTTTTCGTCGGCACCAAACGTGCAGCTCGCAACATCGTCAGCGAAGAAGCTCAACGCTGTGCTATGCCTTATGTCACACATCGCTGGTTGGGTGGTATGCTGACTAATTTCAAAACCATTCGCCAGTCAATATCACGTCTGAAAGAACTGGAAGACATGTCTGAAAATGGCAGTTTTGACCGTCTCAACAAAAAAGAGCAGCTGATGCTGACTCGTGAGATGGAAAAGAAGGAGAAAGTTCTTGGCGGCATCAAGGACATGAAAGGCCTGCCAAATGCCGTCTTCGTCATAGACGTCGGCCATGAAGATATCGCTATTAAAGAAGCAAATACATTAGGTATCCCTGTCTTCGGTATCGTCGATTCAAATAATTCACCTGACGGTGTCGATTATGTCATTCCGGGTAATGATGATGCGATAAAAGCTATCCAGTTATATGCACAGGGCATCGCTGATGCTGTCATCGAAGGCAGGGCGTCTGCTGTTATCCAGCGCGCTGATGATGCGCCTGCTGCAGCTAAGAAAGCTGCACCTAAGAAAGCTGCAGCTAAACGTAAGGTCGAAGCAGAAGCGCCAGCAGTCGAAGAAGTAGCGGAAGCAGCTGCAGAAGAAGTAGCTGAAGCCCCTGCGGAAGAAGCTGCTGAAGCAGAAGTCGCCGAAACCAAAGTTACTGAAACCAAGGCAGCAGCACCGAAGAAAAAAGCAGCTGTTAAAAAGAAAGCTGCAGTAAAGAAGAAGGCAGCACCTAAGAAGAAAGCAGCAGTTAAGAAAAAAGCAGCAGCTAAGAAGAAAGTTGCCGCTAAGACTGAAGATTAATCAAGTCAGTTAACAGCAAAACTCATTTTCATATAGAACAAATTTTTTAGGAGACTCTGTGATGCAAATTACAGCTTCAATGGTTAAAGAACTGCGTGAACGTACAGGTTCAGGCATGATGGAATGTAAGAAAGCGCTGCAGGAAGCCGGTGGTGACATCGATGTGGCGATCGAAAATATGCGTAAGGCCGGCATGGCAAAGGCTGATAAAAAATCAGGCCGTGTTGCTGCTGAAGGCCGCGTAGTGATCAAGATCAGTGATGACGGTAAATCAGCTGCTGTGGTAGAAGTGAACTGTGAGACAGATTTCGTCTCTGGTGGCGATGATTTCCTGTCATTCGTCGATGCTATCGCTACCACTGCACTGAAAAACAAACCGGCTGATATCGCTGCTTTATCCGAGATGACGCTTGAAGGCTCATCTGAAACAGTCGAAGAAGCTCGCAAAGCGAAGATTGCCAAGATCGGTGAGAATATGCAGCTGCGCCGTTTTGAGCTGCTGGAAACGGATGCAGGCACATTCGGAAGTTACCTGCACGGTTCTCGCATGGGTGTTCTGGTGGAGATGGAAAACGGTAACGATGAGCTGATCAAAGATATCGCTATGCATATCGCCGCTAGCAACCCGCTTTGTGTGAGTGAAGCTGAAGTGCCTGCTGACGTTCTCGAGAAAGAGAAAGAAATCTTGCGTGCACAGGCACTGGAAAGTGGTAAACCAGCAGACATCGTCGAGAAGATGCTGACCGGCCGTATCCGCAAGTATCTTGCAGAGATCACACTGCTGGGCCAGTCATTCGTCAAGGATCCGGACAAGACCGTCGAAACACTGCTTTCAGATGCAGGCGCTACAGTGAACCGTTTCGTGCGTTACGAAGTCGGTGAAGGCATCGAGAAGAAACAGGAAAACTTTGCCGACGAAGTAATGGCGCAGGTGAACGGTTAATCCGCAGATAGATAGTTTAGGAACAACCAATATGAGTCGTTACATGCACAGATACATAGGCAATCGACGAGGTATTCTGTGACACAAAAAACCGGGGGACATCTCCCGGTTTTTTGTGTGTAAGCCGATTAATTTTACAATAATAACAAGAGATAACAGCATGACAGCAGAGCCGAGTAACTACAAACGCGTCTTATTGAAACTGAGTGGTGAAGCCCTGATGGCCGATCAGGACTATGGCATCGATGCGAAGATGCTCGCACGTGTGGCTTCTGAGATTGCAGAGGTGGTCAATACGGGTGTCGAAGTGGCACTGGTTATCGGTGGCGGAAATATCTTTCGTGGTGCCGGGCTGGTGCAGTCAGGTATCGACCGTGTTACCGGTGACCATATGGGCATGCTTGCGACAGTGATAAACAGCCTGGCGATGCAGGATGCACTGGAAAAACAGGGGATGACTTGCCGTGTCATGTCGGCGGTAAAGATAAATCGCATGTGCGAAGAATACGTACAGAGACGGGCGATCAGGCACCTTGAAAAAGGCCGTGTCGTAATCTTTGCTGCAGGCACAGGAAACCCGTTCTTCACTACCGATACGGCCGGCTGTCTGCGTGCTGTCGAAATCGGAGCCGATATTGTTCTGAAAGCAACCAAGGTCGATGGTGTATATGATTCTGATCCGGTGAAAAATCCCGATGCAGTACTCTACGAGACATTGAGCTTCGATGAAGTGCTCGACAAGAACCTGCAGGTTATGGATGCGACGGCGATCGTGCTGTGCCGTGATAACAATCTGCCGTTGCGTATATTTAACCTGAACAAGATCGGCGCACTGCCCGCGACGATGAAAGATAAAACTATTGGTACAACAGTTAAGATAGGAGACAAGTAGGTGATTGATGAAATTCTTGCAGACGCAGAAGTCCGTATGGGAAAAAGTGTCGAATCATTACGTACCGAATTAACCAAGATAAGAACGGGCCGGGCACATCCCAGCCTGCTCGATCAGATCGTTGTGGATTATTATGGTACTGATACACCCATCAACCAGGTAGCTAATGTGACCGTCGAAGACTCCAGGACACTGGCTGTGGCGCCATGGGAAAAACAGATGGTTGCAGTCGTGGAGAAAGCTATTATCAATTCTGGCCTTGGTCTCAACCCTTCGACCGCAGGTAACCTGATCCGTATCCCGATGCCGCCACTCACCGAAGAGCGTCGCCGAGAACTGGTCAAGGTGGTGAAACATGAGGGTGAGAACGCCAAGATAGCTATCCGTAATATCAGGCGAGATGCTAACAGTGATTTTAAGGAGCTGTTGAAAGCGAAAGATATCTCTGAAGATGAGAGCCATGATGCGGAAGATAGCGTGCAGAAACACACCGACAGGTACGTAGCAAGCGTCGATGAAGTGATCGCAGTTAAAGAAAAGGAATTGATGGAGATATAGAGGTCCTCGCTGCGGCATGGTCAGACATCATGAGTGAATCCAGCAACAGTGCAGGGAATATGTTACCGAGACACGTAGCTGTCGTTATGGATGGCAATGGTCGCTGGGCCAATAAGCGCCATCTGCCGCGTGCAGCCGGGCATAAAGCGGGAGTCAATGCGACACGCAAGATAGTAGAGAACTGTGCAAAGAAAGGCGTTGAAGCATTGACCATATTTGCATTTAGCAGTGAGAACTGGAACCGGCCAGAATCAGAGGTCAGCAGCCTGATGTCGTTGTTTGTTTCGACGATAACAGCCGAGGTGAAAAAGCTGCATAAAAAAAATGTGCGGGTTTGCTTCATCGGTGACCGTTCGCGGTTTTCTGCAAAGCTGCAGCAAAGTATCGCAGAATCGGAAGAGCTGACCAGGGATAATACTGGACTGCAGCTCAATATCGCCGCTAACTATGGCGGGCGCTGGGATATAGTAAACGCCTGCAGGCAACTGGCCGCTGCGGTCAGAGATGGTAGTGTTGCGCTAGACGATATCGATGAACAACTGTTTGATTCATCTGTTTGTCTGAGTGAAATGCCCGCGCCTGACCTGTTTATCCGTACTGGCGGAGAACAGCGCATCAGTAACTTTTTGATATGGCAGCTGGCCTATAGTGAACTGTATTTCGTCGATACTCTCTGGCCAGATTTTTCTGATGATGATTTCGAGGCTTCCCTGGACTGGTATGCCGGCAGGCAGAGACGTTTCGGCAAGACCGGGCAGCAGCTGATCGATGATCAGGCTATGCAGTCGAATTAAAACACTTTTTCAAGATAATAAAAATAATATAAATAACCAATAACATACGAAAATCATGTTGTACCAACGCATTTTGACCGCCATCCCGCTTGCTGCATTTGTCTGCTGGATCATATTCTTTCAGCCGACTTCGGTGTTCTTCTATTTCGTGCTGTTTATCGTATTGATCGCTGCCTATGAATGGGCCAGGCTGTCGGCAGTACAGAACATCTATATTCGTGGTCTCTATGCCCTGGTTATCGCTGCGATCGCCTGGGCGATACAGCAGCATGCGGCGGATTATATTCCCTGGGCTATCTTCATCGCAGTGATGTGGTGGTTCAGCATCACCTTCTATCTCAGGTTTGCACGACCTAAAGCGGTAAGTCCTGCCCTAAAGGTCGATAAATTACTGGTCGCTTTCCTGGTATTGCCTGCTGCCGCACTCGCCATGTACAAGATTCATGGCTTTCAGGCAGGCCTGCACATGCAGGGGCCGGCATTGTTGTTCTATGCACTATCACTGGTATGGGTCGCAGATATCGGTGCCTATTTTTCAGGCAAGAAGTTCGGCAAGAATAAACTCGCTCCGCATATCAGCCCGGGTAAGACCAAAGAGGGTCTGCTGGGTGCTGTCATAACGACGTCCATATATACCCTTGTTGCCAGTTTCTATTTCGAACTGGACCGGGATCGCGCCATCATGCTGGTCATGCTGTCGGTGATTGTGACATTTATCTCGGTCACCGGTGACCTCTATATCAGCTTCTTGAAGAGAGAAGCCGGTCTCAAAGACAGCGGAAATATACTGCCAGGTCATGGTGGTATGCTGGACAGGGTCGATAGTGTGCTGGCTGCCATGCCAGTATTCCTGCTCGGTTTTAGCTGGTGGATCTATTCCAGCATATTATGAGCCAGCATAAGGTCTTACAGGTTACATTACTGGGCGCCACGGGCAGTATCGGATCGTCTACGCTCGATGTCATCGCGCGTCATCCCGAGCGTTACCAGATATATGCGATTACGGCAAATACCAGTGTCGATGTGATGAACGAACTGTGCCAGCAATGGCAGCCACGGTATGCCGTGATGTATGATGCCGATGCTGCCGCAGAATTGAGCGACAGGCTGTCAGATTTCGATATAGACACCAGGGTTTTGTACGGTGAGGCCGGGCTGCTGCAGGTCGTGGAATCGGCTGATGTCGACTGTGTCGTCGCCGCAATCGTGGGTGCGGCAGGTCTGGTGCCGACACTTGCTGCGGCTGCGGCGGGTAAACGCATACTACTGGCAAATAAGGAAGCACTGGTGATGTCAGGTAAGCTCTTCATGGATACTGCGAGAGAGAACAACGCCATACTGATGCCGGTAGACAGTGAGCATAATGCGATTTTTCAGTGCATGCCGGCTAACCTCAGCGAGCATCATTCTTCGGTTAAAATGACAAATCGGCAGGCGGATTCAGGTATCGAGCGCATATTGTTGACCGCCAGCGGAGGACCGTTCAGGACCTGGTCAGCAGAGCGTCTGCATGATGTCACGCCAGAGCAGGCGGTCGATCATCCTAACTGGGATATGGGTAAAAAGATATCGGTCGATTCTGCCACGCTGATGAATAAGGGATTGGAGTTGATCGAGGCTTATTGGTTGTTCGATATGGATATCAGTAATATCGATGTCGTGATCCACCCGCAAAGCGTGATCCATTCGATGGTGACATATAATGATGGTTCGGTACTCGCTCAGATGGGTAATCCCGATATGCGGACTCCGATTGCACATGCACTGGCCTGGCCTGAGAGAATAGCATCGGGTGTTGAACCACTGAACATTATCGAGGTCGCAAAACTTGATTTTGAAGAACCCGACTTGAAGCGTTTTCCCTGTCTGCGACTGTGTTACGAGGCGATTAAAATGGGCGGTTCTGCGACTACGGTACTCAATGCAGCGAACGAGGTGGCTGTCGCCGCTTTCCTCGATGAAAAGATCGGCTTCAATGATATCGCTGTTTTGATAGAACAGACCCTGAATAAAGCAAATATAATTAATGATGTCAGCTCGCTTGAAGGTATACTTAAAGCCGATGCCGAGGCACGAACAATAACCAATGATTGTATTGCCGCAATACACTAGAGCTTTATAATACTTCTATGAGTGTTTTACATAACATATTTTTCTTTATCGTCGCTATCGGCGTACTAGTCACTTTTCATGAGTATGGCCACTACTGGGTGGCGCGAAAAGCCGGTGTCAAAGTACTGCGCTTCTCTGTCGGATTCGGGCGGCCGATTTTCAGCTGGCGCAGGACGTCTGCAGAAGGCGATGATATCGAGTATGTCATCGCGGCGATACCTCTCGGCGGTTACGTCAAGATGCTCGATGAGAGAGAGGGTGATGTGCCTGAGGCCGATAGAGCGCGGGCATTTAACAACCAGAGTATTTCGAAACGCATAGCCATCGTATTCGCCGGTCCGGCATTTAATTTCATACTCGCTATATTCCTCTACTGGCTGGTGTTCATGATGGGCAGTACTGTAGATCGTCCGCTGGTCGGTGTGACCGACGCAGGCAGCGTTGCTGAGCAGGCGGGTTTCCAGCAGCAGGATGAGATTTTGATGGTCGGTGATACCACGGTCAATTCCTGGAACCAGTTCAGGCTGGAGATCCTCGATCAGGGACTGAACGGTGGCAATATCCCTGTCCTTGTCCGTGATAGCGATGGTATCGAGAGCACCAGGACGCTGGCACTGGGGGATATGCACATCCTGGAAGACGAGGGTGACATATTCAAGCGTATCGGTTTCAAGCAGTGGTGGCCTGTACTGCAAGCAGAGATCGGCGGTGTCATAGAGCAGGGTGCTGCAGATAGTGCTGGTATTAAAAAGGGTGACATCATCCTGCGGGTAGACGGTGTTGCTATCGAGAGCTGGCTTTCACTGGTCGAGATGATAAGGCTGAAACCGGAACAGAGCATGCAATTTGTCGTATTACGTGATGCTGCCGAGTTAGCGATCACCGTCGTGCCTGAGAGCAGGAAGACTGAAGCCGGCGAACTGCAGGGGTATATAGGTGCTTACCAGCATATCCCTGAACACGTCCGTGAACAACTGATCACGCACATAGAGTATTCACCGCTAGAGGCGGCGACAAGAGCGGTGCTCAGGACATGGGATATGTCCTCGCTGACATTACGTGTGCTCTGGAAGATGATCACCGGTGAAGCCAACCTGGCAAATATCTCCGGTCCGATAACGATCGCGACCTATGCGGGTGTCACGGCGAGTATCGGCATCGTCTCTTTCCTGTCTTTCCTGGCGGTGATATCTGTCAGTCTCGGCGTGTTGAACCTGTTGCCGGTGCCTATGCTGGATGGCGGCCACTTGTTCTATTACCTGATCGAAATCATAAAAGGTTCTCCGGTTTCCGAAACTTTTGAGCTTCGCGGTCAGCAGGTCGGAATAGTTATCCTTGCGCTGTTGATGAGTATCGCCATATTCAATGACATTCAACGTTTAGTACAGTAAAGGTAATTGAAGGTCCTACGCTGTATGTCAATAATACGTCTGTCTCTAATATTAATCCTGGTTAATTGTCTTGCTATGACAGTGGCGCATGCCGATGCTTTTGTGGTCAGCGAGATAAAGATCGAGGGGCTGCAGCGTATCCCGGATGGTACATTGCTGAACTACATGCCGATCGTCGTCGGTGACCCTATCGATGACAACCAGATCACTTATGCGATAAGCGAGCTATACAAGACCGGCTTCTTTGCCGATATTCAACTATTTCGTGACGGCGATATCTTGCTGGTACGTGTCAAAGAGCGGCCATCGATTGCTGATGTCGAGTTTACCGGCAATTCCGACATCGATGATGATGCCTTAAAAGATGCCCTGGTAAATATTGGTGTAACCCGGGGGCAGATATACAACCGTTCATTACTGGAAAAATTAACTCTGGAACTGGAAAATGTTTATTTCAGTCAGGGTAAATATGGCGTAAAGATCAATACCGAAGTCACTGACCTGGATCAGAACCGAGTCGACATCGATATCACGATATCCGAAGGTCAGGTGGCACTGATCAAGCATATAAATATCGTCGGCAACGAGGCATACGATGATGAAACCCTGCTCGACGAGCTGGAGTCAGGCGTGCCATCTGCCTGGGCTTTGTTCTCATCTGCGGATGAGTATTCAAAACCAAAGCTGAATGGCGACCTCGAAAAGATTCGTTCTTATTATCTGGATCGTGGATATATCCGGTTCACTATCGAATCGACACAGGTATCGATAACACCTGATAAGCAGGATATATACATAACGGTAAACGTTTCAGAAGGCGACCGCTATAAGATCTCATCATCCAAGCTGACAGGTGATCTGGTGGTCAACAGGCAGACGATGGAATCACAGATATTTACTCGTCAGGGGATGTATTTTTCCAGGAGTCTGATGACCAGCAGTAAAAAACGGCTGGAAGACCAGATGGGACGAATTGGATACGCGTTTTCCGAGGTAAAGGTTACACCGGATATCGATGATGAGAGGAAAGAAGTCTCGCTGACATATTTTGCTATCCCGGGTGAGAAGGTCTATGTGCGCCGCATCGATATCTATGGTAATGACAGTACCCAGGACCAGGTGTTTCGCCGAGAGATGCGTCTCATGGAGGGTTCGATCCTGGCCAGTGATCTGCTCGAACGCTCTAAGACCCGTATACAGCGCCTGCCATATGTGGAAACGGTTAGCGTAGATACCGCGCCGGTACCCGGCTCCAGCAACCAGGTTGACCTGAAAGTAAAAGTCGAAGAGAAGCTGGCAGGTAGTTTTAATATCGGCGCCGGCTTCTCACAGACACAGGGTTTGATCTTCAATGTTGGTCTGACCCAGGAGAACCTGTTCGGTACCGGCAAACGTCTCGCCCTCAATGTTAATACAGACCGCGCCAACACGATTTATAGTGGCGCCTATACTAATCCGTATTACACCATCGATGGCATCAGCCGAACGGTCAGTGTCTCATTCCGCGACAGGGATGCTACCGAAGAACTGATCAATAACTTCCAGACTAACTCCGGTGATCTAA
Organism: Gammaproteobacteria bacterium; assembly: GCA_013041745.1. Classification (GTDB taxonomy): domain Bacteria; phylum Pseudomonadota; class Gammaproteobacteria; order SZUA-229; family SZUA-229. The sequence continues at coordinate 17,059 of JABDRN010000019.1, forward strand.
ATATCAGTTATGGTATTCCACTGTCCGAGTTCAATACCTTGAGCCTGGGATACGGCTTCAGCTACATCAAGATCATACCGTCAACGATCAACCCTTCGGTCGATGTGACATTGTTCCTGGCTGAAAATGACGGCCGAACGCGGTTTAACAGCTTTACATTGAATACCAGCTTTTCTCATGACACTCGCAACCGCACAGTCTTTGCTAATGCCGGTTCTCAGCAGACTGTCGGTATAAACATGACCGTTCCAGGCAGCGACCTGGAATACTACAAGATCAACTATGTCACCAATACATATATCGGTGTTACCAGCGCTACCACCTTATTGCTTCGCTCCAACCTGGCCTATGGTGATGGTTACGGTAAAACCCGCGCCTTGCCTTTCTTCGAACGCTACTTCGCCGGCGGTATCCGTACCGTGAGGGGATTCGAGTCTAATTCACTGGGTCCCAGGGACCCGGTTTCAGGCTTTGCGGTCGGTGGTAATTTACGTGTTACCGGTGGCGCTGATTACATATTTCCTATACCATTTGTCGAGAAACCGCCGAGTTCTTTGCGTCTTAGCCTGTTCCTTGACATAGGTAATGTCTATTTAAATAATTTTCATACTTTTGATGCGGAACCTGGCGACAACGGCTTCCAGGTCGACCAGTTAAGAAGCTCGTATGGTGCGTCGCTGGTATGGATATCACCGATAGGTCCATTGCGATTCAGTTATGCTGAGACCATCAACGATGTACCTGGTGATGATTTGCGAGCTTTCCAGTTTAGTATCGGTTCATTCTTCTAAGGAGAAAACAAAGTGAAAAAGTTAGTTTTAGGTTTAATATTATTATCAGGTCTGTTGTCTGCGAATGTCACTGCCGCCGGATTAAAAGTCGGTGTCGTCAGCGTCGAAAGGATCCTGACAGAGGCACCGCAGGTCGATGCGGTGAACACGTCGATGCTGGAGCGCTTCGGTCCACAACGTGATGAACTGCAAAAATCAGAAAAAGAGATCACCAAGCTACAGGAAAATTACAAGCGTAATGAACTGGTGTTGACAGAAGATAAACTCAACGAGTTGAAAAAAGAAATCATCACAAAAATCCAGGAGCTTAAACAGAAAGAAGCTGTGCTGACTCAGGAAGTAGGCACAGTACGTAACCAGGAGCTCGCCGTGCTGCAGCAACAGGTCAGGGGTATCATCGACGATATCGCCAAGAAAGGAAAGTATGACCTGATATTGAGTGAAGGTGTTGCTTATTCATCCGAGAAACTCGATATTACAGATAAAGTACTCGATATGATGAAGGCCGCTTTTAAAAAGAAAAAGTAGTACCCTAGACGGTATTTCACGGATTAGCGATGGCAATAAAACTGTCTGAACTTGCTGAAGAAACGGGTTGCCGCCTGCATGGTGATGATTGTTATATCGAAAACGTTTCTGACCTCGATGCTGCCAGAGAAGGCGACCTGGCCTTCATCTATCATCCTAAATATCTGGACAAGATCGACTCGACCAATGCCTCAGCAATCATCTTAAAAGAGAACTGGCTGGACAAGTGCCCGAAACCGGCACTGGTAGCCGATAACCCAAGGCTGGCATTCGTAAAGGCGACACGATTATTAAATCCTGAGAGGAGATATGAAGCGGGGATATCCAAAAGTGCAGATATAGCCAGTGGTGTCGAGGTGCCGGCTTCAGCCTATATCGGGCCAAACGTGGTAATCGAATCTGCTGTAAAGCTGGGCGAAGGGGTTCAGATCGGTGCAAACTCTGTGCTCTGCATGGGTGTGAACATCGGGGAAAATTCCGTTATCCATCCTAACGTAAGCATCGGTCACAACACGGAGATTGGCAGTCGCTGCATAATCTACGCGGGTACCGTCATCGGCGCTGATGGCTTTGGCTATGAAAGGGATGGCGACTCGTACTTAAAGATACCTCAGCTGGGTAATGTTAGAATCGGTGATGATGTTGAGATAGGCGCAAACACCGCTGTCGACCGCGGTGCATTGCGTGATACTGTCATCAATGATGGTGTAAAACTTGATAACCTGGTGCAGATAGCACATAACGTGGTTGTCGGTAAGCACACGCTAATGTCCGGCCATTCTGGTATTGCGGGCTCAACCAGGGTAGGTGAATACTGCCTGATAGGTGGCGGTGTCGGTATCAGTGATAATATCGAAGTCTGTGATAATGTCGTCATCATGGGCAGGACACTGGTTGCAGGATCGATCACCAAGCCCGGCACTTATGCATCCAGTATGCTGACTGATGAAGTTAAAAACTGGCGCAAGAATGCTCTGCGATTCAAACACCTTAACGAGATGGAAAAACGCCTGAAATCACTAGAAAAGAAAGCCGAATCTGAAAAATAATTATTCTATCATCTGACAGGATGGTGATAGGTATATTGGAGATGCTCTGTGAGTGAAATGTATATAGAAGAAATAAGAAAATTTTTACCACATCGGTATCCTTTTCTACTGGTTGACCGGGTGATCGAGTGTATTCCCGGTGAGACCATTACGGCGATAAAAAATATCTCGGTCAATGAACCACAATTTACCGGGCACTTTCCTAACCAGGCAATAATGCCCGGGGTTCTCATCATCGAAGCGCTTGCCCAGGCAACCGGTCTGTTAGGCTTTCGTACCATGAGTGAAGAGCCCAGTGAAGATATATTGTACATGCTGGTCGGTGTCGATAATGTCCGCTTCAAGCGCCAGGTGGTTCCAGGCGATCAGCTGGTATTGAAAGCTAAAGTGGAGCGTCGCTCTAAAATTATCTGGAAATTTTCCTGCGAAGCAACAGTCGATGGCGAGTTATGTACAGCTGCCAACCTGTTATGCGCCGCGTCACCAAAAGACGAGCAGTAAATAATGATTCATCCTCAGGCGATTGTCGATCCTTCTGCCAAGATTGCTGAAGATGTAAGTATCGGGCCATTCTGTGTCATCGGTGCAGACGTCGAGATCGGCGCTGGTACCACTGTGGCATCTCATGTCGTGATCAATGGCCCGACAAAGATAGGCAGAGATAACGAGATATTTCAGTTCGCTTCCATAGGCGAAAAACCACAGGACCTGAAGTTTGATAACGAACCGACAGAGCTCATCGTCGGTGACAGGAACAGGATCCGTGAGTATGTAACACTGCATCGAGGTACACCGACCGGTGGCAATGTAACCAGGATCGGCAACGACAATCTGCTGATGGCCAACGTTCATGTAGCGCATGACTGTATCGTCGGCAACAATGTGATCCTGGCTAATGCCACTGCACTGGCAGGACACGTTGTCGTCGATGATCATGTCATCCTCGGCGGCTATACCACGGTGCATCAGTTCACCCGTATCGGTGCACATGCTTTCACCGGCTTCTCTACAGCCATCGATCGTGATGTACTGCCGTTCTTCACCGTGGCAGGTAATCGGGCACGCGCTATCGGTATTAATAAAGAAGGTCTCAAGCGGCGCGGTTTTTCAGCGGAGAGCATCCGTGCCCTGCAGGAAGCCTTCAAGCTGCTAATCAAGTCTACCTGTTCGCTCAAGGTTGCACTGGAAAAAGCGGAAGAACTGGCGGATAAGGATAGAAATGTCCGGATGATGCTGGACTTTCTTGATGCCAGTGAACGTGGCTGGATCCGTTAGTTATATCCTGTACGTCTTTATTTCCTAATTGTAAGAGCGGATTGTAATCCGCGATTTCTTTTAGGCGCTGCCTGGATTTGGTGTTTAGCATTTACTTTGTTCTTTTAGTTAGGCCTTGCGGTTCTCGCACCGCGGGCGAGGTACTCTTTTGCAACAGCCCAAAAGAGTACCCAGAAAAGGCCGCCACGTCAGCTGCGCCCCTTGAGAAGCAGGGGTGCCCATTGAGGCAGCACCATTATCATGCTGCGCCAGAACTCGCCCACGTTATAAAGCACGTGGACTCAGACAGCTGGCACAGAACGCCCATGATAATGGTGCTGCCTCAATGGCTTGCTGAGGTGGACTGAGGGTCAAAGGCAAAAACAAAAACAAAAACAAAAACAAAAACAAAAACAAAAACAAAAACAGTGTCTGCCTTTAGGGTTGTGTTATTTGTTTATTTATTTATTTATTTATTTATTTATTTATTTGTTTATTTATTTGTTTATTTGTTTATTTGTTTCTGGATTCTGGTTTTTGTTTTTTTGACTCTCTCTCGCATCAGCCAAGCCATTGTTGTGTTTCCGGTATCATGGGCTTTCTGTGAAAACTGTCTGAGCGTTTTCTGCGAGTTTTTTCACAGCATGATGCCGGCAGCACAGCAATGGGAACCCCGTGCCTTTTACGGGGCGCCCGGCGTAGCGACGGCCTTTTTTGGGTACTTTTTTTGGCTGCAGAAAAAAAGTGCCTCGCCGTAAAAGGCGAAACTCACGGGTACAATATAAGTACCTAGGTAGCGTCAGAAAGAGAAGTATCGAAAACGTGAATGAGTACCACGCCCGCAAGGCCTGATAAAAAGTAATCTGTACAGTTCAGCAAAGAAGCAGATCAAAACTCAGCTAACTGCCAAACATCAAACGCCGGCTCCTCATAAGGATGGTTCTTCCTCATGGCCTGCACCGCCTGTTTAACCAGATCATCCTCACAGACCAGCTCAATTTTAATCTCACGAACCTGCTCGACCTGGTTAAGTGAACCGATCGCAGGATTACTGTTCTGCAGCGGACGGAACTGCCCGGTACCCTCGGTCTGCCAGCAGCAGCTGTCATAATTCCCAATCCGTCCAGCACCGGCATCGAACAGTGCCTGCTTGACGGTTTCCACATGTTTTTCAGGGACATATACGCAGATTTTATACATGGCGAGTCCTGTTCGGTGAGCTTGAAATAGCTTAGACTATCACCATACTAATTAGACGCAAAATTAAAATTCATAGACAGGAACGAGCAAGATGAGTGGTGGCATACAACTATCCTCTGAGATGATCTCAGAGATAAAAGCAGTGGTAACGAAAAATGATCCGGCTGCGGATAACGATCTATATTTCATGCAGTATCTATCTGCCATTACGGGATATGTTCTTGCACAACAGGACCAGCCCGGCCTGGACAAGAAGGGCCTGATAACTGATCTGTCTCACTTCATGGGGCAGGTCGTAGACCAGGTGGAACAGGATATGAAACCGGCGGAAGATGCATTTGGTATATGGAAGCCGGGCGATAGCTAGCCAGCATGGAGATCACATTCTGGTTAGAGCGCTGGAGTAATAATCAGACAGGATTTCACCAGCAGAAGATAAACCCTTACCTGATGTATTTTTATGGTGAGAAAGGACCTGCTGTAGAACAACGTGAAAAGTTAAAAGTATTCGTCCCCCTGTGTGGCAAGAGTAAAGATATGCTCTGGCTGTCACAGAACCGTTACAGGGTGTTTGGTGTCGAGTGCAGTGATCTTGCGGTAAAAGGTTTCTTCGAAGAGAATGCGCTTAATTACAAGTACGCAGAGAAAGGTCAGCATGCACTTTACCAGTCCAGTGATCTGCCGTCACAGATAGAGATCTTTCAGGGTGACTTCTTTGAGTTACAGGCATCAGATCTGGAAGATGTCACTGATATCTTTGACCGTGCATCACTTGTCGCATTGCCGGTGGAGATGCGTCAGAGCTATGCCGATAAGATGGCCGAGTTGCAAAAGCCGGGTGTACGCACCTTGCTGGTGACCCTGACCTTCGATCACACAGAGATGAATGGCCCACCATTCTCGGTAACCGAGGATGAAGTAAACGCTCTATACGCGAATAATTTTTCAGTTCAGAAACTATTATTCAAAGATGTTATCGAAGAGGAGCATGGTTTGAGAAACCGTGGTCTGACTTCGTTGGTCGAGACCGTATATAAATTAGTTCGTAAATAATAACGAAACAGCAGTAATAATCAATTAGAGAGTCAGTAAGTTTATGTCAACAGTTATGCCATCAGAAAACAGAACTGCAACCATCGCAGCAAATGCACAGGTCGATCATCACCCTTCATTCAAATGGCTGCGCAGTGAACGTATTGACTCACTGAACCTGACGCTGCAGGAATTTCAGCATATCGAGACCGGTGCGCTTCACTACCATATGGATGCAGAAAATACAGAGAATGTTTTCCTGGTCGCTTTCAGGACGGTACCGATGGATTCGACCGGTGTCGCCCACATCCTCGAACATACCTCGCTCTGCGGCAGCAAGAAATATCCGGTGCGTGATCCGTTCTTTATGATGATAAGACGTTCACTGAATACTTTCATGAACGCCTTTACCAGCAGTGACTGGACAGCATATCCGTTCGCCAGTCAGAACAGGAAAGATTTCAATAACCTTATGGATGTCTACCTCGATGCAGTATTTTTTACTCGTCTCGATGAGCTCGATTTTTTACAGGAAGGTCATCGTGTCGAATTTAAGAAGGCGGATGATGCGAGCAGTGAGCTCGAATACAAAGGGGTTGTTTTCAACGAGATGAAAGGTGCCATGAGTTCACCCGTCAGTGTGCTCTGGCAGGAAGTCAGTAAATACCTGTATCCGACATCTACTTATCATTACAACAGCGGCGGTGAGCCACAGGACATTCCTGACCTTACATACCAGCAATTAAAAGATTTTCACAAGACCCATTATCATCCGAGTAATGCTGTATTCATGACCTTTGGTGATATACCGGCGTCTGAACATCAGCAGAAATTTGAGCAGCAGGCGCTGTCGAAGTTTGACAGACTGGACGTCAAGATCGCGGTCAAACCTGAAAAGAGATACCTGGCGCCACTCATCGTAGAAGAGGCTTATGCCTATGATGCAGTCGGAGAGGAAAGTACTGAAGATAAGGCGCATCATGTGTTGAGCTGGCTGCTGGGTCCCTGTACTTCACTAGATGAGATGATGAAAGCCAACCTGTTATCCCAGGTGTTGCTCGATAACAGTTCATCACCGTTGCGTCAGGCCCTGGAGACGACAGATCTGGCGGCGGCACCTTCACCATTGTGCGGCCTGGAAGACTCAAATTATGAGATGTGCTTCTTATGCGGAGTAGAGGGCAGTAAGGTTGATAACGCCCAGGCTTTCGAAGACCTCGTATTTGGAGTACTTGATGATGTTGCGACCAATGGCATACCACAGGAAAAGCTCGAAGCAGTATTACATCAGCTGGAATTAAGTCAGCGTGAAGTCGGAGGTGACAGCTACCCGTTCGGACTGCAGTTGATACTGAGCGGTCTGACAGCGGCTATCCACCGCTCTGAGCCAGCCTCTCTGCTCAACCTCGATCCTGTCATCGAGTCCCTGCGTGAAGATATAAAGGATCCTGAGTTCATCAAGAACCTGGTCAGGCAAACACTGCTAAACAACCAGCACCGTGTGCGCCTGACACTTCGTCCTGATGAAAACCTTAGTCAGCGAAAAGAACTGGCAGAAAAAGCTCACCTGGAATCGATCAATGCCGCCATGAGTGAAAGCGACAAGCAGCATGTGATAGAGCAGGCCAGGGCCCTGGCCGAGCGTCAGGCACAGGTCGATGATCCCGGGGTATTACCAAAAGTCGATCTCGATGACGTGCCGTCAGAAGTGAAGATTCCGCAGGCGACAAAGCGAACAATCGCTGATTCTGAATCTACCATCTATATGCAGGGTACCAATGGCCTGGTCTATCATGAGACCGTATGTGAACTTCCTGAACTCAGTGATGAGGAACTGGCTTTGCTGCCGTATTTCTCCAGCTGCCTTACAGAGCTAGGCTGCGGTGACAAGGATTACCTACAGGTACAGGAGTGGCAGTCCAGTGTGAGTGGCGGTGTGCATGCTTCACATAGCATCCGTGCCTATACCGATGATGAGCAAAAAGTTCGTGCCTACTATGTCTTCTCCGGCAAGGCGCTCGGTCGGAATAACAGGAAACTTGCTGAGCTGATCTGGGAGACACTGAATAATGTTCGCTTTGATGAGGAAGACCGTATCGCTGAACTGATAACTCAGATACGATCACGTCGTGAACGCAGTGTTACAGGTAGTGGCCATACGCTCGCCATGACTGCTGCTGCCAGCGGGTTGAGCCCGGTGGCGTCATTGAATCATAATTTTGGCGGACTCGCTGGAATCAGGTCGCTGAAATCACTCGATGATTCGCATAACAGTGATAGATCAGCGATAAAACATACCGCCAGAATCTTCTCTTCGATACATGAGAAAATAAAAGCTGCGGCGAAGACGTATATGCTTACCGTCGAAGAGCACAAGGTCGATCAAACAGTGGAAGAGTTCGAGCAGGTATGGAAATCAACAGACCATGCAACAGCTAAACCATTCAGCCTGCCTGAGATGAAACAGCAGACGAAACAGATGTGGATCGCTAATACGCAGGTTAATTTCTGCGCCAAGGCCTACCCGACCGTCACCATGGAGCATGGAGATGCCGCTGCATTATCGGTGCTCGGCGGTTTCATGAGAAACGGCTATCTGCATACGGCAGTCCGTGAGCAGGGCGGTGCGTATGGTGGTGGTGCGACACATGACACGAATATCGCTGCATTCAAATTTTACTCTTATCGCGATCCTCGCCTTGCTGATACACTGCAAGACTTTGACAATGCGATCGACTGGATGCTGGATACTGAGCATGAGTATCGCCAGCTGGAAGAAGCTATCCTCGGTGTCATCAGTAGTATGGATAAACCCGGGTCGCCGGCAGGTGAAGCTAAATCAGCTTTTCATAATGAGCTGCATGGCAGGACACGTGACAAGCTGCAACAGTTCCGTCAACGAGTCCTGCAAGTGACCATCGATGACCTGAAACGTGTGACTAAAACTTACCTTAAAGATGGTGAAGCAAGTGTTGCGGTCATTACCAGTGCCGCGACACGTGAAGATGTCGGTGATCTCGGACTCGAAGTGATCAATCTGTAATTGCCTTCGGCACAGGGTGCCAGTTGTATCAAGGCTGACATTTTTGTATGGATAGTGTGGATTTAGTTCGGTTCTATTCGATTAGTATGGTCTCATCGTGATAACGATATTTATGTAACACGATCCATCAATAACTATTACAGGACGAAAAATGAAAGTCGCATATATATTTTCAACTCAGGGCCACTCTGTATCATACAAGCTTGGCAAGATGATTCTTCCCCAACTCGAAGAAGACGCGCACGGCGTCGAGGTAGTCGGCATGTTCTTTTTTGAAGACAACGCTTATGTCTTACAAAAAGATAATCCCATCGGAGAGCGTCTGGCAAAAGTCGCTGCAGACAAAGGTATGTTATTGATGGCCTGTGACCAATGTGCTTATGAACGCGAGATCGATGGTAAGCTGGTCGACGGTGCCACCATAGGCTGTTTTCCAAACTTATACGGTGCACTCTCTGGAAACATGCCGGACCAGGTGATCACGCTGTAATCTCAGTCATGCGTAGCTGATGAATATTCTCTTTATCGGTTCATCAGGTGCGCTGTCTTTGACTCCCTTTAAAAGCCTGCTGTCGTCACCTCACAGTATTTCGGCAGTAGCAACTCATCGTCCGATAACTTTCGAGAAAAAGATATTCGCTCTCGAAAATGAATCGCTGGCACTTGCAGCGAACCAGGCGGATATACCGGTTATCGATACGTCACAGCCAGTGGATGATATTATCAGGCGATGTTCTGATCATAAAATCGATGTCATCCTGATGTCCTGCTATGGTAAACGTTTACCTGATGAAATAATCAATCTGCCTGTTGCGGGATGCTACAACATGCATCCATCGCTATTGCCCGCATATCGAGGTCCAGACCCCATCTTCTGGCAGCTGAAGTATGGCACTGAGCTCGGTGTCAGCTGGCATCAGGTGGTCAGCGATTTCGATGCGGGTGATGTCATCCTGCAACAGGTTGTAGAGCCTGACGATGGTGCTTCTTATCATGAGATCAGTTCACAGCTTGCGCTTGACGGTACGCAACTGATGCATCGATTACTGGCTGATCTGGATACAGCCAGCTTGGTGATGCTTCCACAGGATAATGATATTGCCAGCTACTATCCGTATCCATCAGCGAGTGATTTTGATATCGACACCAACTATTCAGCTCGCCAGCTATATAACTTCATGCGTGGCACCGAGGCATTCGCCCAGCCATATCGTTACCAGTGTGACGGTCAGCGTTTTTTCCTGGATAAGGCGCTGCGTTTTGATGCTGATCAGTTCATGCAGTCCACCAGGATTGAGGGTGACCGCTTGTATATCCCCTGTAATGGTGGCGTGTTAATTGTCTCATACACTGATAAAATGGAAGTTTAGTGTATCCAGGACTAATCCACAGGACTTATCCCATGCCAGAACAATACCAGCTCGTCGAAACCCGTCTCCAGGAAAAACTGGAAAACGGTACCACGCGATGTAACCTCTGTCTCTGGCGTTGCAAGATCGGGCATGGTCAGCGTGGTTTCTGCCAGGCGCATGTCAACAGAAACGGGACCCTGTATAACCTTTCGTATGGCATCCTGTCTTCGATCGATATCGACTATATCGAGGAAAAACCGGTGAAACATTACCGCCCCGGAACCCGGGTGATGTCGGTAGGCAGTTACGGTTGCAGCTTCCGTTGTGGCGGCTGCCATAACCTCGATATTTCCTGGGGTGTCGAAGCGCTGGATGAGCTGGCCAAAGGCCAGTCAACAGAAGTCTGGGTGCCGCCGCAAAAACTGGTCGATTCCGCACTCAGGGCAGGCGTGCAGGGCATTGCGTTTACCTATTCTGAGCCGGCGGTCTGGCTGGAATATGTACTTGACGTATGTGAGCTGGCTCATGAGGCGGGGCTGTATACCGTGTATGTTTCTAACAGTTTTGTCACCGACGAAGCGTTGGAACTGTTAGCCGGAAAAGTGGACGTGCTGTGCTCTGACATCAAGAGCATGAGAGATGACTTTTATCAGGAAATCTGTAGACCTGCAGAAGTCGAGCAGGTACTTGCATCGATCAAAAAAGCACATGATCTGGGTATTCATGTCGAGACTCGAACCAATATCATCCCCGGAAAAAATGACGATCCCGAGGAGCACTATGAGATCGCGAGCTGGATCAGAGACAATCTCGGTGCTGACAGCCCGTGGCATGTGACCCGTTTTTTTCCGGCTTATAAGTTAAGCCATGTACCAATGACGCCTGAATACATGCTGTTTGATGCTGAGGAGCAGGCAAAACGTGCAGGCCTGAATAACGTTTACGTGTATAATGATAAGGGCTGTGATTGCGCGACTGAGAACAGGCCGATAGAGGTCTATCTGAGCAGTACAGCGGAAGATTTACACCAGGTAAAACAGTGCGCTGCCAGTTGTTGTGGTGACGACGGCGTGCTTTTGAAGAAGTATGAAATAAAGTCTGAATAAGTGATTTTTAGAGGTTAATGATGGCTAGAACAGTTCAATGCGTAGTTTTAAAAGTTGAAGCAGAAGGTCTGGATGCTCCACCACATCCTGGCGAGCTGGGTGTACGGATCTATGAGAGCGTCTCAAAGGAAGGCTGGACTCAATGGCTGGAACGACTCACTACTATCATCAACGAAAACGGCCTTAATACTGCTGACCCTAAAAACCTCGAGTTGATCGAGAAGCACATGCTGGGATTCTTTTTTCAAGAAGGCGACTATGGGCAGGCACCGGCCGGTTTTCAGGCTGGTGGCGGTGGTGGTAAGAAATAGCGGCAATGTGGGCAACCGCCGTGGCTGGCCGCGAGGTTTGCCTGTCTATGTGCCTGGCTTTTTGCTGTGATCCCGGCGTGGCACTAAGCTATATTGAAAACAGGTGCCGTGACAAAGCGTAACTGTTCATAGGCTTCACGTATGGCGGCAGTCGCCAGTTCTGCTGTCTCTGCGCTGGCAAAGATATATCCCAGGTATTGATTACCTTCCGGTAATGCTATGAGTTCGTGGCCTTCACGGATAATGATATCTATCTTATCGATATGCTCGACCCTGTTAGCTTCCAGTAAACCCTCCACCCGCCTCAATAATCCTTTTTTCCTTATCGGGATCATCATTACTGCCCGGGCCTGATCGGGTAAGCTGACCTCAACAGGCTGGTCGATGGCGAGTGAGATAGCCAGTTCTTCGATACCAAAATGTCTATTATCAAGAATCCTTGCACAGTCACCGCCGATGGTGCGTGAAGCGATTTCGAGTATCCACACCTGACGTTCAGCATCAATCCTGCACTCGGCATGTATCGCGCCCGTAGTGAGGCCATAAGCATCACATGCTCGTTGAATGACGGCTTTTATGTTTTGCTGTAGTTCATCATCCAGGGCCGTTGGCGTAACGTAGATGGTCTCCTCGAAATATGGGCCGACCAGGGGATCAGGTTTATCAAAGATGGTGATCGTATTCAGTACGCCATGGTGCAGGAACCCTTCATAAGCGATCTCGATGCCGTCGATGTAATCTTCGATCAACAGGTGCTGCTGTTCGAAGTCGCCGGAGGCGGTAGCGATTATCGGTCTGAGCCTGTCACATGCAGCGACGAACTCAGTCTCGGTATCGACACGGATGACACCGCGGCTGGCCGACATATTGAGAGGCTTCAATACACATGGCCAGGGTAGACCGGCCATCTGCTCATCAAGCGGTCTTGTCAGGTCAAGCAGGCAGTGTATCGGTACTGGACAGCCGGCAAGTGCCAGCTGCGCACGAGCCAGATCTTTGCGAAAAGAACACTGTGCCGCCTGCGGTGGATTATGCGGCAGTCTCAGCGACAGCGCGGCATGTGCAGCCAGCTCAACGGTCTGATCGTCACTGCCCAGGATGCCGGCGAAGGGCCTGTTGCTGTGTTCATTCAATATTATTTCCAGCGTCGAGTCGGGATCATCGAAATTGATATGAATGCCATTGGCAACTTCAGATACCAGGGAATGCCGTCCTTCAGAGGCGATGGTCACTTCCAGGCCGAGGTTTCTGGCGGCTTTTATATAAGGGGCAATACGGTAACTGTTGTGGTGTGAGATAAGTAACAGTCGTTTATCTGGTGGTTTCGGCATGGCCTGATCAGCAGGTTCCTGTCCTGAAAATAATGACTATAAATTAAAAAGGGTGGGCCATATCTTAATATGACTCACCCCCTGCACAGTTAAACTTGGGTATATCTTAACTATGTGATCAAAACACGTATTTATCCGCAACCACCGCCAGCAGCACCACAACCGCCACATGTACCACCACTGCTGGTATTGGCAAATACGTTCTTAAAGACAAAACTGGCATTGGCACCTTCTGTCTGATAGTCGATCTCGACACCTTCGAGAAAGCCGAGTGCTACCGCATCGACATGAACTTTAAGGCCGTCTTTATCCAGGGTGGCATCGAATGGTGTCGGCTGATCGACGAAGGTCATACCATAAGACATACCACCACAGCCACCACCGGAGACAAAGATGCGAACACCGTTTACGCCATCTTCGCTTTCTGTCAGGGCTAATAGTTGTTTAACTGCCTCGTCAGACACTTTGACCTGATCTGTTAACTGAGAATTAAATTGTACTTGCGACATAATAAGAACTCCCGCTGAGTTACGTGATAATGAGTATATGTTAGCACGGTTTGACTATTATTTCTCACGATAATTCCATTGTAAATCATAAGGATACTTTATATTTGCTATGAAAGTGAGGTCATGCTGCTAACATCTGTGATGAGATTTATCTTAATTTTTATTAGCGTCATAATAAACGAATATATTCATGCTATTAGAGATTCTTTTACTATAATCAATATCAACTAATAATATTGTAATCCTGATAAAAATTCCTTGTATTAATGGACCGTAAAGTCAACGTTGCTCACTTGAAGATAGGCATGTATGTGTCGAATCTTGATCGTCCATGGATCGATACGCCGTTCCTGCTGGAAGGCTTTTTGATCAACTCAGAAGAAGACCTGACAGCATTAAACCAGTACTGTACTTACGTTTTCATTGATACCGACCGTGGCATCGGTGCAGCTGAATATATCGAAGAAGCACCGCGACTTAAAACCAATACTTATCTGGAGAGGTTTTTACAGGACAATAAGAAAAAAGTCGAATACACCAATACCAGGCCGACTAAAGAAGAGATACCCGCAGCGCAGACGGCACTAGAAAGTGCCAGTAACCAGGTCGCCCATATCATGGAGGATGTGAAGTCGGGTAAGAACCTCAATGTCGAAGCCGTGAGAGGGGTCGTCGAGCCGATACTCGATAGTATCATTCGAAACTCTGAAGCCTATATGTGGCTTTCGATGATGCAGAAGAAGAGCTCTTATACCTATTCACACTCTGTTGATAACTGTGCATTGGCTATCGCATTCGGCCGATTCATGGGCTTGCCTAAAAAAGACTTACGGACACTGGCGATCGGACTGTTGATGATGGATATGGGAAATGTAAAAGTGCCTGAAGGCATTTTAAATAAAAAAGGAAGGCTGACGGAAGCCGAGTATCGGATCGTGAAAAAACATGTCGAACACGGTATCGAAATACTTAAGAAAACGGAAGGCATGAATGAGGATATCATCAATATTGCACTGACACATCATGAGCGTTTCGATGGCAGTGGTTACCCAAATGCTTTGCAGGGAACACAGATTCCGGTATATGGTCGTATGGCCGCCATCATTGATTGTTATGATGCAATGACCAGTAATCGTCCGTTCAGCGCAGCAAAATCTCCGTATTCTGCACTGCAGAGCATATATAACTGGCGTGATAGTGCATTTCAGCCTGAACTGGTAGAACAATTTTTACAGTGCATGGGGGTTTACCCCACAGGTTCACTGGTCGAGATGACGAATGGATCAGTCGCAATCGTTCTGGAGCAGAACCTGACGCAGAGGATGCGGCCAAAGATCATGTTGATCCTGGACGAAGATAAGCAGCATCTGAAGGAATATAAAACCGTTGACCTCGCTATTAACTTTGAGGATGCAAGTCGAATGCCGATGAATATCTACCGGGGTCTCGATCCCGGATCCTATGATATAGACCCTACCGAATATTACTTATAAAAAACTAAGCGGCTTATGAAATCTCGCCTGGCATTCTTCAATAATATCTCCTCGTTCATAGGGACCAGTGACACTAATGTTGCATTTATAATCATCAAAATCAGACGATTTAAAGAAATTAATACGACATACGGTTTTAAAAAAGGTGATGAATACCTGGAGTATGTAGAAGATAAGTTACAGGCAGTATTACGGCCAGATGATCTGGTCGGCCGCATCGGTGACAACGAATTCGCCGTATTACTACCATCACTGAACAATACTTCTCACGCCCTGCTTGCAGCAAACAAGATCGCTTCAGAGTTCAAACACCCTGTAGATATCGACGGTTCGATGATATCCCCCAAGCTGGTGATGGGAGTTTCGGCAAAGCCAGACCATGGCACAACATTCGATGAACTGTTACATGCCGCCAGCCTGGCGTTACAGCAGGCAGAAAAAGATAATGAAGACTACCTGTTACACCAGGTAACGAGCTGTGATCTGCCGCCAAGTTTGATGCTGGAGAATGAGATACAGTACGCACTAGATGATGATGAGTTCACCCTGTTCTGCCAGCCGAAGATAAACCTTGATGATAGAAAACTGTATGGTGGTGAGGCGCTGATCCGCTGGAACAGTAAGAAATATGGCTTCATCAATACGCAGTATTTTATAGATATCCTGGAGGGTAGCAGTTCGCTGGTACCGGTCACCAGCTGGGTCCTGAACGGTGCTTTGAGGCAGTGTCTGCGTTATCAGGATACCTTTCCCGATTTTAGTATCGCAGTTAACCTGTCACCGTCATTGTTGACCAATCGTAGTATCGTTGAGATCGTCGCCAATGCGATAAGTATCTGGTCGATCGATCCAGCAAGCCTGGTTTTAGAAGTAACTGAAGGCGCGATGATGATGAATCCGAAGAAAAGTCTTGAGATACTTAATGAGTTCCACCAGCTGGGATTTGCTGTTTCCATCGATGATTTTGGTACCGGTTATTCTTCACTGGCCTACCTGAAGAATCTGCCTGCTGATGAGATCAAAATCGATAAATCATTCGTCATGAATATGGCGAGTGATAAAAAAGATGAGAGCATCGTCAAGGCTGCGGTGGATCTTGCCCATACGCTTGATCTCAAGATCGTCGCGGAAGGCGTCGAAGATGAAAGGACGCTGGATCTGTTATCAGCCATGGGCTGTGACTATGTGCAGGGTTATCACATTGCGAAACCGATGCCGCAGGAAGAATTGATGATCTGGATGAATGACAGCGAATGGGCCGGGAATCTATCTGGCTAAAACCAGCTTGTTACTTATCTGAATCACGCTTATGGAATAAAGCATACAGGCTCGGTACCAGTATCAGGCTGACAAACAGAGAGAAACTCAATCCCCAGACGATAACGAATGCCAGCGGTTGTAGCATCTCTGAGCCTTCACCTAAACCGATGGCTAGCGGCATCATGCCGAATACTGTGGTCAAGGTGGTCATCAGGATAGGGCGCATCCTCAATGCGGCTGCATTCTTGATCGACTCGATCAGGACTCCGCTTCGCTCCCGTTCGATCTCTATCTGTTCGACCAGTACTATAGCATTGTTGACCACGATACCGGTGAGCATGATCAAACCCAACCAGACCGGCATCGACAGGCTCATCTCCGGGTTGATCAGCAGGCCCAGGGCCACACCGATAGCTGCAAATGGAATACTGATCATTATGATCAGCGGGTTTAACAGCGATTCATACTGTACCGCCATCACCACCAAAACTAAAAATATGGCAAGAAATAAAACGGCTAGTCCCGTCTTTTGGCCTTCTTCCAGTGTCTTGTTGGTATCGTTATCATAAAGGATATAACCATCCGGGAGTTCGAGAGCCTTCAATGTGTTCAATGCTTCTGCCAGTACCACGGACTGATCATATTCAGGATCATAGGATGCTGAGATCTCGACGATGCGCTGTTGCTGGCTGCGGACGATACGACTGGCAGTCGGTGCACGCTTGATACTAGCGATATCGCCAAGTCGTATCGCATTGCCGTTCCTGTAATCGACCATCAGGTTCTGTAACACGTTGGGGTTATAACTATTGGCGCGGGGCAGCCGTATACGTATGTCAAAATCTTTATCGCCCTCGATGTAATTACTGATGACCTCTCCATCAAGCGCTATTTTCAGTGCACTGCCAACGACTGCAGCATCGATACCAAGCTCAGCAGCTCGTTGCCGATTGATCCTGATAGTGAGTTCGGCTTTGACCTCTTCATAAGAATGCGTCAGATTCTTCAGGCCGGAGACCGGCTCCAGCTGGTTTACTGCCTGGTCTGCCAGTTCACGCAAGGTGTCAAGATCATCGCCCCTGATATGTATACTGACATCGTCATTACCTCGTGCCAGGTGCAAACCGCGTACGCCAGTGACCCTGAGCCGTATCTTGAAGCCTGTCAGATTAAGTGCGTCTATTTTTTTCTTGATGGATTTGGTCCACTGGTCACTGGTCAGTGAACGCTGATCTGATGGTGTCAGCTGTATCTTGATCGAGCTGTAATTGCTATTTTCGAATTCGGATCGCCCGAAAATAAAACCACCGGCAGTAGTGAAAAGTGTACTGACTTCCTGCTGTTGCAGCAGTAAGTCCTCTATCTGGTCGACCGTGCTATCCATCTCTTCAAGCTGCATACCGGCATCACCACTTATCGAGAGTGAAATTTTGCCTTCGTCGACACGTGGCAGTTCGATACGTTTAGTGGCGTTGATCTGGTAGATAGCGGCGCTCAGTAACAGGCTGAAAATGATCAGAACTTTAACTGGGTTATTGAGAAATATAAGTGATTTAGTAGTATAAAAAGCTTTAATATTATCCATTAAACCACTGATAATATTGTTATTAGTCTGGCGGTAGTTTACTTTTGCGCCAAGCGCCGGCACCAGGGTTAATGCCACAGCCAGTGAGGCGAGCATGGCCGACGTGATAGTTATTATCAGTTCCTGAAACAGCAGGCCGGACATACCGCCGATGAATAAAAAAGGCAGTAAAGCGCCGAGGTTAGTACTGGTGGATGCGACGATCGGACTGTTAACTTCGATAGCTGCATTGATGGCATCATCATTCGACATTTCCCCCTGGGACTGGTGACGGGTAATGTTTTCCAGCATGACGATGGTGCTGTCGATCAACAGTCCCATGCCCAGTGCAAGTCCCCCCAGGGTCATGATATTCAGTGTCAGCTCAAATATCTGCATGATGATGAAAGTCACCAGTATACCGATAGGGATTGCCGTACCGATAATGAGGGTGCGCCGTATGCTGCCGAGGAACAGATAGATGACACCCATGGCAAGTAATGCACCACTGACAGCAGCCATGGAAGCATTGCTGACCGAGTGCCTGACAAAAACTGACTGGTCACCGACGAAGGCCAGCTGGATATCCCCAGGTATGGCATTCTGTGACTGCAGGTTTTTTATCCTGTGCTTGATTTCATCGACCACGGCGATCGAATTCGCCTGTGGTTGTTTCTGTATGGAAAGTTTTACTCCCTGAACTTTATTCAATCGTATACGAAGACGCTCATCCTTGTGCCTGTCGACTACATCTGCGACATCACTGACTCGAATGGTATCGTCTATGGTGCTGCTTTCATCATCGAAAGTATTGCTGGCCTGCAGCGGCAACTGTTTTAATTCGCTGAGAGAACTAAAACGTCCTTCCGAGCGTGCCGTGATCTCCTGTCGCCTGGATATCATCCGGCCACCGGGAGAGTCGGTATTCTGTTGCCTGATCTGTTGTGCGAAATCCTGCAGCGAGAGGCCGATACTGGCCAGCTTTTCCTGGTCGGGGATGACCTGTATCTCTCTCTCCAGGCCACCACCGACCTCGACTGCGGCTACTCCCGGAAGGTTTAAAAACCATTTGGAAAAGCTGTAGTCGGCCCAGGTGCGCAGCTCAACCGGATTGAGCTTATTAGAACTGACGACCAGCTCCATCACAGGGATCTGTGAAGGATCGCGTTTATAGATGACCGGCGGCTCATCATTTTCCGGTAAGAAACGTTTTGCACGGTCGAGACGGATACTCGCATCTCTTAATGCATTATTGATATCAACACCATAGGGGAAGGCCAGGCTGACTGCACTGCGTCCTTCACTTGTCTCTGATACGACGGAAGTTGCATCCTCTGTAATGGCCAGTTGTTCTTCCAGCTGCCGTGTGACCCGGTCCTCCATGATGCTCGCCGGCACACCCGTGTCTATGATACGGACCCTGACTTCCGGTGCGATGATGTGTGGTAGCAGGTTGATACCCAGTTGCTTGAATGAAAACAGGCCGAGGATGACGATGGTCAGGGTTAACATGGTGACACCGACCGGATGATGGATTGACCACGCGGCGACACCGCCAGTACGGAATCTTTGTTTCATTATGGTCTGACGGTGTCCTGTTCAATGGTTTGTTCAGCGTCGCCTGCAGTATTCATAACCGTCACTTTTTTGCCATTACGCAGTCCGAGGTAGCCGCGGCTAACGATCCTGTCACCGGTCTGTAATGCAGACAAAACTTCTGTTAGCGTACCGAACTGTTGTCCCTGCTCAATATATATTTTTTCACTGACGGTGTCACCGCCATCAGACTCGACGACACGAAATACGTAAGCACCCTGTGGATCATACTGTACACTATGCACCGGGATCACCAGTCTATCAGTCGCTTTCAGCTCGACCCTGGCACGCGCAAACTGTCCGACCTTCGCGCCAGCAGGTACCGGGTCAAGCTGGATCTCTATCAGACCTTTGTGGGTGCTGGCATTGATCGTTGGATGTATGCGAACGATTTTCGCCTTGAATGCCCTGTCACCCAGTGCATCGATGAGCAGGGTGACCTGCTGGTTGATAGATACTAACGGTATCCATCTTTCAGCCAGGCTGGCTTCGAGCCGTAAGATCGATGGATCGATGATACTATGGATATGCGATTGTGCTGCCAGCAGATCACCTGGCTCGTATAAGCGCTTGGTGATGAGGCCGTCGATCGGTGCTTTTATACTGGTCCGTTTGAGGCGTGTCAGCTGGCGTTTTTCTTCTGCAATCGCCAGATCCAGCACGGTGCGTGCCCTGGCGACTTCCTCTTCGGTCGAGATCTGTTTTGGCAGCAGTTTCTTCAGACGTGAAAGGTCGACTTGTGCCTGTTCTTTCGAGGCAGTCGCTTTAGCAACCTCGGTCTTCAGTAATTCGTTGTCGAGCTGTACCAGTAAGGTGCCTTTTTTTACGGTATCACCTTCATGGTAGGGCAGCTTGATGATGCGGCCGCTCTCTTCGTTGTATAAACGGATCTTGGTCTTGGCTTCCAGTGTACCTGAGACAGTGTGTACCAGGGATACCGGTTTGTTCTCTACAGTGATGACTTCGACACGATGCGCAGCCTGTTGTGCCTTCTTCGTATTAATGTTCAGGTCACTGTTGTTATCACAGGCACTCACCAGTAAACAGATGGTGAAATAAGCGAATAATGACCGATAGAGAGAATGCTTTTTCGATATAATCATGAGCTGAACTTTACCTTATTACATACTGATGCTTCAAAATAAATGATTCACCGACCGACTGCAGAGCCTCACGGTAACCGCAAAGACTTTGAGAATATAAAACGGCTGTTTCCATATATCTGGGACTTTAAAGGACGTGTCTTCATCGCATTGGCCTGCCTGATCCTTTCAAAGGTTGCTATCGTCGGTATGCCCCTGGTGCTGAAAGATATCGTGGATAGTCTGGACAGCAAGCAGCTTCTTGCCATGGATAACCTGGAATCAGCCAGCCTGGCAATACCCCTGGTGCTGTTATTGGCCTATGGTGCCTTACGCTTGATGGCGAGCCTGTTCAATGAACTTCGCGATGCAATATTTGCCCGGGTCCGCTATCACGCCATGCGGGGCATCTCCAGGCGGGTGCTCAATCACCTGTATACGCTGTCACTTTCATATCACCTGGATAGAAAAACGGGAGGAATAACCAGGGACCTGGAGCGCGGCACCAACAGCTTGAGTTCGATTCTCAATTACCTGGTATTTAATATTTTTCCTACAGCAGCCGAATTTATTTTTGTGGCTATCATCCTGCTGGGAAAATATGAACCGCATTTTGCCCTTATCACTTTCGCCACGGTGGCGATCTATATCAGTTTTACCCTGCTGGTCACGAACTGGCGCATGCACTACCGGCATGAGATGAACAAGCTCGAGTCGCAAGCGAACAGTTATGCTGTCGATGGCATGCTCAACTATGAAACGGTTAAATATTTCACCAATGAAGATTACGAGTTAAAACAGTACGATGAAACACTGGATCGTTGGGAGGGTGCGGCGGTAAAGAGCCAGACCTCGATGTCGTTGCTCAATTTTGGACAGGGTGCGGTCATCGCTGTCGGTGTCACCTTGATGATGATCTATGCAGCACAGGGCGTGGTCGATGGCGAGATGACCCTGGGCGACCTGGTGCTGGTCAACACCATGATGCTGCAGTTATTCATCCCTCTAAACTTCCTCGGTATCATCTACCGCGCACTCAAGTATGCACTTGCAGATATGGATATGATGCTGAAACTTCTCGATACCGAAAGAGAAGTGAAAGATGTGGAGCAAGCAAAACAGTTAACCGTGAGTGATGCTGTCATCCGTTTCGATAAGGTCTGTTTCGATTATAACGATGACCGCAAGATACTGCATGAGGTCAGTTTCGATATACCGCATGGGCATAAGGTCGCTGTCGTCGGCCCGTCAGGTGCCGGCAAGTCAACACTGGCTCGCCTGTTGTTTCGGTTTTATGACGTCGATTCCGGTGCTATTCTCATCGATGGTCAGAATATCAGCAGCGTTTCACAGAGCAGTCTGCGCGATAACATCGGTATCGTGCCGCAGGATACCGTGCTGTTTAACGATACCATCGATCATAATATCCGTTATGCCAGGCTCGATGCCAGCGACGAGCAGATACAGCAGGCGGCAAAACATGCCAATATCCATGATTTTATTATCGGTCTGCCTGATGGCTACCAGACAGTGGTCGGAGAACGTGGTCTGAAACTTTCCGGTGGTGAAAAACAGCGTGTCGCGATCGCACGCGTCATCCTGAAAAATCCTCGTATCCTGGTCTTCGACGAAGCGACCTCGTCACTGGATTCACAATCAGAACAGATGATCCTGGAATCATTGAAAGAGATCGCCGAAAAACATACCACCCTGGTCATCGCACACCGTCTCTCTACTATCATCGATGCTGATGATATCGTGGTACTGGATAAAGGCAGGGTAGTCGAGCAGGGCACTCACCAGGAATTACTCGAGAGAGAAGGAATGTATGCTCACCTGTGGAAACTGCAGCAAGAAGAAGAAAAAGAAAAGGAGATAACGGTCTGATCATGCGTGATGTCATAATAAGAAAAGAGCCTGTCGAGCTGCACAAGATCCTGAAATTTGAAGGCATGGTATCGAGTGGAGGCGTGGCTAAACTGGCGATCGAATCCGGTGATGTCCTGGTCAACGGTGAAGTCGAAACACGTAAACGCAAGAAGATGGTGAGCGGCGATATCATCGAATTCAATGGTGAGAAGATACGTCTTGTCGCGCATTAGTCTGTAGCCAGGCATGGCAGGCAAAGTAGCTGTCAAAAGGTTGGCGCAAGCCGTCAAGAAAGGGTGGCACTCTGTGACTAATATCTAGTTGAGTTCAATTCAATCACAGATATGGGAGACATGCCATGTTAAGCAGTCATGATATTAGAAGCGTTCAATACATGATCGAACAGTCGGATATCAGGGAACGGGATTTCCTCGAAGCACATGCAAAGATGGAGATCGATATCATCAACAGCCAGTGTTTAAACAGGTCATTGAGTGATGCTGAGATGCGAGCGTTTGAATTTGCTATCGAGACCATTACCCAGCTAGAGACTCGACAGCACAAAGAGACATGGTGGTATGCGTCGAGAAAGCGGGACCAGCTGTCACGGCGTTATCGCTTGTCACACTAGACCTGCATGTAGTGAAATCAATCATAAACAGGGGCAGGGCAGTTGCTATGTGGCAGAAAACTGTTCTGCTCATCTTAGGGACTATTGATTTTTTATAATCCTGTAGTCTACATCTGCGACCAGGCTCTTTTTACTCATTGGATTACTGGTGCAGTAACGGGCAAAGTCATGATCGATAAAGCGGTACATCAGGTGTTCATCGCGTCCTGTAGGAATACCAAGCCGGGCTGTCTGTATGTACTGATCAACTGATATACCAGTGTCATCGAGGTAGAAGATGTTTTTATCAAACTGTCTGCCATCCCAGTCTGCAACTTTCAGATCCAGTGACCGGCACAGCAGGGTCTGTCCATTACACAGTTTTTCTGCTGGACGTTGCCCGCCTGTCACTGTCGGGTTCAGTTCCTGCATGATTTCGATGATCGTATTGAGGGTATCGGAATCAGCTGCTTGATCAGCAAAAGGAAATGCAGATTTTATCAGTACCGCATCACCTTCACCTCTGCAGCTTATGTTAAGTGAATCTTTTCCCCTGGCATAATACATATAGATGGTGCCGGCAGGCATGAATAGCGATTTACGTTTTTCGCTATAACCGAGTGAAGCATGGCTGCCTTTTTCAGTAAGGTAGTATGCTTCAGTTTCGATGATGCGTGCACTCAGCCAGGTGCCCCGATGTTTTCTGCGAATGATCTTGCCCAGTAGTTGCTGTGCCACCAGGCAGGCATCGCGGTCAAAGAACGCCGGTTTCAGCATACTCATGATGTGTCTTTGAAATACGCAGGCATAACAGGCTCAAGGTCTCCTCGGTCTGACATGCGGAAATTGCCCGAGGTATTCATATTTCCACCAGTTCCCGGTTTCGCGTCTTTCCTCAAAGTCAGTGAACTTATATTGGAAAACCTGCACCCTGATAAATTTAGGCGGCGCTTGCGGGAACGGATTATAGGCGAGCAAGTCGAGTACATCGGAAGAGCCCTGCTCCAGTTTTATGATGAAGCGGTCAAACCAGTACATGAATTCTGGAAACTGCGGTGGTACGAACCATGTCATCCAGTCAAGCCTTGGTTGATGTGGAATATTAAATACCGGTCGCTGATCAAGCGGGCCGGGTTTGTATTTAAACTGGTAGGCCTTCCATTTGATGCCATCATTAGAACCTTCGATCTGCAGCTCATGACGCTCTGTCTGCATGGTAGGGAATACATGAAAATCATGACCGATACCCCATGTCCTCACCATAACGGTAGCTTGTCTGATGCTAGCCGGAAAGGCCAGATCAGGAAAGTACCTGAGAAACACCGTGATGCTGCTGACGAGGATCAGGATGGCAAAAACCGGCAGGATATAGATTCTTTTCTGCTGCCCTGCGCTATGCTCTGCCGGGATAGCAATCTCAGCGGGCAACAGCATGTCAGGCATAATTTTTCTTAGCAGGCGATCATCCAGCAGGAACAGGCAGAGCGCGATGGTGAGTATGTTTATCCAGTTATGGTTACTGCTGGCGATGATCATTAGCTGCATGATAAGTGTAATCAATGCAGCACTTATGCGAAACCTGCGTGGCAGAAAAATAAAAAATGGAACGATCAGCTCGGTGAAGAATGTAAATAGTACACCAGCCTGCAGTAACCAGTCAGGCAGCTGATGGAAGTACCATGCCCCAGCATGCGGCAATGGCTGTGTTTCAAAATAATATTTCAGTGTCGTCAGGTCCGCCCATACCGGGTCTCCACTGGTGATCTTTGACACACCCGACATGAACCTGAGGCGGAAAAGTAGCCAGTGATATAAAAATATCACCAGGTGGCTCGGACCCGAGGTTAAAAATATGGCCAGAAAACCGGCTTCCAGTAGCAGCGTGTCCCACTGAAAGGTCATAAACATCTGTCCGGCGTGAAACAGGGACAGGTAGGAGATGAACATCAATATCAGCATCGTTGTTCGCCAGTAGCCGAAAAACAGTGCTACTGAAAACAGGCAGCCGGCATAGGCGACGAGCTGTAGCATGAGGTTGCCAGAATCGATCCAGAACACAGTGGGCAGATACATGAAGGCCAGGTAACCTCTCTGCTGATAAGCCTGTGTCAGGTATTCCTCGAATGGCAGGATGCCATCGGGACCGGCCAGTCCGGGGATCTGTACCGCGATGGATAAAAATGCTGCAAAATAGATGACAGCTAATGCTTTAAGAAATAACCAGCTGCCTATCCGATAGTCTTCAGCGATGGCTAGCGGTCTGGAAAAAAGCGAAGTATTCATCTCAGCGGTTCATCTGTTTCTTTGTCTTGCTGGTCGCCTGCGCTGTCAGCGGGTCATCCGGCCAGTAATGTTTTTTATATTTACCACGCAGTTCTTTTTTTACTTCATGATACGCCGTTTTCCAGAAACTGTTCAAATCCTGAGTGACCTGCATCGGACGACGTGCTGGTGATAAAAGATGCAGCATCAATTTACAATGTCCCGCGAGCAGCGTCGGTGTTTCCCTGAGGCCGAATACTTCCTGCAACCTGACTGCCAGTACCGGTGTTGCAGGATCGGAATAGTCGACACTGATAGCTGATCCGCTCGGCACGGTGACTTTCTCAGGAGCCAGGCGCTCGATGACCTGAAGCTGTTCCCAGCTCAGCATATTTCGCAACAGTCTGTACAGGTCCAGTTTATAACACTGTTTGAAGCTGTTTTCATCACCCAGCTGTGGCGATAACCAGTCAGACAGGGAGGCGAGCAGGGCGGAATCTGTAAAGTCAGGCAGCCTGATATCACCCAGCTGTTTCTCCAGGTCTGCGTTGTTTTTTATATTCTCATTGATGAAATTGACGCGTTGTACCAGCCCGTTTGCCTGTGGTGACCAGTTGAAGATGTGTAAGCCTGACTTTTTGATCGCATCTACCAGGCATTGCTTTACTGCTTCTCTGTCGCTGTCATGGGCGGTTTCCTGCTGGATGATCACTTTACCTATGTGCGATACCCGTTTTACTTCGACACGTTGCAGTGTTTCATTCCATGTGATCTCTTCTGAGATCTGGATGCTCTCTATGAAATAGTCCTGCAGTTGTTCTGTTGTTATCTCAGCGGCCAGGTAGATGGTTGACTCACGTTGTTTGGCATCAAGGTTGGCGATAACCAGGTATTCATAGAGGTGTTGTTGCAGGTGCTGCGGGATACTGGCACCTTTACCGTTACTCATCAGGTAACGACTATCGTTATCACTTCGCTGTCTGGCTATCCTGTCAGGATAGGCATAAGCCAGTAATACACCGCTCAGTTGTTCGTCCACATTTTTTTCTGATGCATGATTGAACTCGGTATCTCCCAGTGTCTTACGATTCAGTCGTTTATAAAAATCATCAGCGCTCTGAATGATCCGTCTGCACTGTGCAGGATCGATGCCACGTCGTTCTATATTCCGCGAAGAGCGTGAGTTCTGCAGTATGCTTATCCTGTCGTGTAAATCATAACTCCTGTCAGCGCCGGCAAGAAAAAAGTCTTTTTCAGTAAGCAGGGCGGCGATGAGGCAGCCATGATAGGTCTGTCCGAGTTCTGCTGACCTTAACATCATATGTGCCAGTCTCGGATGTGTGCCGGTTTCTAGCATGTTACGGCCGTGCATGGTTATCCTGCCATCTATGTCTAGTGCATCGAGCTGCTTTAATAAATCTTTTGCCTGGTCCGTGGCGCTGCTGGGTGGTATGTCCAGCCATGACAACTCATCTGCCTGTGAGACTCCCCAGTTGGCCAGTTCTAATACCAGTGATGACAGGTCGCTATGAAGGATCTCGGCTAATGAGTGCCTGGCAAGACGTTGCTGCTGTCGTGCGCTCCACAGGCGGTAACAGGTGCCGGCTGACAGTCGTCCTGCCCGACCGCTGCGCTGCTCTGCCGAATCCTGCGAGATGGCGCGCGTCGTCAGCCGGTTCATCGCCGAAGCAGGATCATATTCGAGGATGCGCTCAAGTCCCGAGTCGATAACACAGTCGATACCCTCGATGGTCAGGCTGGTTTCTGCGATATTGGTTGCCAGCACGATCTTCCTGTGATCTGCAGCAGGCGGGCTGATTGCACGGTCCTGCTGCTGCTTGTTCAAGTTGCCATGCAGTGGTGTTATCAGGATGTTATTGATCGATGTCTCATCGAGGTACTGTTTGATGCTGTCAGCGAGCTGGTTGATCTCCCTGACGCCAGGCAAGAATACCAGGCAATTACCACGGTGTTCATGTATCACATGTTTTGCTGTATTGAGCAGGGCTTTGCCCAGGGTATGACGGTCTGTTGCTGTGATGTTTGATTCAGTGTACCTGATGTCGACCGGATAACAGCGTCCTTCACTCTGGATCAGCGGGGCATCCACGAGCAGGGCAGAGATGGCGCCGCTATTGAGTGTTGCCGACATTACCAGTAACTTCAGGTCATTTCGTATGATCTGCTGACTCTGCAGACATAATGCCAGTGACAGATCGGCATGCAGACTGCGCTCATGAAACTCGTCAAAGATCACCAGGGCAGCTGAGTTTAGTTCCGGATCAGCCTGTATCCTGCGTGTTAAAATTCCCTCGGTAACGACGAGTATCTTTGTCCGCTTGCTAAAGCAGCTGTCCTGACGTATCTGGTAACCGATGGTTTCACCGATCTTTTCATTTAACAGAAATGCCATGCGTGCTGCTGCATTACGGGCAGCCAGTCGTCTCGGTTCGAGCATGATGATCTGTTTATCTTTCAGCCAGGGCTGGCCGAGGAGGGCGATGGGGACAGCCGTTGTCTTACCGGCACCGGGCGGTGCCTGCAGTACCATTCGATCGTGGCGACCCAGGGTCTCCTTAATCTCTGCTAGTACGTCATCGAT
This sequence comes from Gammaproteobacteria bacterium, assembly GCA_013041745.1. Classification (GTDB taxonomy): domain Bacteria; phylum Pseudomonadota; class Gammaproteobacteria; order SZUA-229; family SZUA-229. The sequence goes on from JABDRN010000019.1 coordinate 44,903, forward strand.
TGGTAGCTTTGGCATATTAAAAAACTGGAATTATCCTGTTGAGACACGAGCATACCGCTGATATCTGTCTTAATGATCTATTAAGTGTTACTGACGCTATTCTCGTCAAACGATGGCAGTTCGACTGCGACACGCAATCGCAGGGGTATCAAGCGTTCAATTATATTCCATAGTCAACCGAGGGTGGCTGACATATTTCACTGCTGACCATCCAAATTATGAATAAAACAGTTTATTGCTGTATGTCAATAAATACTCTGGATGCGCCTAACCCTTTCTTATAGTATAGGGTTTGAGATCAAACAGAAAAGAGGTGAATACCATGCAACCTGTTATTACTGTTGAGTTCACAGCGCGGTCTGGTGACCAGTCATTTAAGGAAGAGAATGTGACTTTTCATAACCCTGAAGAACTTTTTGCTTTTGTAGCACCGGAGGGTGGCTGTGACGCTATCCCGAATGAAGTGTCTGAGATCCAGATGGTATTCCTGCCGCCGGAACACCCCAATACGCAGAACCCTGTGGCAGACAAAAGGGTAACCCTGGAGCTGGGCATGGTGTTCTTGACCGGGCCACTCGCTGCTATCGTGCAGACCGCCGAACAACTTATCGATAAAGCCGGTCGCGGAGAACTCAGTGATTCTTTCCTCAAGGTTATCGATGTGAATCTCTGATACAGGGATTATGGACAATTCACGCCTGCGCTTCGTGTTGGACAATCCCTGGCAGTTCTTCAGGCGCGTGCTGGCAGGGTTTAGTGCTAACCAGGGGCTGTTGCTTTCCGGGGCTGTTGCGTATTATACCTTGCTTACTATCGTGCCGATGTTTGCTCTCATCATCACTGTACTGTCGCAGATACAGGAAACACAGCCACTGCTTGAGTCGTTGAGAGAGTACCTGCTGCTGATCGCACCAAACCAGGCTGATGCATTGATCAGCCAGATCAGTGCTTTCCAGCAGAACTGGAAGACGGTCGGCCTGATGGGAATCCTCCTCTTGCTGTTTTTTAGTTCGTTTGCTTTCACTTCGCTGGAGAATGCGATGTCGGTGATATTTTTTCATCGGGTCGCTATTCATCGACGCCACTTTCTGATCTCGGCAATCATCCCATATTGCTATATCTTCCTGCTTGCCGTCGGTATGTTGCTGGTCAGTATGGTCAGTGGCAGTCTGCATTCACTCGATGCCCGCTCGGTATCGGTTATGGGACAGGAGTGGTCACTCAGTGGTCTTGAGACCGCGCTGATCTATATGCTGGGAATCATCGGTGAGATACTGTTGCTGACGTCCATCTACCTGGTAATGCCGGTAGGCAAGCTGTCATTGCGGCACGCGCTGATAGGCGGCATAACTGCTGCTTTCCTGTGGGAGATCACCCGACATATCCTGGTCTGGTATTTTTCCACACTGTCACTGGTCAACATCGTCTATGGTGCCTTTGCTACTGTCATTATCATTCTATTAAGTCTGGAGGCGGCCGCGATCATACTACTGCTCGGTGCACAGGTCATCGCTGAATATGAACGTATCGGCAGTTCATCGACAGCGACACATGGATTGCAGACCTGATAAAATAGCAGGTGTTTTTCATGAGGCGGAAGTATGGATACAGTCAATATATCGCAATTAATCGACAAGGTTTCCGGGCTCGATGCTTTACTGTTCGGCATCCTTATCCTGCTGCTGGTCGTGCTGGTGGTGAAGCGGAAAAAACTGCGGCCTCTCTGGCTAGACCTGAAGACACGCAGGCGGCTGAAACGACTGGGACATGGCCAGCTGTTAAAACTGCACTGTCCTGATGGCCTGGGATATCATTTCGTTATCGATCGGATTATCCTGCGGCATGATGGCATCACCCTGCTGCGGCATCTGAAATTTCCAGGAAAGATCTTCTGCGCAGATGATATCGATGACTGGACCCAGCTGCTGGGTACAAAAAGCTACCGTTTCAAGAACCCGATCTATGAACTCGAGTGCCAGGTCAAAGCCGTGGCTGACTGTGTGCCTGGAGTGGAAGTTGATGGTTACCTGTTCTTCGATCACCAGGCGTCATTTCCCAAAGGCCATCCCGATCGTGTTTTCCACCTGAATGATATACCGAAGATACTGGAACGCAATAAACAGCATAAGATTAATGCAGTGGTCAAATCTGCCTGGGACAAACTTAAAACTATGCCACGAGGTTGAGTGTTGAGGAGCGCAGAGATAAGTGCTTGCTAGTACGCTCGGCTATACTGTCACATCACTTGCTGAAATAGACGCCGGGAATCCAGCTCTTTTTGATCTTACTGGTTTTTTCCAGGTTGACTTCGTTCTCATCGATAAAGGTGAACATGTTCCAGCCGATCCGAATATTATCCTTATGATGCAGCTGTTGCCTTGATATTTTCACTTCGTTGATGAAAGAGCCATTGGTGCTGCCGAGATCTTCGAGAAAGTAACTGGTTTCTCCTTTTTCACCGGTTTTACTGATGATTTGCGCATGCTCGTTACTGACTGCAAGATCATCGATCTGTACCTGGTTTTCCGCAGTGCGGCCAAACTTCAACGCCGCTTGTTTTATCTGGAAGCGGTTGGCTACGACGCCATCGACGGTCTGTATGATTGTCGCCATGTGATTTTCTCCGTGGAGAGTTCTTTATCTATAGTTCAATAGATTATAGATATATTTATCCAATATTTGAAAAACGGAGATATTAGTTGATAACACAGTTCTACCATTAGGAAGACGTGCTTACGTAGTGCCAATCGCAGAGTAGCGACTGGATCAAAGAAAGAAGACAGACCCCCGACAGGTTCGTCGACGTTGATTTACGGGCAGTCTTGAAAAAACTACCTGCTATTTGCAAACTTATAAGTTGTGTTGATCAGCTTACACTGAGATATACAGCAGCTAACAGCATGACAAAAGCAAATATCTGAATGCCGATACGAGTGAACATCAGCTGTTCGCTATGTTTCTCGTCATAAGAGCCGCCTACCGCCATAGAGCCAAGCCCCCATGCCAGCGTTATAACTGTTGCGACCAATGCTAAAACAACTGTTAATGTTAGTAATGACATGACACACCTCCTACTTCAATTGTATTCAGCGGGCCGCTGATATTATTGATTCAGGTCAATAGATAAAAAGAAAATGATATTTATCAATCCTCATCGATTCAGCTATTGAGATTCCCTATGCGGGCAGTTATCTGTAAACTTTGAGTTTTACCATTTTTATTGGAGCAGCAGCGCAATGGGCAGAGCGTATCAAAACCGCAAAGAGTCGATGGCCAAGACATCGGACGCAAAAGCCAAGGTCTACAGTAAATATGGCCGTGTTATCTATGTGTGTGCGAAAGAGGGTGGTCCTGACCCTGACGGAAATCTGGCTCTACGCAGCCTGATCGAGAGAGCCAAAAAAGACCAGGTGCCAAGCCATGTCATCGAGAAGGCCATCAAGAAAGCCGAAGGTGGCGGTGGTGAGGATTTTTCGGTCGCCCGCTATGAAGGTTTTGGCCCCGGGGGTTGTATGGTGATCGTCGACTGCCTGACTGATAATCCTAATCGTACTTTCGGTGATGTGCGCCAGTGTTTTACCAAGACGAAATGCAAGATCGGCACCGAGGGTGCGGTCAGCCACATGTTTGATCACTCCTGTATCTTCGTGTTCGCCGCAGATGATGAGGAGAAAGCGTTGGAAGCATTGTTGATGGCCGATGTCGATGTTTCTGATATCGAAAGTGATGAGGGCAAAATCACCGTTTTTGCACCACATACCGATTATTTTAAAGCCCGTCAGGCATTGTCAGAAGCTTTTGAAGGTGTCGACTTCGAAGTCGATGAGATCCAGTTCTTACCCAGGGGCAATACGCCTGTTTCCGGTGATGATGTCGAGATGTTCGAAAAATTTTTAGATATGCTCAACGACCTCGATGATGTGCAGAATGTATATCATGATGCTGAGCTAGTTGTCAGCAGTTAACACCAGCCCATGCTGGTGTCGCACTGTGAGTAGCGTTCAAGTACTCTCTCGGGAAAGCCGGTAAATACACCATCAACACCAATCTTCTGCATTCTAAGCATATCCTCAGGGTGGTCTACTGGGTAGACATAGACTTTCATACCTCTGGCGTGGGCATCATCAACAAAACGTTGATCAACAAATTCCAGTGAAGGGTGAACTGAAAAAGCATCGAGATCTTCAGCAAATTTTGCATCATCGACAGGTATCCCCTTTATCAGTGCTCCGAGCTTGATATTCCGGTTCAACCCTCTGAGCGCCAGCAGTTCACGATGATGAAATGAAGACACTAAAAATCTGTTTATGTCCCAGCCTTTATCGACCAGTTGAGTGATCAGGCTGGCAACCGGTACAGCGGTCTCTGGACCCTTTAGTTCAATGTTCAGGCAAGCTGACGAGCCGATCTCTGTGCAGACCTCCTCCAGGGTGGGGATCTTCTGGCCTTTGCCAGCATCGAGTGAACGTAGATAGTCAAACGTGCTCTCACACAGGTAGCCGCTACCATCGGTGGTCCTGTCGAGGCGGTCATCGTGAAAAACGAGGAGGTGGCCATCGACAAAATAGACATCGATTTCCATACAGGGTGCACCCATAGCTATCGCTTTTCGAATAGATAACAGGGTGTTTTCAGGTGCATGACCCATCGCGCCACGGTGACCTATACATAACAGATACGGTTTTTGCATATGTACTGTTCTCTCAATCATCTCTTGCTGTCAGCCGATATTTGATGAATACACCTGCCAGGCTGATCAATGATAATAATATCAATGGTCCATAGGTTGAGATATCTAACAGGTCATCGATTGAAGCTGATGCTGCTGCATTATAGATCACCACTGAATATATATAAGACTTTATAGAGAGGCCAGCGATGGCCGCCAGTATGAAATGGCTGAGCTTAACTTTTAAAATGCCTGAGCTGTAATTGACCAGTGAGTGTGGAAAAGCTGGGAATACCCGCAAGGCAAATAATACAAAAAAATTATCCTGCTTATGCAATAGCTTGTAGGTTTGAGAGTTTTCTATCCTCGATATCCAGTCATCGGTGAGCCGGTTTGAGAACAGGTAAGCGCAGATACCGCCAAGAGTGCCACCGGCAGCAAGGATAAACGTTGCCATCGCAGGTGGGTACAATGGGGCAACGATCCATAGAAAGAATGAACCAGCCAGTGCAAAGGTAAATAAAAGTGTCTGCAGCAAGATCAATACCAGCACCAGCCACCATTGATCTGAATACTCCCTTGCGATGCCAAGCATCTCTTCAGCATCCAGCAACCCGGCAAATTCCAGTGCTATGCCGGCTGATATCATCAGGGCCACGATGACCAGCTTTTTACTATGGCGCCTGAGCATATTGCTATTAGCTCAGTGCTTTCTGTATAAGCGGTACCAGTGGTTCCGGTAATTTGATATGCCCTCCGAGTGCAAACTGGTGGGCACGTTCAGTCATTTTTCTCCATGTTTTACGGATGATATCGATCCATTTCTCTTCGCTGTACTCAGGGTGCTTTTCGGCAAAGGCCTGCATGTAGTGTTCGATGAATACCAGTGCTGTCACATCTTCCAGCATCTGGGTATCCCTGTTTGATTTGAGTGACTTTTTTCCGATGGCCAGCTTAACCCGTTCGATGAAATCACTGTCATAACCAGCCTGTTGCAGCAGGGCGGCGGCAGTCTCTGCATGAAAGCTATAAAGCTTGGTGCGCCACTGATAGTAGCCTTTGCGATTCATCGGGTAATCACTGCGTGGCGACTTCCATCGTTCGATATGTTGAGCCTGCACAGACAGCTTCTGTGCTTCATCAGCATCTGGCGCATAGCGCTCGATCATCTCTAGCATGCGATGTGAATAGAGCAGTTCTTTCGGCCAGTCTTTGCCGTCGCATGTTTCATGGTTCGGATCTTTGCTGTTGGCTGAATTGATTAGTTCGACAGCGGTATTGAATTTTTCCTGAGACATATGTTTTCTTCATGAAATATATTTTTAATGCAAATATTAACGCTTATTCGTCTCGCTTGTCACTTTCCATCAATAAGAGACTGTAGTCATCACATGTCGATCGTCAACGGCAGTACCTGGCAATGCCTTTACTGAACTTCTTTTTCCTGGCTGCACGCTCCTGGTCGGAGAGATAGTATCTTTCACCGTCCGGGCTGGTCCTGTAGGTTCGGTTGGACTGGATGTGCGACTGGTAACGACTTTTGAAGTAATCACAGCGTTTTTTTCGTTTTTTCTCTTCGGCGAGCTGTCTTTTCCTGTTTTCAGCATCTGCCTGTTTTTCTTCTTCAATTTTTTTAAGAAGGTATTCCCGCTCTTCTTTGTTACCAGACGAATTTGTCACTCCGGTTTTATTATCGGAGCGTATATTTATTTCAGTCGCTGTATCCAGATTCTGCGGGCGGTCACCAAAATGTACGTTTCCATCGCCGTCAGTCCACTTGTAAACGCCTGCGTTGGCAACGGGTATCAAGAGTAGCATTAATATGATGTGGTTTTTCACCGGGGTCCTTTCCTCTGGTTGCAGTTACAACAATCCGCGCAGGTAGTTCTGCCTTTCTTCATTACTGAATCTTTCGATAGCATATCTTAGCATCGTCCTTGGCATCGCCCTATAGTGTTTGTTTAAAAATGCTATCTCTGCAGGCTTATCACGTTTGCCGACTTCTCTCAGCATCCAGCCGACGGCTTTGTGGATGAGGTCTTCCTGGTCATCGAGCAGCTGTTCAGATATGCGCAACGTATCTTCAAACTGATCTTCTCTTATATAGTGATAGGTTGCTATTATCGCGATGCGGCGCTCCCATAGAGAATCTGACCGTGAGAGCTTATATAACACTGACCTGTCGTTATTCTCCAGGTATACACCGACAATCTTATGGGCAGAGCTGTCTACCAGGTCCCAGTTATTTATATGCCTGGTATTAGCTAGATAGATATCATATATTTTCTTGCGTCTGTTTTTGTCAGCTTTGGAGAATTGTGCAACGAGGAGCAGCAATGCAAATAGCCTGATCTCGTGGTATTCAGACTTTAACAGACGTGTAGTGACATCCAGATGAGTATCTGCATATCTCTTCACCGTCTGGCGGATGGCGGGGACACGGATGCCCAGGAACCTGTCACCAAAGCCATATTCACCAGCTGCAGTTTTAAAAAAGCGCCGGGAGTGATCTGCTATATCCTGATCAGCGAGGCTCAGTAGATGCTGCTTGATTTCCTTATAGCTCATCTCTCATGCTGTATATTTTCATCTTTCCAGTTCCACCATTTCAGTAGTTCCGGGTCGTGTCTATCGTTGCTCGCATAGTAAACAGCACACCTGAAGACATATAGAACACATCGATCCATATGTCGCCCGCGTAGAGATATGAGGTTTTGATACATGGTTTCAGGGTCTTGTCCCTTCAGATCAGTTACTTTCGAATAACCCAGGTCCAGCAGGTCTTGGCACAGGTTTTTTCCGATACCCGGGATCGTTTGAAGTGCCAGACAGGCATTACTGTTGCGCTGGTATGCAGTATGAGTGTTACTCGAACAGGTCATAATAAGATGAGATAACAAAGCGTGGTGATGATGACTGCACCGCATAGGTTCAAAACAAAGCCTTCACGCGCCATGATCCGTGTAGTGAAAAAACCACTGGCATAAGCGATGCTGTTAGGTGCTGTTGCCACAGGCATCATGAATGCACAGCTAGCACTTATTGCAGCAGGTATCATCAATAATTTGGGGTCGATATCTGAGCCCATGGCCGTTGCTGCCAGCACTGGCATTAGTAAAACCGTGCTCGCAGTATTGCTCGTGGTCTCAGTCAGGAAAGTAACACCGAGGCAGATGGCAAATATCATCGCAAGTATCGGCAGTGTTGACAGGTCTGAAAGCTGTTCCGCGATAGCGGCACTCAAACCGGAGACACCGAAGGCTTTTGCAAGCGTTATACCGCCACCGAAAAGCAGCAGGATGCCCCATGGGATCGTTTTAGCGGTATCCCAGTCGAGCAGTCTTTCGCCCTTGCGTTCTTCACTCTCATAGCCAGCAGGAATGATGAACATTAGTATAACCGCTATTAATGCGACTGATGCATCATTCGCCGCAGGCAGGTCAAACCAGTCACTCCAGCCACCAAATGGTTCTTTTCGTGTTATCCATGCTGTTGCAGTTAACGCGAAGATGGTCAATACACGTTTTTCGATGCTACTCCAGTTACCGACCTCTGGCATGTCAAAACCACCGCTATAGGTCAGTTTTCTCGTCAGCCACAACCAGGTTACCGGTATCATACATACGACAACCGGAATGCCCCAGCTCATCCACTCGGTAAAGCCGATGTTGTTACCGAACTGCTGTTCATAGACCTGCATGAATACCAGGTTTGGAGGTGTACCGATAGGTGTACCGATGCCTCCGATACTTGCGGCAAAAGCAACGCTAAGCATCAGCGGCACAGCCAGCTGCTTGTCTCTGGCCTGGTTGGCTACTGCCAGCGCTACCGGCAGCAGCATCAGGGTTGTCGCGGTATTGGATATCCACATGCTGAGCATGGCAGCCGTGACCATGAAGCCGAGCACCAGCTGCTTGCTGCTGGTATTGCCAAACAGGTTGACCATAAACAGGGCGAGTCTTAGATGAGCGCCGCTGCGTTCCATGGATTTGGATAAGATGAAGCCACCAAGCAACAGCAGGATGAGCGGGCTGCCATATGATTGTCCGACCTCATTTTTAGTCAGCACACCAGTGATCTGAAAGACGGATAGAGGCAACAGGGAAGTGACGGGTATCGGCACTGGTTCGAATACCCACCAGATGACACAGACGATGGCGACGGCAGCGGTTATAGCAAGTGCCGAGTTATCTGCTGTCGCTGAGGTGTTAATCAACAGGAAATATGTAAGCAGACCCGATATCGGGCCGGCGAATAAAGTGATCGTTCTGCTGTTCATGTTACTGTTATATCATTAATTGGTGTTGTAAAACCTTATTATGGTATTTGAATGACAGCGATGCGGCCTGCATCGGTAGCACATCTAGTTCCACGAAAAACCGTTATCCGGCCTGCCTGCAGGCCGATGTTTTAGCTGCAGGCCTTTCAGAAAATTACGCAGAATCTGGTCTTTGCATTCACGGTAATGCCGGTGGTCCGGTCTACGAAAAAATGCGCTCAATTCATGTTTACTGATACGCAGATCCGCACGCTCCAGGATGGCCAGGGTATCTTCCTCTTTCAGGTTTAACGCGATTTTCAATTTCCTGAAAATCATATTATTGTTTAACTTGTCCTCGGCTACCGCTTGCGGCCCGTCTTTTTTACCACGTTTGTGATTGATCAAGCCATTCAGGAAAATAGCAAGCTGTGTATCACTCATTGACTTATAGGCCGGGTCATCATCTTTTTTTAACCAGTCACTGAGCTGTTCTCTGCTCACCTTATGATCTGCAGCTGCAAAGATACTCATCATAGTGGTGTCGTCGTAATCGAAAATATAACGGATACGGCGCAGGATATCGTTGTTCGTCATGGATGTGATTTCTCTAGAGAGGCCATAGCTTGATACCAAGCAGGGCAAACTGAATACTGAGCAAGATGCATATTACCGTGGTAATGGCGTAGAGTGGATTAAGACTGAGCTTGAAGTTGATCGACCAGAGCTGCCTGGTGCCGATGAAAGCACCAGCGAGAGCAAGAAAAAAGGCGCATTCGTTGATGATCAACAGTGTAAGCAGTGGCAGCGCGGTGTCACCGTCAGCGCCTGTCTGGCTGCCCCTGTTGACTACCAGTAACAGGAACACGCACAACGGCAGTGCCAGGTAAGGGAAGTTGATCGTTTTCATCTTTATATTGCCTGTATGTTCTAATATCGATTTTAAGTTTTATGACATGCTTTATTCAAGATATATATGTACAGTCCATGATTTTTTGAGCATGGTCAGGGATATCATTGTCTCGTGCATTGTTTCATATATTGGCTAAATGAACCAACTACTGTGATTGTAGGATAAACTCTGCTGTCTAACTCACAACATTTATAAGAAAATTATGGCAGTCCAGTGGTATCCGGGGCATATGAACAAGGCCCGCCGAATCATCAAAAACACCATGTCTGAAGTCGACCTGGTGATCGAGGTCATGGACGCACGTATACCTTTCAGCAGCGAGAATCCGATGGTCGCCGAACTGCGGCAAAACCGTCCCTGTATCAAGATTTTGAATAAGAGTGACCTCGCAGATCCAGAAGTCACCAGACGCTGGCTGGCGCACTTTGAAAAGGAGCAGGGTGTCAAAGCCCAGGCGTTATCTGTGCTCGACAAATCGAGAACCAAAAACCTGCCAAACCTGTGCCGCAAACTATTGCCTGAGCGTGGCACCGCAGTGAAATCGATCCGTGTCATGATCATGGGTATACCGAACGTCGGTAAATCTACTTTGATCAATACTCTGGCGGGTAAAACGCTGGCGAAAGTCGGAGATGAACCTGCTGTTACAAAAGAAGTTTCTTCCGCTCAGCACCGAATAATCCTGGACGGCAACATCGCACTTTCCGATACCCCGGGAATACTGTGGCCAAAGATCGAGAATGAGAACAGCAGTTATCGTTTAGCCATTACCGGGGCCATCAAGAATACCGCGATCGACTTTGAAGACATCGCACTGTTTGCTGCCGACTATCTGATCACTGCCTACTGTGACAATGTGATGCAGCGGTTCAAATTAAAACAATGCCCACACAGCGGTAATGAGTTACTGCAGGAGATCGGGCGCAGGCGTGGCTGTTTGCGGGCGGGTGGTGTTATCGATATGCAGCGTGCTTCCGAGATACTCATCCATGACATACGCAGTGGTTCCCTGGGTGCGCTCAGTTTTGAGACGCCAGAAATGATCATGCAAGAAACGACGGATGCTGGTGATCAGGCGTGAGTGTCTCCTGATCTGTGCTGAACTGAACAACAATCCGCTGCTTACAGGGTAAATAGGGTAATAAGTACACCAGCTTTGGTAAGCGATTGTATCTATGGGGTATTTATTATCGGGTGATTTCTGTAACAAGCCGGTGACTAACAAAGTAGAAAAAATACTGCGAGCCAGAAGCCGTTTCTCATCTGCAAAAAGGTGGCAGCAAAGTTGGTGATGAAGCTTATTTTTCATCCTCATAAACTGACATGATCTCGATGAGTTCATCGATTATCATGCTTATCTCGGTTTTCGAGAAACCTGACAGTTCTTCGATGTCATGGCCTTTTTCAGCTTTTTCCAGTAATTCATTCACCTGTGTGCAGCCCAGCTGGCAGAGCGATTCGATTTTATTGACGGCTTTCTTGGAGAGATCTGGATTCATTTGAACGGGTTGTGTGATTGGCTCAGGTATTGATGAGAGCGCATTTCTATCAGTCTGCTGCTGGTCCTGTGAAAGGCAAATTCTAGCATATTTCCCCGGTATAGATTATTTGGCGCTGCATCCGCACTAACGATAAGCTTTACGTTTCGGTCGTAGAATTCATCTATCAGGTAGATAAATCGACGTGCCTGGTCATCACTGTTTTCATCTAATACCGGGATGTTGCTGACGATGACAGTGTTATAACGCTGTGCCAGTTCGATGTAATCCTGGGCAGCGCGTGGCGAGGTACAGATAGATTTAAAATCGAACCAGACAACTTCATCGCTGCAGCTGACCGTTTCGATGTCCCGGCCGAGGATGCGAATCGTCATATTCTCGACGACTGGTGTAATCGCCAGCTCATGCATCCTCTGAGATATCTTGCTGTCGGTATCTTCGGTAATAGGAAAATAATATATATCGCTTAGTTCCAGCAGGGCGGTACGGTGATCGATGCCGCCATCGAGATGAAAGACTTCGGTATGCTGCTTGATAAGATCGATGGCGGGCAGGAATCGTTCGCGCTGAAGGCCGTTGAGGTAGAGGTCATCTGGAATACGGTTAGAGGTAGCGACCAGGCAGACATCGAGCCTGAACAGTGCTTGCAGCAGCTCACTCAATATCATGGCATCGGTGATGTTGGTAACGATGAATTCATCGATGCATAATAACCTGTAGTTTTTTGATAGTTCGCGGGCGATCAGTTGTAGAGGGTCTTTTTGTTTCTTCCCCGAGCTGCTCAAGGTATCCAGTTTTTCATGTATGTCGAGCATGAAATGATGAAAGTGGATACGTTTCTTTTCTTTTATCGCCAGTTCTTCATAGAACAGGTTCATCAGCCAGGTCTTGCCACGGCCGACCCCGCCCCACATATACAGGCCTTTGACTGGTCTCGTATGATGTATGCTGAAGGGTAAGAGCCCCACTAAAAGATTGAAAACAGACCTGCTGTCAGACTTTAGCAGTGCTTCACTCAGTGCCTCGAGTTTGATGATGGCTTGCTGCTGAACCTCGTCATGCACCATGTCGGGTTGATTTAGTGAGGACTGGTAGTGCTCGGTTAAAGACATGGGTCGGGGTTATCGAGTAAGTTGCGGGACATCGGGTTGCAGAGCATGTTGTTATTATTATGAACGATTTATGAATTCTATAATAAAAACATTGTTTTCGTTGTCGCTATCTGCCGATTTTGCTAGAATTACCTCCCGAGCAGATGCAGCTGATGTAGCCACGAAAAAATTGTTCGGGTCACGTCTCTTTCTTCTTTCTCAATATGCCTTAAACCAGCATTTCTATACCTAATTTATTTGAGACCAGGGCCAGTTTTTCATGACGAGATATATTTTTGTTACCGGTGGTGTTGTTTCTTCATTGGGCAAAGGTCTGGCCTCAGCTGCCGTTGGCGCAATCCTTGAGAGTCGCGGTCTTAAAGTCCAGATGATGAAGCTGGATCCATACATCAACGTCGATCCAGGCACCATGAGTCCGTTCCAGCATGGCGAGGTGTATGTCACCGAAGATGGCGCAGAAACTGACCTCGACCTGGGACACTATGAACGATTTGTCAGCACGCGTACCGGCAAGTCGAGTAATTTCACTACCGGTAAAGTCTACGAGAGCGTGATACGAAAAGAGCGCCGTGGCGAATACCTCGGTGGTACAGTCCAGGTTATTCCGCATATAACTGATGAGATCAAGCGACGTATCAAGGCCGGTGCCGGTGATGCTGATATCGTCATGGTCGAGATCGGCGGCACCGTGGGTGATATCGAATCGCTGCCGTTCATGGAAGCGATCAGGCAGATGGGAGTAGAACTTGGCAGGGAACATGCTATGTTCATGCACCTTACCCTGGTCCCTTATATCGCCACTGCCGGTGAAGTGAAAACCAAGCCGACGCAGCACTCGGTGAAAGAGTTACGCTCCATCGGTATACAGCCAGATCTGTTACTGTGCCGTTCTGAGCAGTTGCTGGCCGAAGAGGAGCGCAAGAAGATAGCGCTGTTTACTAACGTGCCGGCAAAAGCCGTCATCTCCGCGATGGATCTGGACAATATCTACAAGCTTCCCAAATGGATGCATGATCAGGGTGTCGATGACATCATCGTCGAACGTATGCACCTCGATGTCAAGCCTACCGATCTCTCGGACTGGGAGAAAGTGGTCGACGTGATGGCCCACCCGCTGCATGAAGTCACCGTGGGTATGGTCGGTAAATATGTTGATCTCACCGAGTCTTATAAGTCGCTCAATGAATCTCTATCACATGCCGGTATCCACAATAATGCGCGGGTCAAGATTCGCTATATCGATTCTGTGGTGCTGGAGTCCGGCAACATGTCATCGCTGCAGGGTCTCGATGCGATACTGGTCCCCGGCGGCTTCGGCGACCGTGGTATCGAGGGTAAGATTGCCGCGATTAAATATGCACGTGAAAACAAGGTGCCATACCTCGGTATCTGCCTCGGAATGCAGCTGGCGGTAATCGAGTTCGCCCGCCATGTCGCCGGCCTGAGCGATGCGCACAGTAGTGAGTTCAGTGATACAACCACGCATCCTGTCATCGCATTGATCACCGAATGGCAGGATGAAGCGGGCCGTATCGAGAAGCGTGACGAGAACTCTGATCTCGGTGGCACCATGCGTTTAGGTGGTCAGACCTGTCAGCTGCTGGAGAATACACTGGCCCGGTCTGCTTACGGTGCGGACACCATAATCGAACGCCATCGCCACCGTTATGAATTTAATAATCAATACCTGGAAAAATTAACCGACGCAGGTCTGGTTATCGGTGGCAAGTCGAATGATGGTAACCTCATGGAGATGGTCGAACTGCCGCAACAGGGGCCACTGGCTCACCCATGGTTCCTCGGCTGCCAGTTCCATCCAGAATTCACTTCGACGCCAAGGCGCGGTCATCCGTTATTTACTGCATACATAAAAGCTGCTTTAGCGCACCAGCATAGCTCAGCGAAAGTGGCCGAAGCTACGGCCTGATGAACAGTATTATAAAGAATGGCTGAGAAGACTATTGCGACCAGTGGCCGAGATTTTATATCTTGATCTTTCACTCTCTCACCGGTCGAAAAGATAGATTAAAAATAGGAAAAGATTGAATGATACTCTGTGACTTTGAAGTTGGACTAGATAAGCCGTTATTCCTCATAGCGGGTCCCTGTGTCATCGAAAGTGAACAGATGGCGATGGACACATCTACCCAGCTCAAAGAGATAACAGACAGGCTCGGTATACCTTTCATCTATAAATCATCATTTGATAAGGCGAACCGTTCATCCGGCGCCAGCTTTCGCGGTCCTGGTCTGGAAGAGGGTCTGCGCATATTGCAGAAGGTAAAAGATGATGTCGGTGTACCGGTATTGACCGATGTACATGAAGACACGCCGATGGATGAAGTGGCTTCTGTGGTAGACGTATTACAGACTCCTGCCTTCCTGTGTCGTCAGACGAACTTTATATTAAAAGTCGCGAATACCGGTAAGCCGGTTAATATCAAGAAAGGCCAGTTCCTGGCGCCGGGTGACATGAAGAACGTCATCGATAAAGCACGGTCCACCGGCAATCAGAATATCATGGCTTGTGAGCGCGGCGTTTCCTTCGGCTATAACAACCTGGTCTCTGATATGCGCTCACTGGCGATCATGCGTGAGAGCGACTGTCCAGTGGTCTTTGATGGAACACACTCTGTGCAGCTGCCCGGTGGCCAGGGCACCTCGTCTGGTGGTCAGCGTGAACATATACCTGTGCTGGCCCGTGCTGCAGTGGCGGCAGGTATTTCGGGTCTGTTCATGGAAACGCATCCTGATCCGGCAAATGCTTTGAGTGACGGACCAAATGCCTGGCCGTTACAGAAGATGGAGTCGCTACTGGCGGTTTTGCAGCAGATCGATGCTACGGTAAAAAATAACACGATGCATGAACTGGAGTTGTGATCGCACGCTCGGGTTGTTCGCATCCGTACTTACTCAATTTAAAAATTAATTTTATTTAGGAACAAAAATGTCCAACATTACAAAAATACATGCTCGCGAAATTTTAGATTCACGCGGTAACCCAACCCTGGAAGCAGAAGTGACGCTGGAGAGTGGTGCTTTCGGTCGCGCTGCCGTGCCCTCAGGTGCGTCTACCGGTGTTCGTGAAGCGCTAGAACTGCGTGACGGTGATAAATCCCGTTACCTCGGTAAGGGTGTCACCAGGGCGGTAAGCAATGTTAATACCGAGATCAGCGAAGCACTCGTCGGTATGGATGGCCAGGACCAGGTGGCTCTTGATAATAAGATGATAGAGCTCGATGGCACTGATACCAAAGAGCGTCTTGGAGCAAATGCCCTGTTAGCTGTTTCACTCGCTGCTTCACATGCAGCGGCGAATGAGAATAACGAGGCGCTTTACGAACATCTCGGTGATGGTTCTTATATCATGCCGGTGCCGATGATGAATATCATCAACGGCGGTGAGCACGCTGACAACAGCGTCGATCTGCAGGAGTTCATGATCCTTCCGGTAGGAGCGCCAAGCTTTAAAGAGGCCTTACGTTATGGTGCAGAAGTCTTCCATACGCTACGATCTGTGTTAAGTGCCAAAGGCATGAATACCGCCGTTGGCGACGAAGGCGGTTTTGCGCCTGACCTGTCTTCTAACGAAGAAGCCATCGAAGTCATCCTTGAAGCTATCGAAAAAGCAGGTTTCAAAGCCGGCGAAGATATCTATCTAGGTCTCGATGCAGCCAGTTCTGAATTCTATAAAGATGGTGTTTATAACCTGGCTTCAGAGGGTAAAACCTTCAACTCTGAAGAATTTACCGACTACCTGGCAAACTGGGTCAATAAGTACCCGATCATCACCATCGAAGATGGGCTGGACGAAGGTGACTGGGAAGGCTGGGCATATATGACGAAGCAATTGGGTAATAAGGTGCAACTGGTGGGCGATGACCTGTTTGTTACCAATACCTCTATCCTGAAACAGGGTATCGATAAGAATATCGCTAATTCGATCCTGATCAAGTTCAACCAGATCGGTACTCTGAGTGAAACTCTGAACGCGATCAATATGGCACATGATGCCGGTTATACCGCAGTAATATCACATCGCTCCGGTGAGACAGAGGACAGTACGATTGCAGACCTTTGTGTTGCAACCCGTGCTGGCCAGATCAAGACCGGCTCACTGTCACGCTCTGATCGTATTGCCAAATACAACCAGTTATTACGTATTGAAGAAGCACTCGGTGATAAAGCCGTTTATGCAGGCAAGTCTGCCTTCAAACACCTGGGATAAGCCGGTCACTCTTGACCGTTACCGGCATCAGTGAAAATTATCGCTCTTGTATTACTGGCGTTACTGATCTGGCTGCAATACAAGATATGGCTGCTGGATGGCGGTATACCTGAGGTCATTCAGCTGCAACAGGATGTGGGCCAGGTAGAGGTAGAAGTGCAACAGCTGCGGGAGCGCAACCTGTCACTCGATGCAGAAGTGAAAGACCTGAAAAAAGGCCTCGACGCGATCGAAGAGCGAGCTCGCAGCGAGATGGGCATGATCAAGAAAGGTGAGATTTATTTCCAGGTAATCGAAACGGAAAAACAACAATCGCCAGATGAATAGCATCAATAACCGCAAATCTATCAGTACCAGTGATCATGCTCTTATCAGATAAAGTCATTTTTCCTTTGGGCTTATTAATCATCGAGATCACACAATGAAGCATGCGATCTGGGCTATCGTACCGGCAGCTGGAATCGGTAAGCGCATGCAGTCTGATGTCCCCAAGCAATACCTGTCTATAAACGGACGAGCCGTTCTCGAATATACGGTCAATACCTTACTCCATAATAATAATATCACTGGACTGGTAATCGCTTTACAGCAAGGTGATACTTACTGGCCGAATATCAGAATAGATTCTGAGAAGCCGGTATTAGTGGCGCCCGGTGGTAAAGAGCGCTCGGATTCAGTACTTAACGCATTAACTGAACTCACCCGCTATGAGCATTTTGATGCCGATAACGACTGGGTCATGGTGCATGATGCTGTGCGCTGTTGCCTGCGACAGGGCGATATCGACAGACTGGTCTCGCAAGTTGCTGACGATGACAATGGTGGCCTGCTGGCACTGCCGGTGCGCGATACCATGAAAAGACAGGCTGCCGGCAGTACACCTTCGGCGGTGTCAGCCACAGTCGATCGGGAAAATCTCTGGCATGCGCTCACACCCCAGTATTTTCCGGCGAAAAGCCTTAAGAAAGCCCTGGAAACTGCCAGCATTAACGGCCAGAGCATCACCGATGAGTCTTCAGCGATGGAGCTTGCGGGATTCTCACCGATACTGGTTCAGGGGCACGAAGATAATATCAAGATCACACGCCCGGATGATCTGCGCCTGGCTGGCCTTTACCTGCGAACTCAGCAATAGTAGAAATGGTAGAGCCGATGGTTTTCATGTTTCTCCCGACAGATAGAATAAATAGAGGAAAGCGATGAATAATGAAAATGATGCCCGCTTACCGCCATATCGTATAGGTCATGGCTATGATGTTCACCGATTTGGTGAAGGTGATCACATCGTCCTGGGTGGAGTGAAGATCCCGTATCAATATGGCTTCATCGCGCACTCTGACGGTGATGTTTTGATACATGCAATATGTGATGCCATGCTCGGTGCTATTGCGGCGGGTGACATCGGCCAGCACTTTCCTGATACAGATGCCAGGTATAAAGATATCGAGAGTAGTGTGTTGCTCGATAATACCTTTCAACTATTAAAACATGATGGCTATGATGTGGTTAATATCGACTGCACCATTATTGCGCAATCACCGAAAATGTCGCCGCATATTTCTGCGATGTCACAAAACCTTTGTGCTGTTTTAAACATCGCACCAACACAAATCAATATTAAAGCAACGACAACTGAGAGTTTGGGCTTCGCCGGAAGGGAAGAAGGAATAGCAGTACATGCTGTTGTAATGCTTTACAGAATGTCTGGTTAATTGACTAAAATCACGTTTATTCCTTTATTTATAGTAATAAATGAATTTTTTTTACAAAAAACTATTTACTTTGTTTGATTTAAGTTATAAAACATCATCACGATTTTTATACATGCTGTTGAGTGTGTAAAAATTTACAAATGGTATCCCGATATACTAAACAAATATCTCTTAGAGATGGTGGCTAAAGACGAGAGTCCCGATCTACCTCTAAAAACAACTTAAGCAATTTAATAATAAACTTCAATCATCAAAGGGCAACATATAATGGTACCTGCAAAAAAGAAAGCTGTTAAAAAGAAGGCTGTAAAAAAGAAAGCTGTAAAAAAGAAAGCAGTAGCACCTGCTAAAAAAATCAAAGCAATCAAAGATGCTTACACTAAGTCTGCACTGTACGCGCACATCTCCGAAGACACGGGACTGGCACGTAAAGATGTAGCAAAAGTTTTCGATTCACTGAACGAGGTAATCGAAGGCCACATCAAGAGCCGTGGTGCCGGGGAGTTTAAAGTACCTGGTTTAATGAAAATCAAGGTTAATAAGAAGCCTGCAACTAAAGCCAGAAAAGGCGTACCTAACCCATTCCGTCCAGGCGAGTTGATGGATGTCGCTGCCAAGCCAGCACGTAAGGTCGTTAAAGTTCTGCCGTTGAAGGCACTGAAAGATATGGCTGCCAGCTAACGGTAAGCTATAAATAAAAGCTATAGATAAGCTTTAACGAGGCCCGGTAAGACTCTGTTTTACCGGGTTTTTATTATGAAAACGCAAAAATTACTGTATCTGCACGGCTTCAACAGTTCGCCACAGTCTCACAAGGCGCAGCTGGTCGCTCAGTATATGGCAGAGCATAACTGCCTGGACCTGCTGTTGTGCCCGCAGATACCGACTGTGCCTGAAGAAGCGAGGCAGTTGCTCGAACAGATCGTCGAACAAACCTTGCAGCGTTATGCACTGAATTATATCGGTAGTTCTCTCGGCGGGTATTATGCGACCTATCTCGCTGAAAAATATTCAGGTTCAGCCGTTTTGATTAACCCCTCGGTTAAGCCATATGAGACCTTGCGTGCTTACCTTGGCAAGAACAAGTTTTATTTTGATGAAGGTGAGTGGGATTTCGATGAGTCACATATCCGACAGCTTGAAGCAATGAAAGTGGATGATATCACTGATCCTGAGCGTTACCTGGTATTGTTGCAAACGGGTGATGAGACACTGGACTATCGTGAAGCTGAATCTAAGTATAGAGATAGTCAGTGCATCATCGAACGGGGTGGAGATCACTCGTTTGTCGGGCTGGAGCGATTTATCCCGCAGATAATGCAGTTCAGCAAGATACGATGTGATTGATTTTAATCAAGCTGTTTCTGCGTTAATATCCTGTTACTAGATTAGTTTGGTTTTGGCCGCATACCTGCGGTTAATATTATTTAAGTTCTATTTCCCGGGCATTACTTATGACACTTGGTCCTTTGATGGTTGATCTGGAAGGCACTGGCATCAGCGCAACAGAAAAACAGCTATTATTAAAACCGGAAGTCGGCGGCGTTATCCTGTTCACACGCAACTTTGAATCTATCGAACAGATAACCCAACTGGTAACAGAGATACATGCGTTAAGGACACCGAGATTACTGGTTGCCGTCGATCATGAAGGCGGTCGTGTACAGAGATTTCATGAAGGCTTCAGCCGAATACCGGCCGCGGCGAGTTACGCCAAAGCGGTGAAGAATGATCTTGAAAAAAGCCGACAGCTATCTGAGAATGCAGGCTGGTTGATGGCGATCGAGCTGCGGGCCTGTGGCATAGATTTCAGCTTTGCACCGGTATTGGATCTGGCGCATGGTTTGAGCGGTGTTATCGGTGATCGGGCATTTCATAGTAAGGCAGCTACCGTGGCGACACTTGCCTATGCATTCATGCACGGTATGAACCGCGCTGGTATGCAGGCGGTCGGTAAGCATTTTCCCGGACACGGTGGCGTCGTCGAAGACTCGCATGTGGCAATGCCGGTCGATCATCGTTCGCTTGAACAGCTGCTGCATACCGATATCGTACCGTTCAAAAGTATGATCGAAAACAAACTGGCAGGAATCATGCCGGCACATGTCATATATGATCAGGTCGATCCCATGCCCGCCGGTTACTCCTCATTCTGGATACAGAATATATTACGGCAGCGGTTAGACTTTCAGGGTGCGGTATTCAGTGACGATCTTTCGATGGAAGCGGCAGGTATCGCCGGTGGCTACGGAGAACGGGCAGAAGCAGCACTAAAAGCCGGCTGCGATATGGCCCTGGTATGTAACCACCTGGACGGCGCAGTTGAAGCCGCCGAATATATCAAGGGATATCTGAATCCGACCTCACAACTGCGTCTCGTCAGGATGCATGGCGAACATGCTGTAAACTGGGCAAAGTTGAAGTTAGATAAACACTGGCAGCAGATATCTGAACAGGTGGTGGCATTGAATGAATCACCTGAACTCGAGATGGATGTCTGAATCCAAAATATGGCGGTCTGGGCAGAGCAGTTATGACCGGTCACTGATATGATAGCGTGATCATGGGGCTTGCTTCGGCATAAATTTCAATAATAAATATAATATAGAGTATCTATGAAAATGAAAAAACTACTCATCATCATGTCTAACTCAGATGCGAGTGATCCGGAGGACTGTTACGCACCGCTATTTCAGGCGACAGTCGCGGCAGCCCTGTCTCATGAGGTTGAGGTGGTGTTCACAGGTTCATCAGTCCAGCTAGCGATAGCTGATAATGCAGAAAACGCTGAGGTCAACCTGGAGACACACCGTACTATCTATGACATCATCAAAGAAGCTCACCAGGCGGGTGTAACTTTCAAAGCCTGCAATACATCGTTCAATATGGCTGGTGAAGAGATGATTGCAGAGGTCGAAGAAAAAGTCGGTGCGGCTTACGTTGTCAGTGAAGCGATGGACGATAATACCGTCACTTTTACCTATTAGACATCTATCCTGTCGATAATGAAGTTACCCGATAATTCTAAACTGGTATTTGACAATGCTGAGATAAGCCATGCCATCGAGCGCCTGGCTGAAAAGCTCAATAAACAGCTAATCGATGAAACTCCGGTTGCGCTATGTGTCATGCAGGGCGGACTTATCTTTTCCGGGCACCTGATTCCGAGGCTGCAGTGTATGCTGGATATCGACTACATCCATGCCACACGTTATGGCAATACCACAAGCGGCGGTCAACTGAGCTGGAAATCTTATCCAGACACTGCATTGCAAGGCCGCACCGTGTTGATACTGGATGATATCCTCGATGAAGGGCATACACTACAGTCTATCCACAGTTACTGTGAGGAGCAGGGCGCCAGTAAGGTGATCTCGGCGGTACTGGTACGTAAAAACCATGAACGTTGTGTCGATAACGAGCTGACCGATAATGTTGCACTCGATGTTGAAGATAAATACGTATTCGGTTTTGGTATGGACTATGACGGTAAATACCGGCAACTCGATTCGATCTACGCTTTAAATGATTAACAAGATGATACTAGGTCGTCACTATTTTTCAGGCAGGTACCTGTGAAACTGGCAATAATAGGCGGTAGCCTGTTGAAGCCGCCCGATAGTTTTGCTTCCGGTGAACAGGAGCACGTTAAAACACCTTTCGGCGAGCCATCTGACAATTTTATCTCAGCGAATATCGATGGCCTCGAGCTGGTCTACTTTAACCGTCACGGCGTGTCTCATCATATCGCACCGCACCAGGTGAACTATAAAGCGAATATGTTCGCCTTAAAGATTCTCGATGTCACAGATATCATCGCTGTTACTGCTGTGGGTGGTATTACAGAGAGGATGTCGCCGATGAAATGGGCGCTACCTGATCAGTTGATTGATTATACACACGGACGTCTGCAGACCTATAACGATATTAACGATGATGAAGTACATCATATCGATTTCAGTTATCCGTTTGATGAGGCGCTGTGCGATAAGCTGATACGCTGCCTGCAGATGGAAGCATGCGAGTTCGAGAAGGATGGTACCTACGGGGTAACGCAGGGGCCGCGACTTGAAACTGCAGCTGAAATCAAACGTATGCAAAATGATGGCTGTGATATCGTGGGCATGACAGCGATGCCTGAGGCGTCGTTGGCACGTGAGCTGGATATGCGTTATGCCCAGCTATCACTCGTCGTCAACTGGGCAGCCGGTAAAGGCGCTGCCTCGGCTGATAGCTCGGCTCAGACTCGAAGACATGAGGTCATCTCAATGGATGAAATAAGGGCCCGTATATCCGAGGGTGACGCCATCGCCGAGAGGCTGATCAGTCGTTTGATCTCGCTACTGGTAGATTCAGTGGACTGACCTTCAAAGCCGAGCCAGGATGTTTTCACATTCAGCGATATACGCTTTTCTACCAAACAGGAACTGCCAACGTGAACCGCCACATTGTCGCCATAGAACAGCCGATCGTATGCCTGCGAGCAGCAGGGCTCGTACTTTGCTGGCGTTGCTTTCGCTGCTCAGATAAGGCTGCTCACCAGTCACGATGATCCTGGGGCCGAGCGTGCTGATGGTCTCTTTATAGATCTGTCCTAATTTAGCGATGGTGTTGTCGTGACTCAAGGAGAAGAAATCAAATTGCGATTCGATTTTGTTCAGCCGCTTACTTATCTCCTCGAGCATGTTCGTATTGGCCGCCAGCTTCTTCTCCAGCATGATCAGCGAGAGAGCATATTTAGTGATCTCGATGTCTCTGGAGGCTCGGTCTACAAGGTGCTGATGTAAGACCTTTATGCCATGGCTGACACCGGCGATACTGCCATAGACCTGCTCGACGCTGTCGGCATCAAAACGAAACAGCGTCTCCAGGCTTGATTCGATATGCGCGCTATTAGCTTTGCCAGTATTTGCAATCTGTTTGACCAGTGAGGCTGCCTGGTAGATGCCGGCGAGCGCCAGTGTCTGCTCGTATTTACTGTGTGTCATCTTGGTGTCTGTCCACTACGGGAGTTTTTCATCGATTCTATAATGCCGCCACCGAGGCAGACTTCACCCTGATAGAAGACGATGGACTGGCCTGGAGTGATGGCTCGTTGCGCCTCGTCGAAATGCACCTCATACCTGCTGCCGCCGATCTGTTTCAGGGTGCAGGACTGGTCACTTTGACGGTAACGGATCTTCGCCTGTAAGCGGACTGCTTCGGGTTCGCTCTCTGCTATCCAGTTGACCTGGGCTGTCTCGAGTATGTCGTTGAACATCGCCGGGTGATTATGCCCCTGTGCTACTTTCAGCACATTGTTTAACAGGTCTTTCTCGACGACATACCACGGTTCTTCATCTGAATCTTTCAATCCGCCGATGCCGAGGCCTTTGCGCTGACCGAGGGTATAGAACATCAGGCCATTGTGCTGACCGATGACATCACCATCTACGCTGTGGATCTCACCAGGCTTTGCCGGCAGGAATTTTTCCAGGAAGGTGCTGAAGCGACGCTCCCCGATAAAACATATGCCGGTGCTGTCTTTTTTATCATGTGTCAGCAGTTGATTACTTTTGGCAAGTTCCCTGATGTGCGGTTTATCATATTCCCCGACAGGGAACAGGGCATGCGAGAGCTGGTACTGGTTTAGCGCATGTAAAAAATAACTCTGGTCTTTGTTGTTGTCCCTGCCGCGTAATAATTGCGTTTTATTGCTGACAGTCCGGCTGCGTGCATAATGGCCGGTGGCTATCTTGTCGGCACCGAGCGTACGTGCATGTTCCAGAAATGCATGAAATTTGATCTCTTTGTTACACAGGATATCGGGGTTCGGTGTGCGCCCGGCACGGTATTCATCGAGGAAGTGCTGGAAAACCCTGTCCCAGTATTCGCTGGAAAAGTTGATGGTGTGTAATTTGATGCCTAGCGTTTCACTGACCGATGTCGCATCCTCAAGGTCAACCGCTGCTGCACAGTAATCTTCATCGTCGTCCTCTTCCCAGTTCTTCATGAACAGGCCTTCTACGTCGTAACCACGCTCCAGCAGTAATAGTGCGGCGACGGAGGAGTCGACACCGCCTGACATGCCCACGATGATCTTCTGTTTACTCATGTCGAAGTATTATGGCACGTTGACCAGCATGTTCAGCGGGAAGCGCTGTCCAGCAATATAGTCATCGATACAGTTGATCACCATGGGGGTGCGCAGCTTTTCCGGTTCTGCCAGGAGCTCATGACGGCTCTTCCAGATGGCCTGTATGACGCCCTTGTCCAGTGGCTGTTGTGCATCATGATTTTTACAGCTGCCGCACATGGCGACACGAAGAAAAGACTCACCACTTTCTGGTTGTTTCCACAGGTAGATACCGGTGATGGCTTCCGGTACGAACTGCCAGGCGGTCTCTTCCTGGGTCTCACGTATGACGGCGTCGATCAGGCTCTCATCAGGCTCCAGGTGACCGGCTGGCTGATTGAATACGGCTTCGCCCTGTATCAGCTCCTCGACCATGAGAAATTTATTATTATGTTCGATGATTGCAGCAACTGTTGCGTGTGGTTTCCAGATCATGATGATTATTTCTTCAGGTGCGCCTTGGTCGAGCGCCGGTTGAGAACCGAATAGCGCCAGAAGCCGTCGATCGCGAAATATCCGATGACACTACAGATGGATGCCATGGTGAAGCAGCCGACTAAAAAAGGTTTCCAGCTGGCGGAGAGTTCGTTCAGCAGCCAGTCAAAGGTCAGTTCAAAACTAAAATCCTCGGGTGGCTCACCAATGATCCAGGTGCCCACCAGGTACGCGAAGTAGAACATGGGTGGAATAGTAAACGGATTAGTGATCCACACCAGTACCAAGGATAGTGGCAGGTTGGTTCTTATCCAGATCGCGGCGCCCGCTGCCAGTACCATCTGAAACGGTACCGGCATCCAGGCACAGAACAGACCAACAGCGAATGCTCCGGCAACGGAACGGCGGTTGAGGTGCCAGAGGTTCGGTTCATGCAGCCATTCGCCAAAGATTTTTAGTGTTTTGTTGTCTTTGATTGTTTGCGGGCTGGGCAAAAAACGTTGGAAAAACTTGCGAGGCATGGTTATAGTGTTAATCGGTCATATACAGCAATTTATTAAGCTGGATATTATCACCTTTTATGCTGTTATTTGGTAAAAGCATGGATAGCTTTTATATTATTAGGATATTTGTAATGGATTACAAACCCGGGATGTATCTCTACGCGCTGGCTTTTCTGCTCGGCGTTTTAATATTACAGCAGTTCGCTGTTCTGCCAAGTTTAACAACGCTGTATCTACTACTCATGTTTTTAATTATTGGCAGCGTTGTTTTCGTCGTGCTGGTAAGGCAGAAGTGGCTTGCTGCAATGTCAGAAAATACATCAATAATACTTTCTATATTAATGATATATATAGGAATAGTATATTCCTCTTATTATGCGAGCGGTCAACTGTCGCTACGGCTTGATGAACGCTTGAGCGGTCAGAATATACTCGTTCAGGGACTGATTTCCAGTATCCCGGTTAATGATGACAAGGTCTCACGCTTTGAGTTCGATGTTGACAGCCATCGTCTGCTGGCGAGCGATGCCGACTGGCAGACTGCCGGTTTTCCGAAGCGGATCCGCCTCAGCTGGTATTCTGCGCAACAGGTCAGTGCCGGGCAGCGCTGGCAACTTGAAGTTCGCTTGAAACCTCCGCATGGTTTTATGAATCCCGGAGGTTTTGATTATGAAGCCTGGTTATTCCAGCACGGTATCGATGCCACAGGTTATGTGCGTAAATCCGCTCTCAACAGGCTGCAGCTGGATGCAAGGTTTTCGGTTAACCAGTTCAGGCAGGCCATAGCGACTCATATCGATGACATTGTATCGGCATCCGATGCCGCTGGCGGCAACTCATTCGCACTGGTGAGAGCGCTGGCCATCGGTGATAAATCGTCCATATCAGTACCGCAGTGGCGCGTGTTAAGCGCCACTGGTACCAGTCATCTGATGGCGATATCAGGGCTGCATATCGGACTGGCTTCATTGTTTTTCTATGTACTGATAAGGTGGGGTCTGCCTGTCAGTCTGATGAAGCGATGCCCGGCGCAGCATATGGCACTCGCTGGCGGCATGCTGACAGCATTCTCCTATGCGTTGATTGCCGGTCTGTCGATACCCACGCAACGTGCTGTTATCATGTTGTCTGTGCTGTGTGCCATGTTGCTGCTAAGGCGTAATCATCGTCCAGTCGACGCCCTGGGCTTCGCCCTGATCGCTGTTTTAATCGCCGATCCACTGTCTGTCCTTTCTGCAGGTTTCTGGTTTTCATTCTCAGCTGTTGCAGTTATTTTTATCAGTCTCGGTCCTGCTGCACCACCTCATGGGCAGGAGGCCTGCGAATACAGCTTTTACAGGCGCGCATCAGTGATTCTCAAGCGATGGCTGCGCCTGCAGTTACTGATCAGCCTGTTCCTTATGCCGCTCTCTCTATTCATGTTCCAGCAGGTATCACTGGTCTCACCTGTGGCGAATCTACTGCTTATACCTTATGTCAGCTTCCTTGTCGTGCCCGTGGTACTGGTTGCGATAATCTTTACTTATCCAGCCCCTTTTATCTCTCAATTGTTGTTTGAGCTGGCGGCCTCATTGCTTGACCTGATATGGCCATTGCTGGTTTACCTGTCAGAGTTGCCATATAGCCTGTGGCTTAAAGGCGGCATCGGAGTCTTACAGTTGCTGGCAGCAACGGCCGCGATGTTGCTCATCTATTATTCGATCAAGTTGTCGGAATACCTGAGTTATTTATCGAAAAGTAATACACATCGACTGCATCGATCAATAATTCGCGTCACTGGAGGTCTGTTATTAATTCCCCTGTTTATCATCGAGGGTCCATCTATCGGGCCAGGTGAATACCGCCTGACTGTACTCGATGTCGGTCAGGGTTCCGCCGCGGTGATACGTACCTTCAACCACGTCGCTGTATTTGACTCCGGGGCAAGGTTTAGCGACAGGCTGGATGCTGGCAGTACTGTGGTTTTACCATACCTGCGCTCGCAGGGTATCAGCCAGATCGACCGACTGATCATCAGTCATGGTGATGCCGATCATATCGGAGGTGCACAGGCGATCCTGAACGCGTTTCCTGACGTGCATTTACTGGGACAGGATATTGGCAATATCCAGGCGCAACATAAACAGGCATGTTCGGCCGGCATGAGCTGGCAATGGGACGGAGTCGATTTTGTTTTTCTATCACCGGCGGTGAGTGACGGCATGATAAGGGATGGTGATGCGCGAAATAACCATTCCTGCGTGTTACGAGTGTCATCAGAGTCTGGTTCAGTATTATTTACCGGCGATATCGAAAAAGGTACCGAGAGAAGATTACTTGATAGTTACGGAAAAAAATTGTCTTCAGATATCCTTATCGTACCTCATCATGGCAGTAATACCTCGTCCAGTATCGCTTTTCTTGATGCGGTGGATCCGGATTTATCCATCATTTCAGTGGGTTATCGGAACAGGTATCGACTGCCAAACCGCCGTGTCATCGAACGATATCAAGCGATGGATATGCGTTTTCTGCAGACAGATATGACAGGTGCAATCACCATAAACCTGAAGCGAAGAACCGCATTCACGATAGAAAAATATCGAGTAAATGCAGCAAAATACTGGCATCATATGAGCGAACGATAACATGCAAACGATACCTGCGGTACTATTGACAGCGTGATAAATCTAGTAAGATAGGCTCCAGGGAAATAATAATAACGACAGGCAGAACTATTAGATCTGTATATCGGTTAACCTCTATGTTATGCAACAGTTCTGCAGTGATGATCCAAAGGTGACATGTGTTTGAATTAGTTAAATCTGGCGGCTGGTTGATGCTGCCAATAATTTTGTGTTCCATCGTATCCATTTCTATTATCGCAGAACGATTCTGGAGTCTGCGGCGTGAAAAAGTACTACCTAAACACCTGGTGGCCACTGTCTGGAATGATATAAAACAGGATAACCTGCAACGTGCCGATATCGAGGCGATCAGTAAAGAATCTGCGCTTGGCCAGATATTAAGTGCAGGCCTGTTAAATCGCAGTGAAAGCCGGGAACGTATCAAGGAATGTATAGAAGAAAGAGGACGTGAGGTGGTCCATGATCTAGAGCGTTTTTTGAATACGCTGGGCACTATCGCATCGATCTCGCCCTTGTTGGGTCTGCTCGGTACGGTGATAGGCATGATCAGTGTATTCACTGCTATCACCCAGCATGGTGTCGGGGATCCGGGGGCATTGGCTGGCGGCATATCCCAGGCCATGATCACCACAGCTGCTGGCCTGACTGTGGCGATATTCAGCCTGGTGTTTTACCGCTATTTTCGTCGTAAGGTCGATGGCATCGTCGTCGTCATGGAGCGTGAAGCAATCAAGATGGTCGATGTGTTGCACAATAATCGTCAGCATCATGTGAAAAGCGAAGACAGGTCGAGTGATGCAGAAACGGGTGACGATAAATGAACTTACGGCCAGGGCATAAAGAAGAGAGCGTCGAGGTCAACCTGACGCCATTGATCGATGTGGTGTTCTTGCTACTGATCTTTTTTATGGTGACCACTACATTTGACAGACATGCCAGGCTAAAGGTTTCTCTGCCGGAGTCATCAGCAAAAACGACTCAGCAGAAAGATCAGCCATTGATCTTGTCGATCGATGCAAAAGGAAATTATTTTTTAAATGATCGGCAGATAGTCAACCAGCAGCTCGATACCTTGAAGCAGGCTTTGCAGAAGGTCATCGGAGAGAAAGGTCAGGATTATAAAGATGTCGCACTGGTGTTGCGGGCTGATGCTAATACACCACATCAATCGGTAGTAAGGGCGATGGATGCAGCCTCTCAACTGGGCATGACTCGTCTATCGATAGCAACCGTCGAAGGTAACTAGCCAGATGTCGGTCGAGAATCCTTGATGCCTGATAACAAAACTTCAATGAGCGATAAAAAAGATTTTTCGAGTAGCTTTTACCTCTATCGTCGATTACTTTCATATGCTCTGGTCTATTGGGGTATCTTCATCATTGCGATCATCGGTATGGTCATCGTTGCCGGCTCATCAGCAGCCTTTCCGGCTCTGATGCAGCCGATGATGGACAGCGGTTTTGTCGAACGTGATCCTGAGACCATCAAATGGGTGCCGCTGGCGCTGATAGGAATCTTTTTTGTCCGGGTGATAGGGGCCTTTGCATCAGGTTATGGTATGAGTGTTATCAGCCGTAATGTGATACGTGAGCTCCGTAAAGAGATGTTCTCTCGCCTGGTCGCTTTGCCTAAGGCATTTTATGACAAGGCGACTACGGGCGAGCTTATCTCAAAATTTGCATATGATGTTGAGCAGGTAGCACAGGCGACGACGAAGGCTATCACGGTCCTGATTCGTGATGTGCTGACAGTCATCGCTCTCATCGGCTGGATGTTCTATCTCAATACAAAACTGGCATTTGTCTTTATCACGGTAGCACCGGTCGTTGCTATTTTGATCGTGACTGTAGCCAGACGATTTCGAAAGATCAGTGCCAATATTCAGCTCAGCATGGGAAGTGTCTCCCGTATTATCGAGGAGTCTATCAAGGGACAGCTGGTAGTGAAGATATTCGGCGGCAGCCGCTATGAGAATGAACAGTTCTCCGTAGTGAATGACAGGAACAGGCGCCAGCACCTGCGTATGCAGATGACGCAGGCAATCAGTTCTCCCATCGTTCAGTTGCTTATTGCCTGTGCCCTGGCGCTGATCATTTATCTGGCGACACACGATAGTATGCAAGGTGATATAAGCGCGGGGACTTTCGTCTCGTTCATCACTGCTATGTCGATGCTGATGCCGCCTGTGCGATCACTGACATCGATCATCAGCGAACTGCAGCGCGGTATAGCTGCAGCAGATAGTATCTTTACTTTTATCGATCTCAGGCAGGAAGCCGATGAAGGCACATATGAAGCAGAGCATGTTACCGGCATGATCGAATTTAATGATGTCAATTTTATCTACTCGGAAGAGGGTGAGGCGGCATTAAAAGACATTGATCTCACCATAGAAGCTGGTCAAACGGTGGCTTTCGTCGGCCGTTCTGGCAGCGGAAAAACGACATTATTGAACCTTATCCCAAGATTGTATGATGTTACTGAAGGTGAAGTCAGGCTGGACGGGGTCAACGTACGGCATTATCGCCTGGATAATCTCCGTAGCCACATCTCCTATGTCGGTCAGGATGTGGTCCTGTTCAATGATACTATCGAACACAATATCGCCTATGGCGATATGAAGACACGCAGCCATGAAGAGGTGGTTGCAGCGGCAAAAGCTGCTTATGCTTATGACTTCATCAATGAGTCCAGCAAAGGTTTTCAGACGATGGTTGGTGAGAGAGGAGTGATGCTTTCGGGTGGTCAGCGTCAGCGAATAGCCATCGCGCGAGCGCTATTGAATGATGCGCCTGTTCTGATACTGGATGAGGCGACTTCGGCACTCGATACAGAATCTGAGAGGTATATTCAAAATTCCCTGGAAACACTCATGGAAAACCGTACCACCCTGGTCATCGCTCACCGTCTGTCAACAATCGAAAATGCTGATGTGATCGTAGTCATGGATCAGGGCTGTATCGTAGAAAAAGGTAAGCACCAGGATCTGATCGAACTCGGAGGGCATTATGCTGCCCTGCATCAGATGAATTTTGAAGAAACTTAAGGTATGAAATCTCTGGAACACTACTGGTACCAGGCAAACTATTTCATCTGGCTGCTAATACCGATCTCCTGGTTGTTCTGTGCAGTGTCAGTTGTTCGCAGAAAACTCTATCAGCTCAATCTGATAAAGAGTTATTCTTCTCAACTGCCTGTCGTAGTGATAGGTAATATCGTCGCAGGTGGCAGTGGCAAGACACCGCTTCTGATCGCTCTGTGTGAACTCATCAAAGATATGGGGTACAGACCCGGTGTCGTCAGCCGAGGTTATGGTGGTGATTACAGTGGTTTGAGGCAGGTGACTGACGATGATCCTGCCGAGCTGGTAGGAGATGAGCCACTGATGGTGCAGCAACGGACAAAAGTGCCTGTCGTCGTCAGTGTGGATCGCGCCGCAGCAGTAACATATCTGCAAAGCAATGATGCCTGTGACATCGTGCTCTCGGATGATGGTCTTCAGCATTATCGTATGCGCAGAGATCTGGAGATTGCTGTGGTGGATGCAAGGCGACGCTTCGGAAACGGTTACTGTCTGCCCGCCGGCCCACTTCGCGAACCGCTTTCGCGTCTGCAGACGGTCGATCTTGTCGCGTATAACACGGTGAATTCCGAGGCTGAGGAGGCATGTTCTTATACATTGCAGATTACTCAACTGTATCACCTGGGAACTGGTGAAAGTTCCTCATTATCCTCTCTTTCCAGGAAGGCGGTTCACGCCGTGGCCGGTATCGGTGATCCGGGACGTTTTTTTACTGCGCTGCGTAAAAATGAACTCGCTGTCATCGAGCATGCTTTTTCTGATCATCATCGCTATACGCAGGATGATTTTTCCGGTTGGCATGACGAGTGTATTATAATGACGGAAAAAGATGCCGTTAAATGCCGTGCTTTATCGCTGCCAGATGCATGGGTTATCAGGGTAGATGCTGAACTTGCCGAAACGCTTGAATCACAGCTAAATTCAAAAATACTGCCATTGCTGAAACAGCGAAAAACTCGATGAAGAAGAAACTGCTTTCGATACTGGTATGTCCTTCATGTAAAGGACCACTGACGCATAGATCTCGTCACAAGGTATTGATATGTGAACGAGAAAAACTGGCTTATCCTGTTCGTAAGGGTATTCCTATACTATTGGCCGCTGATGCTGAAAAAATTGACAAATAACATGGATATAGCACTTAGTTTAACCTTCAAATGATAGTGAATACGTGCAACTGGGCTACACTAACAGTTACATAATATTACTCATACCGGTTAACCCGGCGCGATGACAACCTAGATGAACGAAGATTTTAAAATAATTATTCTGGCGACCTTTGACCATAATGATTTTCCACATAAAGCGATGACGGATATCCATGGTAAACCCATGATTCAGCATGTATATGACAGTGCCAAAGGTTCAGGTGCATCAGAGATCGTCATAGCTACTGATAACACCCGGGTCGGCATGGCAGCGGAAGAATTCGGTGCTACTGTTTGTATGGTACTGGATGACAGCTTAAACGGTATAAGCCGCCTTGCTGAGGTGGCTGATAAGATGGGCTGGGGCGATGATACTATCGTGGTCAACTTTCCTGGTGATGCGCCGTTAACACCAAGTTCGATCATTCTACAGGTTGCTGATAATCTCAAACTGCATCCCGATGCTGATTGTGCTACTTTGTATTCGATGGTCGCGGCCGAGGCCGCCGCGAACGAAACCACGATCAAGCTGATCGTGGATAGCAATGAGTATGTCATGTATCTCAGCCGTATACCGATCCCTCACCAGGTCTCGGATACATATACAGTCTCAGAATACCGCTGTTATATAGATATTAATGCATACCGTGCAGGCTTGTTACGTATCTACAGAAACCTTCCCGAGAGTGAACTTGACTGGGCAGAGAATATAGATGAACTGAAGTTGCTGTATAATGGCATGAAGATGCACGCGGCAGAGGCTAATAGCCTGATCGGCCAACGTGTGATCACCGTCGAAGATGTGGAAAAAGTAAAGATCCAGATTGCGCCAAACCGGTAAGGGCACTACCAGTTGCATTGCGACTGTTGATAACTAAGCGTTTTTACCTTAAATGATACGAATTGCAGGGAATTCTTGAAACAAACCAATCATTTTTTCGCTACCTGTTCGAAAGGTGTTGAAGACCTGGTCCTCAAAGAACTCGAACAGTTAGAGATCACCAGCACCAGGATACATACTGGTGGCGTAGCTTTTGACAGTGATATCCTTTCTGCATACAAAGCCTGCATGTGGTCCCGGGTTGCCAGTCGTATTCTGCTTCAACTCAAAGAGTTCACCATATCATCGGACGATGATCTATACAGCGAGGTCATCAGTATCGACTGGTCTCAGCACTTTGCCGAATACAACACCCTGGCGATAGACTGTTTCAGTTCGCATTCGAAGGTATCAAACAGCCATTTCGCTACACTCCGAGTGAAGGATGCGATCGTCGACCAGTTTGTTCAGAATACTGACGACAGGCCGTCAATCGATAGAGAGCATCCAGATATCAGGATCAACGTTTACCTGAGTGACAAACAGTGCCTGTTATACCTCGACCTGTCGGGTGATGCCTTGCATAAACGTGGTTATCGACAAAGTGCGGGTAGTGCGCCATTACGGGAGACACTGGCTGCATCGATGCTGTATAGGGCTAAATGGAAAAGCTTCTATGAGCAGGGTCTGCCTTTTAATGACCCGATGTGCGGCAGCGGAACCCTGCTGATCGAGGCAGCCTTGATGGCGACGAATACTGCCCCCGGATTACTGCGAGAACAGGGTGATGCTGAACCTTGGGGGTTCCTGCACTGGAAATTATATGATCGCGATCTCTGGCAGTCAGTAGTACAGGATGCTAAGGATAAACAGAACGTCGGAATGCTCAAAGTGCCCGTCATCTGTGGCAGTGATAACAGTGAAAGGCTTGTTGCTATAGCGCGAGAAAATATCAGAGCAGCCGGTGTCTCGGATCTGGTAAAAGTCAGCTTACAGGATGCGACGCAAGATCTGAAACCATGCTCGGAAGGTCATGGACTGCTGGTAACAAACCCGCCTTATGGTAAACGTATCGGACAGGTGCAGGTGCTGCGGACCCTGTATCATCGATTCGGCGAACAGCTGAAAGCCGGTTTTGATGGCTGGACGGCCGTCATCATAACCTCGGAGCCAGAGCTGGCCAGGAGTATAGGTCTGCGCGCGTTCCGTAAGAATACATTGTATAACGGCGCATTAAAATCCGTACTCTATCAGTACCGGGTGAACGCACTATCGAGACCTGCGTTTGAGAAACAAGGCGATGGTTTGAGCTCGACAGAGAAGCAGGATGCAGGATCTGATGCGATTGAAGCGAGCAGAAAGTCTGAACATTCCCAGATGTTCGTCAATCGCCTGAAGAAAAATTACAGGCATCTGAAAAAATGGGCAAGAAAAAACGGCGTCACATGTTATCGCGTGTATGATGCTGACATCCCCCAGTATGCCGTAGCGATCGATATATATGAACAATGGGTCTATGTACAGGAGTACAAGGCACCTAAGACAGTCGATAGGAACAAGGCATTTTTGCGCATCAATGATGTCATCGATGTGGTCGCAGATGTGCTTGAAACCAGGCAGGAATATGTCGTCTTAAAAGTACGTAAGAAACAGGAAGGCAGCTCGCAGTATGAAAAGCAGGACCAGAAACACAGGAAGACAGCGGTCCGGGAGAACGGCCTGAAGTTCCTCATCAATGTCTATGATTATATCGACACGGGCCTTTTTCTTGATCATCGCAACACCAGGCAGCTGATCCGAAAGCTTGCTAAAAAACGAAGCTTCCTCAATCTTTTTGCCTATACCGGAAGTTTCACCGTCTATGCTGCTGCCGGTGGTGCATCGACGACGACTACTGTGGATATGTCAAATACCTATCTGAACTGGGCGCAGGAAAATTTATCCATCAATGGTTATACCGGTGACAGGCACAAGTTCGTCAGGGAAGACTGTTTGAAATGGCTGCAGCAGGCCATCGATGAAAACAAAAAGTACCAGCTGATATTCGTTGATCCGCCAACATTCTCAAATTCCAAGAAGATGGATACCTCGCTGGATATCGTGCGCGACCATGTGGCCCTGTTGAGTGGCTGCCTGGCCTTGTTGACCGATGATGGTCAGCTTATCTTTTCGACAAATGCCCGCGGGTTCAAGCTGGATGACAGCCTGCAAGAGGCGTGTTTTGTTAAAGAGATAACGAAGTTAACGACGACAGAGGACTTTAAACGGAAACCGCTACATCGTAGCTGGTGCCTGGCTAAACAACAGGCATCTCTGGAAAATTGTCGATGACAGTAATTGTGACCGGACTATCTTGCTTTACGAGAAAATATAATTGTTATGCGCTGACTGTCGTCAGATCAGGCTTGTTGCTGGAGACCAGCAGGGTATTGATGAACCTGTCTTCGAGGTCGATACGTGTCGCCAGTTCCTGCCCTAGTTTTGCCAGGTAATTAGGCAGCTGCTCGAATGCTTCATCATTCAGGTTTGATGTATCATCGTACAGGTCATTGAATGCGATAGCTACCTGGGTCGTATCGTTGATGCGAGGCATTATTTTTTCTGCCAGTTTAATTATCTCATCACGTCTTTCATTGCCGTCTTCGATACGACGATAGATTTCAAAATGTCCAGTCGCCATATAGTCGACAAGTTCCTGGCAAAACTCTTCGAGCATATCAGCAGTATTGTGCAGGTCAGTCTCGGGGTCTTCTGTGATCCTGGCGAGGTTGTAATATTGAGAGAGCACGGAGTTACGTTCTTCGATCAGCTGCTTGATTTCTTTGCGGGTACGGGCGCGGCGTTCATTGGGCGCTTGAGAAGACATATTGTTACTCCAGTTTAAGTTGATGTTTTACAACTTGTTATTGTTATTATTGTTTCTCGTCATTGTACTAAAACATAAAACTGGTGGCAAACAGCATTATCCTGTCGCTGAAAACCGTCCAGTTCGATGGATCCCATGTGCCAGACGCTTAGAATGGTGCTCCGAATACGAGGCGGTATACTTTTACATTATTACCATATCGTATGCCTAAACCCAGCTCTGGCTTCTCAAAAAATAGAAAATCAGGGATATTGCTTAAGGTAATACCAACCTCATGTTCGATACCGACTCTTATCGGATTGGGGGTCTGTTCATAAAAGACCAGGTTATTCGGGTAGTAAAAGTTGATGTAATAGAGGTTGCTAAAGATAGGTTCTTCATCGAAAAAGAAAGTACTGGTGACCCGGTAGTTCAAACCGGTCTCTACCAGGGAGTAGTCTGCATCACTGCTCGATTCCTTAGTCTGTTCTCTGGCATACAGGAAGCGGTTGCCAAGTGTGAACATCGCGTCTTCAAAGTGAACGTTATAGGTGCTTTTCAAGCCAGTACCGATGATCAGGACGTTCGACGTATAAGCTAGCTCGCGTGCAAAGCCATAGTCGACAAAGGGTGTCAGGGTCCAGTTACGTGTCACAGGGTATTGGTATGCGAGGCCCGGCAAAAAAGTGACAGTGCCAACGTCGCTGACCCCGGGTACCTCCTCGATAACGATACTGTCAAAGTTTATGAAGCCGACAGTTATCGGTAGTTTTAGTTTCCAGCCAGCCTCGGTGTCAGTCTTCTCCTTGATGACATGCTCAAATGGCATCTGCAGGACGAATACGTTCTGCCCTGAGGTCGTGTAGAAACCAGTACCGAGGTAGCTGGCAAAGGCAAAACTGGTGAGGCCAAACGAGCCATCATCTTCGGCATGAGCTGTGCCAGCGACAGACATCAGAAAAGCTATAGCAAACTGCAGGGCGGGTCTTGAGGGCTGTGACTTCCTTGGAAACACGTTTATTTCTAACATTTAAGTGGATTTAGGATCGACCTAGTTTATCATACGGTCTCTTCATGTTATCTGAATCGTACCGGTATGAATAAGCCTTACTCTGAATCCTGCGAGCAAAATAAAGAACCTATCCTGGATGTGATCGCACCGATTTTTTCGTCTCATGGCAGCGTGCTGGAGATCGGCAGCGGTACTGGTCAGCATGCCATCTACTTTGCTGAAAATATGCCGCATCTCACCTGGTGTCCCAGTGATCGCCGACCATATCTGGAAGGTATAAATATGTGGCTTGAAGATGCAGCACTAACTAATGTGACACCACCTGTTGAACTGGATGTCACTACCAGCCGTTGGCCGGTCTCTGATATCGATGCTGTTTTCACAGCTAACTCGGTCCATATCATGAGCCAACAGGAAGTCGTGTGCCTGATGCGAGGTGTCGGCAAGTTGTTGCACACGCAGGGAAGCCTGGTGATATACGGGCCCTTTAACTATGCTGGTTCATATACCAGTGAAAGCAATGCCAGCTTTGACCAATGGTTGAAGAGCAGAGATCCCCGAAGTGGCATCAAGGACTTTGAAACCATGC
Source organism: Gammaproteobacteria bacterium (assembly GCA_013041745.1). Taxonomy (GTDB): domain Bacteria; phylum Pseudomonadota; class Gammaproteobacteria; order SZUA-229; family SZUA-229. Next base: position 82,470 of record JABDRN010000019.1, read on the forward strand.
TTTCACTGGCCAGTGAAAATGCTATGCAGTTGATAACAGATCATACGATGCCCGCCAATAATCGAATTTTACATTTCAGGAAATGTTAATCAGCTAGTGTGCCTCATCATTACCTGCCTCATCCTCTGACTGATAAGCCAGGTGAAAAACTTACATGTCCCTGTTAAATGATTGGCGGAAAATGTCAATCATCTCGATCTGAGACCGCCTATCATCTATTGAAATAGATTCATGGAGGCCGAGATGGCCAGAAAATATAAGCCAAAATTAAAGTTATGTGATTGTGGCTGTGGCAGATATCCACGAGGTGCTGATTATATGCCCGGTCATGATGTACGTGTATACAGTGCTATCGTCGGTCATGTCGGTAGCCTGAGAAACCTGCGGGAAGTCGTCGAGCGATATACCGGAAAGCGGGTGAATATGAACTATGACTAGACCGGACTCAGATACAAACAGAAATCTGTCATTATGAGTCAAGCCATTGGCATCATAAGTCAAGCACCCGATTTTTAGATATATAGAATTTAATGATGTTAAGGCGACGCAGAAAAAGTGATTTCAGGCCGGATGGTACGGTGATTAATCAGGCAGAGTTTCAATGTCGAGGAAACTGGACTGTCGCATTATTGAATGTGATCAGAGGTTCGATAAAAGATTATTTCAAGTTTGCCTTTTACTGCATGTTGCTGGCAGTGCCGCTCTATGCGATCACCATCAGTGTGATCAACCATAACTGGTTGATGGTGGTCGTCGATGCACTGATAGTGCCGATCGGTTTCATACATGGACTGTTGTTGATCTTTGGATATGTCGGCTAGTAGTTACCCGGATTATTTTGCTACTTATCTTGCTTGGTAAAGAAAGGTAGATGGTGCCAGCGGGCGGTGCACCATCATAGGAATAACACCCGCAGCCGAGGCCATGATATCCCTTGAGATTTACTTTTGTCTCACATGGTGACTCGGCACCTATTGACTGAGATCATGGCTCTTTTCTCTTAAGTGCCTCAGTGTCAAATGAGACGTGTTCCCAGCCATACTTCATAAATGTGCGGATATTGGCATGATCCTGGGCTTCGGGATTATTGAGAACATCATCTCTATAATAATTACCGAAGCAATTCAATGTCTGTGTCTGGTCAAGATCATTTATCTTTGCAAAAGAAAAGATTTTACAGGAGCCTTCATTTTCTCCGGGCTTGTTGATCACTGCTGTATCGATTGGACCATTGGTGAAACCCGTGGGAGTGTAGTCATACTGTCTATCGATCACATCTACCACTTGCTGAAACTCAACAGTCTCAGGCACGGTTCGTATCTTATCGATTAATTGTTCAAGTTGCTTGCTCATGTCCAGTTGTTATCGATCTTACTGTCTATAGTAGCTGTATTAATAGTGCTAACTATTATCTACTCTTTCTTATTTTTTATCACGCGATTTAATCTCAATGAACGGCTTTTTATTCCTGTCACTTCTGAAGACCGATGGTCGCGTCCATGACCGCCACCAACACCATGTTCTTCAAACAGCGCAAATGACCAGCTATATTAGCGCTTACTTATTGATTCGCTTGCACATAAATTCTTCTATAAGGTCTCTAAATCTTGACCTGAACCTTTAGTCGTAATAGATTGTCGTCTCATGCCTTACATGTAGATATGGGTGATTGAGAAATAATCGTTAAAAAAATTTGCTTGCATGTCTTCTGTTAAGTTCAATAGTGAATACATAGCCTAAAGCCAAATAACTTGATGTTGATATCATAAAGTTCGAGGTGTTTGGAGTTAATCCTCTGTCTGAGTGATTATATAGTTGTCACATTATAGTGTAATGTTTCAGTAGATAATGAATGTTACAACAACTCAAATCATACATTTAGATATTGATTCAAACTGGAAATCTATGACCTTTACCACATTGTTTAAATATGATGCTGCTGCGATATTAAAGCTGATCTTCATATTATTCGTAGTTGTGTATATGAGTGCCTGTGAACAGTCATCTGACCCTGAGGCTGATACGCAGAGAAATCATGCACAACCTGTTGCTACGCTGGAAAAGATAAAAAAACGTGGCAAGCTGATCGTCCTCACAAGCAACCGGCCAACGACATATTATTACGATCGTGATAATGTACTGGCAGGGCCTGAATATGAAATGACCCAGTCATTTGCAAAGTTTCTCAAGCTGGAAGTTGAATATAAAGTGTATGACTCCACCAGTCAGTTGCTGGCAGCATTACGAGATAATCAAGGTGATATTGCTGCTTCCGCTCTAACAGTAAATGATGATCGTGCACAGGAGTTTGACTTTGGTCCGGTATATCAGAAGATCAGTGAGTACCTTGTCTGTCATAGAAAGAAAAAACCGATCAAGTCGATCGATGAACTGAATGATCTCGAGATAGTTATCGCTGCAGATACAAGCTACCTTGTTTCGGTTAAAAATTACCCGGAGATGACCTGGGTGTCAGATGATCAGCTGGATACGGTGGCTCTACTGGAAGAGGTTGCAGAGGGAAAGATCGCATGTACTGTAAGTGACTCGACCCTGTTCGACATCGAGAGGCGCTATCATATCGAGATTCAGAATAAATATACCCTGGCCAGTGATCGGCAGCTTGCCTGGGCGCTAGCGAAGAATAATGACAAGTTAAAACAGGCGATCAACGACTGGTTTGAGACCTACGAAAGAGAAGACCTGGCCGTCATGCTTGATAAGTATTATGGATTCGTAGAGATATTTGATTATGTCGATACACATAAATTCCTCGCCAGGGTGACGACACGTCTGCCCAAATATAAAGAATTTTTTATCGATGCGGCAAGGAAAAATGATATCGAACCGTCATTACTTGCTGCGCAGAGTTACCAGGAATCACACTGGGACAGGAAAGCAAAAAGTCCGACAGGCGTGCGCGGCATCATGATGCTGACCTTGCCAGTTGCCAAATCGCTTGGTGTGACAAACCGTCTGCATGCAGAGCAGAATATATATGCTGGTGCCGAGTTTCATGCCAAGATGAAAAAGATGGTCGATGATGTCAGCGAACCAGACAGGACCTGGCTCGCTCTGGCTGCTTATAATGTTGGTCGTGGGCACTTTCGGGATGCGCAGTCACTCGCTCGAAAACTGGATAAGGATCCTGACCGCTGGGCTGATATGAAAGATGTGCTGCCACTGTTGAGCCAGAAGAAGTATTACAAAGACTTACGATATGGTTATGCACGCGGTAATGAACCTGTGCGTTATGTGACTCGCATAAGGAACTACGATGAACTCCTGCACAAGCATTTCGGTAAAGAAAAATTCGATGGTGTGCAGTAAAAATACATAACCTAAAATAAAATCAGATGGATTATCTGCACGGGTATGAGTCAGGTCGCTCAGATACCTGGGTATTCTGTTACAGGCTCACTGCATGGGCTATTCAATATCGTTACCTGTCAAATCGACACATAATCCTTCAAATTCAGTATCTATAATTATCTTTAGGTCCGTATCGGTTTCCAAGGCAAGTGCGTGCAATCTTTTGTTTATATAAATAAGCCACTTTGTGAGCATTCAAGCAACGATCGCTATAGTTAATATGAAGAAACAGGGGCAGAATAAGGAAAATTCAGAACTGATATTTGCACCAGAAGATGATGAGCCTGGGGTGCATGAAGTTACCCGCATGAGTCTAAAGAACTTTGAATTCTATGGCCGAGGCTTGGAATTCTCTAGTGCTTGCACTGCACTGCAGGCGAAAGAGATCCTGTTCAAAGAACAGGATATTGCAGTAGCGTTTGTCGATGTGGTCATGGAAAGTGAGCATGCCGGCTTAAAGCTCATCAAGTACATACATCAGTTACACCTCGATAGTTACTGCTGCCAGCTTCCAGCCTTCTATGCTTGACTGCGTTGAGTAGATCTATCCTTCGCGATAAGTACATACAGTGACGGCACGATAAAAAGTGTAAACACTGTTCCGATAGCCATACCGCCGACTAATACAAGTCCGATAGAGTTCCTTGCTTCGGCACCGGCACCGGTTACCAGCACCAATGGGAAATGGCCGGCGACTGTCGCTACGCTGGTCATTAGCACCGGACGCAGGCGAGTCATAGCGGCATCATGTACAGCATCGAGTTTATTGGTACCTTTTTCCTGTAGTTTATTGGCGAATTCAACGATAAGGATACCGTTTTTTGCGATCAAGCCCACCAGCGTGACCAGGCCAACCTGGGCATAGATATTCATCGTCGTTGTCCAGCCATTTGTCCAGTAGTCGGTATTGGGGTCAGGAATTTTCAGTACGGTGAAAATCAGTGCGCCAAACATTGCTAACGGTACAGATCCAGCAAGGATAACAAGTGGATCACGAAATGAGTTGAACTGCACAGACAATACCAGGAATATCAACAGCACCGCCAGGGAAAAGGCGGGGAGAAATTTATTGCCTTCGGTGCGTAACTGGCGTGACTCACCGGTATAATCGAAGCTGTATCCTGGTGGAAGGATTTCACTGGCCGTGTCTTCGAGGAAGGTGAGGGCTTCATCCAGGGTGCGAGAGCTAACACCTGAGAGTTTTACCGAGTTAAGTTGCTGGAAGCGGTTAAGTGAGCGGGCGACCACGTCGTGCTCGATCTCAGTGACAGTCGACATCGGCACCATTTGACCATTTCCGGCGTTTATATATATGTCCTGTAACTGTTCGCTATTGAGGCGTGCACTGCGCTGAACCTGTGGGATGACTTTGTAACTGCGGCCGTCCATATTGAAACGGTTGACGTAATTGCCACCGGTGGCGATACCGAGGTTAGCACCAACTTCAGACAGGTTGAGTCCTAACGCCGCCAGTTTGTCACGATCGAAGTTCGCCGTTGCCTGTGGCTGATCGAGTTTCAGGTCGATAGTCGGAGGAAAGAAGAACAGTCCGCTCTCCATCGCTTTCTGTTGTATCGTCTTAGCGAATTCCAGGAGCTCTATAGAGTCAGCCGTCGATGTGATGACGAACTCGACCGGGAAGTTACTGCCGCCCGGCAATGCAGGCGGGGTCGTCATAAACATCTGGATGCCGGGTATCTTTGATACTTCCGCCTGTACCTCTGGTAGTATCTGGTTCACCGTTCGATCACGCTCAGCCCAGGGTTTAACTACCATGCCGCTGAATCCGTCAGCGCCTATCGAGGCACCGATCGAAGGTGGGAACAGGAGCTGAAAGGTGAGTGCAGTTTCAGGCACGTTGAGCATCACCTCTTCAGCTGCTTTTGAATACACTGCGTTCTGATCAGTGGTAGCATTGGCAGAGGTGTTGATGATGCCAAACAGTACACTCTGGTCTTCGGATGGCGCGAGTTCATTGGGTGACATCATGAACATCGGTATGGTACAGAGGCTGAGCACGACCCATACCAGGTAGACGGCCGGCCGGGCTTTCAGTGTCACTGCAAGAGCTCGGCCATATGAGATGCGTAACCTGTCGAAACGATGGTTTAGCCAACCGGTAAGACCGCGTTCTTCATCCTCTGCGCTACGTAACATCTGTGCCGACATGGTCGGAGACAGGGTTAATGCGACGATGCCGGATATGGTTACGGCGCCTGCCAGGGTAAAGGCGAATTCCCTGAATAATGCGCCTGTTAAGCCACCTTGCAAACCTATAGGGATGTAAACCGCGACCAGAGTGATAGTCATAGCGATGACCGGCGCAACCAGCTCTCGCGCACCCAGCATAGCTGCTTCGCGCGGGGTGCGGCCTTCGCGCAGATGACGCTCGACGTTCTCGACGACAACGATAGCATCATCTACCACCAGTCCGACCGAAAGTACGATGGCCAGCAATGTCAGCAGGTTGAGAGTGAAGCCGAATACCTGCATCAAAAAGATGCCACCGATAAGTGAGATCGGTATTGCCATCACCGGGATAAGTACTGAGCGGTACGAGCCGAGGAACAGGAAGATCACCACGATGACGATGATCAAGGTATCGACCAGGGTTACGGTCACCTCATGTATGGCATCACTGACATAAGCCGAGGCATCGTAACCGATGCTGGCATCGAGTCCGGCAGGCAGGTCGCGTTTTAGCTTGTCGAGTTCAACGCGTACCCCGTCGATCACTTCGATGATGTTGGCATTAGGCTGAGGGAATACACCGGCAAATACTGCGGTCTGCCCGGAGTAGCGCACCAGCGTGTCATAGTCTTCGGAGCCTAATTCAACATCGGCGACATCTTGCAGACGGACGATACTGTCGTCTTCGTGATAGATGACCAGGCGGCGGAATTCTTCGACGTCATGAAGGTCAGTATTCGCCGCTAGTTTCGTCTGTACCAATGCACCCTTGGTGCTGCCGATGGCGGCCAGATAGTTGTTTGACGCAAGTGCCTGCTGTACCTGTAGAGGGCTGATGCCTAATGCCGCCATGCGTTCCGGCTTAAGCCAGATACGCATCGCGAAGGTGCGGGCACCAAATATTTCGATGCGTTGCACACCGGCAATCGATGACAACCGCGGCTGTACCACCCGTGCAAGATAGTCAGTGATCTGTTCTTGCGAGAGAATCTCAGATGAGAAGCTGAGATAAGCCGCAGCAAATTCTGAATCTGCTGACTGTACACTGATCGCGGGTACCTGGGCCTCGACTGGCAGGTCATTTCGTACCTGATCAACTTTTGAGGAAATGTCTGCCAGCGCCTTCGTCGAATCATAATTAAGCTTAAGCCGAGCAGTTATGATAGAAATGCCCTGTAAACTTTTCGATTCGACATAGTCTATGCCTTCGGCTGCAGCGATAGCCCGCTCTAGTGGCGTGGTAATAAAGCCACGCACCAACTCTGCGCTTGCGCCGACATAGACCGTAGAGATCTGTACAGATGCGTTCTCGCTCAGCGGATACTGACGTACGCTTAACGAGTTCCACGCACTAAGTCCAGCGATCACTATGATCAGGTTGACCACAATCGCTAATACGGGTCGCCGGATAAACAGGTCGGTAAAGATATTGCTCATCATCGGATGCTTCAGGAATTAGATGGTTGTGGATCGATGCTCGGGTCAGGTGCCAGTGTATTGTCAATCATGACTCTCATGCCACTACGTAGTTTGAATACCCCACTGCTTACCACCTCCTCTCCAGGCTTGAGACCATCGATAACGTCGATGAAATCACCACGCGCTTCTCCCAGGCGAATAAACTGCTGGCGCAGTACTTTTTCGCTCTCGCCAGATTCCTCGTTAAGCTGTTCATCTATCACAAATACTGAATTACCAAACGTGGCATACGCGATCGCGGTTGCGATAACAGGCAGCACCGTTTTCTTTTCTGACATGATCACCGTTGCATTGGCGAACATGCCTGCTCGAAGCATTTCATCGGGATTGGAGACTTTTGCGCGTACTCTTACACTGCGTGTTGCCAGATCGACATCCGGATTGGTGGCGATTATCTTGCCGATAAAGGTATCTCCCGGTGAGGCGTCTACGGTGACCTGCACCTCGAGATCCGGTTTCAGACGCGAAAGCGTTTTTTGCGGAACGGAAAAATCGACATAGATTGGATCGAGAGTCTGTAGAGATACGATGGCATCGCCCTCGCGTAAGATCTGTCCGAGGTTGACCTGGCGCAGCCCCAGGCGACCGGTGAATGGTGCCCGAATAGTTTTTTTCGCGATCAAGGCGCGCACGTTATTTGCCTGGGCCACGGTCTCCTTCACTTTGGCTTCGGCAGTGTCGAGTGCGTCTTGTGAAGTCAGATTTTGCTTATTCAGCTCGCGGACCCTGGCGAGACTCGCTTTGGCAAGAGCAGCAGTTGCTTTAGCTGAAGCCAGTTGTGCATCTTCACTTGCGGTATCGAGTTCGATCAGCACGTCACCCTTGTTTACCATCGAACCCGATTCAAAAGCGATGCGCTTTACGCGGCCACCGATCTCAGCGCTTACCTCGACACCTTGAACTGCGGTTACAGTGGCGGTGGCGTTGATTCTTTCTTCCCATTGTTCTTCTACCATCGACATGGCAGTAACCGTTTCAGGCGGGACGAGCATATTTTCACCGGCTTCACCCATGGCGGCAAACTGGCCTAGCTTGGTGAAAATAATAGCGGCTACCAGAAGAGAAACACCGACTACTGCAAAGAATATTTTTTTAAACATGAGGCTTCTGTAGATAATGATTTAATACTTACAGCTATGGTACATCATCGCAATTATAATGGATATTTAGTTATGCCATCACCAATAAAAAAGGCCAGCCAAAAAACGGCTGACCTTTGTTATTGGTGGAGATGGCGGGAATTATTCGTCTCATCCCTGAGACTCACCCCTTTGGGGCCGTGCAGAGAGCGCACGTTAAAATTCGTTCCAGACGAATTTTTGAACCCGTTAGCGGCTTAAATTCAACACCAGATCCACAAACAAAAAAACCACCGCAAGGGTGGTTTTGTTGTTTGGTGGAGATGGCGGGAATTGAACCCGCGTCCGCAAGCACTCCGCCATCGGCTCTACATGCTTATTTCGTCTATTGATTTAACAATGTATTACCCGACGAGCAGGGAAAATACAAAGCGATTTCTGTTAAGTTTTAGCGAATCCACCCAGAAAAAACTTCATCGCGAGCTTATATGAGTCGACCCCGGTTAACTGAGCGTATAAGCACACATCAGGCCGAGGGCTTTACGCAGGTTTTTAAGCTGCTAAAGCGTAGTTGTCGTCGTTGGCAACTATAAGTTTTGTGAACGGTTTTAAGAGGAACTTCACACCTCTGCATGCACCTCAGGTTTCATTACCCACGTCGAAGCCATGTCATCCCCTGAGCTGGTACTACTTTAAATAGAACGGTCAAGTTCTGGCATTAATTATACGCTATTTAACCGTCTGATATGTATATGATTGCTTTAATGACGATTTCAAGTGCTGACATAGGATAATCGCGGTTTAAAAACCGCTGCTACAGGGTTGAAGACTAGCAGGATCGGAATAACTTACCGGAAGAGTATTTCATCTAAGCCCCGACCGGCGCGAAGCACAGGTATATGGTGAAGAATTTTTCCACGATGAAGGTGGCACAGAGCGCGACTTGGCGACCAATTCAGGGTAATATTCCGCTTTAATTTTTGTCTGGTCCGGCTTCCGTTTCCGGCCATACATTTTGACTAATAATTCAAAAAATCAGACCTAAAATGCAGATATTTATTGGCTCTACCGCGCTTTCGGCGTTCCGTCAGGAAAAATTACTGAACCAGCTCAAGTCAGTTATCCCGGAGGTTAATCAATTAAATGCCCATTTTGTGCATTTTGTCGACAGCGATAAGCCTCTGACTGATGAACAAGCGGCAGTACTCGAACAGTTGCTCCGCTATGGGCCTCACATGGAACAGACCTCGACTGAGGGCAGACTGTTTCTCGTGGTCCCGCGTGCCGGAACCATATCGCCCTGGTCTTCAAAAGCCACCGATATCGCTCATAACTGTAATCTCGAGATGATCGACAGGATAGAGCGTGGAGTCGCTTACCACGTTGATTGTGGCGATAGTTTTCAATGGTCAGACGAGCACCAGCAAACGGTGGCCGGGTTAGTACATGATCGCATGATCGAGATGGTGCTCGATCAGCTCGATGCGGCCAGTTGCCTGTTCGAGCACCACGAGCCGGCAGCAGGTGAATCTGTCAACATCATCGATGATGGCCGCAATGCCCTGGTTGAAGCCAACCAGCGGCTGGGGCTGGCGCTATCCACCGATGAGATCGACTACCTGGTAGATCACTTTACTTCTATCAACCGTAATCCGGTCGATGCCGAGCTGATGATGTTTGCGCAGGCGAACTCAGAACACTGCCGCCACAAGATTTTTAATGCTGACTGGGTCATCGACGGTGTCGAGCAGGACAGGTCGCTGTTCAAGATGATCAGGAACACCTATGAATCGCATTCCGAAGGGGTCTTGAGTGCCTATAGTGATAATTCGTCGGTGATCGCGTCTCATAAGGCGAAACGCTTTATCGCGAATAACGAGACGCATCGATATGACTACCATGACGAGCATATCGCCATGCTGATGAAGGTAGAGACACATAACCACCCGACAGCTATCTCGCCTTTCCCGGGTGCCGCTACCGGGTCCGGTGGTGAGATACGTGATGAAGGTGCCACTGGCCGCGGCTCTAAACCCAAGGTGGGGCTATGTGGTTTTTCCGTATCTAACCTGAAGATACCGGGTAACCTGCAGTCCTGGGAGACTGATTTTGGCAAGCCCGAGCGCATCGTATCGGCATTAGATATCATGCTGGAAGGGCCACTCGGTGCTGCAGCCTTCAACAATGAGTTCGGCCGCCCCAATATCGCCGGATATTTCCGAACCTTCGAAGAAGAGGTCGCTGGTCCCGATGGTAATGAAGTACGTGGCTATCATAAGCCGATCATGCTGGCCGGTGGTTACGGTAATATCAGGGAACAGCATATCGAAAAACTGGCCCTGCCGGTCGGCACCCCGATCGTGGTCCTCGGCGGCCCGGCAATGCTGATCGGTCTGGGTGGCGGCGCAGCATCTTCCATGGATAGCGGTGCCAGTGCGGAAGACCTCGATTTTGCTTCGGTACAGCGTGGCAACCCTGAGATGGAGCGGCGCTGCCAGGAAGTGATCGACTCCTGCTGGTCCCAGCACAGCAATCCTGTGCTCTCGATCCATGATGTGGGTGCCGGCGGGCTGTCAAATGCGCTACCTGAACTGGTATACGACGGTGGCCGTGGTGCTGAGTTCGAGCTGCGTGAAGTGCATAATGACGAGCCGGGTATGACACCTATGCAGATATGGTGTAACGAATCACAGGAGCGTTATGTGATCGCAGTCAGCCCGGAACGCATCGATGATTTTAAACAGTTATGTGAACGTGAGCGTTGTCCCTACGCGATCCTCGGTGAAACCACCGAAGCGCAGACATTGAAAGTACATGACCGCCACTTCGATAATTACCCGGTAGATATGCCGCTCGACGTGTTGCTCGGTAAACCGCCAAAGATGTTACGCGAGGTGACACATGTCGATGTTAAACATGACGCCCTGGACAGCCAAGCGATAGATATTACCGAAGCCGCGTTCAATGTACTGCGACTGCCGGCAGTAGCTGATAAGACTTTTCTTATTACCATCGGAGACCGAAGTGTTACCGGCATGGTGACGCGAGACCAGATGGTCGGTCCCTGGCAGATACCAGTTGCCGATGTCGCGGTGACCACGGCTTCCTATGAAGGTTACCACGGTGAGGCAATGGCGATGGGTGAACGCACGCCGGTGGCCTTGCTTGACGGCCCCGCATCAGCGCGCATGGCTATCGCTGAATCGCTGACCAATATCATGGCCGCACCGATAGCAAAGATCTCTGATATCAAGCTGTCTGCGAACTGGATGGCCCCGGCAGGACACCCGGGCGAAGACGCGGTGTTATATGATACGGTGAAGACGGTCGGCATGGAGATATGTCCACAGCTTGATCTCACCATTCCTGTGGGTAAGGATTCGATGTCGATGAAGACAGTCTGGCAGGAAGAGGGCCAGGACAAATCGGTTACCGCGCCTTTGTCTTTGATCATCACAGCCTTCACACCAGTGATGGATGTTCGCCGCACACTGACGCCACAGATCCGTACCGATATAGATGATACCGGCCTGTTACTGATCGATCTTGGCTTCGGTAAAAACCGTCTCGGTGGTTCTGCCCTGGCCCAGACCTGCAAGCAGCTTGGCGATGTGCCACCCGACGTGGATGATGCAACTAAATTAAAAGCACTGTTCGACGTCATGCAGGTATTGAATAGCGAAGGAAAGATTATCGCCTGGCATGACCGCTCTGATGGTGGCCTGTTCGCCTGTCTGGCTGAAATGGCATTTGCCGGCCATTGCGGTCTCGATATAGAACTCGACTCTATGCTCGCTGACGGTGACTCAGATGCGGTCTCTGTGCTGTTCAATGAAGAGATAGGTGGTGTCATACAGATCCGTTGCGATGACCTCGAAGCTGTAGAGGCGGCATTCGAATCAGCCGGTTTGCTGGACTGCCTGCATGAGTTAGGAAAGATACATGACGAAGACCAGCTCACCATCAGCAACAATGGCTTCCCGGTATTTTCAGCATCTCGTGTGTCATTACAACAGGCCTGGAGTGAAACCAGCTATCACATGCAGCGGCTGCGTGATAATCCCGATTGTGCGCAGCAGGAATTCGATGCGATCGCAGAAAAGGATAAAGGCCTGAGTACCCGCCTCAGTTTTGATATCGATGAAGATATCGCAGCTCCGTATATCAATAAAGGCTCCAGGCCTAATATAGCCGTGCTCAGAGAGCAGGGCGTCAATGGCCAGATCGAGATGGCCGCTGCTTTTGACCGCGCCGGATTCAATGCGGTAGATGTTCATATGAGTGACATTATCAGCGGTGATGTAACCTTCGATGAGTTCAAAGGGCTGGTCGCCTGCGGCGGTTTCTCATACGGTGATGTACTCGGAGCCGGCGAAGGCTGGGCGAAGTCGGTGCTGTTTAATTCCCGGGCACGTGATGTCTTCCAGAGCTATTTCAATCGCGATGATACTTTCAGCCTGGGCGTTTGTAACGGCTGCCAGATGATGGCCAACCTTAAATCACTTATCCCCGGCGCTGAACACTGGCCGCACTTCGTCAGAAACACTTCTGAACAGTTCGAAGGCCGCTTCAGCCTGGTCGAAGTGATGCAGTCATCTTCTATATTGATGCAGGGTATGGCTGGGTCTCACATGCCGATCGCAGTGGCGCATGGTGAAGGCCGGGCTGAATATCATTCGGATGAACAGCGTCAGAACCTGCAGAAGGTCATGCGTTATGTCGATCACCAGGTGCGTGCAACCGAGGAATACCCATTAAATCCTAACGGTTCTCCCGAAGGACTCACGGGATTCTGTAATGAAGACGGTCGTGCCACCATCATGATGCCGCATCCTGAACGTGTCTTCAGGGCAGTACAGAATTCATGGCGGCCGGATGACTGGCAGGAAGATTCGCCGTGGATGCGGATGTTCAGAAATGCCCGAGTCTGGGTTGGCTAGAATAATGATTACGCCAGTTATCTGAAAACACTGATATGAACTGCTACTTCGACATAACTGTCATCTCGACCAGGGAGAGATCTTTCAATCTTAACAGTAAAGATTACTATTAAAGTCGAGTTAACAGGCTGAACCTTTGTTGATACCAACCGTCAGAGTTCTCATGTCAATCATCATAAAAAAGCCAACTGCTATCCAGCCTTCTGAAATCACACCAAAGTCGGTATACCTGAACCGTCGAAAGTTTATGCAGCAGACTGTTGCAGCTAGTCTGTTGCTGTCACTCGATGCGGCATTACCCGCCTGGGCAAACAGATCGCCTGAGCCGCGATGGAGCGACCTGAAAAAAAGCCCTTTCAGTACGGATGAAACGGTCAATAGCCATAAAGATATCACGACATATAATAATTTCTACGAGTTCGGTTCCGGGAAAAAAGACCCGCATAAGAATGCAACTGAGTTTGACCCCCAGCCATGGAGTATCGTAGTAGAAGGTGAGTGTGAAAAGAAAGGTACATACGATCTTGAGGAATTCATAAAGAGCAGTGTGCTGGAAGAACGTATCTACCGTCTACGATGTGTCGAGGGCTGGTCCATGGTTATTCCATGGGTAGGTTTTTCTCTGGCCGACATGTTGAAAAAGTTCGAGCCCAACTCGAAAGCAAAGTATGTAGAATTCACCACGCTTTATGATAAGAGCAGAATGCCTGGGCAAAAAACACGCCTGTTGCACTGGCCATATGTGGAAGGCTTGCGTATCGATGAAGCCATGAATGAGCTGCCGATCATGGCGGTAGGTCTATATGGGGATGTTCTACCTAATCAGAATGGTGCACCGATCAGACTCGTGGTGCCATGGAAATATGGATTTAAGAGCATTAAATCGATCGTCAAGATACGATTTACTGAAACGCAGCCACAGACGACATGGAACAGGACGGCGCCAAAAGAGTACGGCTTTTATTCGAACGTCAATCCCGACGTCGACCATCCGCGCTGGAGCCAGAAAAAGGAGCGTGTCATCGGACGGCCATTCTGGGAACCGAAACGTGACACCGAGCTGTTCAATGGCTATGCCGAGCAGGTGGCGCACCTGTACAAGGGCATGGATCTAAAAAAGTATTTCTGAGTTATGGATAATATATCCAGAGCTGCCATTAAGTGCACGCCTGTAGTCAAACACCTGCCAGTTATAATAGATTGTCCTGTCATATCAACGCAGGTGATATCTTCAAATCCTGGTTTATAAGATCTCTCCTGCGTCGAGATGACAGATGTATAGAGATCACAGGCACATTGGAATGACGGTTGCAGTTCATGGTGATAAAAGTGACTGCATTACTCTCTCTATTGGATGACTGATTTAAAACGAAACGCCTTGAAAAATATTTCTGACAGACAGCTCTTGCTATTGATAAAGCCGTCGCTGTTTATCCTATGCCTGCTGCCTTTTATCCTTTTGCTAATAGCCGCGCTAACAGATGGTCTGGGCACTAATCCGGTGGAAACATTAACGCATGACACCGGCCAGTGGGCATTGCGTCTATTATTGTTGACCCTGGCAGTTACTCCGCTTCGACGCCTGACTAAACTGAACTGGCTTATCAAGCTGCGCCGTATGCTCGGTCTGTTTACTTTCTTTTACGCATTGCTGCATCTCATAACGTATATCTGGCTGGACCAGTTTTTTGACTGGTCTGAGATTCTTCTAGATATTCCAAAGCGGCCATTTATTACTATAGGTTTTATCTCATTCGTCTTGCTGCTGCCGCTTGCGTTGACTTCGACTAAGGCGATGCAGCGGCGTCTGAAGAAGAGATGGCTGACATTGCATAAACTGGTTTATGTCATACCACTACTGGTCGTGATTCATTTTACCTGGTCGTTGAAAGCAGACTACTCGGAACCCTTCTTATATGCTTCGATATTTATCATATTGATGCTGGCGCGTATTTTATACAGCAGAAAAAAAGCCCCGCAGTTTTAAGCTGCAGGGCTTGTTGTCTTACGGCTTGAGATTAGGATGATCTAACTGGCTTTGCCCGGGTAATCGGCGATACCTGGATTAGATGTAACATTCACCAGCTCCGGATGATTGATCTTGTCCAGTTTCAACACGTTATCCTTGCCTTTGTTGTTGATGATATAGTCATGTACAACATCCCACATCAGACGACCTTCTGGTGTGCGGTTGACCTGTGCCCAGCCCGCGACCTTGTATTTCTGATCGGCTTCGATCAGGTGGCCGTTATCCAGTCGTGCATTCGTTATTCGCTCATAGAGAGGTTTTGACGGGTCGATGGTGTAATCCAGGCCACCGACTCGGACCATGTCGCCACCAGATTGCAAATATGGATCAGGGTCGAACAGGTTATCAGCGACCTGCTCGAGAACATTTAGCAGGTCTTTACCTGTCATCTCGGAAACATAGGTTTCACCATAGGTCATGGAGCACTGTGTCATGACATCTTCCATGGTGATCCAGTCACCTTTCAGGGTAGTCGTTCCCCAGCGCACACCGGCTGACATCGCTACATCAGCATCGTATTCTTCGCGCAGCGCATTACACAGTACCTGGTCCCAGGTTCCCATGAAGTTACCCCGACGATATAATACGCGGTCGGCTATCGCGAGTTTTTCACCGAGGATCTCTGCATACGTTTTACCTAAACGGTTCTTGTTATAGTGCATCGCTGAGACGCGGCTTTCGACGATGTTTTCATCATATTTTGTGCTGCGCATCTGGTCGATATAAGCCTGCATCTCTTTATCAGCAGGCAGTTCGTTAGCCAGGATAGGCATCATGTTATAGCTCATGCCTTTAACTTTACCGTCTGCGATATCAAAATCCATGACACCGACAAACTTACCGTTGGATCCAGCATTGGTGACCCAGCATTCGTTGCCTTCGACATTCTTCACTTTGACCGGTTTTGGCACGCCATCATGGGTGTGACCGCCGAATACAGCATTAAGGCCAGGTACACGTTCGGCCATCTTGATGTCGACATCCATACCATTGTGCGATAACAGTACCACCGCATCAGGCTCTTCTTCTTCACGGATAGCCTGTACCAGTTCGATCATGTCATCTTCACGCAGCCCGAATGACCAGTCAGGGAAGAATTCAGGTGGGTTGGCGTTTGCTGTGCGAGGGAAAGCCTGTCCGACGATACATATCTTTGCGCCATTTATCTCTTTGATGACATAGGGCTGGAAAGCGAGGCCGGCATCTTCATCATAAAGACCTCGGCCGTCAAATTTCTCAACCATGGTAGAGTATCCTTCATCCATCAACGAATCTTCTTTGACGCGGACGTTCTGTCCTATGAAGTCGCCTTTGAACAGTGAGACGTTACTTAAAACTTCCTCTTCTTTATAGGTGAACTCCCAGTGGCCGACCATGACGTCGATGCCGAGAATATTTGAAGCTTCAACCATGTCTACACCACGCGTCCATAACGATGTACCAGAACCTTGCCATAGGTCACCACCATCGAGTGTGACAGTGTTCTGCCGGCCGCCGGCCTGCTCACGCAAGCGGTCGAGCAGGGTCTTCATCTGCGGGAAACCGCCCATCTTGCCGAACTTGGCAGCTGCGTTTTCAAAATCCAGATAGGTATAAGCATATGACTCAGGTGTGCCTGGCTTAAGACCCATCTCATCGAGCAGTTTCTTGCCGACCAGGTGAGGTGGCCGGCCAAACGCATCGCCAACACCCAGGTTTACGTTAGGTTCTCTAAAGTAGACTGGTTGCAACTGTCCATGAAAGTCAGTGGTATGCAAAATTCGGACGTTTCCTTTCATTGGCAAGTCATAGAAATCATCGCTTAACTTTGCAGACGCCGTTACCGGAGCTGCAGTAACGGGCGTACTCTTGTTATCACAGGCAGATAACAGACCAGCGCCACCGGCAGTGGCACTTAATCCCATAAGTTTCAGGAACGTACGGCGATCAATTGTAGGCATGGAATTTCCTCATCGTAATTTTAGTTTTTATGGTTGCGTTTTTATTGTTTTTCTAAAGAGCACAAATAATAACGCAAAAGATTATAAAAGGGCAGTTAACTGGCTAATTAACATACAAAAGTAGACGTTTATGTAAGTAAAATATTCAAAAAAATCATATTAAAGATAAAAATTTGTGTAATATCCGCGTTCTCATGAAAAAGCTGCTTTTTATTCTCTTTCTCGCCTCTGTTCCGCTCGACTATCTGCTAGCTGACGTCGTCAAGCCAGCCCTGGTAGAGATCAATATCGACAAGCAGAGGTTGGTCAATATCGAGGTGCGCGCCAGCATCGAAGCGTTATTGACAGGGATTAATGCTCAGTACAAGAACACCCAGGATGCGCCTAATGCCGAGGAATACGATGATTTCCGTAAACTGCCATCGGAAGAGCTGCATCTGGCGTTTGAGAGTTTCAAGCAGGAGTTTTTAGAGTCTGTGTTCTTACGGGCGGCTGATAATAAAATAGAACTCGAGATAGCTTCTGTCGAGATCCCACCGACCGGTTATACCAAGGTGCCGCGCATCAGTGTGATAAAACTGAGTGGAAAACTGCCAGTTAATATCGATTCTGTGGAGTGGTATTACCCGGCAAAATTTGGCGATAATGCCGTCCGCGTTCGCCAGATCGATACTGAAAATCAGCAGTGGCACTGGTCTCAGTGGCAGTGGTTACGCAACGATGAAGTTAGTGATACCTTTTCGCTGACCGAGATCGTCGCCAGTCAGTCGACATTCGACGTTATCGTATCCTATATTTCGATCGGTTTTGAACATATCGTACCCAAGGGGCTCGATCACATTTTCTTCATCCTCGGTCTTTTCCTGTTATCAACGCACCTGCGACCCCTGTTATGGCAGGTGACGATGTTTACCGTCGCTCATACCATAACGCTTGCGCTGTCGATGAACAATATTGTCGAATTGCCGGCTAATGTGGTCGAACCGCTCATCGCATTGTCTATCGCTTATGTCGGTGTTGAGAATATTCTTGCCAGCAGGTTACACAGGAGCCGTTTATTCCTCGTCTTCCTGTTCGGTTTGCTTCATGGTCTCGGTTTTGCTGGAGTGTTATCCGACTTTGGCATGCCGTCCGACGATTTTGCGCTGGCGCTGATCAGTTTTAACATCGGTGTCGAGTTTGGCCAGCTTGCGGTTATCCTGATCGCCTATATTTCGTTGAGAATATGGTTTAAAGATCAACTTATTTATCGCAAAATTGTCGTCGTACCCGGCTCGATGTTTATTTCGGTCGTCGGCCTGTACTGGTTCCTGGAGAGGCTGGAACTTTTTTAATATATTGGTTAGAGAGTGGTTATGAGAGTAAATTATTTAATTATCCTGGTGTTGAGCGTAATGATTACTTCGTGTTCGAAAACCGAAGTGATACAGGACTGGGTGGAAGAGGGCCATGAAAAGACCTATCAGCGCCCGATGATCATCGGTATATCCGATAGTCAGCAGACACGTCAGATATACGAAAAGCAATTCGTATCGGAGCTGGCAAAAAGAAATATTACGGCGACGCCAAGTTACAGGCTGATCAATAGCAAACAGAAGATGAACCGTGACACGGTGATTGATGCGGTTGAAGGTACTGATATCGATTCGGTTATCATCACCTACCTGGTCTCGTCTGAAACTGAAGTGATGTATCATGAATCACCGCTCAGCCAGGGATACTCGGGTGATCCTGACAGCACCAAAGTATCTGCCACGCTGATATCAACCCGCGGCCGCACCAGCAGTGCTGAGATCATTACTCTGAAGAATGACCTGTATGATGTCGAGACCAAGACCTTGAGATGGACTGCTCAAACAAGAACCGTGGCACCCGAGTCCATCGATGAGGTCGTCACCGAAGTGACCTCGTTACTGGTAGAGCAGCTGATCGATGATGGCGTTTTGAAATAACCATATTTAACAGCCACTTGCACCCAATAAGATTAAATTTATTGTGTTTTGTCGAGCAGTTGTTATGATGCACTTAGTATATAAAAATTAACCTGAAGGATATGAAAATGAGCTCGTTTAACAAGCACCTCGGCAAAACTGCCGGAATGTTGATAACTGCGATATTTCTAAGCGCATGTGCTAACACAAAAATCTCTCAATCCTGGGTCGAGCCGGATAATAAACGCTCATATGACGATATATTGATAATCGGTATCGGTGAGAGTGAGCAGAACCGGCGCGCTTATGAGAGTCATTTTGTAGAATCCTTGAGAGCGGTGGGCACCGAAGCTGAAGCGAGCTATAAGCTGATAAAGAGTAATGAAAAGATCGACCGTGACACCGTGGATAAAGCCATCGATGGCATGGATATCGATGGCGTACTGGTAACGCACATGGTGGCTGTCGACGAAGAGACCATCTACCGTCCGTCGATGGACTATATGCCGATGTATGGTGGCGGCTATTATGGTGGTCTATACAGCTATTATCCTCATGTAAACAGTTATGTGACGCGTCCTGGCTATTACACCACGCATGAGACATACACGCTGGAAACGAACCTCTATGATGTCGAGTCAGAGGAACTGGTGTGGTCGGCTCGCAGTCGCACGTTTTCACCGGAATCTGTCCAGGAAGTCATCGTCGATCTGACTAAACTGCTGATCAAGGACCTCCAGGAAAAAAATCTTCTCAAGAAGAAACAGCCCAAATAACACGATCTGATATACCGCATGGCATGATGTGGTCAGGCTTTGCTCAGGCATTCGTGCCTGTTTGCCGTATCATGTCGTGCGAGTATGTGAATGAGATACTAATTATCTAAACCATATGTTTCAGCCAAAAGAACTTTTTATCGGTTTACGTTACATACGTGCCAGGCGTAAAAGTCATTTCGTTTCCTTTATCGCATTCATATCGATAGCCGGTGTGGCGCTGGGGGTATTTGCCCTTATCGTGGTGCTTTCAGTGATGAACGGATTTGGTAATGAGCTGCGTGACCGCACGCTGAGCATGACATCACATGCCACCATCAGTGGTTATGATGGTTACGTTCGTGACTGGCGAAGCGTGCTGGAAAAAGCCGAGCAGAGTGCCGAGGTGGTCGCAGCTGCACCATATATTCGAAAAGAAGTGATGTTATCGAATGGCCGGCGCGTCAGCGGTTCGCTGGTCCGCGGTATCCAGCCGGAGATGGAGAGCCGGGTGTCGATGGTGGAATCAAAGATGATCTCAGGTAGCCTGATGGACCTGAAGCCGGGCGAGTATGGCCTCGTCGTCGGTCGCGAACTGGCAAATTCTCTGGGAGTCTACGAAGGCGATCGGATCACCGTGATCACGCCACAGGCGAGTATAACAGCTGTCGGTGTCATGCCTCGTCTGCGGCGCTTCCGTGTCGTAGGCGTGTTCGAGGTAGGCATGCATCAGTATGATTCGGCGATGGCTTATATGCACCTGGAAGATGCGTCGAAACTGTTCAGTTTTGCAGACAAGGTCAACGGAGTGCGCCTGAAATTCACTGACCTGTTTGAAGCGCCGCGTATAACCAGGAACATAGAAAGTGAATTCGGTGAAGATTACTGGGTGAAAGACTGGTCTAAACAGCACAAGAATTTTTTCAGGGCCTTACAGACAGAAAAAACGGTGATGTTTATCATCCTGCTGCTGATGGTTTCAGTCGCTGCGCTGAACATCGTCTCGACCCTGATGATGACGGTGACGGATAAGGAGTCAGATATCGCCATCCTGCGGGCACTCGGCATGCGTCCTTCGAGCATCATGACCATCTTTATCATACAGGGCGCGTTCATCGGTTTATTTGGAACCATCATCGGTGTCGGTACCGGTGTGCCTGTGGCACTTAATGTGTTCGAGATAGTCTCCTGGTTAGAACAGTTATTCAGTACCGACTTCCTGCCCAGCGACGTCTATTACATCAGTGACATCTCGGCAGATGTGAAAGTTAATGAAGTCATTACCTATGCACTGTCAGCTTTCTCGGTAACCGTGCTGGCGACGATATATCCAGCCTGGCGGGCTTCACGAACCCTGCCGGCAGAAGCGCTGCGATACGAGTAAGCATGGCTGGAGCAATATAATGAATAATCACATTTTGATACCGCATATTATGAATCACGACCTTTCATGCGAAGAAACATTCGAGGCGCCCTGATATGTTACGTGCCATGAACATAGAGAAGATCTTCCATGACGGTATACGTGATGACCTGCATGTCCTCAACGACATCAACTTCTCACTGGATAGAGCGGAGACCTCGGCGATCATCGGTTCTTCAGGATCAGGCAAAACAACGTTGCTCAACATCCTTGGTGGTCTCGATAAGCCAAGTGCTGGAAAGGTACTACTGAATGAGGTCGATGTTCACAAACTCAGCGAGAAGCAGCGTTGCACGGTAAGAAACGAACACTTCGGCTTCATCTACCAGTTCCACCATCTGCTGCCCGAGTTCACCGCTCTGGAGAATGCTGCCATGCCTCTATTGATAAAAGGCAGTAACGTCGAGCAGTCAAAGCAACAGGCAGAAAAAGTGCTGGCCGATGTCGGCCTGAGCAAGCGCCTGCATCATAAACCCAGTGAATTATCAGGTGGCGAACGTCAGCGTGCTGCGATCGCGCGTGCACTGATCCACCAGCCTGACTGCATCCTGGCCGATGAACCTACCGGTAACCTTGATAGAAAGAATGCCGAACAGGCGATAGACCTGATCATCAACCTGAATAAAGACTACAGAACATCGCTGGTGATCGTCACACACGACCTCAAGATAGCGCAGCGTATGGACAAGATTTATACCCTGGAAGACGGTATCCTGAAAAACGCCTGAGTTTTTTATAGTAAAACTTTTTCGATACCGCCGTTATTCGCTTTCTGAATAAACTGTTTCTCCCAGTCCTTACCGTACATCTGGTTCGCCATCTCGATAACGATGTAGTCAGTCTTTAACCCTGTATCATCGGTATAACGTGCCAGTCCCTGCTGGCAGGCCGGGCAAGAGGTCAGGATCTTGACCTCATCGTTCTTCACCTTATCTTTGCCGGTTACTGCGTTGATGTTCATTGTCAGTTCTTCACGTTTTCGATAGCGTAACTGTTCTGCTATGTCCGGTCTTGCGGTACCCAGTGTTCCAGACTCGCCGCAACAGCGGTCGCTTGCAGTGACGTCTTTAGCTAACAGTTTTGACGCCACCGATACCGGGTTATAATGTTTCATCGGTGTGTGGCAAGGGTCATGAAGCAGATATTCCCTGTCTGTCCTGTCTTGCAGGGTAATGTTTTTTTCCATCAGGTATTCGTGGATGTCGAGTAAACGGCAGTCAGGAAAAATCTTTTCAAATTCATATTTCAGTAACTGGTCCATGCAAGTGCCGCAGGAGACGATGACAGTTTTGATATCGAGGTAGTTAAGCGTGTTAGCTATACGATGGAACAGTACACGGTTCTCCGTGGTGATCGACCGGCTCTTATCCTGCAGTCCGGCTGCGCTCTGCGGATAACCACAGCATAGATAGCCAGGCGGTAACACAGTCTGTACGCCGGCTTCGTAGAGCATGTGTAATGTTGCCATCGCGATCTGGCTGAACAGGCGTTCGGAGCCACAACCGGGAAAGTAGAATACCGCATCGGAATCATCGTGATTGAGGCTCTGGTCTCTGATGATCGAGACATAGTTGGTATCCTCAAGATCCAGAAGCGCACGGCTGGTCTTGCGCGGTACCTCTACACGGATGGGTTTACGTACCAGGTTGACCATCTGTGTTGTCTGCTCTACGGCACCGGTGGTGCTCGGCGGTATCCGATTTTTTCTACCGAGCAAGCCGAGTTTTCGGGCGAAGAAATGACCGAGGTTGATCGCAGAAAAGCCGCCGCGGGCGAGTACGGCTCGCATGGTATTAACACTGAGCGGGCTCTTTACATTAAGGAACGCGATTGCCGCCCTGGCACCGAGGTTACTCTTCTTCTTGCCGTGCATGGTCAGCAGGTGGCGCATCTGGATCGATACATCGCCGAAGTCGATATTGACCGGGCAGGGGCTCAGGCATTTATGGCATGTGGTGCAGTGGTCAGCGATATCATTCATCGAGTCGAAGTGAGACAGCGAGACACCTCGCCTGGTCTGTTCTTCATAGAGGAAAGCTTCGATCATCAGGCCGGTGGCTAATATCTTGTCGCGTGGCGAATAGTACAGGTTCGCACGCGGCACATGGGTCATGCATTTCGGTTTGCATTTGCCGCAGCGCAGACAGTTTTTTATCTCGTTGTTCAGCGAGCCCAGTTCACTGTCTTCGAGTATGATCGCTTCCTGCTGTACAAGTCGCAGTGATGGCGTGTATGCCAGGTCGAGACTCGATGAAGCAGATAACTTGTCCTTGTTGAAATTCTGTTGCGGATCGACCCTGTTCTTGTATTCGGCGAAAGCATCCAGTTTTTCATTTTCGAGATACTGGATCTTGGTCAGCCCTATACCGTGTTCGCCGGAGATGACGCCATCGAGTGACTGCGCTAACGCCATGATCTTATCGACGATCCTATCGGCTTCATGCAGCATGGCGTAGTTATCGGAGTGTACCGGGATATTGGTATGTACGTTTCCGTCACCGGCATGCATATGCAGGGCAACGAATAACTTCGCGTCTTTTATCTCCCGGTGTATCTGCTTGAACTTCTCACGCACGGGCTTCAGGTCCTGGCCGGAAAATATTTCACTCAGGGCACGGTATATCTCTTCGCTGTAGGAGATTATGCAGTCACGGCGCAATAGCAGGTCGATCAGGAGATCGCCGTCCCTGATGCTTTCCTGTTCGCTCTCGAGTAACAGGCTTCTTACTTCTACAGCCGGGGACTCGAGGTTTTGCAGGATGTTGGACCAGCGCTGTTTCCTGGTTGCGATGAGATGCCTGGCGGTCTCACATTTTTTCTGGATGATCTCTTCTGCTTCAGTACTGGTGGCATATTCATCGTCCTCGGCGGCATCTTTCAGGTTGCTGTCGAGGTACTGTGTGATGGCGTCACATATCTTTATCTTGTTGTTGATCGACTGTTCGATATTGATGCATTCGATACCGCGATTGTATTCTGCCAGCCGCGGCAACGGGATGACGACATCCTCGTTGATCTTGAATGCATTGGTGTGCGCAGAGATGGCAGCCGTTCTCGCGCGGTCGAGCCAGAAACGTTTTCGTGCTTCGGCACTGACGGCGATGAAACCCTGGGCATTTCTCTTCTTGCTGGTTTCGATGACCCTCTCGGCAGCCGCTTTTACCAACGTTTCATCATCTGATGCGATGTCTGCCAGCAATACCATCTTGGGCCGGCCAACAAACGTTCCTTCACTGCTACTCGCCTTGGTGGTGTATTTCACCGCTTTGATATAACGTTCGTCGAGATGTTCGAGGCCGGTGAGTAAGACCGCTTTATCATCATCGAGCAGCTGTTTCACTTCTACTACCGCCGGCACTGCTTCAGCGATGTCACTGCCGAAAAATTCGAGGCAGATGGTGCGCTTGTGTTCCGGCATCCTGTGTAGCAGGAAGCGGCCAGAGGTTATCAGGCCATCACAGCCTTCCTTCTGAATACCGGGCAGTCCGGAGAGGAATTTGTCGGTTACGTCCTTACCAAGTCCTGCTTTGCGAAAATCCTGTCCGTGTAACGACAGTATTTCCGGCTCGCCGATGATAGTGCTGCCATCGGTATCGTATCTGGTGATGCTGAATGTAACATCCTGCTGGTCATGTATCTTGCCGAGGTTATGATTGATGCGTTCGACTTCCATCCACAGGCCGTCAGGTGTCACCATGCGCCAGGAGACCAGGTTGTCCAGTGCCGTCCCCCAGGTGACTGCTTTCTTACCGCCGGCATTCATCGCGATATTACCGCCGATGGTCGATGCATCCTGTGATGTCGGGTCGACAGCAAAGGCCAAAGCGTTGCTCTCAGCCAGATCTGAAACCCGGCGGGTGATGACACCGGCACCGCATTCGACAACCGGGTGGGTGCCATCGACGCCTGCGAGACTGGTTTGTTTGATCCTGCCAAGGCTTTCCAGTTTCTCGGTATTGATCACAGCCGTATTTGAATGCAACGGGATTGCGCCTCCGGTATAACCGGTACCGCCACCACGAGGGATGATGGTCAGCCCAAGATCGATGCATGCTCGTACGATTGCAGCGACTTCGTCTTCTGTGTCCGGTTTGATCACGACGAAAGGCATAGCGATACGCCAGTCGGTGGCATCGGTAGAGTGTGCGACACGAGCCAGGCCGCTGAAATCAATGTTATTGAGCGAAGTGATCCGACCTAAAACTTTTTTACATTTCTGGCGTAATGCTATCTGGTCTAATAAGCCCTGTTCGAAGCTTTGAATTGCTGCCAGGCAGTTACTGTGCAGTATCAAAGCATCACTATTGCCATTGGCACGTAACTCGACCTGCTTCAAACGGTGTTTGAGTGCAGAGATCAACGATTCACGGCGTTTTTTATTATTCAGTAAATCGTCTTTTACATAAGGGTTGCGCTTGATGATCCACATGTCTCCGAGGACTTCGAATAGCATGCGGGCAGAATGACCGGTGCGGCGTGAACCACGGAGCCTTTCGATGATGTGCCAGCTTTCTTCGCCAAGAAACCGTAGGATGATCTCTCGATCAGAATACGATGTGTAATTATACGGTATCTCACGGATGCGAGCGGTAGATGGTTCTGTCATGGGTACAGCGTTAACGGCCAGTGTCTTTTAAAAATCTGCATTATACGCTAACAACTCTAACCACATATAAACAAATAATCACCCTGTAGATGTGAAGGGTACTAGTGTCAGGCAATTGATTCTGTGTAAATAATATCTCAGTAGGCGATTGTTCTGGAAGCGCCTGTATCAGCTTCATCTTTGTCTCTCAGTCTTTACTTTGTCTGTCTTGACCATGCTGCTGTTTGCTACCATAATCCTTGTTTTCTTGGCACTCGCCCCTATAGATTGCTAAAGCATTAATTAGCAGAACTATTACATTGAATAAACCACTGGTCCTAAACGAACGCGCAGCCATCCTGCTCAAGCAGCTGGTGGCGAGTTATATCGATGATGGACAGCCCGTCGGCTCAAAGAAACTGGCCCAGGATGCCGGCCTCGATATCAGCCCGGCGACGATCCGTAACGTCATGTGCAGCCTGGAGAAGAAAGGGC
Organism: Gammaproteobacteria bacterium; assembly: GCA_013041745.1. Lineage (GTDB taxonomy): Bacteria > Pseudomonadota > Gammaproteobacteria > SZUA-229 > SZUA-229. Next base: position 108,688 of record JABDRN010000019.1, read on the forward strand.
TGGTGGTGGCGCCGCATACCTCTGCGGGCCGTATTCCGACAGAGCAGGGCTTGCGACTGTTCGTCGATAACCTGCTGGAAGTGCAGCCGATCGAAGACAAGATGCTAAGCCGCTTACAGGCACAGCTCGATCCAGATATGGATATGAGTGAACTGGTCAATCATGCCTCACAGATGGTGTCCGAGATGACACATATGGCAGGGATCGTCACCGTGCCAAAGCAGACCAATGCCAAACTGCGTCACATAGAGTTCCTGCCGCTTCCGGAGAAACGCATCCTGGCGATCCTGGTGACCAACGAAAAAGATGTACAGAACAAGGTCTTGCATGTGGATCGTGAGTACACTGCAGATGAGCTGCAGCATGCCGCAAATTACCTCAATCAACAGTTCACCGGACGCGATGTGCACGAGATCCGGGACAGTCTGCTTATGGATCTGGATCAAACAAGGCAGGACGTCGATAGTGTTATGAAAACAGCAGTGGAAGTGGCTGATAAAGCACTATCAGGCAACGATGTGAAGCGGCCGGATTTTATCGTTCAGGGCGAGACCAACCTGGTTCGATATAACAACAGTACTGACAGCCAGCAGCTGCAGCACCTGTTTGAAATATTCAACAGGAAGCGTGAGATGCTCGGCCTGTTCGACCGCTGTGTGCAGGGAGAGGGGGTAAAGATTTTCATCGGTCATGAAGCCGGCTTTAGCGGCTTTGGCGATTGCAGCGTGATCACGGCGCCATATTCGGTCTCAGGCAATACCGTCGGTGTCCTCGGTGTGATCGGTCCGGCCAGGATGAATTATGATCGTGTCATCCCGGTGGTTGATATCACGGCAAAATTACTGGGTGATGCGCTGAAGCTGTAATCGAACGGCGAAATAATTTAATAAAACCCCTTTTTTGACCTTGAATTACATGGTTTTGCCACCATAGATTGCCTCAAATCAACAAATTTAGTAAGAGATACACAATGTCAGCAGATAAGCAAAAGAATGAAGAAGTGATGGACCAGGTAGAAGGTGCAGAGCAGGAAAGGCTTGAAGATGAGCACAAGGGTGAGGAAAAACTGGATTCACCAGAAAAAAATGCCGATAGTCTCGAGGCTCAGCTGGAGAAAGCACAGGCTAAAGCTTCTGAAAACTGGGAACAGTACCTGCGCGCAAAGGCAGAGATGGATAACCTGCGACGTCGCAATGCCAAAGATGTCGAGAATGCACATAAATATGGCATCGAAAAATTTGTTAACGAGCTGCTGCCGGTAATGGATAGCATGGGTATGGGCCTGGCTGTTGAAGATGCCAGTGCTGAAAGTCTTCGAGAAGGCATGGAACTGACCATGAATATGCTGATGAAGATGATGGAGAAACTCGGCATCGAAGAGATCGATCCTCTAAACGAAAAATTTGATCCGGAAAAACACCAGGCGATGACCATGCAGCCAAATGCAGAAGTCGAGCCAAATACAGTGATCGCGGTCATGCAGAAGGGTTACTCGCTCAATGATCGCCTGATACGTCCAGCCATGGTGATGGTTTCTAAAGCGGTTGAAGAAGAGAGCTAAGGACAAATTCAGCGCCTGCTTGAATAACATTAATTTAATTAGGTAAATAGCTGTTTTATTCCTTGTATTTAATAAAAGCAGCCCCACATAAAAGCTATCAACATTATTACTGCAGAAATGCAACGAGTATGAGCCCAAAGAGGGCGGTTCGGGCAGGCAGAGATTTTAAAGATTAAAGAAAATATTGGAGACCAGCAATGGGTAAAATTATAGGTATAGATTTAGGTACAACCAACTCCTGTGTCGCCGTCATGGACGGTGATTCAGTCAAGGTTATCGAAAATGCAGAAGGCGATCGTACCACGCCTTCGGTCGTCGCATTCACCGATGACGAGGTCGTTGTTGGCGCATCTGCGAAACGCCAGGCAGTAACCAACCCTAACGACACCATATTCGCGGTAAAACGACTAATCGGTCGTCGTTTTGACGAAGATGTCGTACAGCGCGATATCAAACTCGTGCCATACAATATCATCAAAGCTGATAATGGTGATGCCTGGGTAGAAGCAAAAGGCAAGAAGATGGCACCGCCAGAAGTCTCTGCACGTATCCTGCAGAAGATGAAATCGACTGCAGAAGAATACCTTGGTCAGGAAGTTACAGAAGCGGTTATCACCGTACCTGCATACTTTAATGACTCTCAGCGTCAGGCAACGAAAGATGCTGGCCGTATTGCTGGCCTCGACGTAAAACGTATCATCAATGAGCCTACAGCTGCCGCACTGGCATACGGTATGGACAAGTCACGCGGTGATTCCAAGATCGTGGTCTATGACCTCGGTGGTGGTACCTTTGACGTGTCTATCATCGAGATCGCTGAGATCGATGGCGAGCACCAGTTTGAAGTACTGGCGACCAATGGTGACACATTCCTCGGTGGTGAAGACTTTGATACACGCCTGATCGATTACCTCTCAGATGAGTTCAAGAAAGACAACGGTGTTGATCTGCACAACGACCCACTAGCGCTGCAGCGTCTGAAAGAAGCTGCGGAGAAGGCGAAGATCGAGTTGTCATCAACACAGTCAACCGATGTCAACCTGCCGTACATCACTGCAGATGCCAGCGGTCCCAAGCACTTAAATATCAAGCTGACACGTGCCAAGCTGGAAAGCCTGGTCGGTGAGCTGATCGCAAGAACCATCGATCCATGCAAACAGGCGTTGAAAGACTCAGGTCTTTCTGCCAGTGATATCAACGAAGTGATCCTGGTCGGTGGCCAGACACGTATGCCCAAGGTTCAGGAAGAAGTACAGAAGTTCTTCGGCAAAGAACCACGTAAAGACGTTAACCCTGATGAGGCAGTCGCTATGGGTGCAGCTATCCAGGGTGGTGTATTAGGCGGTGATGTTAACGACATCCTGTTGCTCGACGTAACACCTCTGTCACTGGGTATCGAAACTATGGGTGGTGTAATGACCAAACTGGTTGAGAAAAACACCACGATTCCTACCAAGGCATCACAGGTGTTCTCGACAGCAGATGATAACCAGTCTGCAGTAACCGTTCACGTGTTACAGGGTGAGCGCGAGATGGCAACAGGCAATAAATCACTGGGACGTTTCGATCTGAGTGATATCCCGCCTGCACCACGCGGCGTACCGCAGATCGAAGTGTCTTTCGATATCGATGCAAACGGTATCCTGAACGTATCAGCTAAAGACAAGGCGACTGGTAAAGAACAGTCTATCGTGATCAAGGCCTCAAGCGGTCTGTCTGATGATGAAGTAGATCAGATGATCAAGGATGCAGAAGCACATGCTGAAGAAGACAAGAAAGCACATGAACTTGTTACAGCAAAAAATACTGCTGAAAACATGATTCACGGTACTGAAAAGTCTATCAAGGACCTGGGTGACAAGGTCGAAGCTGACGAGAAAGCAGCAGCAGAAGCAGCCATCGCAGATCTGAAGGCAGCGATGGAAGGTGATGATAAAGCTGATATCGAAGCGAAGACAGAAGCCTTGACAGCTGCAGCAGGCAAGATTGCCGAGAAAGCGTATGCCGAGCAGGCAGCGCAGGCCGGCGAAGCTCAGCCAGGTGCCGAGCAGACTGACAATGCAGCTGCAGACGATGTCGTCGATGCCGAGTTCGAAGAAGTTAAAGAAGGCAAAGACAACAAGTAACTTTACAAGTTAACCGACGCTGTTAACCAGGGCGCGGAGTTGCAGAGATAAAAAACAGTTATTGATTGTTTCTCTGTTGCTTCGCGCTTCTGTTGTGAAACAGTTTTATTAATTCAAATAATAAATTACAGAATTGAAGACCATGTCAAAACGATGTTATTACGAAGTCCTGGGTGTGTCACGCGACGCAAGTGAAGCGGACCTGAAAAAAGCCTTCCGCCGCCTTGCGATGAAGTACCACCCGGATCGTAATACCGATGATTCGGAAGAATCCGAAGCCAAATTTAAAGAAGCAAAAGAAGCCCATGAAGTCCTTTCCGACGCTAACAAGCGTGCAGCCTATGATCAATACGGCCATGCTGGCGTCGATCCCTCTATGGGTGGGCGCCCGGGTGCCGGCGGTGGTTTTGAAGACATCTTTGGCGATGTATTTGGCGATATATTTGGTGGCGGCGGCCGTCGTGGTCAACGTGCGCAACGTGGCTCTGACCTGCAATACAATCTCGAGTTGACCCTGGAAGACGCAGTATTTGGTACCGAAGTTAAAATTAAAGTACCGACACTGGTTTCATGTGAGACCTGTGCAGGCAGTGGCGCAAAGAAGGGCACATCGGCTACAACCTGTACCACCTGTCATGGTGCTGGCCAGGTCCGTATGCAGCAGGGTTTCTTTGCAGTACAGCAAACCTGTCCTCAGTGTCGTGGTAAAGGCAAGATGATCAGTGATCCATGCCCCGACTGTCACGGCCAGGGGCGTAAGCAGGAGCAGAAAACACTCTCAGTCAAGGTCCCTGCCGGTGTTGATACAGGTGACAGGATTCGTCTCGCCAACGAAGGTGAGGCGGGTGAACAGGGCGCTCCGAATGGTGATCTGTACGTGCAGATGCACGTAAAACCGCATGATATCTTCACCCGTGATGATAACGACCTGTTCTGCGAGATGCCCATCTCGATCGGTACCGCAACCCTGGGTGGTGAGATCGAAGTGCCTACGCTTGATGGCAAGCTGCGTCTGAAGATACCGAGTGAGACCCAGACCGGTAAGCTCTTCCGTATGCGAGGTAAGGGTGTCAAACCGGTTCGCGGCGGCGCCACCGGAGACCTGCTATGCCGGGTGAATGTCGAGACCCCGGTCAAGCTGAGTAACAAGCAGAAAGATCTGCTCAAGGAATTCGAAAAGTCGTTACAGGATAGCGGCTCAAAACACAGCCCCCAGCACGACTCATGGGGCGATCGTATGAATAAGTTTTTCGACGACCTGAAAGCCTGAAAAGGCGACTAGCTGTTCTGCCAAGTGCGGCCATTTCAATAACGCGAATACCAGGCTTGTGATAGCTTTCAGTATTTGCGTTTTTTTTCGTATTTTTTGCCTGTGTACAGTTTGTTTCAAGGTAATATAATGGCAGACTAGAAAAATAATAAGAATCATTGGGGTTCAGATGTTAGATATCGCAGTTACAGGCGCCGCCGGTCGTATGGGACGCAACCTGATACAGGCCTGTTACGAAAATTCAAATTGCCAGTTAGGAGCTGCCATCGAACATAGCAGCAGCCCCTATATCGGACGAGATGCCGGCGAGATGGCCGGTGTCGGTACCCTGAATAAAACAGTCGCTTCTCAGCTAACAGATGTGACAGGCGATTTTAATACCCTGGTTGACTTCACCCGCCCCGAGGTCACGCTACAGAATCTCGCCATCTGCGTTGCTAACGGCAAAAACATCGTCATCGGTACTACCGGCTTCAGCGATGAAGAAAAACAGATAATCAAGAGAGCCTCAGAAACCATAGGCGTCGTTTTTGCACCAAATATGAGTGTCGGCGTCAACCTGTGTTTCAAGCTGCTGGATATCGCTGCCCGCGTCCTCGGTGATGAAGTTGATATAGAAGTCATAGAAGCGCACCACCGCCATAAGGTCGATGCACCATCCGGTACAGCCTTGCGTATGGGCGAGGTGGTAGCAGATGCGCTGGGCAGAAACCTGGATGAATGTGCTGTCTATGGACGCGAAGGGGTTACCGCAGAGCGTGACCGTAAGACTATCGGCTTCGAGACCATCCGAGCCGGTGATATCGTCGGTGATCATACCGTGATGTTTGCTGGTATCGGTGAACGCGTTGAGATCACGCACAAAGCATCCAGCCGAATGACTTTTGCAAATGGCGCGGTGAGAGCAGCATTGTGGTTGCAGGAACAGAGCAATGGTTTGTATGATATGCAGGACGTTCTGGATTTAAAATGATCCTTCAACCAGGTAAAAAATACTTATCTAAATAATAACAAAAAGAAGTTAATCTCACGCTGAGGCGCAGACTCACAGAGGTTATATTAATTTTTCTTCGCGTGCTTTGCGCTTTCGCGAGAAATATAGTTTCACAAAGATAATGAAAGACCAAATAATAAGAAGCAGCAGGGCTAATTTATGGATGGTATGAATATTGTTGTCGTTTTCCCTGGCCAGGGTTCGCAATCGATCGGCATGTTGTCTGACTATGCAGCAGACTGGCCACAAGTTCAGGAAACCTTCCAGCAGGCCTCCGACGTCCTGGGTTATGACACCTGGGATATCGTCTGTAATGGTCCTGCTGAAAAGATCAATCAGACAGAGATCACTCAGCCTGTCATGCTGGCTGCAGATATAGCCGTAATGCGCGTGATGCAGCAACAGTGCATGTTGACGCCGATGGTATTTGCCGGCCATAGCCTGGGCGAGTACGCGGCGCTGGTCGCGGCACAATCACTGGATTTCGAGGATGCGATCAAGCTGGTCGCTAAACGTGGCCAGCTGATGCAGGCTGCGGTACCGGAGGGTGAAGGGGCGATGGCGGCCATCATCGGCTTGCCTGATGATCCGATCATTAGCATATGCGAGCAAGTGACTGCCGATGTCGGTAAACCTGTCGAGGCAGTGAACTTTAATTCACCCGGTCAGGTCGTTATCGCCGGTGCCACAGAAGCAGTAAATGTCGCCATGGAGCGCTTGAAAGAAGAGGGTGCAAAGCGTGCCCTGCCATTACCTGTCAGCGTACCTTCTCATAGCTCACTGATGAAGCCTGCTGCAGAGCAGCTGGCAGAATACATGAAAGACATCAACATCGAAAAACCAAAGATCCAGGTGATACATAACGTCGATGCTAAATCTCATGATGAGCCTGACGCGATCCGTGATGCACTGGTAAAACAGTTATATAATCCGGTGCAATGGACACACACCGTACAGATAATCAGTGATGGTGCTGACGTCGTCATCGAATGTGGTCCCGGAAGAGTTTTAGGTGGTCTTACACGTCGTATAAACGCAGATGTTAAGAGCTTCTCACTGGATACTACCGCTTCGATGGATAAGTTTCTCGAGTCCATGGCTTAAAACAAATAGCTTAGCTGGTCTTATTAGCGGAAATTGATCGGTGATATACCGCTGTTAGCATATATAACAGAATATTATATAGTTTTAATCAGGTTAGATAATTATGAGTAAAGAATTAGAAGGCGAAGTCGCGCTGGTCACAGGAGCGAGCCGCGGCATCGGCAAAGCTATCGCGGAACAGCTGGCGGCACTCGGTGCAACGGTTATTGGTACGGCTACATCAGATGGCGGTGCTGATAATATTTCACAGTACCTGGCGGCGACCGACTCTAGTGGCGGTAAGGGCATGTGCCTCAACGTTACCGATGCTGATTCGATAGCGGCTGTTATCAAATCAATAAGCGATGAATTCGGCCCTGTTTCCATACTGGTCAACAATGCCGGTATAACAAAAGACAACCTGTTGATGATGATGAAAGAGGATCAGTGGAACGATATCATCGATACCAACCTGACATCTATCTATCGCCTGTCTAAAGCGGTCATCCGCAGCATGATGAAAAAGAAAAAAGGGCGTATTATCAATATCGCTTCTGTCGTCGGCTTGACCGGCAATCCCGGACAGACCAACTATTCGGCAACGAAAGCCGGTATGCTGGGTTTTACTAAATCACTAGCGAGAGAGATAGGCTCCAGAAATATTACGGTTAACTGTGTCGCACCAGGTTTCATCGATACCGACATGACTCGCGAACTTCCGCAAGAACAGAGAGAGGCGCTGATCAGTCAGATTCCGTTGAACAGGTTGGGTGACCCGGCGGACATCGCTGCTGCCGTGGCCTTTCTTGCCAGTCCTGCGGCAGCTTATATTACCGGTGAAACGATCAACGTAAATGGCGGTATGTATATGCCGTAAGTCGAGTGATATCATCGGCTTTCGAGTAAAATAGTCATAAATTTTTATCAGTTACCTGATCTTAAATTATTAATTACTTTAATATTGTTATTTAACTACTTGTATTTATTTAGATAAATTGTAATTTTAAATGCGGATATTAAATGTGGAATTCGACTGGCAAGTACCGCTCTAATTCACTAGAATACCGCGCAACTTGAAATACCAATCCAAATAGCTCCTTTGAGAGTTAATTACTATATTGATCTTTTGGGTCAAAACTAGAGGAAAAATAGATGAGCACAGCTGAAGAACGCGTTCGTAAAATTGTCATAGAGCAATTAGGTGCAACTGAAGAACAAGCAACAAATGAAGCTTCTTTTGTTGATGACTTAGGTGCAGACTCACTTGATACTGTAGAGCTGGTAATGGCCCTTGAAGAAGAGTTTGAGTGTGAGATCCCTGATGAAGAAGCTGAAAAAATTACAACGATTCAGCAGGCAATCGATTACGTAAACGCACACTCAAGCTAAACAGCGTTCAAGCGGAGGCAATACGTCCGTATTGCTGATGTTTAGTTTAAAATAAAAAATCATCGCCTGTTAGCGCTAGCGTTAACGAGCATGGTTTTTTGTAACTTTCAAAGAGGCTAAATTTGTCAAAACGTCGCGTTGTTGTTACTGGTCTTGGAATCGTTTCACCGGTTGGTAATAATCTCAAACAATCATGGGACAATATCATTGCTGGTAATAGCGGTGTAATTTCGATTGATAAATTTGATACTAGCGATTTCTCGGCAAAGATTGCTGCAACGGTCAAAGACTTTGATGCAAGCGATGTAGTGCCACCGAAAGAACTGAAAAAAATGGATACCTTCATCCATTATGGTCTGGTTGCCGCTGATGAAGCATTAAAAGATTCAGGTCTGGAGATCACCGAGGATAATGCCGAGAGAATCGGCGTCGCTATCGGTTCTGGTATCGGTGGCTTACCGATGATCGAGATCAACAACGAAAAGTTAAACAATGGCGGGCCTAGAAAGATATCGCCATTCTTTGTTCCCGGTTCAATCATCAACATGATCTCAGGCAACTTCTCCATACGTTATGGTGTAAAAGGCCCGAATATCGCTATCGTCACCGCCTGTTCTACAGGTACGCACAGTATCGGTGAATCAGCCAGGATAATCGCTTATGGTGATGCCGATGTGATGTTCGCCGGTGGTGCAGAAATGGCGTCTTCACCACTGGGTATCGCCGGTTTTGCTGCAGCCAGGGCATTGTCTACACGCAATGATGACCCGGCTGCCGCGAGTCGCCCGTGGGACAAAGACCGTGACGGTTTCGTGCTCGGTGATGGTGCCGGTGTACTGGTACTGGAAGAGTATGAACATGCCAAAGCCCGCGGCGCCTCGATCTACTGTGAGGTTGCCGGCTTCGGTTACAACAGTGATGCCTATCACATGACCATGCCGGTAAAAGATGGCAGCGGTGCCGGAAAGTGCATGAAACTGGCAATGAAGGATGCCGGTATCGATGCTGAAGCCATCGATTATGTCAATGCGCATGGTACTTCGACGCCCGCCGGTGATGTCGCTGAGACAAATGCTGTGAAGAACGCGCTCGGTGATCATGCCTATAAGACAGCGGTCAGTTCCACTAAGTCGATGACTGGCCACCTGCTTGGTGCAGCTGGTGGTATCGAGGCCGTGTTCTCGGTGATGGCGATCAAAGACCAGGTGGCTCCACCCACGATTAATCTAGATGAACCTGGAGAGGGCTGTGATCTTGATTACGTACCTAACACGGCACGTGACATGAAGATCGATTATGCTTTATCTAACTCGTTTGGATTCGGTGGCACCAACGGAACCCTGATCTTCAAGAAATTAAACTGAAACATTTCAAATTAGCCGAGACTCTCCGTGTCACTTAAAACGCGGCTATTAATAACGCGCCAGGACGGCCGGGAAGCAGGGATCCCAGATCTTCTGCGTTTCCATCAGCTTGACGCTCGACGTTATCCCTACCTGTTGAAAAGCAGTGCAGCACGTGAGAATAATACACAATACGATATATTGATCGCCTGTCCGCAATACCAGCTGACCATGAATGCTGACAAGTCGCTGCATTGTACTGACAAAGATGTGGAGCTGCGTCCCGGTTTCCTTGATACCCTGGAAGTCCTGTTTCAAAAAGAAAAAGAAACAAAAGAAGATGCTAACGAAGATCATGCTCTGCCGTTTAGCGGCGGCTGGTTCGTTTTCCTGTCTTATGAGATGGCGCAAGAGATCGAACCCTGCCTGTCGATGCCTCGATTGCCAGACTCGCAGCCACTGGCTGTCGCGACACGCTGTCCTGCTGCCATCGTCATCGATAAGCAGAGCAAGCAGTGTTTTGCCATTGCAGAAGACGAATACAGCGACCTGCTGGATGAGATAGAGAAGGATTTTCTGACCATAACAAACAGCCCGCAAGCAATCACATCAGATGAAGCAATCGAGCTTCAGTCATTACAGGAATCTGACCCCGAGCCCTACCTCGAGCAGGTCGAAAAGATAAAGCGTTATATCGTCGATGGAGATATCTTCCAGGCCAACCTTTCCCGGCTATGGCGCGCCGTGCTGAAACAGGATGTTGCAGATGCAGCTTTATTCGATGCCCTGTCGCGGATGAATCCGTCATCCTTTGCTGCGCTGGCATGCTTTGAGAATATGACGATTATCAGCTCATCCCCAGAGCGCCTGGTATCACTCCGCGACGGTATCGTCGAGACACGGCCGATAGCCGGTACCCGTCCGCGGGATATCGATGAGCGCAGCGATGAGGCCCTGGCCAAAGAGCTGCTGTCACATCCTAAAGAGCAGGCGGAACATATCATGCTGATCGACCTCGAGCGTAACGACCTCGGACGTGTCTGTCAGCCGGGTACGATCGAAGTCAATGAGCTGATGGTGCTCGAAAGCTGGCAACATGTCCATCACATCGTTTCTAATGTGCGTGGCAGATTGGCTGATGCAAGGTCCCCCGTCGATGTGCTGCGGGCGGTCTTTCCCGGAGGAACCATCACCGGCTGTCCAAAAGTTCGCTGCATCGAGATACTGGCAGAACTGGAACAGCAGGCAAGAGGGGCTTACACTGGTTCCCTGGGCTATATCAACCGGGATGGCAGCATGGATTTCAATATACTGATAAGAACCATGGTACGTGACAGCTATAGCAACGAGATCAGTTTTCGCGCGGGAGGCGGTATCGTCAGCGACTCGGTGGCATTGAACGAACTCGATGAGACCCGCGCCAAGGCAAAAGGGTTGCTCAAAATATTCACCCTGGGTGATGAAACCGATGACCAGTAAATGCATGATCAACGGGGTTGCAACTGACCATCTATTGATCAGCGACCGTTCGATACACTATGGCGATGGCCTGTTCGAGACCATACTGTGTTCTGATAACAGGCTGTATTACTGGCCGCAGCATTATCAGCGCCTGCGCACATCGGCAGAGAAGCTGAAGATAGTATGCCCTGATGAGCAGACACTGCTTCAGGATATAACGGAACTTGTCTCCAGCAATGGAGCGGCAGAACACCGTGTGATAAAAATCTTACTCAGCCGCGGTCTCGGCGAGCGTGGCTATAGCTATACCAGGGATATATCGGCAAATCGCATGGTGCTGTTATCAGGTCTGGATGCCAGTTACTCATCGATCCTGAACGGTACCTTGCTGGCCGGTGAATTGTTCATCTGCGATCAGCAGGTCTCGATCAATGAGTCGCTCGCAGGTATGAAGCATCTCAACCGTCTGGAGAATGTCATGGCCAGAAATGAGTGGCATGACAGGAAAGCTGCGTTCATCGATGGTCTCATGCTCAATGCAGATCACGAGGTGATAGAAGGAACCATGAGCAACCTGTTTGCTGTAAGAGACGGGCAGGTGTTCACGCCTGTGCTGGATCGCTCAGGTATTCGGGGTGTCATGCGTGACGCGATAGTTGAGCTGGCAGCGAAAAACAGGCTGCCGCTATCGGAGGCCAGGCTGACAGTTGAAGATTTATTGACGATGGATGAATTATTTATCACAAACAGTTTGATTGGTATGAAACGTGTTACTAAACTCGGTGATACGATATATAAAGATTTCGCCGTCACTGACCTGATATTTAAAGCACTACTGGTTTCTATAAAAGATTATGTTCAAGCTGTTTAAAAAAGGATTGCCTGCAATTTTCGCCATCGCCAGCATCGTGTTGCTGGTGGCCTTTTATTTCTCTTCAAAAATATATTCGGAGATGAATGAACCGATAGTTATTGAAGAGCATGAAACCATTATCTTTACACGCGGCTCATCGGTGCGTTCACTGGCAAACCAGCTGATAGAAAGAGGCTATCTGCAGAACAAAAATTACTTCCTGATCTGGGGCAAGTTGATGCGTCAGGAAACCCGCCTGCAGGCAGGGGAATATATCATCACGCCCGGATCGACCCTTGCTGAACTACTCGATAATATGGTCGCAGGGAATGTCGTGCAGCATGGCATCGCTCTGATAGAAGGTTATACCTTTCGTCAGGTACTGGAGACCATACAGAACAGCCCGGTGGTCACCAGCAAGCTGAAAGATCTTTCTGATGAAGAGATCATGGCTGCGCTGGGTCATGAAGGCGAGCACCCGGAAGGACGTTTTTACCCGGATACCTACTATGTATCCAGGGGTGTTACCGATAAAGAGCTGCTAACGCGTGCTTATGATGAGATGGCGAGAACCCTGGCGCAGGAATGGGAACGGCGTGAAGAAAACCTGCCGCTGAAAACGCCTTATGAGGCACTGATCCTGGCATCTATCGTCGAGAAGGAGAGTGCCATTGCAGAAGAGCGGCCACTGATCGCCGGACTGTTTATCAATCGCCTGCGAAAGAAGATGCGGCTGCAGACCGATCCAACGGTCATCTATGGTATCGAAAACTATGACGGTAATATCCGGTTCAGGGATCTGCGAAAAGATACGCCTTATAATACCTATACTCGACATGGTCTGCCGCCAACACCGATCGCGTTACCGGGCAGGGAAGCGATCCATGCGACATTACACCCTGACAAGACGGAGTATCTCTATTTCGTCGCCTATGGCGACGGCAGCGGCAGGCACGAGTTTTCGACAAACCTGAAAGACCATGAGAAAGCCGTCGATAAGTATCAGCGTAAGAAACGCTGATATAGCGGGATACGAATAAATATAATAATCAAAAATAAGAATCACTGAAAAATGGCAAAATTTATAACCTTAGAAGGTATCGAGGGCGTCGGTAAGACGAGCAACCTGCTGTACATAAAGGAGCTGCTGGAAACTTCCGGTCACGACTGTGTGGTCACCAGGGAGCCAGGTGGGACCAGCCTTGGTGAAGCGCTGCGCGGCCTGTTGTTGAGCCACTCAGATGAGAACATGAGCCCTGATGCGGAGCTGTTGATGATGTTTGCCGCACGTGCGGAGCATCTGTCAAAGGTCATCCAGCCTGCGCTGACCGACGGTAAGACCGTATTATGTGATCGTTTTACAGAAGCCACTTACGCTTACCAGGGAGGCGGACGTCAACTCGATGTCGACAAGATCAGCGGGCTTGAGACCTGGGTGCAGGGCGAATTGCGTCCCGACCTGACCATCATCCTCGATGCGCCGGTGGAGATAGGGCGCGCACGAGCCGGCAGCAGGAGTGAACCTGACCGTATCGAAAAAGAGCAGGATGAATTCTTTCAACGGGTGAGAGCCGCCTATATCGATCTGGCAGAGAAAAACCCGCAGCGTATCTGCCTGGTCGATGCGTCAAAAGAGCTTGCTGATGTGCAACAGCAGGTACAGCAAAAATTGGTCGAATATAACATCATCAGTTAATGATCGATGATGGCAGTGTTTCTCTGGAAGCCCCATTGAAGCTTGACAAATAATCTTTTCTTTAGGCTTCACTAAAACACCTGCTCACTAAAGATATCTATTCATCTTTCAGTGCAAACCCCTATCTACAATACAAACCTCTCCCCGAAATACAAACATCTATCTACAATAGAAATGCCTATTCTGTCATCTCGAACGGATGTGAGAGATCTTATGATCGCGGCGTGTTAGATCTCTCACATCTGTTCGAGATGACAGGGTTTTCAAGAAGGCAAGTTTTTTGAGATGACAGGGTTTATAAGTAAACAAGTTTATTGAGATGGCAAGGTTGAAGAATCATATATCTATAAATGAAAAATCTGATAATATTTTGCGATGATCTACCCCTGGCAACAATCACAATGGCAACAGGTAAAACAGCTGATAACCTCCGGCCGTCTGCCTCATGCCCTGTTCCTGCATGGCAACCAGGGTCTGGGAAAAGCGGAGTTTGCTGTTTCACTGGCAAATGCGCTATTGTGTCAGCATCCCACAGAAGACCGGCAGGCCTGCGGCAGCTGCCAGTCCTGCCACTTGCTCGCTGCTGATACGCATCCCGATCTGCATTACCTACGTCCGCAAGCGGCTGAGAATTCAACCAGTAAAAAACCAGCGCTTAGTATACGCATCGATAATGTGCGTGAACTGTGTGATAAATTAAACCAGACCAGCCAGTACAGTGGTTACCGTATCGCCATCATCGAGCAGGCAGACCAGCTGACCCTTGCTGCCGCCAATAGCCTGCTCAAGACCCTGGAAGAGCCTGGAAAAGAAGTGCTGATGATATTGACCAGTGCCCGTTCACACCGCCTGCCGGTGACCATACGCAGCCGCTGCCAGTTGCTGCGATTTACCGTGCCGGAGGAATCGCAGGCCCTGTCCTGGCTGAAAGCTAGCCAACAGGGCAATGATGCCAGTGATGAGCAGATACGGCAGGCATTGAGTTATGCTTCGGGCTCGCCGCTTTCTGCCCTCGAGAACCTGCACAGCGTCGAACAGCAGCAAATGCTGGCTGAAGCGATGACAGCCGCTATCTGCGGCAAGTCCTCACTGGAATATGCGGCAAAATTAGCAAAATTTACCAAGCTTCAGACATTAGAAGGCATGTTGAGCTGGACCTCGGATCTGAGCCGGATGATCGCCTGCGGGCCAGAGACCGAGATCATCAATAGCCAGCATCGCAGTAAGTTAAAGGCGTTGAGCAAAAAAGTTAATCAGCAACGTTTATTTCGTTTCCACGATCAGCTTAATTTCAACATCCAGCATGCATCAATCGCTTTGAATGAGCAGCTATTATGGGAAAATCTGCTATTATCATGGGACAACTTATAATAATTAACATCAATACTTTAGCAGGTATATATCATGAGTAGTCCAAGCGCACGCCCCGGAATGTTATCTTTGAGTATCAAAGATAAATCATCTTTGTATGCTGCTTTCATGCCATATGTAAAAAACGGCGGTCTGTTTATACCTACCAACAAGTCATACGACCTCGGTGACGAAGTATTTATGCTGTTGAGCTTGATGGATGACGGCGAACGTCTACCCGTGGCAGGCAAGATCATCTGGATGACCCCACCGGGAGCACAGGGTAACCGCGCGCACGGTGTCGGTGTACAGTTCTCGCCACAGGATAAAGGTGCAACACGCGGTAAGATAGAGACACATCTCGCTGGTGCGATGAAATCTGATCGTATCACTCATACCATGTAACTAATACTTAATGCTTTTATCTTTAATGCTGCAGTGTTAGTAGATTCTCATTGTCATCTCGACTGTATCGATCTATCCGAGTTTGATAACAGCTTTGATCAGCTGGTCAAGCAGACCGTAGATTCTGGCGTGGAGCACATGCTGTGTGTATCCATCAACCTCGATAAATACCCGGCGATGCTGGAAAAGGTCCGGCCTTATGAAAATATTTCGGTCTCGGCGGGGATGCACCCGATGGCCGAGCAGAGTGATACCTTCACTATCGAGTATCTGACCGAGCTGGCAAGTGATGACAAGGTGGTCGCCATCGGTGAGACCGGGCTCGATTATTATTATCATAAAGATGATCCTGCATGGCAGCAGGAACGGTTTCGCGCACATATCAGAGTAGCGAATGAACTCGATAAGCCGGTGATAATACACACCCGTGATGCTGGTGATGACACCCTGGATATCCTGAGACAGGAGGGTGCTGAACGTTGCGGCGGCGTCATCCACTGCTTCACAGAGACGCAGGAGTTCGCTGACAGGGCGATGGATTTAGGTTTCATGATCTCGATATCCGGCATCGTCACTTTCAGAAACGCCGATGCACTCAGGGATATCGCCAGGACGATACCCGACGAGTACCTGCTGATAGAAACCGATTCACCTTACCTGGCACCGGTGCCGCATCGCGGTAAGCAGAATCAGCCGTTATTTGTCAGGCATGTTGCACAGACGCTGGCACAGATCAGGGAGACCAGTGTCGAGCATATCGCAGAGGTGTCGCGGACAAACTTTTATCGCTTGTTCGAAACAGCACATCGCTAGATACGAATAGCTGTAGCTACAGCCTGAAGATATACACAGGATCATATGTATAACATTTTACTCGGTTCAGACAACAAGCAGTCATTACGCATGTTAAGGCATCTTGCTGCGGTGCTTTCTCTATTCGGCTTTACGCTGATCAGTATCTTCTTCTATTATAACGGTCTATATTCTGTCGAGCTATCGACGCTGAACGCTGTGCTGATATTTTTCTGGAGCGGCGTGCTGTGTTTTACTGCCATATTGCGCTCTGGATTCAATAAGAGATTCTCCGACCCCAGCCTGACGAAACCACAGATATTGTGGAGTACATTATTCCTCTTGAGTATCGCCTACATGCTGAATGACTGGCGCGGCCTGGTATTGATATCCTATTTCGCGATGTTGAGTTTCGGCTTTTTTAAACTGCGTTTCCGCGAATTCTTATCGGTAGGTCTATTCGTTATCCTCGGATACGTGCTGGTCATCCTGTATATATTTGTGTATGAACCGGAGCGTATAAATATAAAGCTTGAGCTGATACAGCTGCTGGTATTTACCGGTACAGTATTCATCATGTTATATACCGGTTCAGCGATAAACCGCCTGCGCGAGAGATCAAAAAAGCAATATGCCGATCTACAGGCGGCACTCGAAGTAAACAAGCGACTGGCGACCACGGATGAATTGACCGGCCTGTATAACCGGCGTTACTTCATGGAGAAACTGGCACAGCAGAAAGCGCTTTCAGAACGTAATAATTCTGATTTCGTCATCTTTTATTGTGACCTTGATCATTTCAAGAATATCAATGATACCTTCGGTCATCATACCGGTGATATCGTATTGCAGAAGTTTTCCGAGATACTCAAGTCATCGATACGTGAGATCGATTATGCCGCGCGTTTTGGTGGTGAGGAGTTCGTCGGCCTGCTGGTGGATACCGATCTGGAGAATGCAAAGAAAGTTACAGAGCGCATACGCAGCAGTCTTGACGCCTTCAACTTCAATGACATCGCACCGTCACTGCATTCCACGGTATCGATAGGGATGGCGAACTTCAAGGAGTTCAATACTATCCAGGAGACATTGATGAGCGCCGATAACAGGATGTATCATGCAAAAAATACCGGGCGCAACAAGGTGGTTTATTCTGATGAAGGCGACACTGAAATAAGACGCTTGATATAACCGTTAATGACGCCATAGATAATCGCGTCATTGGCAGTGGAGCGTGGCAATCAGTTTTAGACGATGCTGATTAATCTGTTGTAGTTAAGCGGGTGGATGAATCTTTACTACGATATTACCGACTAGAGTTGATTGAATTATTTTACTCTGGCCTTATCGCGGTTTGTAGACCGCGATCTGCCACAGATATTAACTATCCCCTGGCTACACCTCAGACCAGCCGGCATCTCTCTCAAAACGGTCGCCGAACTTCTGTTTTAACTGATCCATAGACTCAGCAAGCTCTTTCGAACCAGTGCGCCTGATATATTCCAACGGGCCGCCTCTGAATGGCGCAAAACCGGTACCGAAGATAACGCCGGCATCGATCAGGTCTTTGTCGTCGACGATACCCTCACGCAGGCATGCGGCCGCTTCGTTGATCAGGCGCATCACCAGCCTGTCCTGAACTTCCTGCGGATCGGAATAATGAGCGCCCTTGTTCTTGATCGGTCTGCCATTCTTATACTTATAAAAACCTTCACCTGTTTTCTTGCCAAGTTTTCTATCAGATAACTCCTGCAGGTTAGCGGGCAGCTCCATACCCAGGGCCTGTGACAGGATGTTTGCGACTGACTTGCAAATATCCAGTCCCACGGCATCGGCGAGTTCGATCGGTCCCATCGGCATGCCATAATCCGTAGCCGCTTTATCGATCACTTCCGGTGCGATGCCTTCATCGACCATGGTGACCGCTTCCAGCAGGTAAGGCATCAAAATCCTGTTGACCAGGAATCCGGGTGAGCTCTTGACGGCTAAAGGCAGTTTGCCAATATTCTTACCGAAGGCCAGTGCCTGCTGCACCACGGTCTCATCGGTCTCATTACCACGAATAATCTCGACCAGTGGCATCAACGCGACCGGGTTAAAGAAATGCAGCCCGACCAGGCGACCTGGCCGGCTCAGGCAGGAGCTGAGATCTTCCAGTTTGATGCTCGAGGTGTTCGTTGCCAGGATAGCGTCCGCTTTCATCTTCGGTTCGATCGATTCATAGAGCGAGCGTTTTACTGCAACGTCTTCAAAGATCGCCTCGATGACGATATCGGCACGGTGTACACCAGCACCGCGATGGTCGGCGGTGAGCAGGTCATTGGCGTCCCTGATCGCTCTTCTGTCACGCTTGAATTTCTTCTTGAAGGAATATTGTGCACGCTTGATAGTCTGCGCCAGTCTCGCCGGGTCCTGGTCCTGTACAGTCACCGAGTAGCCCTGTATGGCACACCATGATGCGATGTCACCACCCATGATGCCGCCACCGATAACATGCACATGTTCGACCTCGAAATCGACCTTTTTGCCCTGGCCCTTCAAGCTCTCCTGCAGGAAGAAAACACGTACCAGGTTCCTGGCGGTATCGGTCGTTGCCAGTTCAGAGACGGCGATGGCTTCCTCTGACAGCATGCGTTTTTTATTGCCCGCATATTTCTGCCATAGATGGATCAGCGAGTAGGGCGCAGGATAATGTTCGGCTTTGGCCTTTGCGGCGACCTGGCTGCGCATCCTGGCAGCGATCAGCGGTCGCAATAATGCATTGTTGGTCAAGCGGATGTGCAGCGGCAGGCTTTTACGGGCGGGCGCTGTCAGGGCATAATTCTCAGCAGCAGCTTTCAACTGCCTCACCGGCAAAGCCTCATCGATCAGCCTGATCTTTTTCGCCGCACGTGCGGTCAAAGCACGCCCGGTGAGCATGATGCCCATCGCCGCTAATGGTCCACAGCGTTCTATCGATCGGGCGGTGCCGCCATAACCGGGATGGATGCCAAGCTTGATCTCCGGCAGTCCGATCTTTGTTTTCTTGTCATCAGAGGCGACGATGTAGTCACAGGCCAGGGACAACTCGGTGCCACCGCCGAAACACAGGCCATGAACCATGCTCACCGTCGGGCAGGGTAAGGCCTCGATACGGTCCATCAGGTTGTGGCCGTTATGCATGAATGCGAGCGCCTGTTCTTTGTTGTCCAGCGCAGTAAACTCCTTGATATCGGCGCCGAAGATAAAACTGTCTTTCTTATCTGAAAGGATGATGACGGCAGTGGGGAGGTCCTGCTCGAATCCCTGGATGATATTATCCAGTTGTTCGATAGCGGACTGTGACAGCAGGTTGGCAGAGGCACCGGGCATATCAAAATGCAGCCATGCGATGTTGTTGGCATCGATCTCAACCTTCCAGTTATCAGGCCGA
>JABDRN010000052.1 GCA_013041745.1 Gammaproteobacteria bacterium
ATCGCTGACCGCATGATCACATGCAGGGGCATCATCAGCGGAAAATTATTGATGTCGGCAGCGATACTGCCTCAGCTGCACCCGCTGCCGATAGCTGACTGAAAAATCAGACCTGTGATTATTTAACGACGCATACAACGATGTATGTGATTACAAGAGTGAAACCAGAAGAGTAAAAAGATGAGTCAAGAAAAACACGATACCGGTACAGTGCTGTATGAGGATCGTCTCAATGCCGGTTGCCACTGGTCTATGATCATGCACAAAGGCACTTCGCTAAAGCTGATCGACGAGGAAGGCGGCGCCAATGTGGGCATGCTGTTTTATAACCCGGTCAACCTGCTGGAGCGTTATAACGCACCGGATACATTAAAATGTCAGCACACTTTCAAACTCACTCGGGGAAATTGCCTGTATTCTGATATGGGGCGGATTTTCTGCTCTATCACCGAGGATTCGGTAGGCTGGCATGAAACTGTCTGTGGCAATACCACGAAAAAAATAATCAAGGAAAAGTGGGGTGAGAAAAGTTACCAGGATTTTCATAACGAATGGAACCAGAACGGATACAGCAGTTTTCTGGTGGAACTGGCTAAATATGGCCTGGGTAAAAAAGACATGGCCGCAAACCTGAACCTGTTCAGTGCCGTTGGTGTCGATGCTGAAGGCAACCTGAAATATCTTGACGACAACAGTAAAGCTGGCGATTCTATCGAGTTGCGTTTTGAGATGGATACCCTGGTATTGCTGCATACCTGTCCGCACCCGCTGAGTACGGCAGAAGAATATCCGAGAAAACCGGTTAGTTATCAGATCATTCAGGCAGCACCAGTCGCCGAAGACGATTACTGTCTGAATTATCGTGAAGAGAACAAGCGCGGTTTTAAGAATAATGAGATCTTCCATCTCGGCGGCGACGGCCACACTGGAGGCTGCTGTCATGATTAAAGAAAGTAGCTTAACTGCGGAACAGGCCGTGTATAAAGAAGTGGTTGCTGCCGGTGACTATTTCATGAAAGTGGTAAAAAAAGGCCAGACCTTTCGTATCCTCGATCTCGAAGGTAACCAGGCCGCCGATACATTATTCTATAATGCTGATGACCCCAGTGAACGTTATAGTGCGGTCGATACCATCCGCGAGCAGGGTAATGTCTACCTGACGACTGGCACCAGACTATTGTCGAACGAGAGTAACCTGATGCTTGAGATAGTGGCGGATACCTGTGGCCGGCACGATACCCTGGGCGGCGCCTGTGCTACCGAGAGCAATACCGTTCGTTATGCACTGGAAAAGAAATGTATGCATGCCTGCCGTGACAGCTGGATGCTGGCCGTCGCGGAAAACGAACAGTTTGGAATGAGTAAGCGTGATATTACGCACAATATTAATTTCTTTATGAATGTACCGGTTAGCAAAGAAGGCGGTCTTACTTTTGAAGACGGCATCTCGGCGCCAGGCAAATATGTCGAGATGAAAGCTTTTATGGATACCATCGTGCTGATATCGAACTGCCCGCAGCTGAACAACCCATGTAACGGTTATAATCCGACACCGGTTGAAGTTTTGATCTGGGACTAGTTTGTTTCAGGTTGCCGGGACGCCCCGGCAGCCTATTGTATAACGGCAGGACGGCCTGCTACACAACAAAGATGTTGTATGTTTACTAAAGTACTTATTGCCAATCGTGGTGCAATAGCCACCCGGGTTATCCGTACCCTGAAACAGATGGGTATCCAGTCTGTTGCCATCTTCAATGAAGCTGATGCGGATTCTCTGCATGTGCAGCAGGCCGACGAAGCTTATTCACTCGGTGAAGGCAGGGCTGCAGAAACCTACCTGAACCAGGATAAGATTTTTGCCATCATCGAACAGGCAGGCATCCAGGCAGTGCATCCCGGTTATGGTTTCCTCAGCGAGAATTCTGACTTCGTCAAACGCTGTGAAGAAACTGGCGTCGCATTCATCGGGCCCACTACCGAGCAGATGCTGTCGTTCGGCCTGAAACATACCGCCCGCCAGCTGGCCGAAGATAATAATATCCCGTTGCTGCCCGGTACCGGTTTACTGGAATCGCTGGAGCAGGCGGTCAGTGAAGCAGAGGGCATCGGATATCCGCTGATGCTGAAGAGTACCGCCGGTGGCGGTGGTATCGGCATGCAGCTGTGCTGGAACAGGGGTGAGCTGGAGCAGGCTTTTGATTCTGTTCGTCGTCTCAGTGAGAACAATTTTTCGAATAGCGGCGTCTTCATCGAAAAATTTATCGAATATGCGAGGCACATAGAGGTCCAGGTATTTGGTGACGGTCAGGGTAAAGCGGTCGCTATCGGTGAGCGCGACTGTTCCACACAGCGCCGCAATCAGAAAGTGATCGAAGAGACACCAGCGCCGAACATTGCCGACGATGTCAGAAGCGAACTGCATGAGACAGCCGTGCGCCTGGTAAAAGCGGTTAACTATCGCAATGCCGGCACCGTCGAGTTCGTCTATGACCAGAAATCAGACCGCTTTTATTTCCTCGAAGTGAATACTCGCTTGCAGGTAGAGCATGGTGTCACCGAGCAGGTCTTCAAGATCGACCTGGTGGAGTGGATGATCAGGCTGGCAGCGGACGAACTTGATGATCTAGATGTGCTTGGCGGTAAGTTACGATCGACTGGTCATGCTATGCAGGCACGGATCTACGCGGAAGACGCGAATAAACAGTTTCAGCCCTGTGCCGGTTTACTCAGTGAAGTTTCTATCCCTGCCATTAATGATCCACGCTTTAACTCTTTGCCGGTTGATAGCCTACGCATCGATCACTGGCTGGAAACCGGTATCGAGATATCCCCGCTGTTCGACCCGATGCTGGCAAAGATCATTGTCACCGCCGAGGACAGGGCGACCGCGATGAGTCGGCTCGATACCGTTCTGGCAGAGACGGCATTGTATGGCATTGAAACTAATATCAGTTATGTGCGCGAGATATTGAACACGGATGTTTTTCAACAGGGTGAGATCTATACGCGATACCTGAACAATTTTGTGACCAGGCCCTGTTCTATCGACGTCATCAGCTCGGGCACGCTGACCACGATTCAGGATTACCCGGGCCGTATCGGTTACTGGGATATCGGTGTGCCTCCGTCAGGACCGTTCGATCAGTATTCCTTCAACCTGGGTAACCGGCTGCTGGACAATGAAGCTGATGCCGCCGGACTGGAGATTACCCTCAATGGGCCAGCCTTGCGCTTCAATAACGATACCCAGATCGTCTTGAGTGGTGCCGCAATGGATGCGCACCTTGATGATATGGCTATCGAGTTCTGGCAGGTCGTCGATGTTGCTGCCGGGCAGACATTAAAGATCGGCAAAACGGTTTCCGCAGGTGCCCGTGCCTACCTCAATATCAAAGGGGGCATCTGCTGCCCCGACTACCTGGGATCCAAATCTACTTTTACCCTGGGCCAGTTTGGCGGCCATGCCGGCCGGGCGATACGTGTCGGTGACGTGCTGCATTTTAATCAGCTGGAGACCAGGGCAGCTGCAGCTCGGTTAGCACCGAAGCTGATGCCTGATATCGGCAACCGCTGGCAGCTGCGTGTTATCTATGGACCGCACGGCGCACCCGATTTTTTCACTGATGATGATATAAAAACGTTTTTTGCGGCTGACTGGGAAGTGCATTATAACTCCAGCCGTACCGGTGTCAGGCTTGTTGGACCGAAACCGGAATGGGCGAGGAGCGATGGCGGTGAAGCCGGTATGCATCCGTCCAATATCCATGACAATGCCTATGCTATCGGTACGGTCGATTTTACCGGTGACATGCCGGTGATACTGGGGCCGGATGGGCCGTCACTGGGTGGTTTTGTATGTCCTGCAACGGTGATCTCTGCAGACTTGTGGAAGCTCGGTCAACTCAAAGCAGGCGACAGCATCAATTTTATCCCGGTCTCTATCGACGATGCGGTGGCGCTGGAACGAGCACAGATGGACTCGGTGTCCAGCCTTGAGATGATCGAGAAGACGGTCAGTGCGATACCGCTCAGCTCACCGATCTATAAGCACATCGATGAACAGCAGCACGGTGTCGAGATCGTCTACCGGCCCGGTGGTGACAAGTATCTGCTGGTCGAGTTTGGTGCTTTAAAACTGGATATCGAGCTGCGTTTTCGGGTGCATGCACTGATGCTGTGGCTGCAGGATAACCCGGTGGATGGTGTGCTGGAGTTAACGCCGGGAATACGTTCATTACAGCTGCACTATGACAGCCAGATTATCTCGCTGGATAAACTTGTCAGCGAACTGGACAATGCTATCGCTTCACTGAGAAACATCGATGACCTTGATGTGCCGGCACGCGTAGTGCATATACCACTGAGCTGGGATGATGATGCCTGTCGTCTGGCCATCGAAAAATACATGCAATCGGTGCGTCAGGATGCGCCATGGTGTCCGAGTAACATCGAGTTTATCCGCCGCATCAACGGCCTCGATGATGTACAGCAGGTCAAAGACATCGTATTCGATGCTAATTACCTGGTGATGGGGCTGGGTGATGTCTACCTTGGCGCACCGGTGGCAACACCGATGGATCCCAGGCACCGTCTGGTGACGACGAAATATAACCCGGCACGGACATGGACAGCGGAGAACTCGGTCGGCATCGGCGGTTCTTATCTCTGTGTCTACGGCATGGAAGGCCCTGGCGG
>JABDRN010000060.1 GCA_013041745.1 Gammaproteobacteria bacterium
CTCAATGGGCACCCCTGCTTTTTAGGGGCGCAGCTGACGTGGCGGCCCTTTCTGGTTGCTCTTTGTGGCTGTTGACAAAGAGTGACTCGCCCGCGGTGCGAGTACCGCAATGCCTAACACAAAGAACAAAAGATATATCAAACACCAGGAAGCAAGGCGAAACTCACGGGTACAATAAAAGTACCCAGGCAGCGTCAAAAAGTAATAATAAAAAAGTAGAAACGAGTACCTTGCCAGCGGTGTGAGAACCACAAAGCCTAACGAAAAATTTAAAAAGAATCAGTCCCTTTGCATCAATGTCATCGCATTACCACTCTGCTCGACACTCAAACGGCTAAGAAAAGTCATACCCAGCAAAATCGGGCCTGGGTGATTTCCATCGATAACAAATGCTTCAACATTTGACTCGGTAATATTACCCACACTTACCGATTTCAACCGTACACGGTATGCCTTTGCAAAACCAGATGCGGTACTGACACTCGATGGAATTCCTATCTTGTCATAGCGGATGCCCAGCTGTTTTGCCTGCTCAGTATTCATCGAAATGGCACTAGCGCCAGTATCGACCAGGAAACGCACCGAACGGCCGTTGATATTGCCAAAAGTCATATACATACCGCCGGAATTGACAAAGATCGTTTCCTTCTGTGATTTTCTTTCTGCAAATGAGGTGCTGACTGTATTCGCGAGATTGTAT
The DNA here is from genome assembly GCA_013041745.1 of Gammaproteobacteria bacterium. Classification (GTDB taxonomy): domain Bacteria; phylum Pseudomonadota; class Gammaproteobacteria; order SZUA-229; family SZUA-229. Next base: position 701 of record JABDRN010000060.1, read on the forward strand.
TTTTTCTGCTTGCCATCGACTTCCAGCACAGCCCCGCGGCTATCTGCAGAGATTACTTTAACACCTTCCGGACTGGTCTCACCCACTGCAAGGATATGGCGTTTACCATCTATCATCAGCACGGCTTTATTTGAGAACAACCCCTGTACTTCTAATTTTTCGATAGCATGTATAGCTGCGCCATACGATAAAGTCATACTGAGCAGCAGATACGATAGAGATTTCTTCATAAGACTTCTAAATAAAGTGATCGATTAGTAACAGACAGCATAGACTAAAAATACCCGCAATGATGTCATCAAACAATATTCCAAAACCACCATGCAGGTTCTTATCAAACCAGGAAATCGGCCAGGGTTTTACCGCATCAAAGAACCTGAAAAGGACAAACCCTGTAAGCATCCACTCCCAGCCTGCTGGCGCCAGGGACATGGTTATCAAAAATCCCGCTACCTCATCATAGACGATACCGGGATGATCATGCACCTGTAATTTATTTGCTGCATAACCACAGACCCAGGAGCCAGTTAAAAGCACTAATAAGGTGGCTGTTACATAAATCAGAAAATCCTGCTGCTGCAGGTAATACACCAGTGGTACAGTAACCAGGGTTCCAGCTGTACCTGGAGCGATGGGTGACAAACCACTGCCAAAACCGACAGCAGTAAAAACGATCGGGTTCTTCAGTTCATCGATATGAATTTTTCTATTTTTGCCTGTCATCTTGAAACACTATGGATAATAAGAAAGTGAATGTAGCAGCTGCTCACTCAAAAATGTTTAAACCCTGTTGCAACAATACTCTCAGTCTCAGCATTTGCATCGAAAAATTCCAGACTTTTTGATTCTGTGATCTCACCTATACAACTGACAGGTAATCCGTACCTGGCTGCCAGCTCTCTGATAACCGAATCATTCTCGATGCTGGCAGTAAAACACAGCTCATAGTCATCACCCTGGGCTAACAGCATAGACCAGTTGATCTCACCTTCGTTATATTTATCGAAATAATATCTCGAAGCAGATGATACGGGGATGCTCGCTAAGGATATCTTTGCGCCATAGCTGCTCGCTTCGAGGATATGACCAAGATCTGCAAGCAGACCGTCTGATATATCGATTGCACATCTCGAGTATGAGACCAGCTCTTCAGCAAAAGACACCCTCGCCTCTGGCCGGTTTAACCGGGTGATGCATGGCTGCAGATTATCATCAGCAAGCTGATCCAGAATCGCGCGCAGGCCTATCGCCGCATCACCGAGATAACCTGTCACATAGATCTTATCACCCGGCTCTGCGCGATCACGTCTTAAGATATTCGTTTTATCGCACAGGCCCATCGCCTGCACGGTTATCGACAGCGCCCCCTTCGTGGTATCACCACCTACCAGATCAACCTTGAAACGCTCTAATAAGCCGTTAAATGATTTCGAAAACCTCGACAGCCAGTGTTCATCGATCTCGGGTAGTGTTATCGCCAGTGTCAGCCAGGCGGGCGATGCACCCATGGCTGCGAGATCGCTCAGGTTGACCATGATCGACTTATAGGCCACATCTTCAGGCGAGGTGTTGTCAGGAAAATGCGTGCCAGAGATAAGCGTATCAACCGTGATGACGAGTTGCTTGTTATCTGGGACCGTTACGCTGGCACAATCGTCACCGGCAGCGATAAAGACGTCATCCCGATTACTCGAGAACGTGAAATATTTTTTTATGATATCGAATTCGTTATCCATCAATGATAAATCTTCGATCAGTCTGACGAGGTTGCGCAGTCAGCAGCATTCAGGACTTTGCTGACTGCACTTCCAGGTGGCGCACTTCTTTTGCGACCTTGTCCAGTACAGCATTGACGAATGCATGACTGTTTTCGGCACAGAATTCTTTCGTAATATTAACCGCTTCGTTCAATATTACACGATAAGGCACATCAAAGCGGTTAACAAATTCATACGCCGCAATACGTATGATCGAGCGTTCTACAGGATCAACTGACTCAGCACTTCTCGGCATGTACTTCTCCAGCAGGGCATCGAGATCCGTTATCGAAGAAGCAACGCCGCTTACCAGCTCAGAAAAAAACTCCGCATCGAATTTGGACACATTGTTCTCATCAAAAAACTGCTGTTTGATATCAGTGATACTGTCACCAGTCATCTGCCACTGGTATATGGCCTGCATAGCAAGCCGGCGCGACTTGCCTCTCGCTTTCGCCATGCCTTTTTTAGCCTGGCCCGTGGTTATTGCGCTTGTAGTATCTGACATTAGGCAACGATGAGTGGATCAGTAAGAACCTAACCCAGCTGTTTGAATATGTTGACCATCTCGATCGCCGCCGCCGCAGCTTCAGCACCTTTATTACCAGCTTTTGTACCGGCACGTTCGATGGTCTGTTCGATATTCTCGGTGGTAAGAATACCATTGATAATCGGCATACCATGATCGAGCGCGATCGCAGATAAACCTTTAGCTGATTCATTCGCGACTATATCAAAATGCGGAGTCGCACCTCGGATAACCGCACCGAGTGCGATGATCGCACTATAATTTCCTGACTGTGCGAGGCCCTGCACTGTTACAGGCAGTTCAAATGCACCCGGCACGCGTACTACTGTTATATCAGAAGCAGACACACCATGCCTCAACAATGTATCCATTGCACCAGCGAGCAGACTCTCGACTATGTAACCATTAAATCGTGCAACCACGATAGCGAAGCGGCCATCTTTGTACTGCAGACTGCCTTCAATTATATTACTTTCACTCATTGTCTTTCTCTTAGATATTAATGTTTCACGAATAATTCTTTTCTTCGGCCCGCTATTTTCAGGGCAACAGTTTATGCTTTCTCAAACCGATTAAGCTTCTTCTCCAGATATATAATCGACGACTTCCAGGCCAAAACCTGCCAGACCATGGATAACTTTTGGCGCAGTCATCAGGCGCATTTTCCTGACACCAAGATCCATCAGTATCTGCGCACCGACACCATCAGTTCTAAGATCGGTCGGTTTCTTGGTCTGTACGATATCATCCTGTACCAGATCGGAATGTTCCGACATCCACTGCAAGATAACGGCATCTTCATCGGCCCAGTTCAGGACCACGACCACACCTTGTTCTACTCCAGCCACCTGTTGTAATGCCGCATCTAATGGCCAGGCTTTTGACTCCTTCGAACCTAATGCATCTGTCAGCGTATTCTTCATATGGACGCGGACCAGTACAGGCTCGGAGGAATCTATTTCAGCATCCGCTTTCACCAGCGCATAGTGGGTTATGGAGTCCAGACTATTACGGTAGGCATACAGCCTGAAATGACCATACTCTGAAGGAAATTCACATTCCGAAATACGTTCTACAGTCTTTTCATTCTGTAAGCGATAACTGATAAGGTCTTCGATGGTGCCGATTTTCAAACGATGCTCTTCTGCAAACTTCTCCAGATCAGGGCGTCGCGCCATGGTACCGTCTTCATTGAGGATCTCCACGATCATCGAACTTGGCTCTAGGCCAGCAAGCGCAGCGAGGTCACAGCCAGCTTCGGTATGCCCGGCGCGCGTCAAGACACCGCCGGGTTGCGCCATCAAGGGAAAGATATGTCCCGGTTGCACGATATCTTTAGGCGAAGCATCCGGCTTGACCGCAGCAGCGATAGTCACTGCCCTGTCTGCTGCAGAGATACCGGTGGTAACGCCTTCAGCAGCTTCGATCGACATGGTGAAGTTGGTACTCTCGATTGCATCTGTACCATGTACCATCAACGGCAGGTTCAGCTGCTTACAGCGTTGTTCTGTCAATGTCACACAGATCAGGCCACGACCGTAACGCGCCATAAAATTTACATCGTCTGCAGTCACTGCAGATGATGCCATCAGAAGATCGCCTTCATTCTCTCTATCCTCGTCATCCATGATGACCACCATCTTGCCCTGGCGGATATCTTCAATAATTTCTTCAGTAGTATTCAACTTCATGCTAGTTTCTTTTTAATGATTAACTTACGAATCCGGCTTTTGCCAGGCTTTCCAGGGTAATTCCATTGCCGGTGTTATCATCCTGCTTCATCAATAATCTTTCCAGGTAACGGGCGATCAGATCGACTTCGAGGTTGACCCTGGTACCCGGTTTATAATTCTTTATGATCGTCTGCTGTTGCGTATGCGGCACGATGTTTATCTCGAAATCTGCATTTGATATCTTATTGACGGTGAGGCTTGTGCCATCGATGCAGATGGATCCTTTCATCGCTATATAATGTTTTAGCTCTCCTGGCGCCCTTATCACCAGGCGGATAGAACGTGACTCTTCTTTTATGGACATAACCTCGCCAAGGCCATCGACGTGTCCACTGACCAGGTGCCCGCCAAGCCTGGTAGTTGGCAACAGTGCTTTTTCAAGATTGACTTCACTGCCGATAGCCAGACTTTTAAGACTGGTCAGAGTGATGGTTTCATTTGATACATCGGCAACAAAATGTCCGTCATCGAACTCAATAGCCGTAAGACATACACCGTTGACCGCAATACTGTCACCGAGCTGTACATCTTCCATGTCTAATGAGCCGACATCGACATGGAGCCTTATATCTCCACCGACAGGTTCTATATTCTTGATACGGCCAACTGCTTCTATAATTCCGGTAAACATGATTATCTCTATTTCGCTACTGACTGAAGTTGCTGCAGGTCTACGACGTAACTTGACAACGGCATTGATGAGGCATTGTTGAATTCAGCTCCGGCAGAGACACCTGCATGGGCAACCTCTTCAGCTGATGCCGCATTGTCATAAACAGCAAACATCGCACCCAATGCATATTCAGCACCTGAACCGATCGCCCAGAACTTTTTATATTCAGTAACTTCACGCAATGAGTGCACACCAAAGATACCGGATGGATTTGCTATCAGCGCATCGATCTGCGTTGATTCATAAGGGTCATCATCTTCATCCTTGGCATTTAAAAAGTACTTTTCCTTGAGCACGGGATGCAATGCGCGGAAGGATTCAAAGATCGCCAGTCGTGAGGAAAAATCTATTTCGATTTTATTTTCAGCAACTTTTTCACTGGCTAGAAGACTCTCAAGTACCAGCTGGTGTGCTGCACTACCGACAATGCCAAGGTAATTTTTATCATGATGCAAGATCTTATCGTGCGCGGCATCATACATCGAGTTCAGTTTCAGATCACCAAAACTCGTCAGACTATCGGCTGCGATACACGCTTTACCTGCTTTCTTTACAACTACAACTGTAGACATCAATAACCTCTAGTTCCAAATCTCTAGCAATATCAAATTATGGCGCTACTGCACTGTTTGCGGTAGTGCAGTAATCCTGATATCACTTCCAATGAATCTGACATCCTTTATACTCAGCGATATCCTGTCTTTCATCTTTTCTAGACCAGGCAGATGAAACAAACCTTTCGCATCATCACCCATGATATGCGGCGCCATGTAAATAATGATTTCGTCGACGAGGTCATTTTTTAAAAGAGCACCGCACAAAACCGAACCCGCTTCTACATGAAGCAGGTTGATTTCTTTTTTCGCCAGATCGTCCATCAAATACTGAAGATCTATTTTGCCATCTTGCGAATCACAGTTTTCAATTATAAATGGATAGCTTCTACCGGCTTCCATATTAACTGTGGTATATACGTGACATTCCCCTTCGACAGCGACTATCTTCGCATTCGATGGCATCCTGAAACGGCTATCCAGGACAATACGTTTCGGCTGCCTGACCGCCTGATCAGGTTTCAGCCCTAGTTCATCTGCACTCAAGCGAACGTTCATCGACGGATCATCCGCCAACACGGTATCGATGCCGGTCAAGATCGCAGAGCTTTTTGCTCGCATCCTCTGTACATCATTGCGAGATGCCACCCCGCTTATCCACTGGCTCTCACCAGAAGCCATCGCCGTACGTCCGTCCAGACTCATAGCCATCTTCACGCGGACAAATGGCCTGCCGGCTTCCATTCGCATGATGAACCCTGGATTCAGGTCTCGAGCCTGCGATTCGAGCAAACCAGACTCGACCTCGACTCCAGCATCCTGCAATTTTTTCAAGCCGTCACCAGCGACCAGTGGATTCGGATCTTTCATGGCAGCGACGACTTTCTTTACGCCAGCATTTATCAGGGCATCGGCACATGGTGGCGTTTTACCCGTATGACTGCAAGGCTCGAGAGTTATATATGCCGTGGCTCCTTTTGCACCGTCACCAGCCTGCACTAAGGCATTGATCTCGGCATGTGCTTCTCCAGCACGTTGATGCCAGCCCTCACCTATTATGTTTCCATGCTTGACGATGACACAACCTACAGACGGATTCGGGTCTGTTGTGTACAGGCCTTTTTTTGCAAGGCGTATCGCATGCTGCATATATTCAACGTTGCTGCTCATCTTCACTGCCACTTTCAATTATGAAGTCAAACGAAACCAGAAAAACTTAACGTTTCTTCTTGGTCGCTTTGGTCTTCTCGATCTTTTCTATGGCATCTCGAAATGCGTTGACATCAGTGAAATCCAGATACACTGAGGCGAAACGTATGTAAGCGACCTGATCAAGCGCCAGTAGTTCTTCCATCACCAGGTTACCGATCATCGCGGAGCTGACCTCGCGCTCACCGGCTGCCAGCAGCTGATGGGTAATACTGTTGATCGCAGCATCAATCTGCTCCGTACTGACCGGTCTCTTCTCCAGCGCACGCATCACGCCGGCACATAGCTTTTCTTCCTTGAATGGCATGCGACTGCCATCCTGCTTCACGATACGGGGCATATTAAGTTCAGCACTTTCATAGGTAGTGAAACGTTCGTTACAGGAAACGCATTCACGACGGCGACGAACCTGATCACCCTCGTTGGCGAGGCGCGAATCGATGACGCGTGTGTCGGGGGCTGAACAAAATGGGCAATACATAATTCTTTTATCTAATTCACTACTGATTCATAAGCAGGAATTAAGATCACTTCTCGTACACAGGCAGACGGGCGCATATGGCACTGACCTTCTCGCGTACGCTGTCTATTATCGCTGGATCTGCCGCATCAGCTTCGATACTGTCGATGATGTCGCACATCCAGGTAGCCAGGTCAGTCGCATCCTGTTCGGTGAAACCACGAGTTGTCATCGCCGGTGTACCGACGCGTATACCACTGGTGACAAACGGTGACTGCGGGTCGTTTGGTACGGCATTTTTATTGACCGTTATATGTGCCTTACCCAGTTCAGCCTCTACCACTTTACCCGTCAGGTTTCTTGGCGTGAGGTCCCACAGGAACAGGTGATTATCGGTGCCACCGGAAACGACCTTGTAACCACGCTCGATAACCACTTTCGCCATTGCTTTTGCATTGACGATGACCTGTTTCTGATAGTCGGCAAATTCAGGCTCCAGCGCTTCTTTGAAGGCAACCGCTTTCGCTGCGATCACATGCATCAGCGGACCGCCCTGCGAACCCGGAAAAATGGCAGAATTTAATTTTTTTGCGAGATCTTCATTTCTCTGCATTGATTCTTCACTGGCGATGATGATGCCACCGCGAGGACCTCGCAAAGTCTTGTGCGTGGTAGACGTGACCACATCAGCTGCAGCGACAGGGCTAGGATAATGACCGGCAGCGATCAAACCGGCGACATGTGCCATATCGACAAATAGATAAGCACCGCAGGAATCGGCGATCACACGGAAACGGTCCCAGTCCATCACCTGAGAGTAGGCAGAAAAACCGGCGACGATCATCTTTGGTTTATGCTCATCAGCAAGACGCTGAATCTCATCATAATCCACGATACCGGTCTCGTTATCCAGACCGTACTGAACGGCATGGTAGATTTTTCCTGAGAAGCTCACATGAGAGCCATGCGTCAGGTGGCCACCATCAGCCAGTGACATACCAAGGATAGTATCACCCGGCTTGCATAACGCCAGATAAACGGCTGCATTTGCCTGTGAACCCGAATGTGGCTGTACATTAGCGTATCCAGCGCCAAACAGTTGTTTTAAACGGTCGATAGCTAATTGTTCAGCGACATCGACGTTTTCACAACCACCATAATAACGACGTGCCGGATAACCTTCAGCATACTTATTCGTTAGCACTGAGCCCTGCGCCTGCATCACACGCTGGCTGGCATAGTTTTCAGAAGCGATCAGCTCAATGTGCTCTTCCTGGCGTTTCTCCTCATGCTGCATCGCAGCCCATAACGCTTCGTCATAACCTTCAATTTGTGTATCTTTGGAAAACATTCGAACTCCTGATCGAGACCGGCCCGTGCCACGGGCACCTGTTAATATAAAATCGCGCAATCTTATCAAATTAGCAGTACAGCTGTATATCAATAACTTACTGATATAACTAATAAATGGCGAGATTATTCAATCGAGTATCGGATACTGTAAGGATCCAATACCGTCATTGCATGGAAAATGCTATAGAAACAGTAAAATGCTGAGTCAGGGAAAGAGAAATATACTATACAAATCATAAAGATAGCTTCTCACAAGCAGTGTGAGAAGCTATCTGGACAAAAGTTATTCAGTTAATAACCTAAAGCACTCTTGGCTTTATCAACATCAACCGATTCTTTTGCTTTATCCTTGTCGACAGAATCAGCTGCCTGCTCATAATCTACGCCATCCGAGCTTACTGATGATTTGAGCTTGTCCTGATCAACAGATTCTGATGCTTTCTCTTTGTCGACTGAGTCAGTCAGTTTTCCATAATCCACCGCCATCACAGGAGAATAGACCGCTAGATTCAGTGTTAGTGCCGAAACAAGAGCTAAGATTTTTTCTTTCATTATTAATTCCTGATAAATGTTTAAAGGTCGTATCATATCAGAGGTCGAGTGAAACCATCGCGTCAAATTCAATAGCACATGAAACACGTATAAAAAATTTATTCTTATGCGTATAATTTGCAGCTTTTATAAAATATAACTTCTCGCTATGGCTCAATACGTATACACCATGAACGGCGTCGGCAAAGTCGTTCCTCCAAAGAAGGTCATCCTTAAAGATATCAGTTTAAACTTTTTTCCGGGCGCCAAGATCGGTGTACTCGGTTACAACGGTGCAGGCAAATCCACCCTGCTGAGAATCATGGCTGGCGTCGACAAGGACTTTATCGGTGAAGCCCGCCCGGCAACTGACCTGCGAATTGGCTACCTGCCTCAGGAGCCGCAGCTGGACGATAGCAAAGATGTGCGCGGCAATGTTGAACAAGGCTTGAGCACGATCATCGATGCACAGAAAAGGCTGGAGGAAGTATATGCTGCTTATGCCGAACCCGATGCCGATTTTGACGCCCTGGCAAGCGAGCAGGCAACACTTGAGAATATCATCCAGGCTGCAGATGCTCACAACCTTGAAAACAAGCTGGAAGTCGCTGCTGATGCATTACGTCTGCCGCCATGGGATGCAGATGTCAGTAAACTTTCAGGCGGTGAGAGACGCCGGGTAGCATTATGCCGTCTATTGTTATCTGCACCTGACATGCTAATTCTGGATGAGCCCACCAACCATCTCGATGCAGAATCAGTCGCCTGGCTGGAACGTTTCCTCAAGGAGTACAGCGGTACCGTGGTAGCAGTAACTCATGATCGTTACTTCCTCGATAACGTCGCTGGCTGGATCCTCGAGCTGGATCGTGGTCATGGTATTCCATGGGAAGGCAACTATTCGTCATGGCTGGAACAGAAGGAAGCACGCCTTGCCAGCGAAGAGAAAAAAGAAGCCAGCCGTCAGAAAACGATCAAGGCAGAGCTGGAATGGGTACGTTCGAATCCTAAAGCACGCCAGGCTAAAAGCAAGGCTCGTATGCAGCGCTTTGAGGAGCTCTCATCTGCTGACTATCAAAAACGCTCTGAAACGCAGTCACTGTATATTC
>JABDRN010000070.1 GCA_013041745.1 Gammaproteobacteria bacterium
GGACTGGTCATACATGATGAGGATGACAGCGATATCTCATGGCACAGTGGTGAGAACATCGCCAAAGCCTGGCCGGGGGCCAGGTTCATTAAAACCAGTGGCCTGGGCCATCGTCGTATCATTCACGATGATACGGTGGTCAGGCACATCATAGATTTTTTAACTAGTGGCCGCTGATCGAGCATACTCGCCACCGGCTGGTGACGAGTGACAACAACCGAGAACAGGATTAGTGCTGATGGCCGCCAGGACCATGTACGTGACCGTGCTCGACCTCTTCAGCAGAGGCTTCTCGCACATCCACCACTTTGACTTCGAAGTTTAGATCCATGCCAGCCAGTGCGTGATTACCATCGATCACCACAGCCTCATCCTTTACTTCTACAACAGTAACGACGACCGCGTTACCATCCGGACCCTGGGCATGAAACTGAACACCTGGCTGGATATCAGCAGCACTATCGAACATCTCTTTTGGCACTTCCTGGATACGCTGCGGATCTTTTTCGCCATAACCTTCTTCTGGAGAAACTTTTACAGAAATCTCATCTCCGGCCGATTTGCCAGATAAGGCATTTTCCAGGCCTGGAATAATATTCATCGCGCCATGCAGATACAGGAAACTACCGTCATCGGACTGGTCAATAATATTGCCATCATTGTCTTTGAGTGTGTAGTGAAGTGTTACAACAGAATTTTGTTCGATTTGCATGGCTCGGTCCGGTTTGCTCTAAAAAAAGGCCGACTACCTTAGCAGAAAACTGGCAATTTTGACAGTGCCTACAGGCTCCAGGGCTGGTTGCCGAAATATACGCGCAGGAAAGCGATGACTCCGCAGATGATGACAACCAGTAATGTAATAGCGAGAGCAACCCTGTCCATTCAGCGATTATAATCTAAAAGACACACAGGCACGCAGAGCCGGGAAATGAAGGCCAGGAAGCGGTGCAGTAAAGCAGGTTGAAGCTACTACATAGTCGCTATATTGCCAGCAATGAAAATCAGGACAAACATTATAACAACTAAAACAGCGATCACCTTAGCAACATTGACTAATATCGTTCTATCACCTTCTTGCAGCATTTGATTCTCCCGTCGGCACAATGAACCTCTGAGACTACTCCCGCATATCTGGTATTTTCTTGATATATATCAAGAAAAGCTGCTTACTTATTAAACTCCTCAAGTAGCCGATCGATACAGCCCTGCTCCAACTCAATCTCGGCAAGGCCGACTATTTATAACAAAACTAATGAAAAATCATTAAATTTCAGCTAGATTTTAACTATGCCAGTCAATTGCTACAGTCAGAGAATCCTGAATCCGTTCCGTGGCGTAATGAACATCATCTCCATCGGTGGAGCCGATGCTGTCACCATCGACGGCAGCAACTGGACACTCTACATCCATGACAACTTCGACTGCCCCACCGATGATCCCGAAGAGTTTTTTGAGATCGAGATGCCTGACATCCGCTTCGGTGACTGGAATGCTAAATCCGGTCTAAAGCGCTCACCGCTGATCGCGTCTTATCACTACAGTGAAATCCAGGCCATAGGCAACTCTCTGCTCGATATGGTGGAGCAATATGCCGAGCACTGCCCTTACCCATTCAAGGACAAATACGAGCTCTGGCTGCTCGACGAAAAAACCAGCGAACCACTGGCCCTGCTCGGTAGCGTGTGTCATGAAGCAGAGATTTACAGCCCTGAAAACCTGGTATGGGAAGCAGGGCTGCGCTGCAAACAGGAATTCCTGCAGGAGTTTTCACTGACAGATAAACAAACATCAAGCGCTGGCGATCTGCTCAACAAGATCATCAATCAGCGTGCCGGCTTAAAGCCATCTGCACAGTGGTTCTACCGAGACAATTTCGACTATGGCAGAGGGGTAAGCGGCGTCAACCTGAAACATGAGCTGGTTGGGCGTGAGCTGTCTGCCCGGCTGTTTCCGAAAATGCTGGTACAGCAACAGTGGCTGCACCAGCCGGATGAAACCCTGGTCGAGTCGTTTATCAACTGGCTGTCACCCTATCTGCTGGTGCTCGATTTTTTGAGAGACACACAACGTGAAGTACTGGAGATTCAAGCACAAAAATATGCACTACTTGTAGATAAGATGCACCAGCTGTATCCAAAAGTGATCAACCAGAAAGCGATCAATGCCGCGCTTGTCGAAGCGATGATGCGCAGATCCAACCAGGAAATAAAACACTCTGCCGAGATCACGCTAGATACTATATGAGCTGAAGCTTTATCTTATCGGCTTATGACATCACATGCCGTTGCCAAACTTGTCGTGATGTATCTCAGTCGACTCACGCATGCCTTTCAATGCGACCGCATAGCCTTGCAGTATTCCCAGTGCCCATGAGATACGTTCTCTGAAATAACTATCAGCACTCTCGTCGTTATCCTCCGCTTTTTCATTTAATATCTTTTCAATATTACGCAGGATCAGGTGTTCGGGGATATAACATAGGCGGTTATTTTTATAACTGCTCATCCTTAGCTCAGCCACCGGGTAAGCACCACCATCAGCTGAAGATACAGCAACGATCATCGCCGGCTTATGCCCCATCTCGAAACGGTTAAACATCAGGAAGAAATTTTTTAAACCCGCAGGCACCTGGCCATGCCACTCAGGCGCGATGATGATAAAACCATCACTCTCGTTTAACTGCTGCTTGATCGGCGCCAGGCGCTGGTTCCATTCTTCATTATCTTCCCACAGGGTCTGGTCCCACAACGGCAAGGGATTATCTGCCAGGCTATATACCCACGGATCGATATCATCAAAATCATTATTCAGTGTTTTCTCCAGGTAACGTGCCACTTTCTCACTCTGCGAAGGGTTACGATGACTACCGCTGATGATGCTTATTTTCATATTATTTCTCTCACATTAATTTTTTTTAGTTTATCTCAATCAGGCGATGAACACTCACACTACCAGTACGGGTTCATCGAGGCGTGATAGCTGCTCACGAAGTTCGAGCACATGTTCCTCCCAGTACTGGTTGCTATTGAACCAGGGAAAGGCCAGAGGAAATGCCGGATCATGCCAGCGCTTTGCCAGCCATGCCGCATAATGCATCATGCGCAGGCTGCGCAGGGCTTCGATCAGGTGCAGTTCATTTAATTCCAGGCTGGCAAACTCCTCGTAACCTTCGAGCAGGTCACAGAGCTGTTCAGTCATCTCCTGTCGTTCCCCGGATAACAGCATCCACAGATCCTGTATCGCCGGCCCGTTACAGCAGTCATCCAGGTCGACAAAATGCGGGCCGTCATCTGTCCACAGCACATTGCTGCGGTGGCAGTCGCCATGCAGACGTATATTTTTATATTCACCACAACGATCAAAGGCAGACTGGATCGCTTTCAACAGGTCATCGACCAGCGTCTGGTAGGCCACTTCCAGGTGCGAAGGGATAAAACCGTTTGCCTGCAGATAGGCCGCTGGCTCGTTACCCATCCTGTTGATCTCGATCCGGTGTCGATGCTTGAAGCCAGCAGTACGACCTACGTTATGAATACGTGCGATAAAACGTCCCATCCAGTTCAGGTCTTCACGCGTTTCAAGATCCGGCCAGCGTCCGCCACGTAGCGGGTAGACAGAAAAACGGTAACCCTGGTGCTCAAATAAAGATTCTCCATCGATGCGCAGCGGTGCCACGACAGGGATTTCCTGCTCCAGCAACTCAAAGGCAAACTGGTGCTCCTCTGCGATCGCCTCATCACTCCAACGGTCAGGCCGATAGAACTTGGCAACCATAGCGCCACCAGCCTCCAGTTCACAGCGATATACCCGGTTCTCATAACTATTTAATGCCAGCATACGGCCACTGGTCTCATAACCGACCGATTCAAACGCAGACAGGATAACTTCTGGAATCAGATCAGTATAATCATGTTTTAATTGGTCACATCTTGATTCTATCGGCATTCGTTATCCTGTTGCTACATCGTTTAAACTTGGCTTAATCACTAACGCCCATTATAAACAAACATGCTAAACAAACCTGCACCACAACCAGAAATAGAATGCTGGGTACAGGGTTCCGAGCCAGATATCACTGAACTGAGCAGCCAGGTCATCCTCATCGAGGTGATCCAGGTCAACTGCCCGGGCTGTTTGGTACACGCCCTGCCCGAAGCAATTCGCCTGCACGAGAGCTATGCTTCGCAGGGTTTAAAGGTGTTTGCCATCGCTACCGCATTTGAGCAGTTCGAGAATAACACACTGAAGAACCTGCAGCGTCTGCTGCATGACGGTGAATTACAGGGTGACCCTTTATTTCAGTTAGACAAGGCCGGTTACCTTGAAAATGGCAAACTGCCCTATTCGATACCCTTCAGTGTTGCCATGGACAAGCTGGTGCAAAATGATATTGATGCCAGCGAAAAAGCCATCAATCAATTCATATTGAGCCAGATTCCTGATTTCTTTCACAGCGAGCTGAGCGATGAACGCAGACAGGCTACCTATCAGCAGGCCGAGAATTATCTCAGGTCAAAGATATACAATGCGGTTACATTCGAGATGTATGGGCTGCAGGGTACACCTTCGAGCATACTGATCGATAAGAAAGGTTTACTCAGGCAGGTTTCTTTTGGCGCCGTGAACAAACTGGAGAGTGATATCAGATCATTATTGAAAGAGAACTAAACACAAGTCTTTATTATCTACTGGCTGTGATGCTGAAAAGCATTTTAGTATTTCATCCTGATAAACATTATAATTCGTCGATTCTTTTTATAACCAGACAATCATCATGATAGAACGTATTGCTGAAAAATCCCTCTATGCCAGCCGCTGGCTGCTGGCACCGATATACCTCGGCCTCAGTTTTGGCCTGCTCCTGCTGGGCCTAAAATTCTTCCAGGAAGTGATCCATGTACTGCCGCTGGTATTCGCCACCAAAGAAGCCGACCTGGTACTAATCATCCTGAGCCTGATAGACCTGGCACTGGTCGGCGGCCTGATCGTCATGGTCATGCTCAGCGGTTATGAGAACTTTGTCTCCAACATCGACCTGGACCATGGTGATGAAAAACTGAGCTGGCTGGGCAAGATGGATGCGGGCTCACTGAAACAGAAAGTCGCTGCCTCTATCGTGGCCATCTCATCGATCCACCTGTTAAAAAAATTCATGAATGCACAGACCATCGATAACGACAAACTGATGTGGTTTGTCATCATCCACCTGACATTTGTGGTATCGGCGATCGGCATGGCTTATGTCGACAAGATAAACAAACACTGAGACAGGAGTTGAATAACTGATATGCGCGGCATGGTACCACCGGACCCCGAGTCCAGATCATCCAACCTGGAATATGCCGTGGTCTATGTCCCCAAACGCAGCCGCAACCGATTCTCTGCCAACTGTGTTGAGATAAAAACATGCGCAGCTGACGCGCTGGACGGCGCAGACCCGCAGAACAAGTTATTTGCTGCACGTGTCAGCGGCCCATCAAAGTCATCTGAAGGCCAGTTTATCTACTACCTCGTCGAGTGGCTGGAATAGACCGTCACCCGGCTCATCACCTGTTACTGATCCAGACAAACTCATAGGGCTGCAGCACGATCTCTTCCCGTGGATCGAGATACCGGTATCCGCTGATCAGGTCGTGCCATTCATCCAGCTCGATCAGGTTGACATCTTTAAGTGCAAGGTTTCTGACTTCATCGCTTATGTTGTAGATGCAGAAGATACTCTGCCTTCGGTCCTGGCTCTGCCGCCAGAAAGCAAACAGCGAATCATCGAAGTGCATAGTGAACTGGGTCGCATTGGGATGAAAAGCCCGTTGTCTTTTTCGAATGGCGATGATCTCTGTCAGCCGAGTGAATACTTGATGATGCAGGCTATCTTCGTCAGCCAACTCGGTCACCAGCTCATCGCAGTCCCAGTTATGCCGATTGATGGACCGCTTGTTAGAGGTCATGTCAAATTTCTGCTGATCGTTAGGGGTGCCGAACAGGCTGTGTATGTAAAACGCCGGCACACCTTCCAGTGCTAACATGATCGCGTGCGCACAGATAAACCGGTGCAGCTGAAACTCATCTTCGCCTTTGAAGGTACCTTTCATGGCGTCGATCAGACTGATATTTAACTCGTAAGGCCGCAACTGCCCCTCAGATAGCGAGCGCCATGAGACGTCACCGCCAAACTTTTGCATCAGCGCAGCGAGTTCGTCTACCTCATCCTCTGACAGAATACCTTCGACCGGCCTTAAGCCTATACCGTCATGCGAAGCGATAAAATTAAAGTACGTGGTGCCATTCTGCGCCGGCGGCATACACATCATCCACTGTTTGAGCAGGTCAGATTTTCCAGTCAGCATGGTATAGAGAACCAGCGGCGGCAGGGTGAAATTGTAGATCAGGTGGGCTTCATTGGCATTACCGAAATACGACAGGTTCTCCCGGTTCGGTATGTTCGTTTCCGTGATGATGATGGCATCTTTATTCTCATGCTCGATCAACAGGCGCAATAACCTTATCACGTCATGTGTTTCGCCCAGGTTGATGCAGGGGGTACCTAACTTCTTCCACAAGAAAGCGACCGCATCGAGCCGGAACAACTGCACACCATGATCGAGGTACAGTTTGATGATCTTGACGAACTCCAGCAGCACCTGGGGATTTTGAAAATCAAGATCCACCTGGTCATGGCTGAAAGTACACCAGACATGTTTCTCACCATCCAGTGTATCGGTCTTGCGCAGCAGCGGCGAGGTACGAGGACGGACCACATCACCAAGATCAACCTGCGGATCACATTCGATAAAATAGTCCAGCCCGGGATGCTTACGCTGCTTGAAATTATCGAACCATAAACTCCGGCTGGAGCAGTGGTTGATCACCAGGTCGGCCATCAACTTAAAGTCTTTCGCTATGTCGTTTATATTCTCCCAGTCACCCAATGACTGGTTCACCTCTGAATAATTGATCACCGAAAAACCGTCATCCGAACTAAATGGGTAAAACGGCAGGATATGAACCGCGTTGATAGTGTCACTCAGATAACTGCGCAGGAAATTATGCAAGGTCTGTAACGGATACTCGCCATCCTTCTTTATACTATCGCCATAGGTGATAGTGACGATATCTGTTTCATCCCAGAGGTTAACATGTGACTCAACGGCAACAAGACCCTGGTCAAAACCCATGATCTGTATGACATCTTCAGTAAGAGCATCGACATCATGCTCGGGATACAACCTGACCAGGTAATCTCTGACACTCGCCTTTAGATCCACGAGGACTTCACTTGACGATACCTGCTTCATGACAGTTCTTTTTGGTCCTGTTCGACAGCATCGAGCAATTTTACATATATATCAGGGATCGCACTCGCTACCCGGTGCCAGCTCGGGATAAATGGCGCCTTGTCGGTATCTTCGAGAAATATCTTGCCAGCCTGCTTTATGTTTTGCGCAAACATCTGCACCATGTTCTCTTCATCATGTGTCTCGTAATTAATGCCGTTGAAGATAGCATCATTGCGATAACTGTCGATCAGGTCAAGCGCGATACGATAATAGGTCGCCTTGGTTGTTCTCAGGCTTTCTTCTGTGAAGTTGATACCGTCAGTGGCCAGTTTTTTATAGATCGCCTTGGTGATCTCTATCGACATCTTGGAAAGGCCTTTATTGCTGTCTTCCGGCGAGAGGTTCTGATGTTTATGTTCATACTCATCTGCGATGTCGACCTGGCATAGATGGTTGGTCGCATAGTTCTTTTTCATCTCCATCAGGATACCGACCTCCAGCCCCCAGTCTGTAGGCATGCGCAAACTTTCCAGAACATCGATACGCATAGCAAACTCACCTGCCAGCGGGTAGCGGAAACTATCCAGGTATTCAAGATACTCATGTGGACCATGCTGCAGATTTAATGCGCGCACCAGTGGCGTCACCAGCAGACGTGCAGCACGACCGTTCATCGAATCTGAGGCGACCCTTGGGTAATAACCTTTACAGAAGCGGTAGATAAACTGCGGATTGACCACCGGGTACAGCAGCCGGGCCAGCATATCACGCTTATAAGTAACGATATCGCAATCATGCAGGGCAACCGCACCGGTATTCTGTTTTGCCAGCATGTATCCCATACAGTACCAGACATTGCGCCCCTTACCTGCTTCGGTCGGGGCCAGGCCTTCTTTGCGCAGCTCGGCATCGATGGCGCGCAGATTCGGCCCATCATTCCATAACAGGTCATGCTGTTGTGGCAGGCGAGAGAAGAACTTTAACGCATGTTTAAACTCATCCTTGCTGGCCTGATCGATACCGATAACGATCTGGCTGAGATATTTCACTTTCTCAAGTTCATCGACGATAGTAGTCAAGGCCGGCCGTCCGAGCTCAGAATAAAGCGACGGCAGTATCAACCCCATGGGTCTTATATGTGAAAAGTTTTCCAGCTCATCTTCCATGCTCTCAAGGCTGCGCGTCGAAAAATTATGCAGGGTGGTGATGCGGCCGTTCTGAAAAAAGTCGCTCATCTTTTACTCCTCAATTAAAAGTATTCGTTCCAGCGACTGTTCGATCGCTTCTCGCCAGCCTTTCGGCGCCGGCTGTCGTGTCTTTATATCGGGTGTTATCATTTCTTGCAGTTGATGGTTCGAAGGTGAGTTTACGATGACGGATATGTCAGCGACGGATAACATCGCTGCATCATTTGCACTATCACCAAGCACGATAGTTTTTACGTTATCCCCATAGAGACTGCTCAATGCTCGTGTCGCCCTGCCTTTATCACAGTCGCCGATGACATGTAAAAACCGGCCACCCTGCAATGTCGTCAGGCCATGTTCCTTCAGCGCCTGTTGAAACGAACGCAAGGATGAATCATCGTCTCGCCAGATCAGCGGTTCACTGTATTCCCTGGCAATCGCCTGCCTGGCCTGGGCCTCATTCAACCCGGTCAATTCGATGGTCTGTTCTACCGTACACTGCGACAGCCGAACTGCAGCATCTTCTGTCAGCCCGATATGCTGCAGCACATCGTCGATATCTCGATGCGAAGCGCCGAGCACGATCGACCAGTAGTCATCGCGCTCAGATGCGTTGTCTGGCTTGCTGAACTGTGACCTGGGTAGATAGATACAGGAGCCGTTTTCGACGATAAATGCATCCTCAATACCAAGTGTTTCGCGGATAGCGATGGTCTCAGCATAGGTCTTACTGGTATTCAGGAGCACCGGGATCCGTCTATCCTGAAGTTCATGTACTGCCGCCCTGGCATCCTCTACATCATAACTGTGGTGGTCGAGCATGGTGCCATCGAGGTCGCTCACTACCAGCCATTGCGGTTTACTGACAGCCATCACTGTTTCACTCGCCATCAGCCTGGACACCTTTCTGCACTATACCGGTAATGGCATGGTCTGCCGCGACAGGCAGCACCACGTCAGCCTGGGCTGGCAGGTGCTCCAGGGTATGTCGGCTGATACGCTCATAATGCTGGATGAAACGTTGCAGTTCGGTGTCGTTCATCACCTTGTTCTGTTCCAGGTGTCCGCTGCTCGATGCCAGCTTTTGTTCCTGCAGGCTGCGCCACTCATAGATATGCTCGAAGTCAGGTGCCTGCAACATGATGCACATATCCGCGTGATCAAAAAACCGCTGCCTGTAATCGATCAACTGCTGGTTAACATGCCGTCGCCAGATACCTTGCGGATCCTCATTCTCTTCCAGTGCATTCACCGGATGTTCTAGTTGCTGCGCACTCTGTGCCGGACTGCTGTTACACCAGCCTTCAAACAGTATCACTTCAACCGGCTCGCTGCAGTCACTCCATGCAGACTCTGCTGCGCGATCATCGGTGGCTTTGTTGAACCGGGGGATGCGACAAGCCTGTCGATTCATCAGGCTGTCCAGGACCTGCTCTATAAGATCACTATCATGTGTCCCCGGCACACCACGCGTGGCAAAGAGCGGGTGCACCTTATCAGCGAGCTGCATCCTTTTCTCACGCTCACTGTAGAAATCATCGATCGACAGCTCCGCCACCAGGCATTGCATTTCAGATTCGATGATATTTTTTAAAAACGTGGTCATGGTCGACTTCCCGGTACCCTGGGCACCGTTGATGCTGACCAGCAATGGCTGTTGCTTTTTCTGCTCAACGATGATCTCGGACAGGGGCAGGTATATATCAGCAACTATGTCATGGAAACTGTCCGGCAATTGCATTTGCCTGATCAACTCAGCGCAGCGCTGCTGTGTGTTTAATGAACTCATCAGAAATAATCTAGCCTTGGTTATTCTTCATTTTTTACCAGTAAACACATTGCCTTTCGCCGCTGCTAACGATGCAGATTTCATAAGCCGCCTTTGCCTTATTTATTCTCATAGCGATAATAAAGCAAGGTTCGTACCAACAGTACAAGTTACTAAATGCCAGCGTTTTCATAGAAAAGTCTCTCAATACAGAGGGTAAATCAACACCTTATAAAAATCTCTATGCTCTATTTAAGGCCAGTTTAGAAGTAATGCACCATAATGGTGCGTCATCAGGCAACATCCAGATAATCTCGACCCATGACATAGCTGGCATTATCAAGAAACTGACGGCATTTTTCTCGTGCACCATGGTTGCGCACATAGTTAAGCACCAATGGTTTGTGCTCAAGCTGCTGCAGCCAGTCAGGCATATAGGTTTTTGCGCCATGATATTCATTGCCGGCCTTTTTACTATCGATATCGATCCAGGCTGAAGGCCGTATTCCATTGTCGATCAGGTAGCTGCTTCGCTGCCTGGTTTTTCTGCCAGCGCCCCAAAAGACGATTTCCCGGTTTTGCAGCCGGGGGTCTCTGGCCAGGTAGTCGGCACGCAGCTGTTCAAAAGCCGCTGTAGAATATCGGCTCGAGGTTCGTGATAAACGAGAGTCAGATTCGCGCCAGTCGAGCAGCACTTGATCGATCTTCATCATGCTCTCGCCGGCATGAAACAGCCGCAGCCACAGTTCGTAATCTTCTGGAAACTCGCCATCCCTGTATGCACCGAGCTCGATGACACGATGCTTTCGAAACATCACCGTAGGGTGTACGAAGGGTGATTCGATATAGATCTGCTCAGATATATCCTGTGACGATAGACAGGCATTCTGCCAGCGCATGTACTCGGCAAACCCTGCCCTGATCGCATCTTCAGGAAACTTTCTCGCCTGGGTCGCGCACAGGGTGAGCGATGGCTGCAGCAGCATAAGCTGCAACTGCTTCTCCAGCCTTGCCTGGTACATGACGTCATCTGCGTCCATGCGCGCAACAAGATCAGAGCGACAGAATCCGAGGCCCATATTCAAGGCCGAAACGATACCTTTACCCTGGTTCTCGAACACACGGATACGTGGATCATCAAACGACTTCAGGATGGCCAGCGAATTATCAGTCGAGTTATCATCGATAGCGATCAGCTCATAATCCGTCAGTGACTGCTTGCAGATACTCTGCAGGCACTCATGCAAGGTACTCTCTGCATTAAATACCGGCATCAGGATGCTGACTTTTACCTCTGGGCGAGAGTGTTGTTTTGCTGGTCCTGGCTTACTCATCAGTTTGAACTATTCACCCAGCTCATCCAGGCTGTCCTGAGCTATTTCGCGGACTTCTGCACTGTCATCAGTGAGCAACTTTTCTATATCCGGAATATATGAACGATCCCTGGTCAGCGACAGGTAATGACAGGCATCACCACGGATTCGCGCATCATCATTCGACAGGTACTCGAGCAGACGTGGGATGACGGTTTTGAAGCTTTCAGACTCTGCCATTTCCTCGATGATAACCCCTGCTCCGAGGCGGATATTTATCTTTGCTTCCGGATCTGCCATCAGGTCTATGACGTTTTCCAGTGCCTGCGGATAATCATGGATGAGTTTTCTGGCATTGTTTATATTGCCCTCCGTCAGTACTTCGACGAGATATTCACTGACACCATCAAAGCTGGAGGCGCGTTGTATCCATAACTGAAGCTCCTGTTTTGTACGTGATCCTGCTAATTCAAACGGCCCTATCCTGAGCCATGGCACGCTTCTCACACCCAGCTCGCTGGCAAGATCAGCGGCATGCTCGATATTCACAATACGTAATTCCGAGATCTGCCCAAGCTTGATGAACTCTGTCAGCATTTGCATCATCGGGCCACAATAGGTACATTGTGTCCCCATCAGCATTAAAACCTCAGGAGCAGTGGTGTTTTTTTCTTCATTTGTCATATAATCGAATTATATATAATCTAAAAAAAACAACAGGATAAAAATGTATAAAATCCCTTCTGCACTTGCCGCACTTCTATTCCTGTTATCTCCTATATGCCATGCAACAGATGCCCAGACTGCAGATCCTGATGCCCTGTTTGACGATACCCTGCTCGAAGAAGCACTGGTTTATCCAGACTGGTTTAAACTCTCGATGGGCGACCTCAATGACGATCTTGCAGAAGCCAGAAACAATGGCAAGAAAGGCATCATCACCTATTTCGGGCAAAAGCGCTGCGCTTATTGTGAACAGTTTTTCAAGACCAGCCTGTCCGACATAGACATACAGAACTACCTGAGAAAACACTACGATATCATCGCTTTCGACATCTGGGGCATCGATGACATCACAGACACAGACGGAAAAGAATATACCGAACGTGAACTCTCGCTGCATTATAAGACGAACTTTACGCCATCCCTGGTATTCTACGACATCGATGGTACCCCGGTATTTCGCCTGCGCGGCTTCTATCCGCCATATAAATTCCGTGCCGCACTTCAGTTCGTGGTAGAAGAATTCTACAAGACAGAGAAGTTTTCTGACTATTTCGCACGCGCGAATCCCGGCGAATATTTCCTGCTCGGCGGACTGACCGAGCGTGATTTTTTCCTCGAAGCGCCATACGATCTCTCCGCTTTAATCGGCAACGGTAAAGCGACGGCGGTTTTCTTCGAGCAGGGAAACTGCCATGCCTGCGACCTGTTACACAGTGCGCCACTTTCACAAGAGCTGAGTGTTCAGGAAATTGAAAAAATGGATACCATACAGCTCAATATGTGGGCAGACACCCCGGTGGTTACACCACAGGGTAAACTAACGACTGCAAAAGAATGGGCGAAATCTCTCGAGTTATTCTATGCACCGAGTATCGTATTTTTTGATGACAAGGGCAAAGAGATAATACGCGTTGATTCGGTCACCTATTTCTACCGCTTATGGGGCGTGCTCGATTATGTCAACCGCAGAGGTTATGATAAATCTACCGACTACCAGGAATGGCGTCTACAGCAACGTGAAGTTAGTCAATAACCGTTAATCTATAATCGATAATGTTTGCAGAAATAAAGGAAACAATTACCAAGCTGCTATGGGAAACAAACCTTAGCAAGGTTAGCAAATCCCAGGCATTTATCACACGTTCATTAAGAATTCTCTATGCTGCTGCTAGCGACCTGGGCGGCGGCCTGCTTTCGTTACGCGCCATGAGCCTGGTCTATACCACGCTGCTTTCGATGGTACCACTGCTCGCGGTCAGCTTTTCTGTATTAAAAGGTTTTGGTGTACACAACCAGCTTGAACCAACATTGATAAGCCTTTTAGACCCACTGGGAGAAAAAGGTGTACGCATAAGTCAGCAGATCATCTCTTTTGTCGACAATATGAAAGTTGGTGTTTTAGGTTCCGTCGGCATGTTATTCCTTATCTTCACCGTGCTGTCCCTGGTCAAAAAAATCGAAACCGCTTTTAATTTCACCTGGCACATTTCTGTAACACGCAATATATTTCAACGTTTTAGTAATTACCTGAGCGTTATCCTGATCGGCCCATTCTTATTATTTACTGCCGCCGGGGTTACCGCTTCATTCAACTCATCGACAGTACTCGAAAAGATATCCGCCATCGAACCATTTGGCACCATGATATTATTCGCCGGTGAACTCCTACCATACATCCTGACCATCATCACGTTTACTGTGATGTACGCCCTCATACCCAATACGAAAGTACGGTTTACATCAGCATTACTTGGCGCGATCGTCGCGACCATCTTATGGAAATCGATCGGCACACTGTTCACCATGTTTATCGTTAACTCGACAAACTACACTGCCATCTATTCTACTTTCGCTATCATGATCATCTTCATGATATGGATCTATGTCAGCTGGCTGATAGTATTAACCGGTGCGTCTATCTCATATTATTATCAAAACCAGGACCGTATCAGCAACAAGTCACAAGTCTTCCGTTTAAGTTGTCGACTCCGGGAAAAACTTGCACTTACCGTGATGCAACTCATCGCCACCAATTTCCATCACAACGAACCAGCATGGACGCTGAAAGAACTGGCAAGAAAAACAGCCATCTCTGAACCAGCACTGTTATTAATCCTTACCGCATTAAAAAAAGATAAATTGCTTGTTACAACGGGTGATAAGAAAAATCACTTCCTGCCCAGCCAGTCGCTGGAAAACATCACTATCGAGATGATCATGAACGCCGCCCGAAATGCCGAAGAAACGAATAACCTCCGAGCTGACGACGTTTCAACCGTGCAACAGGTAAATGACGTGATACTGGATATCGAGAACGCTGTTTCAGAAGCCACAAAAGGAAAAACCCTGAAAGACCTTGTTTAGACCCACAGCCAAAGTTCAAGAAGCGTATCGCAAAAAAAGCCCTGAACATCATACAGGGTTTTTTTAATGGGGAGATTAGATATGCTTAAGCAAGCTTATCATCCGCCACATGATAAACCGGGTCTTCCATACGGTTGACTTCGACCAGGTCACCGGCTTTATCCAGCAGCTGTGTGCACTCTTCGGACAGGTGCCGCAGGTGCAGTTTTTTACCGGCTTTGATGTATTGAACCGCCAGCGAGTCAATCGCTTCGATTGCAGAATGGTCCGCCACCCGCGAATTCTGAAACTCGATGATGACATCATCAGGATCATCTTCCGGTGAGAACAGATCGCGAAAATTCTTCACCGAACCAAAAAACAGCGGGCCGTTTAATTCGTAGACTTTGGAACCGTTATCATCGATATAACTGTTCACGTTGATGTGCTTGGCATGCTCCCAGGCAAATACCAGGGCGGAGACGATGACGCCGACGACAACAGCGATAGCCAGGTCAGTAGCCACCGTAACCGCAGACACCAGTACCAGGACGAATGCATCATGCCGAGGAATCTTGTTGAAGATGCGGATACTCGACCATTCGAAGGTACCCAGCACCACGATAAACATGACCCCGACCAGGGCGGCCATCGGAATCCGTTCGATCAGGCTGGAAGCGAACAGGATGAAGCCGAGCAGGAACAGTGCCGCAGCAACACCCGATAGTCGTTTGTGTCCGCCCGAGTTGACGTTGATCATACTCTGGCCGATCATGGCACAACCACCCATGCCGCCAAACATACCGGTGGTAGTATTTGCGATGCCCTGGCCGATGCATTCACGGTTGCCTCGCCCGCGGGTATTGGTCACCTCGTCGATCAGGCTGAGCGTCAACAATGATTCTATCAGGCCAACGGCTGCGAGGATGATCGAATACGGCAGGATGATCTTTAATGTATCAAGATTGAATGCGACCTGTGGAATATGAAACTGCGGCAGGCCGCCTTTGATCGAGGCCAGGTCGCCGACGGTATTGGTATCGATGTCTAGCAGGATAACCAGTAAAGAGACGAAAACGATCGCTGCCAGTGAAGAGGGAATCGCGGTAGTCAATTTTGGCAGATAGTTGATGATTAACATGGTCAGGACGATGAGCCCGGCAAAGATCATCAGCGGCTGTCCGTTCATCCATTGCGTAACACCCTCAACATCGACCTGAAAATGCTGTATCTGCGCGAGGAAGATGACGATAGCGAGGCCATTGACGAAGCCGAGCATCACCGGGTGCGGTACGATGCGGATAAACTTACCCAGTTTGAGTATGCCTGCGCTGATCTGTATCAGCCCGGTGAGCACCACAGCCGCAAACAGGTATTCCACACCATGGTCGGCGACCAGTGACACCATGACCACGGCCATGGCGCCAGTTGCACCTGAGATCATGCCGGGACGTCCGCCAAAGATAGACGCCAGCAGCCCTACCATAAAGGCAGCATATAATCCGACGAGAGGGTCGACACCCGCAACGAAAGCAAAAGCCACGGCTTCCGGTACCAGCGCCAGCGCAACGGTTAATCCTGACAGGATCTCATTTTTTGCACAGACGCGGCTTTCACATCCCAGTCGGAACATAGTCTTACTCTTTATAAGGTGAAGGAAAAGGGCGCGAATTGTAGCAGATGCTTATACAGCCGAATATAACCCTATAGGTCTATAAGGTGGGTGCTATGGCTTGCAGATGAGAAGCTATATCAGATGGTCAACGAATACACCTGCTCAGAAAAAACAAGAAAAAAGCAGAATAATCTACCCGACAGTGTCATCTCGACGAGCAGCACGCCTACAAGGATGTAGGCATCCTGCTCGTTGAGATGGCATGGTTTTTTTCAAATCGGGCTAAGGCGCTGCCGTTTTATCCAGCCAGTCAGCAACTGTCTCTAACAGTTCATCTTCTTGACCATCGAAGAAATGGTTGCCTGTAATCTGAGTCTGCTTGTAGTTCTTATTACCGGCCTTTTTAGCTGCAGCCTTCCTTTCACCCGCAGAAGCAATTATCTCTTCGAGGTCTTCGCTTCCATAGAGGTCGAATACCGGCACCTTGATACTCTCCAGCGCCTTGATACTGTTCATGCGAGGGTCGCTCGCCAAGGTTGCCATACCGATAGCAACAAAACCTTTCACATCCTGTTTCGAGGTAGTGAGATAATAAGCCGTCATGGCAGAGCCCTGGCTGTGGCCGATGAGCACGATATCCTTTGAACCATTTTCCTGCAGGTATTTGATTGCAGCGTCGATGCGCGGAGCTACTTCATCATACAATGGGGCATAATCTTTGTACTCCGCTTCATTCGGCAGGACCGGCATCTGTATCGAGAGCGTGTTCCAGTTATGTTCGATCAGGCCAACCCGCAACGGCTGCACGACCTGTGCCCAGTCGGGATGGATACCGGTGCCATGCATGACGATAACAGCACGCCCTTTATCCTCCTCTGCTTCGGTGTAGATACCAAGAAAATCACTCTTGCCGTCATTCAGCCAGACCGCATCACCATCGAGGATGGCATCGACCACCTGGTCGGCCCAGCGCTTCTCTTTGGCAAGATCAGAAGCATATGAATTGAATGACAATAGGGATAGACTGATGACCAGTAATCTGATGGTAGAAATCATGTTATAACCTTGCTTATTAGTTTATGAATTGTTGTAGTTAAAAATCTAAATTGAGTCTAACAAAATTTACGGTTTGGTGAACTACATTTACGCTTAAGCAGTCACACAACCAGACTAAAACTGACATCGAAAAACGCTATGGGTTCACAAGAGTTACCAACAAAAGAACAGGCACTACCG
>JABDRN010000072.1 GCA_013041745.1 Gammaproteobacteria bacterium
AAGATCAGCGCCTGCATCATCTCTTTCAACGAAGAGAAAAAGATCGAAGACTGCCTGAAGAGCCTGGTAGGCATCGCTGATGAGATCGTCGTGGTCGACTCCAACAGTACCGATAATACGGTTGCCATCGCACAGAAATATACCGACAGGATCATCCTGCAGGACTTCCTCGGCTTCATCGAACAGAAAAACTTTGCCGTAGAGCAGGCGAAGAATGACTGGGTACTGAGCCTGGACTGTGATGAGAGACTGTCGCCGGAATTACAGAAAGCGATCACTGAAGTAAAGCACAGTAGCGAACAGGCCGATGCCTACAGGATGCCGAGAAAGACCTTCTATATATACCGCTGGCTGAACTACTGCTGGTATCCAGATCTCAAGATCAGACTGTTCAACAAGAACAGTGCGCACTGGGGCGGCACCAACCCGCATGATCACATCGTCACCTCTGCCAGCAACATCGTCCAGCTGCCCGGCGACATCTACCATTATTCGTTTGACAGCATCTCAGATCACATAAAGACCATCGACAAGTTCACCGAGATAGGCGCCGACGAGCTGGTCAGGAAGAACAAGTCTTTCAACATCCTCAGTCCGTTCACACATTCGAGCTGGATATTCCTCAAACTCTATATAATCAAACGTGGCTTCATGGACGGCTTCGCCGGTATCATCGTATCTGTCCTGTCTGCGATGCATGTCTTTATCAAGTACAGCAAGGCCATCATCAAACGTAAACAGGTTGCCGGCAGATGAATATCCTGCAACTTTGTCTGTCATCAGGACTTGGCGGACTGGAGCTCTATGTCTACCGCGCCAGTGATGCACTGCAGAGCAGGCACAGCATCACCGCCGTATTGCAGCAAGGCAGTAAACTGGATGACTATTTCGAGCAGCATTCATCAATAAGCCGCCATCATCTAAAACGTCGCAGCGGGCCGCTGCCGATCATCAATGCCAGAAAACTTGCACGCATAATCGATGACAATGAGATCGACCTGGTGCACATGCACTGGGGCAAGGATTTTGCGCTCGCTGCTTTCGCCAAAGCTTTTTCTGCAAGAAAACCCAAACTGGTATACACCAGACAGATGATGGTGACCCGCTATAAAAACGATTTTTATCATCGTTTTTTATATTCGCAGCTCGACCTGCTGCTGACCATCACTCGACAGCTGGAACAGCTGTATAAAAAATTTGTCCCAGATGAAAACCTTGATGTCCGGGCACTGTACTATGGCGTCAAACCGCCGCAGCATGTCCTTGGCTATGATGAGATCGTAACCATGCGCAAGGACAAAGGCTTCAGCGAGAGTGACTTTATCATCGGCCTGTTCGGGCGGCTTGAAGATGGCAAGGGACAACATCTGCTGATCAAAGCGGTATCGATGGCGAGGCAGAACGACATGACGGTGAAAGCTTTGATCGTCGGCCATGAGATGGAACCCGGTTATCGGCAGGTACTGATCGATATGGCAGAATCACTCGGTGTCCGCGATGATATCGTGTTCAATGACTTTGTCGACGATCCACAACAGCTGATGCAGATATGTGACTGCATATGCCTGACAACCTATGAAGAGACTTTTGGCCTGGTACTGCCCGAGGCGATGCGTGCCGGTGTTGCTGTCATCGGCAGTGATAAAGGTGGCGTGCCTGAGATCATCGATCACCAGAAAACCGGCCTGTTATTCGAGTCGAAGAATGCAGCGAGCCTGTATCAGCAGATCGCACAGCTATATGATGATCCGGCGAGAAAACAGCAGCTTGCCAGCGAGGGCAAGGAAAAGGCAGACAGCACTTTTGATAACGACCTGCATTTCGATAAACTGGAAAACATACTTTCGGATGTCAGCAAAAAATGATTGAGAGAATACTTGCCATACGAGTCGGACGGGTCGGTGATACGGTGATGATGACACCTGCGCTAACCGCCCTACTACATTATTATCCGAAGGCGGAGATCACCCTGCTGCTCAGCCCGGTCGGCAAGATGCTGCTGAAAGACTTTCATCCGAATATAAAAGATATATGGACCTGGGACAGAAGCGGTATATTCAAACCGATCGTAGATAAAAAAAGGATCCTCAAAGACCTGAAGGCGTCAACTTTCGACAAGATCATCTGCTTTGATACCAGCCCGCGTATCGCCGCTCTTTTCGACGGCTTAGATACCGAGTTTCACCAGTACAAAGGCAGCAAGGAGTTGAAA
>JABDRN010000088.1 GCA_013041745.1 Gammaproteobacteria bacterium
AGAGATTATTTTAAGGTCCATTCTCGCTCGAGTGCGATTCCCTGGGGCAGAAAAGAACATTTTTCTGTGACACAAGCAGAGGCGGCAGAGTCAGATCTATCGAGTATTTCTCATGCTGACAGGGTTGCGCTGTTTAAGAGAATACTGGATGACAAAATCCTTGGACTTTCCTTCAGCCCATACATGGACGGACAATCACATGGCACGGTAATCTCGCAGCAACAAATTCGATCCAGGCTGGGAATTATTGCTCCGTATACCAGGTGGATAAGAACCTTTTCATGTATCGAGGGCAACCAGCATACCCCGCGTATCGCCCATGAAAATGGCCTGAAGACCATGGTAGGCGTCGGCCTGACCGACGACCCGGCAATGAATGAGGTCGAATTCGATAATGCCATAGAGATAGCCAGATCCGGGTATGCAGATATCCTGGCAGTCGGTAACGAAGTATTATTACGCGGTGACATGAGTGAAGCCAAATTACTGGAATACATACAGCGTGCCAGGCAGGCGGTTCCCGGAGTACCCATAGGTTATGTCGATGCTTACTTCCTGTTCGACGAACACCCGCTGATCACGCAAAGCTGTGATGTGATCCTGATCAACTGCTACCCGTTCTGGGAGCACTGCCTGGCTGAATACGCAGTGTCCTTCACAAAAGAGATGTATCGACGTTCACTGAAAGTCGCAGATGGAAAAAAAGTAATCATCAGTGAAACCGGCTGGCCGAGCAGGGGTTCGGCGTATGGTGCTGCCATACCCGGCCCGGAGAATGCTTTAAATTATTTTATTCACTGCTATCAGTGGGCCGATGAAGAAGGTATCGAGATATTCTATTTTTCTTCTTTCGACGAGACCTGGAAGATCGTTGACGAGGGAGATGTGGGCGCTTACTGGGGTCTATGGGATAAAGACGGCAAACTTAAATATATATGACATCGGATTTAATTGATGAAATTTAGCCAGGACATTACTCAACATGCAAATTGACGTAACCACACCAGCACTGCTGTTCCCGGCAATCTCATTATTATTGCTGGCATATACCAATCGGTTCATGGGCATCACGAAACTGATCCGCCAGTTACGTCATAAACTGAACGAGAAGAACTATACACAGGTAAATCGCCAGGTAGCAAACCTGAAATACCGCATAAAACTGATTATCTGGACGCAGGCAACTGGCGTTGTCAGCCTCATCTTATGCACACTGTCCATGATGTCACAATTCTTTGAAGCCGATATGTTTGGCTACATCTGTTTCGCTCTCAGCCTGATACTCATGGTCATCTCCTTGATACTCTCGCTGCTGGAGATCGCGATCTCCGGGAAAGCACTTAATGTAGAACTGGAGGGGATGGAGAAACAGAATTTGACATAGCAACAATAGTGCAAACCACTCCAACTACTTAGTTATTACTCAGCAGCCAGTTCTCTGCTTCCTTCACGGTCCTGAACACCCGGGTCTGTGAAAGGTCTTTTTGATGCCGGTGCGCCTGGAATATATGCAGCTCGATATAGGCCCAGTTATCAGGTGCCACGATTGCCAGTTTGTTTTGCTTGATGAACCTGGTTTTCCCATACTGGGCAATAGACTTGATCTCTTCGATAGTGAAATCAAACTTTATCCTGGTAAAATCCCACAATCTCTTGTCGTAAGGGTAGCTTTCAGCGATCACATCGATAATGTTTTCAGCATCGCTATAACAGGGCTTATCGAAAAATTCGATCCTGGTTATACCGTTGATATGTTCGATCAAGTATTTATTATCCATCATCAATACCCTATATGATTACTGTACTAATTCAGTAATTTAAGGACGCTTGAATCTTATACGCGCCTGTTCCACTTCACCTCTGATAACGCAGTTAGCGGCATGATCATTGACCAGGCCCATCGCCTGCATGAATGCATACGCAGTAGTAGAGCCAACAAATTTCCAACCCATCTTTTTCAGATCTTTTGATAAGGCGACCGATTCTTCCGATGTCGAAACAGTCTGTGACTTAGCAAGATTCTCCGTGTCAGGTTCGTAGCGCCAGAAAAAGGACGCAAGTGAACCCTCCTTCTCTATCAATTCCCCGGCTCGTCCAGCATTATTGATGACCGCTTCGATCTTGCCGCGGTGGCGGACGATGCCTTCGTCCTTGAGCAGACGGTTGATATCACGCTGACTAAAACGCGCAATTTTCTCAAAATCGAAACCGTGAAAAGCTGAGCGGAAATTCTCCCGTTTGGCGAGGATGGTACGCCAGCTTAATCCGGACTGAAAACCTTCCAGACACAATTTTTCGAAAAGGCGAATATCATCATCGACAGGGAAACCCCATTCGGTATCGTGATAGTCCAGATATTCCGCTGTGGCCGCACACCAGTTACATCGTTGTTTACCGTCAGATCCCTTAATCGTATCACCCATAACAAATCCACTTTATAAAATAAACTTATAAGATAAATAATTACTACGCTATCAGGACTAAAATATAATTACTCACACTATCTTTTTACTTCTAACCGCTGTAAAAAACAAGTTCAGATTAAAAAAACAGCCCTGAAAAACCATTTATTGATACCTCAAGAGAATAAAACATGATATCGCGCATCATTATTTCGATCATAATGCTCACTTGTTGTTCATTAGCAATGCAGACGACTTACATCATAGGCGCGGCTTTTGCAACACAGAAAAGCGCACAACAGGTATCAGATAATAGATCGCGAACGATCTCCGGAGAAGTAATAGAGGTAATTACTGCCGCTGGTTTCACTTATACCGAGCTGGACACAGGAAAAGCTAAAGTCTGGGCCGCAGCACCAGGAACTCCCTCCCTGAAAAAAGGTGACCTTGTCTCATTCTCGTCCGAGATGCCGATGCGGGATTTTCATAGTAAAACACTCGACCGTAACTTCCAGCTTATCTATTTCGTAAAACAGTTTATATCTGATAAAGGGATCCCCTTGACCACTACAGCACATGGCCAGGCAGATACACAGCATATGACGCAGCCCGATACAACAGGGCAAGCAGTAGTTTCTGGCGAGGTAGACAGGGGCAACTACTTACGCGAGGCAATACTGGAGGGGCTGAACGGCAATCAGATAAAACTTTCTGATTATATAGGCAAGCCCCTGATCATCAATGTCTGGGCAAGCTGGTGTGGTCCTTGCAGGGCCGAGATGGGCTCACTGGAAAATCTTTCACAAAGATATAATGGCAAACAGTTCAACGTTATCGGAATATCGACTGACGACTATCGAAACCAAGCGGTATCTTTCATCGAGCAGACTGGTATCACTTTTGAAAACTACCATGATAGCAAGTTGATACTGGAGAGCATGCTAGGTGCAAACACGATCCCTTTGACTGTACTGGTAGATGAAAACGGGCGCGTTCTAGAAAAAGTAAGAGGAGCACGTGAATGGGACACCCCGGAAATCGTACATGCCATTGGGGAAGTATTCCGCATCAACCTCACCGAACAGACGAAATAGCAGCATTTTCGATACTGCAATTTAAGAAGCCATACAGTTTGAACCTGCGCCAGACAGAACGAGAACAGGCAGGCAGTACACAGCATGCATGGGCCCGCCCCTCGATTACCTGAGTACTTCGTAAGCCTGTCGGATAGTGATGAATGTGTCTCTGTCACCACCCTTATCTGGATGATGCCGAGATATCAGCTCACGGTAGCTGCGCGTTATATCATTACGGCTGGCGTCAGAGTTAAGATTGAGCGTACGTAGAGCAAGGGCATGCTCATCTTCAGTGGCAAAACATCGCCAGAAGTTATCGAATATTTTTTTCACATTTGCCTCAATGGGTTTATTGTTCTTATTCCAGTCAAGGTAATATGCATCTGCATATTACTAACAAGCATAGTCCAGCTTTCTGCAAAAGTAAAAGCAATACCAGGTGTTATATTAAAGGCTATCTGATGGCTAAACACCTGACCCGCCTTTTTTTTATTTCTTTGTTATATGAACTTATCGCAGCTAGATGCATCTCAGGATACAGCTGATAATACTGATCACTTTTCCTGCTGCCACTATCTAGGAGTCTTCCCATAACAATGAATCATCCCGCAATTCTCGGTGTTTTTTTACTCTGTATAACCGTATCTGCATGTAATAAGCAGGAACAAGCTACGTCTATCGAGAAAGCAGCAGTAATAGAAGCAGCACCTGTGATACCAAAGCATGAAAAATCTGCCGTAGAAAAAACCGGTACAGCGAAAAACAGACCGGCGATAAACCTGTCAATCGACGACTTACATGCTGATCATCAGCTACAGAACAAAAACTTTTTGAACACAGAAAGTCAGCCCATGGAAAATAACAATATACCAGAGACATCGTACAAGAATAAGACGAAACCCGGTATCAATCTAAGTGGCAAGCTATTTACTGATGAAGATAAACTTGAGACTAAAGACTACTTCAATTCGGTCGACGGATTACAGATTAATATAGAAGGAAAATTTCGTTAGTAGAAGGCGTTGAGCACCCCTATTCTCATATCACCTGGATTTTTATTCAGCCTGCTTATATACAACCACCACTGGTCGCAGAGCCGCACGTTACGCACAGCCACCACAGCTATCGAACAAGTCGACCTCCACACCGCGCAGAAGCTGACCTCATCA
Organism: Gammaproteobacteria bacterium; assembly: GCA_013041745.1. Lineage (GTDB taxonomy): Bacteria > Pseudomonadota > Gammaproteobacteria > SZUA-229 > SZUA-229. The sequence continues at coordinate 4,648 of JABDRN010000088.1, forward strand.
GATAGCTCAGACTAAGGCAACGATATCGAACGTATCAATTCGTCCAGGGTATCCCAGGTTGCTTCAACCTCGGTTTTGAATTCTTCCCATGCATCATCACCGCTCTGTTTTAGCTTCTCGAGTTTCTGATGGGCGGTCTCCATCTCAAGCTTTATCTCATCGATCAGGGTGTAGTATTCAAGCTGTAAATTTGTCTCTTCCTGATCCGCTTTATGCTTGAATTCCTCAAGCCTGGCTTTCCACTCATCCAGCCTTGACTGCATCTTTTCTTCATATCTGTCTCTGATACTCATTTTTGATACCTATGGACATTCAGCTCTTGTAGCATGGTGGTTTAACAATGTAACAATTTATATCATACGACCAGTAACCAAATAAACAATGACGAGGGTCAAAAGGAAAACATATAAGCAGGTATCTATCGTTCGAAAGACGCAATAGCATGAGACAGTCGCAAATGATCAAACATTTATAACACCTGACTGACAGATCACTCGCTCATACTGCCTAACGCAAGCATCGCTTTATAAAAATCGACCAGGAGTTTAGAGTCAACAAGCAGGTGCTTTTTATAAGCAACACGAATACGGATCAACTCGTCAGGATCGAAGCTCGTATCTTTCGAGAGGTTCAACGAATCCATACTCCACTCCTGAAAAGCTCGTTTCTTTATCTCCTGATCAACTATCCGCTCGATATTTTTATGACGGCCATCCCGCTGCAGAATCGACATCAATCCCTCTAATGAATCCCGGCTGCCTTCCAGCACCTGAATAAATCGTCCACCGTGGTAAAAAAGTAAGCCGGTTATATCATATTCGCTGTTATTGATTTTTGATCGCCTGACGATATCGGCCAGCACATCATCGATATCTTTTGCCTCACCGATATATTCGCTTGTATAAATTATAAGATGCATTCTACTCTCGCTTTAATTCAGTAACCTGGGGCCAATAAATTAGAGATATGGTCAGTCAGTAGCAAATTTCCATATAATCAGGACGTTATATCACTACATAGTTTACATATTCAACTATACTCTTCGAGTCAGTGAACATTAACTTTTCTCACTTCTTCTCATGTCGCATATAAAGAAAATAAATAAAACCCTGGCTCTTGCTACGACAGTTCTCCTGCAGGCATGTGGCAGCGCTGGCTCCGGCTCCACTTCCGGTCCTGCCGCGGTCGTTAACGTTAAAGCACCAGAACTCATCGGTACCTGGGAAACGGGCTGTGTTGTCACTTCTCAATCAGGCTCATCAACCGTTACCCAGGCCTCCGGGAGCGGTGGTACTGGTAGTATCTCAGGTGGCGAAGCTTATCAATTAACCGCAGTTTTTAATCAGGATGGGCACGTTGATTTCAGCTCTGAGACTTATGCGACATCAAACTGTAACTCTAATACTTTATCTGGTTCAGGAGTCTACAGTGCTGTCTATTTTATCGGCGAACCTGGCCTTGCCAATGACGGCAGCCCGGTGACAGACTATCACTACAGTGACTCCATATCGACCACCTACTCAATCTTTCAGGTTGTTAACGGCACCCGTCTATACCTGGGCGATGTATCCACTAGTTCAACTGGTAATGATGGTGACAGCCAGGCCACCCGTCTAGATGGACTCGGTGCCGGAATGGTGAAGCGGTAATATCCCCCGAAATGATTCCTTTTCACCCGGGCTTCTTTATTTATTTCTAATATAATTATTTATCTATCATTACTTTAGCGTCATATAAAAAAAGCGCCTGCACCTTGTCCCAGAAGTCTCCTCCCAGCACGAACAGGCTAAGTATAAGAGTGATGTCACCAGCGATAGCATAGGGCAAGGGGTTCTCGATAAAACCAGGGATAAGATCAGCAGCATATCCTGATATCAAAGCAAAGACTAAGGGAGTAGCAAACATTATCAGTCCTACATTATAGCGCAGGCGGCTGACATGGTCAGGTGGCCCATACTGCTTTAAAAAACCGAAAACACTGTTCTTTATTAAGGCGAAGCCGCTTTTACCCATCACAGCAATAGCGACGATCCCGAGGATCTCTGCAGTGATCAGCAAAGCTGCCGAGAACGTAGTAGCCATGGTCGCAGACAGCTCGAGAGAGGTCACAACGGGAACACCGGCAACAGGCAGGATGATGCTTAGCAGCAGTATTACGATGCCAAGTTTAAGACGCCAGTCTCCGCCAGTTTGTTTATTGGTCACTTTTTGAGAGCTCATGTCATGCATTTTCGACCCTTTAAAGTCGGCTCAATTAAACGGTTATAGAAAGTAATAATATCACTGAACACTCTCCTGCAGATTTCCACCTGCAGTTACTCAAGTTTTTCGAGATCTCATGACCTAAATCACATCAAATAAGACGAGCTTAGATAAAATTAATCACGATTAAGCAGATGCAGCTTAAGATTGATGGTTTATTTGATAAAAATCAATTTAGTTTAAAAACTCTGTATAGCTATTAAAAAACTACTTCAATACTTTATATTCGGAGAATGTTATGAATAATAAAACACATGATAAACGTCGCCGTGCAATCCTGAAAGGGCTTGCCAGTATCCCCGTTCTGGCCATCACTGGTTATCAGACTTCTGCTCATGCAGCTATGCTGTCTGCAGATGACCCGACAGCCAAAGCACTGGCCTACACAGAAAAAAGCACCGTAGAAGGCCAAAACTGCGCCAACTGTAACCTTTATCAGGGTGGCACCGCCGCCTCCGGAGGATGCCCCATATTCCCGGGTAAAGATGTAGCTGCAGCAGGCTGGTGCAAGTCATGGGTCGCTAAAGTCTGATCATCCTGAATCAGCAACGAAAAGGGGCCGGTATATACCGGCCCCTTTTTATTTTTCTGTTTAATTCTTGAGAGCGGGCAGTTCACTATTGCCCGCTTCCCATTTACAGATCACCTTCTGCTCCGGCAGTGATGATGGAATAGATGTTGTTGCGCACCTTCATGCCCAGACCCTGGAGTTCTTTGGGCAGGCTGGCATCACCCATGGTGCTATCCATATTTAGAGTGATCAGCCACGCCTGGTCTTTTTCGTCAACCACCAGGGAAATACGGCACGGCAAGTAGCCGGCGAAAGCCATACTGTGCTTGACCATCTGCGCAGCGATCATCGCATCACAGAACTGGAAGATCTCCATACGGTTAGACTTTCCGCCCATGGCAGCCACCTGCTCAGACAGTGGCATATGGCCGACCAGTTTGAAGTTGAGGAAATTGGCGCGCAGCTTCATCGAATCGATGGCGTCATCGGCAGTGACATCATCGGCCACCTTACATTTGATCATGTTCATGACGTCTTCCTTGCACTGATCAGAGAGTTCGAACATCTCCTCGGCTTGTATATTCAAGCTAAATCCCAGGCAAAACAGGCAAGTAATAAGTATTTTTTTCATATGACCTCTATATAGTTATGCGTAATTATGGTTAATTATTATTAAGTAGACGAAGTATAAACTCCCCTTAGCGATGATATCAACCTGACAGCAAGTCAGGCTGCTCAGTACAAAGTTGAAAAAAGTGATGACTAGCCACATAACATAAAAGTGTTATCGATGTACCTGGCTCTATATAATGAAAATCTTATGACCATATACCCGGAAAGTCAGACAGTTACAGCAGGTTTACTATGAAATTCACAAAACATACAAAATCAGACGCGATGATATTTCATCAGCTATTCGAGTCAGATTCATCGACATTTACCTACCTGATCGCAGATCCGGACAGCCGCGAGGCACTGCTGATCGACCCGGTACGAGAAACCGTAGAACGAGACTTACAGTTGCTGAAGGATCTTGAACTGAAGCTGACAGCGACACTCGAGACGCATGTGCATGCTGATCACCTGACAGGTGCTCAGAAACTAAAAAGCCAGACACAGTGCAAGATCGCCTATCCTGCGATGGTGCAGTCTTCCTGTATAGACATCGGCATAAAAGAAGGTGAAACATTCAAACTCGGCCATATCGAACTCAACCCTTTATTCACACCGGGTCATACCGATCACCACCATGCCTATCTGATCGATACCCCTGTACAGAAATTCCTCTTCACCGGTGACGCCCTGTTGATCGAGTCTTGTGGTCGAACCGACTTCCAGTCGGGTGATGCAGAAACCTTGTATAACAGCATCCACAACAAGATTTTTTCCTTACCGGACGAGACCCTTGTCTATCCCGGACATGACTATGAATCACGTTTCATCACCACGGTTGCCCAGGAAAAAGCACGTAACCCGAGACTGGGTGGCGGCAGGAGCAAGGAAGAATTCGTTGAGATCATGAACAACCTCGACCTTCCCTATCCACGCAAGATCGATTTTGCTGTACCGGGTAACGAGAAATGCGGCCAATGCCCGGATAACATTCCCGAGGGCTTAAAAGGCAGCTGTGCGCTGCATGATCAGGGTTAACAGCCTATCGTATATCTTAAATATTTCAGTATATGTAAATTCAGAGTAATATCAGTCGTTACCTACAACCTCATGAGGAAATATCGACATGAATTTTAAAATCCTGGTAATAATATCCAGCCTGCTTTTAACTTCAGCCGCACACGCTGAAATCATCAGCAAAGAAATCGATTACAAACAGGGCGATACCATCATGAAGGGTATGCTGGCTTATGATGACGATATCAAAGGCAAACGCCCCGGTGTACTCATCGTCCACGAGTGGTGGGGACACAACAAGCACGCGCGCGACAAAGCCAGGATGCTGGCAAAAGAAGGCTACGTAGCATTTGCAGTGGATATGTATGGCAACAGAAAGAACGCCGAGCACCCCGATGATGCCGGCAAGTTCTCCAGTGCCGTCGCTGGGAATATGCCTTTAGCCAAGGCGCGCTTTATTGCGGCTATGGATACACTTAAACAACAGCCCAATGTCGAATCCGATCAACTGGCAGCGATGGGTTATTGTTTTGGCGGCGGTGTCGTTTTGAACATGGCACGCATGGGCGTTGAGCTAAAGGGTGTAACCAGTTTCCATGGTAGTATCGCCACTAAAAACCCGGCAAAGAAAGGTGACATCAAAACCCGCATCATGGTATTTAACGGCGCTGATGATCCTTTCGTAAAAGCAGAACAGATAACAGCATTAAAAGAGGAGATGGCGAATGCCGGAGTGGATTTTGAGTTTATAAACTATCCGGGCGCCAAACACAGCTTCACTAATCCCGATGCGGACGCAACCGGTAAAAAGTTTAATCTGCCGCTGCAATACAATGCTGCAGCTGATAAAGATTCGTGGCAAAAAAATCTGGAATTTTATAAAGAGATATTCTCACAATAAAACCTACAGTGCCGGAGGCAATATTATGCGATCTCTCCGTGCACTTATCTTTAGCGTCAGAGGGCGTATCACTCTGCACATTTGTATATATCAAAACTCATCGAACCGTCTACTGCCGGTTCTTTTGCGACGATGGAATCACCACCCATTTTTGCCGCCCTGTTCTTGGCCAGCGTAATAAGCTCTTCCATTACCACGTCATCATCGCGGGTGAGCGGTCCGACTTTTTGAGTTACCGTTGCATTGGTACTGCCAAGTTTTTTACAGTTATTAACATTATATGATTTTACGAGTGTCACTCCGCTGCTCTCCTTGGTGGGCTCGACCCAGGTACACCCTGGTAACCACGCGATGGCAGCTGATAAAGCATAATAGTGAAATTTCATAGTACAGGACTCCTGAAGCAATCCGCAGATTGCTGAATGGTTATATTGCGATTAAAACAGAAAAACATGCCTGGTGCGATTATTATCTTAATAACACCAAGCTTGACTCGTGATTAGTTCAGGTAGCATGCCACAAACCGTCTTAGTATCTCCTGTGCATGCGGGGTCGGATTTTTACAGACTGCTTTTTTTAAGGTATCGGCTTCGTTCGGTTCAAAATATCCGTAGTTAGCGTATGTATTGATTCGCAGTACGAACTCTTCTGCGTCACCCTCCGGATGAAACTGGGTAGCGTACACATTCTCACCGACGCGAAACATCTGTACCGGACAGGTGCTGCCTGTCATCAGCAAGACAGCGCCTGAAGGGGTAGAGTCACAGGCTTCCTTGTGACCGAGCAGGACATCGACTTTATCCGGAAAACCTTGCAGAAGCTTGTCCTCCATGCCGGCATCGGTAATATCCAGAGAATAACAGCCAACGGCTTCGCCGTATTTCGTGGTGATTGGTGTGCCGAGGTGATTACCCAGCAAGCCGTTACCGGAACAGGCACCGAGGAAAGGGAAATCTCTGCTAACCACTTTTTCAAGCATGTGCTTAAAATCAGCTTCGATCTTTTTCTGGATGCTGGATTTTTTATCTTCCGGTGTACTGATATCGAAAGGGCTGCCACCGACGATGATCGCGGAGTAATCATCGAGATCCATATCAGCTGGGATGCCATTCTTCTCTATACGCATCCTGCAAGTGTCTTCGGGCTTCAGCTGACCGTACTTCAAGAAACAGGCGAATTCACTGTCAGCAGTGATATCTTCCGGACGAAGCTGCAGGATAAGGAAAGGTTTAGCCAAAGTTTAAGCCCTCCGCCGCCATGACTACCAGCCGCTTATAGTTACTGTATAGTAACGCGGATAGTCATCGACATATTCATCCAGTTCATTGAAAGTTTCGACACCGTCGCCTTCAACACTCTTTTCCTCCAGGCGGATAGATAAATTCAGCTGACGGGTCTTTGCTTGCAGATTTTTGTAACCATCAGTATCCATAATATCTTTGACACTGATATCATTCTTATCTGAAACATCGAAGCGCGCATACTTTTTATCACGCAGGATATAATTAATCGCGCCACGTTTTTCGAATGACTGTTTACCAGGGTGCGCATACTCTCCATCTTTATCTTTTTTGATATCGCTCTCAAGGTTATGGGCGATATCTGACAACCTGCTGCTGAACCATTTTTTTAGTTCAGCCTCTGTATGATTCTGTGGCTTATGCGATATCGCGATATAAGCGATAACAGCCACTATTAAGATAGCGATAAATATAGACATACTTTTTTTCATTAATATCTTAAACACTGATGTGATTACACCAAACTCTATGATCCCGCGGGTGTGGTTTCATTTACCGATATAGCTAATAATCTAGCCGCTTTCTCTCAGAGCATCGACCAGTTGCTGATTTACGAAATGAATATGCATCTTTTCATCCATAATAAATGATTTTGAAAAACATGCTGATACCCTCTCCTTTCGTGCATCATCCTCGATACCAGATACTACCAATCTAAAACGGTTGTAGCCATTTCTATCTCGATCATTTTTCCCAGACAGAGCGATCGCTTCAACACTATCACCAAGAGCAGCAGATGGACCTGGAGAGATGATATATATCAGAAGGACGTCGCCGACGACGATCCGCCCTATCTGCAGCTCATCTGACTCTACAGGCTGCTCGCTTATATCGATCTTTTTAAATACCTTGTCCGGACAGCCACATCCCAATGTATTCCTAACGAATCCCTTTATTTTTTCTTTACTCCATAATTCGGTCATTTCAAATAAACCTGAACCGATAAAGCAGAAACTCGATGCACTGCCTGCTTGATTCTTTGTTTTCAATTACTGGCGGAGAAGGAGGGATTTGAACCCTCGGAACTCGTGAGAGTTCACTTGATTTCGAATCAAGCACATTCGGCCGCTCTGTCACTTCTCCAGTGTTCTCTATTGTGACCTTCAGCTGCTCTCAGGTGCCTTCCTGCCATGATGCGAGATAGCGCTGCTGTTCATCGGTCAATTGATCTATCTGTATATCCATCGCCTCCAGTTTTAGCTGCGCGATCTCATGGTCGATTTCTGCCGCGACACCATGAACCGCGTTGTCGAGCTTGCCCTTGTTGTCGACCAAATGAATCGCTGCCAGTACCTGGTTGGCAAAACTCATGTCCATCACCGCAGAGGGATGACCTTCAGCCGCAGCCAGGTTCACCAGCCTTCCCTCGGCAAGCAGCCGCAGAGTACGGCCATCTTCTAAGGTATATTCGACGACATTTTCACGAGGGCTGGACTGGCTGACACTCAGAGCCTGCAATGCGGGAATATTTATCTCGACATTGAAATGTCCAGAATTAGCCAGCACACAGCCGTCTTTCATCACTCGCATATGCTCTCTGTCGATCACATGTTTATCACCGGTAGCACTGATGATGAAATCCGATTGTTTTGCCGCTTCGCTCAACGGCATCACCTGGTAGCCATCCATACTTGCTTCCAGGGCACGCAAGGCATCGACTTCGGTAACGATCACATGGGCACCATGTCCCCTGGCGCGCATCGCGATGCCGCGTCCACACCAGCCATAACCGACAACGGTAAAAGTTTTCCCAGCCAGCAAGATATTGGTCGCACGTATGATGCCATCCAACGCACTCTGCCCGGTGCCATAGCGGTTATCAAAAAAATGTTTCGTCATGGCATCATTGACTGCGATAACCGGCAACTTCAATGCCCGCTCTTTGGCCATTGCACGCAGACGTATCACACCGGTGGTGGTCTCTTCGGTGCCGCCCATCATACCTTGCAGGAGCTCGCTGCGAGACTTATGCAGCTCACTGACCAGGTCGGCACCATCATCCATGGTGATCATCGGTAGATGATCAAGGGCTGCATGGATATGCTGATAGTAGACATCACTGGATTCACCGCGAATGGCAAATACCGGGATCTGATATTCTTCTACCAGCGCAGCAGCCACATCGTCCTGGGTGGAAAGCGGATTGCTTGCACACAGCACCACATCGGCTCCGGCGACCTTCAGGGCACGTGCCAGGTTCGCCGTTTCAGTAGTGATATGCAGGCAGCCACTGATGCGCACATCCTGCAGCGGTCGCGAATCAGCATAACGCTCCATCAGGCTGCGCATCACCGGCATCTCCTGTAACGCCCAGTCTATACGTTTTACGCCTGCATCGGCTAATGACCGATCACTTATATCAGACATGTGATTATCCTTGAAAAGTTAAAATATAATAAAGGCAGTGCAGTCAAAAGGTGCTGCTGTCAAACATCATATATCCCACAGATTAAAGTGCGCGACAGCTTTTAATTCTATTTGATATCAGCAAATTGCGCCAGCATGCAAATAAATCTCATTTGTCATCACAAGCTTTAATAATTACAATCAAGCTCTCTGACACCTTGAAAGTTCAGCATTCGCCTTTCCAGCGTTTAAACATTGAGATCATTCTTTGACATATTATCTAGCTATTGATCAGGGAACCCATGCCAGCCGCGCCTGTCTTTTTGACGAAGCCGGTGTACTGCTTCGCGAGCACACGAAAAATATCCGTCTTACGCGAATCAGCAGTACACATATAGAGCAGGATGCTAACGAGATCATCGACTCAGTCAATGAAGTTGTTGCGCAACTGCTACATGAGCTACAGCCCCAGGATAAAATCGCAGCATGTGGTATCGCCATACAACGTTCGTCGGTACTCGCCTGGCAGAGCGACGGTACAGCCATCGGTCCGGTACTAAGCTGGCAGGACACACGTGGATCACAACAGCTGGATCAGTTGAGAAAAGCCGAAAGTGAGATCCAGCAACTCTCCGGCCTGCCTTTATCTGCGCACTATGGCGCCAGTAAGTTGCATTACCTGCAGGACGAAGCCAGGACTCGAGGTATAGCGACTGACACGCTTCGACTGTCACCACTGATCAGTTACCTGCTGTTCCACATCCTGGAAGAACACCCCTATATCGTCGACCATACAAATGCACAGCGCACGCAGCTATTCAGCATTGCAGAACTTGACTGGTCAGCAAGGCTCGCCGAACTGTTCGAAGTACCGCTGCAGACATTACCTGGCTGTGTACCCGTCTTGAATCGTACCAGTAACGCACATGGCAAACTGGCGGGGACGGATATCCCGGTTACAGCTATCAGTGGTGATCAGAATGCTGCTATTTTTGATACCGGGTCGTTACCATCAGAAGCGGCACTGGTAAACCTTGGCAGCGGTGCCTTCGTACTGTCTCTATTACCTCACTACCAGGCGAGCAAGAAACAGCTCAGCACTATTGCAAATTCTGAAAACAGTAGTGTTCAATATCTCCGTGAAGCTACTATAAATGGTGCCGGCAGTGCATTAGATTGGCTGCAAAAAAAATATGATATAGCTGACCTCTGGCAACAGTTGCCAGTATGGCTGAATACTACAGGCTCTGACGAAACCGGGCTACCTCCCATATTTATCAATTCTATTGGAGGCCTGGGATCCCCCTGGTGGAACAACAGTATCGAAGCTGAATTTATCGTCGCAGACCATTCAGCCATAGGCGGTGGGACAGAGCCGTCATTACGGGCCGTTGCCGTCATCGAAAGCATCGTATTCATGGTCTGTATCAACCTGGAGATAATGCAGTCCGAACTTACGCTGAAACGATTACGAGTCTGCGGCGGCCTGTCTCTGCTCGATGGATTATGTCAACGTCTGGCAGATCTTTCTGCCTTGCCGGTAGAGCGCCTGCATTCGTCGGAGGCGACTGCCCGGGGTATTGCATGGCTCGCAGCCGGCAAGCCCGATGATTGGTCGAGTGCGGATGCTGAAATATTTACACCGCAACAAAACGCACCTCTCTGCATGCGCTACGCCATGTTCAGTGCGATAATGAATGGCAGGTTATAATTCAGAATACAGTAGCTGCACATTATGCAACCACGACTACTAGCACTCATCATCACAATATTACCGCTGATCGCGACCAACGCGGTCTACCTGCTCAGCGCATACGAAGGTAACGTGCCCTGGTGTAATCCCTACTTCGATGGCTGTACCACGATCAGCAAGGCAGCTCGCAGCGGCAATTCGATATACATCTATCGCGCCACGATGATCGCATACAGCGTCTTGCTCATCTGGTTCTGGATCTACACCCGTCATTGGCTGTTGCAGCTGCTCGGAGAGGTAACAAAGTTAAGTAAGGTAATCATGTGGATTGGCATTATCGGCGCCCTGTTCCTGATGGTCTACATCGACTTCCTCGGTACGACCGGCGAGATCAACCGCTTCATGCGGCGATACGGCATCATGATATTTTTCACCTTCACGCCGCTGGCCCAGGTATTACTGCTCAAGCTACACTTTCAGGCGCTGCCCAGAGCCGCATCAGACAACCTGACTCCGCCCGTCCTTAACTTTCAGCTATATGTATTACTCATCATGTGCATCATCGGCATCGTCAGCATCATCCTCGATGTCGCCCAGCTAAAAACTTATCAGAGTGAAAACATCGTGGAATGGACCTTCGCTTTCTTATTGAATATGTATTTTGCAGGCATGGTGCTTATCTGGCGCAACTACCGCTACCATCTGTCTGAGTAACCACAATGTCAATCGGAAGTTGAAAAATATCTGAACCCGGATATTTGTGAATCCAGTTTTTGCTCACCCGAGGGTAAAGACGTGCCTGCAGTCTTTCCATATCAGGATCATGCCTGCAAAATACAAATTCACCAATAGTGAGAAATTCCATTCCACGATGTTTTCCACCTCGGATGTATTGTTACCAGTCAATACATAAAACAGGCTAGCAACAACAGTAAACAACATAAGCATGATAAGAATGAGCTGGTACTGAAGCGTCCTCGGACTGATAGATATCTCTGGCCTGTTGCGTAGAAGTTTATAATGCTGATAAAGCAGTAGTAATTGAGCCAACGGAATCAAAGTAAAATATAACATGGCGCCGATACGACGCATCAGACGATTGATCTCACCTGAGGTACCCAGGAAATCGATATAGAGGAGCAGAGCAACAGAGCCTGTCACTCCCAGCCATAGGATGACCCGGGCAGAACCTGTGGCATGCCCATGAAGGAGCTCTAACCATTGTTTTGCGTATAGCCAGAACAATATCAAAAACACGCTGTAAGGAAACACCAGTGCGCGGTAATAAAAAATGGTATCGCCACTACGCCCTGCATTGCTGATCGTGGTACAGCCATCCAGATAGGGATTACACCAGGAGACGTATCCCGCAAACGCACTCAGCAAGAATGCACCATTTGAGGCAAGTAAAGGTAAAACGACCACTAATAGTGCCAGTATTCTGGGCTGCATTATATTTCACCAAGGTATGACAGGTAATCACACAGGCCATCCAGCGTGATGCAGAAATATGCTCTAAAACCAGATATTGATGGACTAAAATTCTTCACGGCAGATGCACTTGTATTTTTTCCAGCTTATCCTCATATACATTCATACATATATTAAACGGAGGCAGATCAAATGCAAATACCAGAAAGAGACGGCGACGGCTACTTGCTTGATATGAATGAATGGACCCCTGAGATAGGACGGGCCATGGCAGAAGCAGACGGTATCGAGCTCGATGATACTAAATGGCAGCAGATACTCAAAGCCAGAGAGTATTACGAAGATAATGCTGTGGTGCCACCCATTCGAAAATTCGCCAAGTACATTGCCACGGATCAGAAAGAGGTTTTCAAGATGTGGAACACTGGACCGATGAAACCCATCACAAAATATGGCGGCTTACCCAAGCCAACCGGTTGTGTATAATTCATAACGGTAAACGCCTTTAAAGGACAGGCAATAAAAACAAGCAAAAGGGGGCAGATCTGTTTAGCCATAAACAGATCTTTCCCTTTTCTTTCTACGCTCCACTGGTTTAATCATGAATGAGATAAGTGAAATCGAAAAACTGGAGGAGTTGCAAGCCTCCGGGGCTGTTTTCATCCTGTTCGGCGGCAAACATTGCAATGTATGCCATGCACTTCGGCCACAGCTGGAGAACATGCTGCAGTCATATTACCCTGAGATAATCTCTGTATATATTGATTGCGAAGTCTCACCCGAGATTTGTGCACAACATAGTGTGTTCACACTGCCTGTCGTACAGTTTTATATAGAGAACAAGAAAGTCACAGAATTTGCCCGATCGTTCAGTATTCAACAGCTGAACCAGTCGATGCACCGCGCTTATACTATATGGCAGGATAATCAATAGTCTCTCATTGATCATTCATATCAAGCACGCCACTGATAAACACGGACTCTATCTTACTATTGAGCGCTGACTCCTTTGTATTAGCGCCGTCCAACCCTAGGCACTTTCTACCCGGTTACGGCCAGCCGCCTTGGCGCGATAAAGTGCCTCATCTGCCCTTTTAAACCAGACTTCTATCTCTTCGCCTTCCAGTTCAGCCACTCCGAAACTACAGGTAATATTTCGCTCTTCCAACAATTTCGTAGTTTGCACCTTCTGTCTCAATATCTCGGCTAATGTTGTCGCGGCATGTAAATCAGTATTGGGACAGATAAGCACGAATTCCTCACCACCCCAGCGCGCAAAGGTATCCTTGTTTCGAGTGTAAGAGTTTATCAGTTTCACCAGCCCGCTCAGCGCCCTGTCTCCGGCATCATGACCAAACTCGTCGTTTATCCTTTTGAAATTATCGACATCGATCACTAACAGCGCGCAAGGAATACCATGTAGTTTATGATCCTCCAGTACGGATTCCAGTAGATCTCTGACACCAGCACGGTTCCAGGCTCCGGTCAGCTTGTCTTTTTTAGCCATAGTCTCATATTGATTTTTTTGAATCCTTAAAAATCGATTCAACTTGACCAGCTTTTTATTCTGCTCTTTGCTTTGCCTGAAACGCACAGTCAATACGTGCATAGTCCTTAAGCCATGCAACAGGATCAATGCGAGCCATGCGACAAGCAAGCCAAGGTACAGGTCGTCAGATGCGATCCATTTTCCAGAAAAAGAAATATGTCGGATATTGAGACCAACTGTCCTTGCCTTAGTGTTATCGCCCGTAGTGATCCGTAATGCGGTCACATTACTGATATCCGGCTCAAGGTTTAAGCCGTTACGGCTGTTCTGAAAAATCCACCAGGAGGGTACGATGAAACGATCGGGCCTCAGTAAGAATGTATTACTATTCTTGTTCGGACTCACGGGCCAAAGGTTTGATTTCTCCAGCCTGCTACCGTCGTCTGAAAACTCCTCGTTTATGAGGTAAACCAGCAGAGTGTCATTATCAGCAGATATGTATTCCAGCTCGATCTGCATCCGGGAATACTTCCGCATATCCATACCTTTTTCTCCCTCAGCTACCAATGGTATCGATACGCCACAAAAAGCAAAGGTATCAGACAATATTAAATCGCAGTCCAGAAGAAGCTTTCCTGCTTCGTTTCTCAGCCGTGAATCTGAACGCCCTCCATTTATAAAATCACTATAGACGGTTACTCTATCAGCGTTCGTATCATCAGGTATGACAACCATGTTGAGCGACATCCCATAGTATTGCCAGGCGACTAATAAAATCGATATGACAAACAGATAGACGTAGTGTTTTTCATCCGATCTAATGAGAACAAGTTTACGAACATCCATTGCTATGGACCTGTATGCTGGCTGTTACAATCATTTTAGTACAGGTAGCTATATTAATCCCGACAGTGACAAGGTTGAAACCAGGTCACTTAACATCCGGTATGTTCACATGGCAATCACTTCAAACTCTGGCTACTGTCTAAATCAGTTTATGCTTAAAGACATGTTATCACTAATCTTTTCTATTATTTTAATTTTGCACTAACGGCTCCTTTGATTTAAATTCTCGATATTATCAACTTATACAGACTGTAAGTATGACCTCCTTTTTGCAGGCAATCGGCGGGCTGGGACTGTTCCTGCTCGGCATGATCATCATGACCGACGCGCTGCGTTCGCTTGCAGGTAAAACGATTCGCAATGCCTTGATGCGATTCACCTATAATCCATTTACAGGTGCAGTCACCGGCGCCATAGCAACTGCCACCCTGCAATCTTCGAGCGCGACCACTGTGGCTGCTGTAGGTTTTGTCAGCGCAGGCTTGATCACCTTCCCTGAATCACTGGGTATTATCTTCGGTGCAAATGTCGGAACCACTATTACCGGCTGGCTGGTAGCCCTTATCGGATTCAAACTACAATTAGGCGATCTCATGCTGGCTATCATCTTTGCTGGTGTCCTGTTGCGTCTATCCGGCGTTGGACGTATCTCGAATGCAGGCATGGGAATCGCTGGATTTGCTTTGATATTCATCGGCATCAGCAGTATGCAACAGGGCATGGGCGGCCTGCAGGAGCTGGTGACACCTGACACTTTTCCGACCGATACTATCATCGGACGACTGGTACTTGTCGCTATCGGCGTCCTCATAACCATCGTCACACAATCGTCCAGTGCAGGTGTAGCAGCTGCTCTCACCGCAGTATTCACCGGCACCATCAACTTCGAACAGGCTGCCGCGCTGGTTATCGGCATGGATGTCGGTACAACTTTTACCGCGCTGGTCGCCACAATAGGCGGCTCTGTCAATTCGAGACGGACCGGTTTTTCTCATGTCATCTATAACATAATGACTGCAGCGGGTGCCCTGTTATTATTAACACCCTACACACAGATATGGGAATCGATCGCTCCCGGAGCATTGGCCAGCAATGCAGAGATCGCACTGGTCGCTTTTCATACCACCTTTAACACCCTCGGTGTTATCTTCGTTCTTCCATTCACTTCATTTTTTGCCCGATTCATGCAGAAGCTTATCCCTGATATCGCTGATGCATATACTGAAAGCCTGGATCGTAAACTACTGACAGAACCGGATCTCGCATTGGCGGCAACTACGGCATCAATCCATAGCGAACTAAATGCACTATTAAGATATCTAGTCTCCATGCTGGATGAGAAGTCAGTCGAAAAAAAGGTGAACCTGTCTGATCTGCGCATTGCCATAGAAGAAACACAGGCATATATCGATCTGATACATCTTGAAAAAAGCAGCCAGCCAGGTTGGGGCACCCTGATCTCCATCATTCATTCACTCGATCATATGCAGCGATTGTATGAACGTTGTGAAGAAGATGAAGACAGGGCCATAGCCGTCATGCGAACACCTGAACTAAATGATTATATGAACATAGTCATAACCGGTGTAAGACAGATCATCGACGATATCGAAAACAACAACTGGCAAGAAGCCGCAGAACGCGCTACGGAATTCACATCGATAATATCTAAAGAAGCAAGAAATATTCGTCAACTGGTCATGAACAATGTTGCACAAGGAAAGATCAACGTCCCGACCGGTACTGAGAGCCTCGAGGGAATCCGCTGGCTGCGCAGAGTGAGCGCGCATATCCTGAAGATCGTTCATTACCAGGCCAAAGTTCAACAGCAGTTACTGACAAACCAAAGTGAACCAGAGAGCGCACCCTGAAAACTAGCGCTGAATGTAACCCAGCACGAGCAACAACAGCGCTATCGATGCCATAACAGCATGAAGGCTGACGACGAACATCGGTGCTGGCGTGCGGTATTCACGAACGCTAATGCGCAGCAGCAGAAGTACCAGGCCACCGAACAGGGCCAGAACAAACAGCAATGCTGCAACGTTGTAAAACATATGGGTCGGCCCGTCCATGATCTGCTTTCCCAGCATAACCAGGCCGAGCAAGGCAACGCCGGCATGACCTGCTGCCAGCACCAGTGAACCGCGATGATAGCGTACACCAAGAACCACTAGCCATAAGCCAAACAATATTGCCAGAGAAAAAAGACATATAGCGGCAAGTATCATAATTTTTCCTGGATCACGCCGGTGGTTTTTTAGGGACCTGTTACATTGTTATAACAACAGAGCCGCATAACGTTGAGTAATATGATTACCTTTAAAATTTGCTGCGAATACGCTCGATTCGTTTTCGGTTGACACCAAGGTCAGATCTGCCAACACGGGAGGCAGATCTGACATGGATGACCGTCTCCTCAGCGCTCTCGTTCGAGAAATAGAACTCGACATCATCAACGAAACGAAATAAAGCGGAAGTGAATTCTACATGAATATAATCTTCCTGGTCTGTCAGGATTCTTGTTCGCTTTTCGGATCCGATTATCTGCAACAGACTCTCATGTGCCTCCTGCGGTGAACCTGGATAAATTATAGGATCGATATAATGATCCTCATCTGTTGCCTGGCTGCTCACACAGTTGGGTGTATCAGGGCATGACACCAGTTTACTATCATTTACTCCCAGATTTGGCATAGTTCCTGAACACCCCGTTAACAGTATTACATTTATCAGAACAATAATAGTCGCTATGTGCATCATAACCCTCCTGATCCTGTCAAATATTTTTAAATCAGTTACCGAGCGATGCACGCAACCTGACCGCAATGACGTTATATAACACATATCATGTATTATCTTGTTCAAGAGATAATGACTATATTTCCATTATCAAGTGATTTCACCAGGCTTTTCTATAATTTTCACATCTTCTTCACGCATGTGAACTTATATTTCATTAATCGAAAACTATTGCAGCATGATAAAAATGAACACAAGACGATTAGATCACATAGCACGGCGAGTGTGCTACACAGCCTCAGGTGTACTAATACTGGCATTAACCAGTGGCTGCAGCCTTGTCGGCATCAGCAATGTCGAAGAAGCTGCCTATACTGTCGTAATCGAAGATGATAATTTCGAGCTTCGAGACTATGAACCCATGGTCATCGTTGAGACCACGGTTGATGATGACTTCGATAACGCAGGAAACAAGGCTTTTCACCGCCTGTTTGCATACATCTCGGGAAACAATGTGGCGAACAGCGAAATTGCTATGACTGCTCCGGTAATCGCGGATCAGGCTGCTGCCAGCCCTGGCACAGACATCGCGATGACTGCCCCTGTGCTCCAGGAATACAGCCAGGGCGGCTGGCGTTATGCTTTCGTACTACCGGCTGATTCCACGCTGGAAACAGCGCCAAAACCGCTGGATGATAAGGTCAGGCTCGCACAGGTACCGGCAAAGAAAGTCGCCGTCGTGCAGTTTTCTGGTTTCTCCAGTGAAGAGCGCATGCAGGATAAAACATCTGAACTGAATGGCTGGATTAGCGCTAACGAGTTAACACCATTATCCGAGCCGCGCTGGGCCGGCTACAATCCGCCATGGACGATACCGTTTTTACGCCGTAACGAAGTTATGATTGATGTGCAATAGAAAGAATAAGTAGCGATAGAACCGGCCATTCTCCCTCTACCCGGCCAGAATCATGGCATCAGCCGCCATCAATTACACGACCCTGCCCGGTTATTTTGCCAGCTTTGCTTGTTCGATAACAAGTTAATTATCATGCTTCAAACTGTTTTTTATGGTATTTTCTTTTAATATCAGGCTTTGCCAAAGTCGCAACTGATCCATGAGAGGAAGATAATATGAGATTCAACAAATTCAAGTTAATCACCGCTTCAACCCTTCTACTGCTTGGCAGCCAGTCTGGCTCTGTATTAGCGGAAGATAACGCGGCCAGTCAGCAGGCAGGTCAGGCTACTTCTTCTGCACAGGCGCCTGCAAAGGCACAACCACGAGCAAACACTGCCCAGGCACCACAACCCGGCTATCGTGGAAACCCATACCCGCGCTACAACCGCGGCTACAACCGACCTTTCGGTAGCAGCGGGCCAAGCTTCCGCGGCCCGTGGAACAGGGGCAGCGGATTCGGCTTCAGCAATAATGACGGCCCCGGCTGGGGATCAGGTCCAAGCTTCGGATCATGGGGCGACAGGGACCGTGGGTATTATGATCGGGGATCAAACTTCCGTGGCCCGTGGGACAGCGGTAGAGGCAGTGGTTTCGGCTTCGGTAGCAATGATGGTCCAGGCTGGGATTCAGGCCCACGCTTCGATCGTGGACCACGCTACCAACCATGGGATGATAGAGGCCGGGGATATTATGATCGGGGACCGGACTTCCGTGGCCCATGGAATAATGGCAACGGTAGCGGAATGGGCTTCGGCTGGTAATCACCCGGCAAGCGCCTGTACCGACAAGAGCCCTGCGTTGCAGGGCTTTTTTGACTGCCGGGATTAAAAAGTTAATACAACTCGGCAAGACCCGGTAAAGCAGGCTGCCTCAATATACACACTATGGATAAGAAAGGGCTAGACCGATTAATTAGTCGATGACAGAAAAACATGGCAAACTACTGGGATAAAGGCGATATACCGTAAATGCAGGAGCGTTAATGGCTAAATCAGTGATTGCTGCTTTGATCACACTCAGTGTCATCACTGGTTGCGCATCTGGTCCTGTTGAACTGGAAACACCACAGCCCAGTATTGTTATCGACGACACAGTTGTCGATACATCAGTCCTGCTGGCCGAACAGGCCTATATCAATGACAATCAGTTATTCATCCAATTCCGGCACCAGTCTGACACCATAGACAGCTTCGCGATATTGCCTGAGCCGGATGAAACAATGGCATCAGGCTCATCTACCACGCTCTACCTGCAACAGGCCATAGACCAGTTCAACGACCTACCGCTTGCACAACTAACCCATATAGGGTCTGAACAATGGATCGAGCAAACACATGGGCTTAAGCCATTCCCGGTTGCTAGCGTTGCGCTGTGGCGCGAGTTCCGTGACCGACTATTTGCCAGCATCACACCCCAGGAACGGGGAACAGGGATCGTCGTGGAATTTCTCAAACAGGAGGAACTGTTTTTTTATTTTGACGAAAGCGGACTGTTACAGTCGGTCACACTACAGGACAAGCCAGCGGGACTGAGTACTAGCGACACGTTCAGATTTAGTGAGTTACTCAGCGACGCGACCACCCTGCTCAGTGAGTACATCGTAGCAGCTAAAGGAATAGCGCAGCCAGCAGCCGATACTCCGGCACTGCTATTCAATACCGGTGATACTGCAGACTATGGTTACCCGTTCATCTATGCTAATCATCACACCGGCCAGGTGGTTTTTCTGCGTCGTGACCCCGAGGACACAGAATGCTGCGATCCTGAGGGCGGCATGCTGCCACAAGGTCTTGGTCATATCACCAGGAGCCATGTCGAAGGCTTTTTAAGGCAGCCTATCGGCTCTGTGGCACGGTTATTCACCCTGGTTTCTCACAAGGTAGTCGACACGGTAACACCCAAGTCTGTCATCGTCCTGCAAGCCCAACCGATACCACCGGTGTCCGACAGTGAGCCGATGGACCCTGAAGCATGGGAACTAGAATTAAACGAACTTGCCTATTCACCACTGTCTCAGGGCTCGATAGAGTACCTGGTTGATGGTGAGAGCTTCTTCCCCCGCCTGATCGATGCGATCCAGTCTGCCGAAGAATCCATCGATATCCGCCTGTATATTTTTGACAACGATGACTATGCATTGAAGATTGCCAATCTGCTCAAGCAACGCTCGAAAGATATCAGGGTACGCATACTGGTCGATGGACTGGGCACCATCAGTGCAGCTTCAGCCACGTCATCGTCCATGCCTGAAGATTATGAAACACGGCCAAAAATCGTACGTTACATGGAAACCGACTCGAACGTCGATGTTCGCATCGGACTCAACCCCTGGCTGACCGGCGATCATACTAAAACTATCCTGGTAGACAAACGGATCGCATACCTCGGCGGCATGAACATCGGACGTGAGTATCGTTATGACTGGCATGATCTGATGGTCGAACTGCGCGGCCCGATCGTCGATGAGATACAGACCAACTTTGAAAAGGCCTGGCTGCTGCAGTCTTTCCTCGGTGATATTCGGTCCACCTTCTATCGTCCTGATGACCCGGTTAACCAGCCATTGCCAGATCATATACCCATTCGACTGCTATACACCAAACCCGGTGACTCCCAGATCCTGCGCACACAACTTGCTGCTATCACCCGCGCAAGGCAACGCATCTATATACAGAATGCCTATTTCACTTCTGACGATATCATCTATGAGCTGGCACAGGCGCGCCGCCGGGGCGTCGATGTCCGCATCATCATTCCCTATCAATCTGATAGCGGCATCATCAACCGCAGCAATGTCAGGGCCATCAACACCATGCTGGATAATGGGATCCGTGTATTCATCTACCCCGGGGAGTCCCATATCAAGGGGGCGGTTTATGACGGCTGGATCTGCCTGGGCTCCGCTAATTTTGATCAGCTCAGTCTTCGCATGAACAAGGAACTGAATATCGCAACCTCAAGCCCTAGTGCTGTACAGGGTTTCCTGAACGAGGTCATGCTGCCCGACTTCGAGAAATCGGTAGAGCTGAAAGAACAGCTGCCAAAGAAATGGTCTGATTTCCTGATGGAGACGATCGCCGACCAGTTATAGAGAAGTGCCTGCGCGACCAGAGCACGGATCACTTCTCCGTTTCTGGTGAACAGAGACACTCGATCAGGCGCTCTACCTGCTGTTTACAGCAGCCGCTCCCCATGGTGGCATAGGTTTCTCTTTTAACCTCTTCCACAGACTTAGCCCCACCGACGATGGCACTGATAATATCGATCTTGAGCACCTGGTTACAGGTACATAGATCACGGCGCAGATCCTTCTTCAGCACAGCTGGAAGCTTATCCAGAGGGTTTATATCGGGGTTATTTTTCAAAGCGCGGCAAGTATAATCACCCTGTCACAGCATAGTCAAATATCAACGTTGTAATGTAGTGGCTGTTAACGCTTAAAGAAGTTAAGAAATAGAATAACCAGTTAAAAGGGGCGTGACTATAAAATAGTCACGCCCCTGTTTTAGCCTGAACATGGCTTTTCAGCCAGTTCTTAACTCGTTATTGTACAGCGCAATCCCAGCCCCAGCCTTCCTGCTTCTGAACAAATTCTTCAGCTTTTTCACGGCAGTAATCTCTATCCATAATCGCTGTCCATAGAGTTTGAACACCAGACGCTTTCTCATAGTCTACCTGGCATATCTTCTCTGAACCTTCGTCATTATAGATAAGGCTGATGGTACGGACCTGGTCACCGTTCTTACAGACAGTTACCTTGTCGCCTGAGCTATCAGCTGCTGCTTCAGCAGCCATTGCGCTCTCGCTGCTTGCCTCAGCGTCTGCCATAGCCTTATCAGCTTCAGCCTTTGCTTCTGCTGCATCAGCTTCTGCTTTCGCTGCGGCGGCTGCTGCCTCTGCTTCTGCTTCTGCTTCTTCAGCACTTGCCTTCGCATCATCTACTGAAGCTTCAGCTTTTTCGCTAGCCATCTCGGCATCACTTTCTGCTGCTTCCATGTTGGCTTCGTTCGATGCACATGCGCTCATACCAAGGAGCCCTGCCATCATCATTAACATCATTAATTTCTTCATATTGATCTCCGTTTTGTTTATTTCAGATTTTTACAATTTATTAAAAAACCATCTGCGACTTTAGCTGAATAAATACGAAATGTATAACTTTCGCATGATAAAAAAGGCTTCCTCTGTAAAATTCATTAATCCCAGGTGATTTGTGTCGGGCAAAACACCCAGTCCAGATCGTCAGTGTGGTTTTCATCAAACAGGTTGACGCTCCAGGTGATATAGCTCTGCTGGTATGTCGGACTTACATAGAAGATGTACTCGGTGGGTTTCTGTCTTTTCCCCTTCTCGATATTATCGTAAACCACCTGGTTCACCACCATTGCAGGGCCTAGCAAAGCATCCTCTTCCCGCGCCTGTAATACGACACCAGGATCTGAGGGGCCGACATTTGTAACCAGCACACGTAGTTCAACCAGTTCCGTTGAAGGCACGGTAGCGGGACAGGTAAAACCGGTAATATCATAGTCGATAACAGTACTTGGTGGTACCGGCTTCTTTGCCATCGCCGTGGTAACGGCAGTTGTCAGGAATACACCTGTAAAAATCATGACTGCAGACTTTTTCATGATCTCATCCTTGTTTATATTTATGAATATAGCAATGCGTTATATACAAACAATAATTTATAACAGCATATCGCGGACAGTTCTTTGATAAGAATCAACTTTTTAGATGGTAATAGCTGTCAATAAATATGCGCACTTGAGAGGTTTTGGTTATTATATGAAGCACTAAAATTAAAAAAAGAGTTAGAGATATGCTGGAACCCATCAGCAAGAAAATAGCTAACATACGACATAATCTTTCCAGCCTTGATAATCAACCAATCGGCAAGGCTGCGCTAGCTGTCCTGATATTTCTCGATCTCTTTATACTCGCATCGATATTCGACGGCCTGTCTGAACACACCCGGCAACTGACCAGGCCTGCTCAGCTTATTCCGCAGTATTGCCGTGACATCGTCATCGAGAATGAATGGAATAAAACCAGTCGTCTCAACAGGCTCGCTGATGTTGTTACAGAATCACGTGGCAGCTATCAGATAAAAGACAAGAGAGAACGGAGCCTGGAAAGACACCCTGCCTGCAGACCGATTGCACAACTGCTCTGGTCGATAGAGGACGATTCTGCCGTAGCAGGAACCCTGAAAAGCTACCTCGATATTACCGCCGAAGTAGAGCAGCTGAACACGACGATTAAACACATCAACAACGCTTACGATACTTCATTGCTTGAAGATATCGCCGATAAGAGCAAAGACAGGGCGAATGTCGAGTCGCTTAGAAAAGATTTCCAGCTAAAGACCGACACACTCAACAGGTTAACGAAGCGCCAGGGCACGCTTGATTCCGAGCTGAATGAAGACAAAAAAATACTGCAACTGTTTACCCTGCTAGATAGTTATAACCAGGACGACAGGGAAAGCCTGAGAGATGATCTGCGGAAACTAAACTTCTGGTACCCGGTAAAACGACTCGGTATGGAGATGATTTTCCTGCTGCCACTTTTCCTGGCTTTTTATTTCTGGAATGCAAAAAGCCTGGCGGCAAACCGCCCGTTCCAGTCACTGGTCTCATCTCACCTGCTAGTAGTGGTATTCATTCCAGTGTTATTCAAGATATCGGAACTGGTATATGAGATCCTTCCTAAAAAGTTTTTTAAAGAGCTGATCGATTTACTTGAATCCTTGAAGTTGGTCGCGCTATGGCACTACCTGATGATGGCAGTAATCATCCTTGCCTCGCTCGCCTTGATCTATCTTTTTCAGAAGAAACTGTTCTCCAGGGAGAAGCTCATGATCAAACGGATATCAAAAGGCGCATGTCAGGACTGCGGCACACATTTACCTGAAAACACTTCGATCTGCCCTTTTTGCGGTTTCCAGCAATATAAACAATGCAGCAAATGCGGTAAGTCAACCTATGTATTTGGCAAGTTTTGCAAAGAATGCGGTCATAGTGAGTAAAATGCAAGCACACTAAATTACGCCGACGCCATACCTAATTATTATGTATTCATTATTCCGAGGAAGCGAGGGCTTTGTCAAGAACATCCTTAAAACGCGCAAAATCTTCAACCTGTGGCAGATGACCCAAATCAGATAACTCGTAAAGCTCGGCATCAGGTATAAGCCTTGTCGCTGCTCTACCGAGACGGTCGTAACGGCCAAGTTCATAATCGACACCTGGCTTTTTCCAGTTTCGACCCGGGCCTGTACGGTCTCGGCTACCGATGATCAGCCTGACAGGAACAGAAAAATTCATAAACTCGGTGATAACAGGCTGGGTGAATATCATATCGTAAGTCTGTGCATTCACCCAGGCGATACGCTCTTTATCCGGGCCCTGTATCTGACCGATCATGAAGTGAGTCAGCGACTCATATTGCTTATTCCAGGCGCCATCATAATAATTTTTTTGTTGATAACGCTTGATCCCCTCTGCGGTCTTCGCTAATTCCTTTTTATAAAAGAAGTCAGTATCCTTGTATTCGACATAGCGCAGGTAATTTTCCAGGCCGATGGGATTAACCAGTATCAGCTTCTGCGTTAACTGCGGATACATCAGTGCAAAACGACTGGCAAGCATCCCTCCCATGGAATGGCCGATGACGATCGACGTTTTAATTTCCAGAGAAGCCATCAAAGCCCTTGTATGATGCGCCAGAGCTGAAAAAGAATACTGGTAGTTTGCCGGTTTTGATGACTTACCAAAACCAAGCTGGTCGGGAACGAGCACAGCGTAGCCCTCCTCCTGCAGATACTTCGCTGTAGGCATCCAGTAGTGAGCATTAAAGTTTTTCCCATGCATCAGGGTAACGACCGGCTTACCAGGCTGACCTTCGAGATAGACATAGGCCATCTTCAATTTTTGACGCTGTGAATCAACAGGAAAATAGCTCACCTCATGGCCATAGTCATAATCACTAAGGTCTGCGTCATAAACGAGCCTGGAGTTATTCTCCATGTTATCGGCAACAATCGGCTGAGACGATAAAATAATAAACAGAAAACTGATCAAGTTGAGTCTGGACATATCAACACCCTGGCATCGTTGAGACTTTATAGAGATGAAGGATCCGCATGATCCGGAACACCGCAGATAGTATACTCAATAAATGAGTACTATCTCATAAATGCTTACCCGGCACACTCACATGTGCCTTTTTCATGACCGCATGGCAATATCATGTAATTCGACTGATCACCGATGGTCTCTTTTAATATATCCCAGTATTCTATTTTATCTGTGCCAAAGGTAAGGCTTAACATCACCCTTAATTCGTCAGTTTTTGCGTACGGTTGAGTCGCATGTTCGAATCCATCACCGAAAATAATTGCTTCATTTATCTTGTATTCATAGAGCTTGATGTTTGACGCTTCGTCTTTATACATCAAGTTTCCATGTGATGGATCGAGCTCGAACAGAGGGGTTATTAACGTGTATGCATTCGCACCATCGTGATAGTCTTTATGCCATGTCTCTCTATCCATACCTTTGCCGACAACAAAAAAGCCGCAATACACCCGGATCTGCTCATCGTAATCGACCAGCGTTTTTATCTCATCCATAATATCCAGGTCATCCATGAATGATTTAAAGAGTTTGTATGTATAGCTATTATTGTTAGATATCCATAATAGTGGTGCAGTATCGTAGGACGTCACATGATACTTGAGGTCTTCATCTGTTATCTGAATATTGATCTGCTCGAACCCCTCAAACAGGTAAGCATAGCCCTCCCTGTTCATTCTGGCCCTCAAGGACGCATCGAATACCTCTCTTAACCTCGTAAGTATAGAATCAGAGTAGCAAACCTTATAAGCGTTCAGGCCCGGTTCGATCTGTTGCAGTCGTTTAGTATTAATGATGGATCACCGATAAAATAATTGAATAAGCACAAGCAAAGGGACAAGCAGCACACGGCAAAACCATCGACTACCACCTATCCTTTTAATTTTGGCACAGCATTATATATTAGGCACGGTAGATCCGTTAAGGGTATAAAGAGGGTCGAGGATATAAATAGCCCTGCCATCTGTAATTTTCTGCCACTGGCAAATAGTAATAATTCTCATTCGACTCAGATATTTTTTTCTTTCAAGATATTTCTTTCTATGTGAAAATTCGGCACCTGGTTTTTCAGAGCAGTCCCAATCAGTTGCCTTTCTTTTTACTGATTAAATCTGCATTATTTATTTATATAGAATTTATAACAGGCCTTCAGGTCAAGCAGGAGTCACAACCATGAAATACAAAAATATAATCCTTCTTACAGCGTTACTATCAGTATCGCTAATTACACCAACAGCTTTTGCGTATGATACAAAAAAAGATGACATCGACGCTCGTATCGAACAGATGAATAAACATTTCGAAGCTGAAAGAGCCGCTTGGGAAAAACGCAAAAACATGACATTTGAAGAACGTCGTGCTGCAGATGATGCTCGCTGGGAAGAAATAGAAAAACGCTATAAAGCAGAGAATGAAGCAAGAGAAAAACAGTATGAAGCTATAAAAGCGGAATGGGAAAAACGCAAGAACATGAGCTTTGAAGAACTACGCGCACAAGATGATGCACGCTGGGCAGAGAGAGAAAAGCAATATGAAGCAGCAAGAGCTGAATGGAAAAAAAGCAGTAAGTAACTAGTAGGAATTGA
>JABDRN010000092.1 GCA_013041745.1 Gammaproteobacteria bacterium
TGAGTAACCAGCATATCCAGTAACATGTCTGTTGTAGAGCTTGTTAGGCAGATCGTTTTCGAGCCATCAGATGCAGAAAATAACCTGTGTCTCTGGTATAAGGTGTTACTCATATTCCCGGTCATGACCCTTCAAAAGCCTATTGAAAACATTTTCACATTTTTTTCACACTAACTTTACGATTTCTTCACATCTCCAGATTTACTATTTATTTAAGCTTGGCGTATCAGCTTTATCTAGCTTAATTTTTTCAATAATACTGGAGACAAATATGAGAACTTTATATAAAACATTTTCAGTCGCGTTACTTGCGACGACCCTAATCGCCTGTAGCAGTGATGATGACAACAAAGCGGCGGGCAATATCGTTGAGGTTGCTGAAGCCAACGGTTCATTTACAACGCTGGTGGCTGCGCTGGAAGCTTCTGGCCTCGATGCTGTACTGGCTGATGAGACGCGAGACTTCACCGTCTTTGCACCAACCGATGCGGCGTTTGCAGCTCTGCTGACAGATTTGGGAATCAGCGCGGCAGATTTGCTGGCTTCGCCTAATCTTTCAGATATCCTGCTCTATCATGTTGTGCCTGATGCAGAAATTAACTCCACTGCAGCCATCGCGGCCGCAGGCACCACGGTAACGACCGCCAACACAGATGATATCGGCGTTGCTCTGAATGGCTCTGACCTGTTTATCAACGCCTCTCGAGTGGAAAATCCTGACGTAAACGCTAATAATGGCGTAATCCATGTCATCGATGCAGTACTGATACCTACCGAAGATGATGCCACATCCGGCACGATCGCGGCCGTGGCCACAGCAAATGGCAGCTTCACCACGCTTGTTGGTGCGTTGGGTGCAACCGGCCTGGCTGCAACGCTGGCTGATGCAGATGGTAAATTCACCGTCTTTGCACCAACCGATGCAGCATTCGCCAAAATCGACACCAGTGGCTTGACCAATGATCAACTAGAGGACATCCTGTTGTACCATGTTATTGTCGGCGCTGAAGTAAATGCCGCGGCGGCAACCGCGATTGCCGGCAACACCGTCGGAATGGGCAATGGTGATAATATGGCGCTGTCGTTGAGCAATACAGAGCTGTTTGCCAACCTGTCGAAAATCAGCCTACCAAACGTGGATGCCAGCAACGGCATAATCCATGCGATCGACACTGTGTTGCTGCCGCCAGCTGAAACCGCTGCGCCAACCTTGAACATCGTAGAAACCGCCCAGGGCAATCCGGATTTTTCAGAACTGGTTAAGGCACTCTCGGCGACATCAGACCTTGTGGCAACACTCTCTGATCCGGATGGGGATTTCACAGTGTTCGCACCGACCAACGCTGCATTTAATGCCCTGCCTGCTGGATTACTCAACACTCTGTTGGCTACCCCTGATGGCACTCTGAGGGACATCCTGTTGAAGCACGTCGTTGCCGGATCAGTTGACTCGGTTACTGCATTTACCCTTAACGGTGCGGCAGTCCCAACCGCCAATGGTGAAACCGTTGAGATCGCAATCGACTCAGGTGTGTTCACAGTTGATGGTGCGCAGGTTACGACCTTCGACATACCCACAACCAACGGTGTCATTCATGTAATCGATGCGGTGATTACACTCGACTAATAGCCATTCATTACATGGCAGCATGAAAGCAGGCTCTTCGTGGCCTGCTTTTTTTAATCCTGTTATTCTGCTTCCAACGCTTACCGCTTAGTTCGTAGCAGGCGCTGATATACATGCTAGCAAAAAATAACCGGAGACAGACCTTTGGTTGAAGAATCAAGATGCTGCAGCACAGCATCAGTATCCATATCATGCCACGGGTGTTGTGACATCATTATCGTCCGGTAAACAGATAGATAAGGATAACAGTGGCCGTAGCAACTGCCATTGTTTGTATACCGCTAATGATCCAGGATATACCTGCGATGCGTCCGAGAAAGACACCCAGCAAAAAGATGAGCAACAGAGCGATTACAATCGCGGCATAAAGCGGCGGTATCGGTAACGTGAGACCGGTGATGGAAAGCCACAATGGCATCAATATGATGAGCGAGATGATCAGGGGGGCTAAACCATTGACCGCTGCAATGAGCAAAGGTACCCAGCGGCTGGCTTCAACGTGCGCACTTTCCTCCAGATCGCTTATCATCGCTTGCTGCAGTTTTACCAGGGCTCGGCGACGTTCTGCATACTCGCTTATATAAGCGCTGCTCACACCGCTCATACCGAGGGCAATGGCTGCACCCAGGCAAACGTTTATTATGATCGATAAATTTTCCGGGGAACTGACAAGAAAGCCGATGATCAAGCCCAGCATAGTCAAGGCTCCATCGAAACCATTGACCACGAAATAACGGCGAATGATATCGTGCGTACTGGTGATATCAAGTAAAAAATTAGCTTTATTCAAAATCCCCATAACAGGTTATTTTTCATCAGCTTCATTTTGCACTTCAACTTCATCGATACTATGAAGCGAACCACCCATGTCCATGATGGCATTTTGTATCAGTTCAAAATCTATCGCCGCTCCTTCCAGTTCAATCTGAATCGTCTCCGTATTTTTATCTACTTCGAGGACGATCAAATGCACATAATAGTCAGCACCGGCTTTGGCGATAGCCTGTGAAAACTCGAGAGCATTAGGCTGATGAGGTTTTAGTACATCCAGAACCATTCTTTTAACACGTACCACAACATATCTCCTAAATAATGTTTTTATTATGTCAGGTGATCAGATAAGTAACAGAATCATTATATATTATTGAACCAGCACATTCTTATTTTGATCGCTGATTTCTGATTTAGCTGTCTCAGACACTGGTTCAGATTAGAAAAAATAAAAAAGGTAAAAAGGGACACCAAGATTAAAAGTGATCAATGGTAAATGAGAAGTATTACCATGCTAGAGAATGACATGCAGATTAATAGAGTCGATGAATTATGGCGAATCATGTTCATCTTTTAATGAAGATGTATACAAAGGACGCTGAAACGCTTATCTGACGGAATAAATGGTGGGCCTGGGAGGGTTACAGCCTACGTTGACCTCTATGGATGGAGGAAACGCAAAAGGATTGTAGGGAACATTCCTTGCCCTATAGGCTGCTAAAGGCTCGCTTGGCTCATGATTAGAAGTGATTGGATCAATATTGAACAGAATATTTTATATGCGTTGTTCTCATTACGGGCGTCCTGCCCTGACATACGATTTTTATAAGCGGCAGCCTCCGG
The DNA here is from genome assembly GCA_013041745.1 of Gammaproteobacteria bacterium. Classification (GTDB taxonomy): domain Bacteria; phylum Pseudomonadota; class Gammaproteobacteria; order SZUA-229; family SZUA-229. The sequence continues at coordinate 3,242 of JABDRN010000092.1, forward strand.
CCAATATCACTCGAACAGATAAAAATAATTTTTCTCGCGAAGACGCAGAGGCGCGAAGAAAAACACTGACATAATAATTTTTATCTGCGTCTCTGCGTCTTCGCGAGAATTATTTTTATTACTCCTGACGGGAAAAAAGGGTCGACAAGAGACTCTGATAACATCGATCAAGGCTAAATCACTCGGCAGTCTGCACCCGGCCACTGTCTGCTGGTTCAGCTGTCAGGCAATCCTCGATGCCAACGCCGACCTGGCTGATCGAGCGTGAGAATTCGTCGAGGGAGCAGGGGACCGTCTCCAGCGTGGACTGCTGAACGACTTTTATGCTACCGGCAAATGATGCCGGCGACCATGGCAGCAAGACTGTCGCACGACCATCCTTGTGTTTCTCGATGACATAGCAAGGATCACCGCCGCCGATACCATCCTTGACCAGTGCCGGGACGACC
>JABDRN010000125.1 GCA_013041745.1 Gammaproteobacteria bacterium
TGACAGGACTCGCAGGAGACATTGATCTCGGACCAGCTGGTTTTGAAGGTATCGGTTTTACTGTCGTAATTTTTCTGCAGATTGGTGGAGTGACATTCCGCACACATGCCATTCCAGTTGAACGAAACGCGCGTCCAGTGCAACTCATCCCCGTATGTTACCTCTTGATCCGGGTACAGGTGAAACCAGCGCTGCCCGCCTTCAGACTTCTTGCGGCTATCCCAGGCGATAGTGAGCGCCTGCAATCGTCCGCCATCCAGCTCGATCAGGTATTGCTGTAACGGAACAACACCAAAAGTGTAGCTGATCTCATAATCACGCAGCTTGCCATCCGGACCATCGGTCCGCACCATAAACTTTTTGTTCTTCTTGTAGAACTTACTGGTGATACCGGCATAAGTGAATTCCGCATCGGAGAAGTCACCCAGTACCGTATTCTCATCAGCATGCTGCATGGCAAGGTCATGATGCGAGCCCTGCCATAGGTTCACCTGCTCGGCATGACACTGCTCGCACGTTTCAAGCCCGACATACTCTGCAGCTGCACTCACCTCTAAAAATAACAGGCTAAATAAAAGTACTGGGAAAGCTCGTCGTACAGTTAGATAACTATACTTAAGAAATTTTATTACTGGCATAAGCAGGCATTGAAGGCTAAAAAAAATATTTAGCTGAATTCTAACGCATCACAGGCAGGCATGCCGACTACCGTCGCCAGTTTGGTGAACTGCCTTCTGCAACATTAAAATCTACCTCCCGACAACCGATGGCAAAACTATTGCCCGTCTGTTAATTTACTGTTGACCTTGATCCTTATCACACGTGCCGTAGCCGTTGCAGAGGCTCCGCCGTCTGATAGCACGTGCAGCTTGAAACCCTCGTTCAATGCGCCGGAAGAACCTTCAGCTGCTGCCGTGCCCGCAGATGCTTCCACACCCGCCTGGAATTCCCAGGTGCCATTATCGAGCCTGTCGAGTATCTCTTGCGTTTCCATCACCAGCAGCACTTTATAGGAACGAGCGCCCCAGCCACCGCCAATATCCAGGCGACTGACGGTAAAGTAACTATGCCTGTTGGTCTTGTTATTGACGAACACCCCTTCTCCGCCGCCCGCGCCAACGATGGGCACCTTTGTCAGCTTCATATTGGCGACCGCATAACCCAGGGAGGCATCAATTTCAGCCTGTATCGAAGCATCTCTCTCGACCAGCGCGGCAATCGCTTTTTGTGACATGGTATCAAGTTCATTACGTTTTGTTTCTTTTTCAGAGACTATCATGCTGGAACATCCTGCTAGTATTAACAGGCTCAAAAAAATAAGATTTAATGCTTTCATTTGTATTCCCCAATTAAAAACTTAAACTCAAGCGACTGGCAATATGCCGATACTGAACCAGATACTCTCTAATCTTGCGATAGTCTCGCATTGTCCTAGTTATTTACTACCGGGCATCCTGTTGGGTCAACCGGGTCCAGTCGCATTGCCCACAGACGATTTTTTCTCTGCCAGCGATAGAGCGTTAGCGGGTACCTGTTTTCCTGGTCGGTGACCTCGTAGGCAATACCTGCAACTGCCTGCCAGGTGAAGGTACAATGATAATCTTTGCTGTATGTGTGATAGACAATCACCAGGGTATTTTCGCCGGCAGCAAGATCGAGTTTATAACTTTCTTCTATAGCAGTACCATTGACATTGATAATCGGGTAGTTTGAAGTTATCAATGCGTACTCATCCCCTTTGTATGATGGTGCCTGTACGCAGCTGCCGAGTATAAGCATACCAAGTATATATATTATGAAACGCATGTTCATCGTGCTGTTAACCCAAAGTTATAACCTTCGACATTCCTGCTGGTGATAACACCGAAACTCAATCCGATTGATTGCCAGCCAAACCAGTCGAGCGGTTTAATATTCATATGCCATTCCATGCCAGCGCCGATCTCGAAGAGTCCGGTATAACCCAGGGAGGCTTTATCGAAACTTAAAAAATTAGTATGGCTGGCATATGCCTGCCACCGCCAGGGCCTACCGTCTGTCACCAGGCTGGTAGCACCACTATAGCGAGCCTTCAGCATTGCAGTTTGACTCCAGGCCGTAGTATTCAGCACTGAATTATCACCGCTGATTAATTCTGTATTGATCAGGTTATATTGAGCAGACATCTCCAACCTGTTGTCATTAAACCAGCGTGAATAAGCAGCATCAAGGGATGCAGTTGTAGAACCTATATAGGCACTGGTATCGAGGACGGTCAAGGTCTTTGTTTCACCTGAAGCGTCAGTGATCGGCAGGCCGTCGACCTCGGTAGTGGTGCGCAGATCGGCCACACCAAGAGATATAAAAGGACGCAGTTTAAAATACTGATCGACGGGAAAGCTAAGTCCTAACGAACCACTTAAGCCGATAACATTTCTTGAAATATCCAGCACTACCTGCTCACCCGTGTCGGCAGTGACATCTATCCTGTCATCCAGGGTCCCACCGACGACAGCCAGGCTCCAGTAGCCGTTGAAGATATGTTTTTTAATGGTGAATTCGGCACCAAAACCAAGGCTGGACCGTAACTGCTCGGAGTTGCGCTCATCAGTGTCGACTTGAATAGTCGCGCCTTCCAGGCCCGGTGAGGTACTGGTATTGACGAAAGCGATCGCCGAGCTGCGAATATCCGAATCAGATATCGCACTTAGATTTGGAATCTGGGAGGCTGCATGCACATGCACTGATACTATAAAGGAAAATAATCCCACTGATATCGGCAATCTCGCAACAAAATGATCAACAAAACGTAACATTCAATTTCTTAAGGGGTGCCAGCGAAGAAAATGATCTCTCTAGTAATTGAAACCAGTCAACGATAACAAGGCTCGATAAAATACTATCTAATCGTTTGATTTATATTTCTAAATAACCGCTAAGAACTATACCATCCTGATAATAAACGATGAAGCTTTATAAGCTTGAAAAAAACATCATATATCAATCATGATTTCGAAGGTGATATAATCTTTTTTCAGCCTGTCTATGCGATGCTATCAGTTATAAAAATATTGCAATACCGCATTGATCGGATGATACTGGCAGTTAACAGCTGACGTCAGAGGGGTCCAGCAAGTGAAAAAATATCTGTTACTGTTAAGTGCTGTCACAATCAGCGCCTGTTCGACGATGCATTCCAGCGACCCTGACTCGTTGTACTTTCAGATCCCTGCAGGCTCCACCCTGTCTCTCAATCAGAAACTGACCATACCGGGCAATGATACCCACGCCGTGGTGCAACAGGGCAAGGAGATAAAGGACAGAGATAAAAATGAATACGCCATAAATTGTCGTGTAGATGTCAAAGAGTTTGGCGTCAGGACATTAGAGCCTGAAGACTTCAAGGTCACACGGACAGAAGATGGTCAGAACTGGATATCACACCCGTCGATCATGCGTTTCTACACAGAGGTTTACCTGAGCTCAAGCAGAGGCACCGATATAATCAAGATGGTATGCCAGGAATATGGCAGCCAGAATGACAGAAACTTTACCGTCGCCGAGATGCAGCAAGCACTTGGCGATATACTGACTTTCAAATTCGCCACTGAAAAATAATAGAAGTAATTTGAAGGTTATACATTGACAGGCAAGCGAAAGACACGATGAGAAAAATAAGCACGATCGCAAAGAGTTGCGCACTTACATCTATCATCAGTTCAACACTCAGCGGCTGTTTAACTCACTCGAACATGTCCAAGCAGATGACGATACTGCATACCGACTGTGAGATGAAAGATGTGATCATCACAGATGAAAGAGAAGATCTGAACTCAACACGCAAATGGACAGCTGAATGCGATGGCAGGACATACCAGTGTAACTCCCACGAAGACGGTTTCTCCGATTGCTATGACATTACCGAGTAGAGCACAGATTCACTAAAGGCCAGGACTATCTCGGTGGAAATTGCGCGAGGGTCTTTTCTACCGTTTCATTTATCTTCGCTGTCGATTCTTCCGGGCTGGAATGATCAGAGACAGGCTGCCTCGCCGTACCGCGCCAGATTAGTTTATCTTCCAGTGGCACGGTCACATCGATCAATAATGCCCCCTGGTCATAAGCACGCACATCGGAGCCGGTACTCATACCGACCCCGCCAAAGCCACCATAGCTGGAGCGTCCGATCGCTATGCCGCCACTCAAGCCGCTGCTTTTTATTTTCTGCGCGACATCATAGTGATAACTGACAAAGAAATCAGGGGTATATGAATCAACCTTTCGATACGATTTAGCTAACAGGTTATTTTCTATAGCCGTACGGATACGTTTATCGAGCAGATCATTGCCAGCAACACCATATCCATTGTCATCACCCGGTTTCCAGGCAAACGTTTTCAGTCCTGCGAAGTTGTATTCCTGCTCATAGTCCTGGCTGACGGTTATGCCAGAACAGCCCTGCAAAAAGATCAATACAATAGCAGAGCCTGAAACACGTTTTGTTACAGTGTTTAAGCGGGGAAACATATCGACTATATGCCCCCGCTATTAATACATCATAAAAAAAGGATAACGATTCAATTAAAAATAGAGCGTACCGAATACCGTGTAGCCACGGTAGCTGTCCGATACCTTACCTTTCCAGTCATCATCATTCACTTCAACACTGGTGCCCAGGCGAGCAAGGCCTGCACCGATGGCAAAGTTCTTGAACAGCTTATACTCTGTGTTCAGTTCATAATTGATCATGGCACCCTTGATGGTGTCATCTAATTCGATAAAGAACGCTTCAGAGACATAATTAACCGTCCACTTCGGTGTAATGGCATAGCCCATACGCAGTCCGAACATCGGCAGAGGTGCAGTGACGTCGGCTGACTCAGACTTGGCACCGGTATCATCTTCGAACTTCATTTCATAACTGGTGATATTAAGTCCAGCCGTTAGCGTTAATTCAGCCTTATCAGAGTGATAGAAGGAGTAACCATAACCCAGCCGATACAAGTTGTACTTGATTTCAGAATTAATTGCACCACCAGAAAAATCTTCACCGTCAATCACTATGGGCGGATCAATAGCTAATACCCTGGTGCCTTTTCTGTCGATTGCAAAAGACGTGAAATCGATACGGTGACGCTCATTGAAGCGGTAATAGGCGTCGATCCTGGGGATGGTATCTCGAGTCTCACCGCCAAGGTCACGGTTATAATCGAGTACGGTACCCAGACCGCCAACATCAGAAGACACACTGAACTGCGTATCCGAGCCATCGACAATATAGGCACCTGCTCTAAACATGAATTTATCAGGAAAGGCGTAAACAGCAGCCTCATCATCGGCAGCGCTTACATTCCCTGAAATCAGACCTGTCAGAACCAGACCAGTGATGACGGGAACAGCAACTACTCTGCTTAGTTGTTTTAACATCTCATTACCCTCATTTTAATTATTGAATAATGCAGCTTTGACCAATCAATCTCCATCATTGATTGAATTCGATCATCCCCACGTAAAATAACTTCACATCACCTAAACATGATATACTCGCAGGCTATATTCGAACTTGATATCAATCAAAAACATGGCGCCAATCTCCCGATGCGCCTGCAGTTACCAGGTCACTCTTCAGACTTAAAGCCAGCAGCGACATGGCTGCCATCACAGAATGGTTTGTTTTTTGAGGCGCCGCATCGGCATAAAGCGACTTTTTTACCTGACCATGCTGTACGCCCGCTGCTAGCGAGTAATACCACGTTACCGTTCAGCATGATCGGGCCGTCTTTAATTTGTGTAACTTTTAGTTTTCCACCTGCAGACGCTAATTCTTCACCCTTCTCACCGATCGCACCGTAATCTTTAAAACCGATAGACTCATGACTGTTATCACAGAACGGTTTATTTTTCGATGCACCGCAACGGCACAGAGCAGCACGAAAGCTGACGCCCGGCATATCTGCACTGGCCCCATCGATCTCCAGGTCGCCACGGATAAAATAAGGCCCCTGATAACTGACGGTAACGGTGTTGGTTGAATCAGCTGTTTCTGAAACCGAGTTATCACTAGACTCGAAGGTAATCGCACCTGTCGGACATCGCTTTACTACATCGACCACATCATCAACCGTTGTCAGATCTGGCTTGCACCAGGGATCACGGCCGCCGACAAATAGATCGCCCTCAGAATATCCGCACTCGCCGATATGGATACAGAGCCGGCCATCCCACTCGACGCTGATCGCCTTACCCGGATACTTGGTTTTATCTTTACTCATACATCACATTCTCCCAGCCGTATAAACTAGAGTCCGGAATAAAAAATGAACACGTTTATAAGCCTTTTAAAACGTTTGGTTACAGAAAATCAGTTAATCTTACTTAAAAGTGTTACCGGGATGTTACTCTCGCATAGGCGAAAAGCACGTAGAGAAGTCATTGTTTTTCTTAGCGAGCTTTGCGCCTTTGCGAGAAAACACTATACCACAGGATAGACCAGCTCCCGCTGTCCGCCACACCCTCTACTCCCGAGGGGTGAACAGAGGGGTCTTGCATTTTACAAGACAGCAAGTAGTTAATCACAGCGACTATCGCCATTAATGACGGTCGCCAGGACTATTCAGAAAATCCCTGTTTAGATTACCGCAGGCACCGGATCGGGTGGCAGCTTAAAAATATCATGGATCTTTGCTCGAACATCGACATGTGCATTTATATTTGCACATAGCAAATAGATGCCAGCCAATTTACGATGTAAAAAGATAACGTCAGCTGGCGGTATACGCTGGAAGTCTTTCTGGCTGCGCAACTTCATTAATTTATCACTGAGACGTTGTGATAATGATGAATGCTTAAAATTATAATCACCCTCATGCAGCGCAGGCTCGGCTGCTGTCTGAACGAGGTCGGCTATAGCCATACGGTAGTTGAATGGGTCCTCTTTCTCTATGTATCCGACGGCACAGGCTGCATGCACTATTTTTTCCAGATCCTGCTCCATGGCAGCATGTAGCAGATCGCTAAAAGATTCAGAGCGGCAAGTATCGTGGATCCGTAATGCACCAAAATCTAGAAGACCGATCGTGTTGTCTTCGACATTATATCTAAAGTTTGCAAAATTGGGATCTGTCTGTACCATGCCCCAGTTGAGGAATTCTTTTAGCGACAGGTCGATAATCCTGGTTGCCAGCTGGTTTCGACATTCCGGATGCTGCTCGACGATGGTTTCGATGCTTTCACCTTCGATATAGCTCATCGCCAGAACATTCTCGGTACTCAGCGAGTGCACTACCTCTGGCACACGAAACATATCATCATCAGCGATGCGCTCACGGTATGTCATCAGGTATTTTGCTTCCAGCTTATAATCGGCTTCATCATGCAGCTGCTGCTTGGCGGCATCGAGCAAGGGCTGTATATCGAGTTCAGGCGGCAGTAATTTGAACCATTTGAGCAGACTGGCAACGTTATCAACATCGCTGTCGATGCTTTTCGCTATACCCGGGTACTGTATCTTTATCGCCAGGTGCCGGCCCTGCTGATCAACTGCTTCATGCACCTGGCCGATGGAAGCAGCGGCAAAAGGTGTTTCATCAAAAGAAGTGAAAAGATCTTGCCAGTCTTCACCCCAGGCACCTGCCAGCACCGCATTGAGATCCGCCTGCGGCATGCTGTGTGCACTTTCCCTGAGGTTGCTCAAGATATCCGTCAGTTCTTTCGGCAGGATATCGCCCGCTTCCATTGATAGCAGCTGGCCGACTTTCATCACCGCGCCGCGCATCTCCGACAGCTGGCTGGAGATACGACTGGCATTGGCCGGGGTAAGCAACATCTCACTGGCGACGGGGCGTTCACCCCTGATCATCTTTTTCGCACCTTCCTGTAGCGCAGAACCGGCGACACCAGAGGCGAGCTTACCCAGCCTGAACAAACGGTTAAAACGATGAGAAGGTATTGGTGACTGTTTATTCATAAGATAGTATTAATAAAATGATTGCTGAGCGACTCTATCGTCACACTGGATAAAAAAAGCTGGCTGTCTGGCCGCAATAGTTGTCAATATAGAGGTAACTGCTAGCAACTTAGTTCACTATTTATGAATAAAAATTACTCGGCAAAGACTCATGCTCCATCCGGCTTCAGCTTTCATCGAAAGCTCGCCCATCAAGAGCAGGCAGCAAAAAAATATAAATCCATCACCTGTCTGCTAACTGCTACCGTTGCTGTTTTCTTCCTGAGCTATAACAGTTTGCTGGCTGGCGCAGAGATAGTGGTCAACTGCCAGGGCAGCGGAGAACCGCTTTACCTGATCGGTGGCGGCCCGGCTTTTAGCAGCAGAAATCTTGAACCGATACAACAGAATTTGCGAGAGCGCTTTCAAGTCTGCCGCTGGGATATGCGTGGTGTCGGCAGTAATGCGGCACTGACGATAGAGCAGGATAAAACGGTTTTAGACCAGTGGTTACAGGACATGGCTGATGTGCTGCCAGAAAAGCCGGTTTTGATCTGGGGCCATTCATGGGGAGCATTGCAATCCCTGCTTTTCTCCAGGCTTTATCCTGAGCGAGTAAAGGCACTGGTGTTGAGCAATCCTGTTGATCCAGAACTGGCCAGCCTTGAACATATAGAGAGCAAACGAATCGTGCATCCGCATGTGCAGAAAAAGCTCACCCTGGATGAGATCGATACCGCTGCCGAAAAGCGGCACAGTTTTCGCAGCAAGATCGCCAGTTACTTTGTCGACGCAAAAAAAGGCTGGGAATACTCCGCACAGTTTGATCATAACGACACTAACAACAAGCTGAATATACAGCTTTGGCAGGAATACAGAGAAGTGCAGTTACAGCCCCATGAACTGAAGCAGCTCTCTGCCAGGATATCGGCGCTGATCTATTGTCGTCAGGATGTACTGATGCCGGAAAATGATCAGCACTACAGCAGCATACTGCCGACAGTTAAATACTACATGATAGATGACTGCGGGCATTTCCCATGGGTTGAAACACCCGAAAAATACTATGACATACTGCGACGGTCGCTGAGCTATTAGCAGCTGCAGTGCCTGTATATAATTACTCTACTGCCTCGGCATCGATCGCAGAAAATGTTATATCGACCTGTAAAACACCCTCGAACCAGGTATCCATGAACAATTTGCCCGGCTGTTTCTGCAATTCGAACAGAGGTCTCGACGAGGGCGTGATGACAGCAAAACCGAGTCTATTCTGTGGGTAAGCGATAGTCATGGTGACACGGTACGGGTAATAACCGTCGAGAAACCGACGGTAGTATGGCCCATAGCTTAATCGGTAAGAACCATCAGCCGTGCTTTCCAGTAACTGCGCTTCTGCGGTAATACAGACAAATGCTGATCCAGCAACACCCTGCAACTGGATGCTGTTGCCGACAACCCTGGCATCAGCGATATTGCCAGAAGAAACGACCTGCAATCGTTTCATGTTTTTATAGCTATACATCACATCCATCTCAGCAACAGCATCAAGGTTTCGATAACACTGCTGCAGTGAGACCATACCGGTTTTCAGGCTATCATCGGTTATCGTGATAAGCCCTTCTGTAGATAGTATGTCTTTATCTGTAACAGGAGAGATAAATTCCAGGCGGCCTTCATTAACATCATCGACATCCTGTTCGCTGTCGTCATTAAACCAGTCTTCGATTTCCTGCTCGGACAGAGGCTCGGCACTTATCGGGGCAGACGTGAAAATCGCAACACTCACAGATATTAAAAATAATACCGCTAGTTGCAAAATGGTCTGGCATGATTTCATGGCTGTACTCTCTAATAGATTTTTCCAGCGCTCCGTATAATGTTTTAGATGATGCATACAGGCTTTCGCTGTGAAGACCATGCCAAAAAATACTGGTTCGATAAACTGGACATTTCCATGCTCTAATATTTCACGTTTATAGTTGATTAGCTGCGGTAGTTAATACATTTTCTATAAACGTTTCGAGACCCTGGATATAAGTTGATCCGCTGACCATGAAACCATCATTATGCCCACCCTGCATCTCAAGAAAGTACTTCGTTTCACTTACAGCATGAAAAATTTTACGGCCCTCATCGTAAGGTATGATCTCATCATTTTTACTGTGCGCGACCAGAACAGGACAGGAAACCGTTGCTGCATATTTTTCGGTATCGTATTTAATGTGAGTCAACCAGCGAACGGGTAAAAAAGGATAAAAGCGCTGTCCCATGGATGCTACCGAGCTAAATCCTGACTCTATGATCAGTGCCGCTGGTGTATGTTTACTGGCGAGCCAGGCGGCGATCGATGCGCCCAGTGAACGGCCGAAGATGATGACCTGCTGCTGACTGATCCCTTTGCTGTTTACCAGGAAGCTCCAGGCCGCTTCCGCGTCAAGATAACTTCCCTGCTCGGTAATAGTTCCTTCGCTCTGACCATACCCCCTGTAGTCGATGATAAAAACATTTAGTCCAAGGCTGTTGAATATTCTGATCGACTCCAGTCGATGGGAGATATTGCCGGCATTGCCATGAAAGAAAAGCAGCGTTGCTTTCGCATTCTCATTCGGGATGAACCAGCCATGTATGCTGACATTGTCTTCGGTGACTAAAGCGACATCCTGATAACTTAGTCCGATGTCAGCCGGTGTCGCAACAAGCTGCCTTCCCGGCATATTCGGGTAAAATACGAGGCTTGACTGCATGAGGTAGACATAGATGCTGATGACAGCATATACGCCGACGACAATGATCAATAATTTCCATAGTCCAGGCATCATGGCTTCTCTGTTATGGATCAGTTGATTTAGTTTAACAAGCCTGCATCTGCATAACATAAATTGTTACAGACAGCGGTGGATATCGTAGCAGCAGCCAATAGCAGTCGTCGACCACCTCGGCCGCGCATAACACCCGCCCATGACAGGACAGATAGTATCTGTCGAGCGATAAATTAGGGTAAAATCGCGCCTTTCCTAAACAAATAACGAAATTACTACCATGTCAGACCAGTTTCAATCCGCACAAAATCATATCCCCGGCGGGGTCAATTCGCCTGTTCGCGCCTTTGCCGGCGTCGGTGGTGACCCGGTTTTTATCAAACGCGCCAAAGGTGCATATATCTATGGTGAAGATGACAGGCAGTACATCGACTATGTCGGCTCCTGGGGGCCGATGATCCTTGGCCACACCCACCCGGAAGTCATCGACGCAGTAAAAGCGGCGGCTGACAACGGTCTGAGTTTCGGCGCACCGACAGTAATCGAGACCACCATGGCTGACAAGGTGTGTGAACTGGTGCCATCGATGGACATGGTGCGCATGGTCAGCTCCGGTACCGAAGCCACCATGAGTGCCATCCGCCTTGCCCGCGGTTATACCGGCCGCGACAAGCTGGTTAAATTTGAAGGCTGTTACCATGGCCATGCAGACTCTTTACTGGTAAAAGCCGGTTCCGGCGCGTTAACCCTGGGGCAGCCAAGTTCACCCGGTGTACCCGCCTCTCTGGCCGAGCATACCGTTACCCTGCCCTATAATGACCTCGATGCTTTCGATAAGGCAGTCGCCGAAATCGCCGACCAGGTCGCCTGTGTCATCATCGAACCGGTTGCCGGCAATATGAACTGCATCCCACCGGTTGCAGGATTCCTGGAGGGCGTTCGCAAGACCTGCAGCAAACACGGCATCGTGCTGATATTCGACGAAGTGATGACCGGTTTTCGTGTTTCACTGGGTGGTGCACAGGGCTTCTATGGCATCACACCGGACCTGACCACGCTGGGCAAGGTCATCGGCGGCGGCATGCCTGTCGGTGCCTTTGGCGGTAAACGCGAGATCATGGAACACATCGCCCCGCTTGGCCCGGTATACCAGGCCGGCACACTCTCAGGCAACCCGATCGCGATGACTGCCGGTCTTAAAACGCTGGAGCTGATCTCAGCACCCGGTTTTTATGACCAGCTGGCAAAGAAAGTCGAGTTTCTCACCGACGGTATCCTCGCTGCAGCAGAACAGGCAGGTATCGCAATGACCAGCAACCGCGCCGGCGGCATGTTTGGTCTTTTCTTCAGCGATCAGCAGGTCACCGGTTTCGAACAGGCAACACGATGCAATATCGACCAGTTCAAAGCATTTTTTCATGGCATGCTGGATGCAGGCATTTACCTGGCACCATCAGCCTATGAAGCCGGCTTCGTCTCTGCTGCCCACAGCCAGCAAGACCTGCAAAACACTATCGATGCGGCTGCCAAAGTGCTCTCTACCTTGCAAGCGAGCCGCTAGACAATGGAATGCTACATCTATCGCTGCAGCCTGAAACCTGACATGTATATCTACCTGGCAGAAGAGGACGAGTTCGATTGCGTACCGAGAGAGATCTTCAATTCTCTCGGTATCGTGGAATTTGCCATGGAGCTGGGCATCACCCCCGAAACAAAACTGGCGAGGGAAGATAGCGCTACCGTGATCAGCAACCTGAAAGAGCATGGCTTCCATATACAGCTTGCGAGTGATGAGTCTGTTGAAGCGATCATGGCCAGAATTGCCGCAAACAGCAATAAATAACAAATAAAAACATAAACTTAAGCGCATCAGGTCTTCACGCCGCATTTAAGCTCGGTTATAATACCAACGTTTCATCCGCTGTGTTTTTACTTAAGATGAGATGAAACCCGGGAATTTCTTTCGTTCCCAGCTTTTACATATCTATATTCGGAGCACCCTAAATGTCATTTATAAAAATATTAATAATAAGCCTCATCGTTTCTACAATCGCTTCAGTGATAAGCATCCAGATGCATGCCACAGCCAGTTTCGGCGAAAGTTTTTCACTTCTGATGTCGCCGGCTTATGCAAAACTCTGGCTGATATCCTTTGTCAGTATATTCATCGCCTCACTCCTATCCTCCAAAGTCGGCAGCTCAAAATCAACCGGTTCGGATGTGGTCATATCAGGCGATCAGGAACGCGGTACTGTCAAATGGTTCAACGCTGCCAAAGGTTTTGGCTTTATCACCCGCGAGAATGGTGAAGATGTCTTCGTTCACTTCCGTTCTATCCAGGGCAAGGGGCATCGCTCATTAGGTGAAGGCCAGGCCGTTATCTTTTCCGTCACCGAAGGTGATAAAGGCCTGCAGGCAGTGGATGTAAGTAGCGCTTAAAATACCTGATATCCACTGAGATATAAAAGACCGCTAGAGCATATCTAGCGGTCTTTTTTTGTGTACCGCTATCTTCTATATCATCCTGCCCACCACAGCTGGTATTAAGCCGTATTAAACACGCTGGCAGCAAGCCTTGCCACTTCCATAGCTAGAGATAGTGACATACTGACAAGGTAGAGCGATAAGGAATTACCAGTCAATACAGAGCAGCCGCAACAAGGTCTGTGCAGCCCGGACAGATGCCAGTTACCCAGCTCAGGCGAGCTTTATCCTGACCACTTTCATCACTTCCATCTCTATACCGGCGACCGATTCTACCGCCGGGTAATAGGTCAGGTTCACCCGCTGCCCCTGGATATTTTTATACATCTTCTTTCGTTTATATTTGAACGGCACGTCGCAACCTTCGATCATCAGGGTATTCAGTATCCACTCTTTGTTATCGCGTTGTACATGTGAGACAACCTTCACCATCTCCGAATGTACGAGTTTCTGGTGTGTCTTCAATAATTTATTGACCGGATTACTTTTCATCGATATCGATAATAAAATCTACTAACTGGTCCGGGTGGATATATTCTTCAGACTGGGCAAACCATCTTGCGGAGAAACCCGCGTCATGAACCGAATCTTTGTCTCCTGTTATCAACGGATGCCATACAGGCAGTTTTTTCCCCTGGTAGAGACGTTTATAGGCACAGGTATCAGGCAGCCAGTTCAGCGCGGGAAGGTTCTCCAGTGTCAACCGGATACACATAGAGACATCGGCGAGGCGGTTTTCATAATCACGGCAAGTGCAGGTTTCGATATCCAGCTGTCGACAGCTGACGGAAGTGTTGAATACTAATCTACTTTCTTCATCTTCTATCTTTACCAGGCAGCACAGCCCACAGCCGTCACACAGCGACTCCCACTCATCAGGGCTCATCTGTACCAGTGTTTTTGTTTCCCAGAAGTTATCCATCTATTTACACCGTCAATCGCGGATTGTAGTCCGCGATGCGGTCAGCTCATCACTCACCCCAACGCGGCTGCAATTCATGCTGGATGGCCAGTTGATCGAGGATCTTGGCAACGACAAAATCGATCAGGTCATCGATAGTCTCAGCAGCGTTATAGAAACCCGGGTTGGCACAGAGCATGACGGCACCCATACGTGACAGCTTCAGCATGTTTTCCAGGTGGATATCCGAATAAGGCGTTTCTCTGGGTACCAGGATCAGCTTGCGCCGCTCTTTTAGCATGACATCGGCCGAACGTTCGATCAGGTTGTTGCTGGCACCGGTAGCAACAGCTGATAATGCACCCATAGAACAGGGACACATCACCATGGCATCGACCAGCCCGGTACCACTCGCCGGCGGTGCCGTCCACTCATCTTCACCGAAGACATGTAAGCGATCGCTATCACAGGAGTATCTTTTGATCAGGAACTCGCGCATATCCCTACAGCGACCGGGCAATACAATATCCGTCTCCATGCCGATGACGACCTGCGCCGCTTTGCTCACCATCAGGTAGACCGTATGCTCAGACCGTAACAACATCTCCAGCAGGCGAAAGCCATACTGCACACCTGATGCGCCGGTTATGGCGAGTGATATAATTTTTCTATTTTTCATTTTTCGTTTTTCACTCTTGATCTCCACGGATGGAGTGTATGCCGAAAATCGTCAGGAACGATTTCGGCACATTATTATTACGATGCAAGCGCATCGAGCATGCGCTGATGGATACCTTCAAAACCGCCGTTGCTCATGATCAGGATATGGTCGCCTTCATTGACTCGGGATACCAGGTAATCGATTATGTTAGCGGTACTCGAATATACCGCTGCCGGGGTTTCAGACTGTGAAACCACATCATCGAGATTCCAGTCCAGACCTTGCGGCTGGTAAAGACAGATCTCATCAGCCTGTTGCCAGGATGCACCCAGGCTCTCTTTGTGTACGCCCATGCGCATGGTATTGGAACGTGGCTCGAGCACGGCAAACACCCTGCCCTCACCCTTCACTTCTTTCATCGCTGCCAGTGTTTCTGCGATCGCCGTCGGGTGATGGGCAAAATCATCGTACACGGTAACGCCGCTGACCACGCCCCTGATTTCGAGACGGCGCTTGATACCTCTAAATTCACCTAATGCCTCACAGGATACCTCAACCGGCACGCCGGCATGTTGCGCCGCCGCAATCGCCGCCAGTGCATTCATCCTGTTATAGGCGCCATGTAAAGACCAGTTCACCTCGGTGACGACTTTCCCATCGAGCAACACTTCGAACTGCCGGCCGTCTTCGCTGGCTTCTCCAACGGACCAGTCATCATCGCTGTGTGCAGGATCATGGTCCTTATGGATCGCTGCTACCTGTGACCAGCAACCCATGTCGAGTACGGATGATACATTGTCATCTTCGCCATTCTTGATGATCAGGCCATCACCGGGTATGGTGCGCACGAAATGATGAAACTGCTTTTTAATGGCATCGAGATCATCAAAGATATCAGCGTGATCAAATTCAAGGTTGTTCAGGACTGCTGTGCGAGGGTGGTAATGAATAAACTTGGAACGCTTGTCGAAGAAGGCGGTATCGTATTCATCAGCCTCGACCACGAAGAAAGGCGCCTCACCTGCCCGTGCCGACAAACCAAAATTCGCCGGGATCCCGCCGATTAAAAAGCCGGGGTTGAGATCGGCATACTGCAATATCCAGGCGAGCATACTGGATGTCGTCGTCTTACCATGGGTGCCTGCCACGGCGAGTACCCAACGCTGCTTCAGGATATGTTTTGACAGCCATTCAGGCCCGGAGCTATAACTTATATTATTATTCAGCACGTATTCGACTGCCGCATTGCCGCGTGACATCGCATTACCGATGACCACCTCATCGACATCCTCAGGAATATCATCCGGCTCAAAACCTTCACATAAAGTAATACCCTGCTCCTCCAGCTGGGTGCTCATCGGAGGATACACATTTGCATCACAACCGCTGACTTCATGCCCTTCCTGTTTTGCAAGCAGTGCGATACCGCCCATGAAAGTGCCGCAGATACCCAGAATATGAATCTTCAAAAAACTTACTCCTATAATCCAGTCGCTTCAGCCTGTTGCCTGCGCAGGAAACAGCAGTTGCGACAATGTAACCGATATAAAAAACAATGAGAAAGATAATGCGAGCGCGCTCAACATCTTCATCTCTAACGCATGCCTGAATATGTGTGCCTTCACCAGCACTTCCCAGCTGATGATCATCAGGAACAAAAATGACATGGTCGCTTTCAGCGATTCTGCCGCCGCGGCGTCAGCGACCACGACAAATATGGGCCATGACAGCAGGTTGAATAAAATACTCACGGCCAGCATAGCACTGATAGTCTGTACGAAACGCGCCGATCGATTCAAGGCACGTAATACCAGGTAGCTAAAACCCGCCTGCACTGTCAGGCTGAGAAGCATTCCGCCAAGCATATCATCAGGCTTCAGCGTCGACTGCAGCACCACGAGACCGGAAAAGACATAAACGAAGGCCATCTGCACAGCAAACTGCGGTGAATACGGCAAATCCTGCGGCGCTGATTTTAAAATCATCATAGCCAGTAATTTTTCAAGTACAGACATATCAACTTAGGGCATAATACACATCACTGTATTATGACAAAATCTACGATAACAATCACTCAGCCTGATGACTGGCATCTGCACCTGCGAGATGGCGAAGCACTGGCCAGTGTCGCACCCTTTACCGCCAGGCAGTTTGCTCGCGCCATCGTCATGCCGAACCTGAATCCGCCGGTAACCACCGTGGTACATGCGGTCGAGTACCTCGATCATATCCTTGCTGCGGTTGACGGCAGCGATTTTGAGCCTTTGATGACCTTATACCTTACCGATAACACGCCGCCAGAGGAGATTATCGCAGCACGTAAGAGCTGTTTTATCAAAGCGCTGAAGCTTTATCCTGCTGGGGCAACCACCAATTCAGACGCCGGCGTCACCGACATAAGAAATTGTGATGCTACCCTGGAAGAGATGCAGAAATGTGGCCTGCCACTGCTGGTCCATGGTGAAGTCACCGACCCTGAGGTCGATGTGTTCGATCGAGAAAATGTTTTTATCGACAGAGTACTGCAGCCATTGATTCAGCGTTTTCCAGATTTAAAAGTGGTGTTTGAACATATCACCACCAAAGATGCCGCTGACTTTGTGCGCCAGTCTGGCGACAATGTAGCAGCCACCATTACACCTCACCACCTGTTATTCAACCGTAACGCCATGTTCCAGGGCGGTTTACGTCCACATCATTACTGCCTGCCGGTATTAAAACGAGATACTCACCAAAAGGCATTATTAGACATAATACGTTCCGGTAACAGAAAATTCTTTTTAGGTACCGATAGTGCACCACATGCCCAGCGTGCCAAAGAGAGCGGTTGCGGTTGCGCTGGCATCTTCTCTGCGCATGCTGCTATCGAAATTTACACATCCATTTTTGAACAACAAAATGCACTGGATAAACTTGAAGCCTTTGCCAGTTTTAACGGGCCCGACTTTTATGGTTTACCACGCAACAAACAGACGATCACGCTGATAAAACAGGAATGGAGAGTCCCTGATCATTACCCATTGGGATCGAACCAGCTGGTGCCTTTCCTGGCAGGTAAGACCATCAACTGGAAATTGACAGAAAAGGACCTATAACTTTCTTCCACATATTAGACTGGTACCGGTCAGACTCGCATGCGCTGTCTTCGCGGTTTACAAACCGCTCCTGCAAAATCACCGTGATCTGTAAGAGCGGTTTGTAAACCGCGATACCCAACTCGTCGATAACATAGTTTTTTCTGCGACCATCCAATGGCAGTGTAAAATATCTATTATGAATGATAATGAATATAAATTAATGTCGCGCCGTTTTCGCGGTTACTACCCGGTTGTGGTCGATGTCGAAACCGGTGGTTTTGATGATAAAAAGGACGCACTGCTGGAGATTGGCGCCGTCACCTTAAAAATCGATGAAAACGGCATGATGACCACCAACAACGAGTACCACTGCCATGTCAATCCGTTCGAAGGCGCAAACATGGAGCCGGCGTCGCTGGAAATCAACGGTATCGACCCGTATCACCCATTCCGGGTAGCCGCCGCGAAAGATGAAGAAACTGCCGTTCGCGGACTGTTCCGCTTCATTCAGAAAGAGATGAAGCAGTACAAATGTAAACGCGCGATCATGATAGGGCACAATACCGTACTCGACCGTAATTTTATATTCGCAGCAGCCGAACGTAACAAGATCTCACGCAACCCGTTTCACCCGTTTAGCATGTTCGATACCGTCAGCCTGGCAGGGCTGGCCTATGGCCAAACCGTGTTATCAAGGGCTGCGCAGGCTGCAGGCCTGCCATGGGACAACAGCGAGGCACATTCCGCGCTTTATGATGCCAGCCAGACAGCGAAGCTGTTCTGCACCATCGTCAACCGCTGGTCAGAAAGTGCAGGCCCGGTTTGGAGTGATGACAATGGAACCGACGAACAAAGATAGTAAAACTGGCTTCGAACAACTGCAAAAAACAGAGAAAAGTCAGTAATTATTAGCTATAGTTTCGTTATCAACATAATTTATCGCCCCCAAAGGAAGGCACTACATACTCGATGAGCAGTAAAGACCTCTCGATCATCATTGTTGATGATCTGCAATTTAGTCGTATCGTGGTTAAAACCGCTTTGAAAAAAGCCGGTTATAACGGTGTTCGTATGGCCGACAGCGCCACCGAAGCACTGACCATGATCGAACAGAAACACGCCGACGTTGTGCTGGCAGACTGGATGATGCCTGAGATGGACGGTCTCGAACTCACCCAGCAGATCAGGCAGCGCGACGAAGAAAAAGGCACATATACCTCCATTATCCTGTTCACCGCTCATGATGGTGTCGATTACCTGGTCAAAGCTTTTGATCACGGCGTTGATGATTATCTGTGCAAACCACCGAATCCACAGGAGCTTGCAGCTCGCGTCAATGCAGCTGCCAGGGTCTCTGCTCTGCAGAACGACCTGCTGGAAACCTCGCGCCAGCTGGAAACCACGATCAAGAACCTGGAAAAAATGGCGCTGGTAGATGAGCTGACTGGCGCAGGCAACGAACGCTTCCTGACGAATAACCTGAAGGATCACCTGCTGGAGGCATCGACCCGGCGCGGTGGCGTCTGCCTGGCAATTGTCGAGTTACGTGAACTCGATGATATAGCCACAAAATATGGCGATTACATCGCCGATGAAATCCTCGTCAGCCAGCACCGTCGCTTACGCCGCGCTGTCAGACCGACCGATATCGTCGCCAGGATGAATGACGACACATTTGCTATAATCATGCACCATACCAAGGCCAAAGATTACAAAGCTTCCGCCATCGAACGTATCCTGTCTATGATCAATAACCGTGCTTACAAGACTACCGCAGGCAATATGAATATGACCGGGTGTATCGGTATTCATTACTACCGTGGCGACGAAGCCATCATTTCGCATGATGTGATGATAAAAGCCGCATATAACAAGCTAATGCAAGCACGTGATGATCTATCTCTAAGCATTGCCTATTGATATCATATACAAATGCCATAAAAAAAGCCGTTCTATGTGAACGGCTTTTTTTATGCAGATACCATGTCTATCTACATCATCATGCGAAGCGCCAGGTAAGGCACGATATTCAACATAAAGATGGCGATCTTGTAATTTGCCAGATACTGGAAATACTGGGTTGCAACATTTTGCGGATCGACACCAAACATCCTGCTATGTATCGCTGATATCGGTCCTTTAAATAGCAGAAGCGATACCGTGCTAAATAACAGCACCAGGATATTGATCACTGAGCACCAGCCCAGAAAAACCATTAATGTCTCCAGTGTCAACATTACTTCCCCTGCCTGTTAGTATGAATGTCTATGCAGGCCATGAATTATCTATGCTTCCGTGGCCGCATCGATCATCTTTTTCAGATCACCGCTCTCGAACATCTCCAGTGTAATGTCACAACCACCGATCAATTCACCATCGACATATACCTGTGGAAATGTCGGCCAGTCAGCATAACGTGGAAGATTCTGAAAGATCTCTGGATCAGCCAACACGTTACAATAAGCAAATTCTTTGCCTACCTGCTTTAACGCTTCGACGGTACGTCCGGAGAAACCACACTGCGGAAATTGCGGTGTGCCTTTCATATAGATCATCACCTTGTTGCCCTTAACCTGCTCGTCGATCCTGTCTAAAACATCAGCCATATCAAATACCTTCTCTAAAAATAATGGGGGATTATACCTTGAGTTGCACACGATTAACCCCGACAACTTATGGGTAATTGAAAATCTGGGGTCTATCCGGCGAAATTCAAGGGCTTCAATTTTCCATGATCAACACATACAAGATATCGGCCCTCCTGTCATGCCACTTATCGATAATTGATCCGCTGATCCTGATATCTTTCTCATCCATCCTGACCGTGGACTGCACCTGCCCGTAGCTGCTTCCCGTTTTTTCTGTGGAAGCCTGTTTCATCGTCATATCTGATATTACATCAACCGAAATCCCTTTTGACATGGCGATATAGGTCAACCCTTTCTCATAGGCACACTGTTCCTGCGCGATCAACCCCTTGGCATGCGTTGCACATTTACCGACAAAATTTGGCTCAGGATTATCTATCCAGTATGGACGCTCATTTTTTTTCACTTCTTGCGCGCAGCCAGAAGCCATAAAAAAAACACACAGACCAGGCAGATAGAAAAGTTTTTTCATGTCTATTCCTTTAACTATTCGTTATTCACTTTTAACTATTCACTGCTTTTCAACGTTCTGCTGCCACCATAACTCGAGTGCAGCCAGGTGCCACAGCTTACTGCCTTGCAACCGGGTGTGATAGTCCTCCGGATTTTTTAACAGCTTTTCGACATAATCAGGATTATATAAGCCGCGCTGTCTTGCACCATCGGACAGTAATATCTCTTTCATGAACTCAAGGAATTCACCACGCACATATTTCAGTGCCGGCATCGGAAAATAGGCCTTACTGCGGTTAACCACGCTGTCTGGAAGAAAGCCTCGCGACAATTCTTTCAATACATGCTTGCCGCCATTAGGTAACTTCATCTCCGGCGGCATCGACGCTGCCAATTCGACCAGCTGGGTATCGAGAAACGGCACACGCGCTTCCAGTCCCCATGCCATGGTCATGTTATCGACCCGTTTCACCGGATCATCGACGATCAGGGTGGTGACATCCACCGCCAGCACACGGTCGAGATATTCATCAGCTTCGACCTCATCGA
>JABDRN010000031.1 GCA_013041745.1 Gammaproteobacteria bacterium
ACCCTGTCCACCGCGACCATATCCCTGACCTTCCTGTCCGTAACCACCCTGGCCGCCGCGACCATAACCCTGACCGTCCTGTCCGTAACCACCCTGGCCGCCGCGACCATATCCTTGACCGCCCTGGCCATAGCCGCCTTGTCCACGGCGATCATAACCTCGATTGCCCTGGCTATAACCGCCCTGTCCGCCTTTATTATAGCCACCACCCTGACCACCGCCGCCTTTAGCGGAAACACCTGGTGCTGATGCTACAGCTAACGACACTAAGATTGTGCCAATTGTAGTTTTAATTTTTGAATTCATGAGGTTAACTCCTGGTTAGATTTAAAGGATTTAGAGATGACTAATACATTGTCGACACATAATGAGATGATGTCTTACTGGATGTCCCCAGTGTATCAATACCTCAAAATTTAAGCATTGACCAATGTCATATGTATTTTCTTGAATTGATGGCAGGAAACTGCAAGTCATATACGACATCAATGAAGAAAGTTAAGCTATCAGCTATGGTGCGAGCCGATCACTTCTCCATTCACCTTTTTCATTTCTACTATAAATAAAGCGATCATGCAGCCGACTCTCTCTCGCCTGCCAGAATTCTATCGTTTTCGGAATCACTCGATACCCGCCCCAGAATGGTGGTAGAGGAACTTCCTGGTTTTCATATTTCTGCTTCATCTTGTCGACCATGGACTCGAGGATAGAACGGGAATTAATCATCTGGCTCTGATGTGATGCCCAGGCACCGATCTGGCTTCCTCGTGGCCTGGTAACAAAATATTTCAACGATTCTGCTGTCGAAATCTTTTTCGCCTGCCCGGTCACTTTTACCTGGCGGCCGAGTATGTGCCATGGAAATAAAAGGCTTACGTTGGCATTGACCGCAATCTGCCCTGCTTTTCGACTCTCATAATTAGTAAAAAAGACGAACCCTTTTTCATCGAAAAGTTTCAACAAAACGATGCGCTGCCATGGCTGATCGTTTTCATCGACTGTCGCTAGAGACATGGCACCGGGTTCATGCACCTGTGCATCGATTATCTCTTTATACCACTGTTGAAACTGATGTACAGGATCAGGCGCCATATCACTATGGCTTATACCCTCATCCATCAATTTCTGGCGTAAATCATCTTTATTCATGATGTCATCATTGTATTGCTTATTGTTTTTGAGATGTTAATGCAAGTCAATTTTTACATAAAAAAATTTCAACAGATACACTCGACAGGCCTTTATCACTAATTTACTGGTTCGTTCAGCTTACGTTCAGCCGCCTGGCGTTAGATTACAGGCATCGGGACACAACCCGGTGTTCAATATAACGATCTGGAGATTAAGATGAACATTATACATAAGGTAAAAACACTACCTGTAATCGGACTTATAACGATAGGCCTGGTGCTGTCATCAAATACAGCGATGGCAGACAAAGCTGATCGTGATAGTAGAAAAGGTCAGATTGCGCAGCAGTTTTCGCAGGAGTTAAACAAACCCTATGGTAAAACACATAGACATACTAAACGACATAAAGGGCAACGTTATGACAGAGGTCGATATAGCAATGGCCACAGTAAACATAGTCATAAGCACCATGGTCGTAATCATGGTCACAAACACCAGAGCCATAAGGCACATGGTCACAGGGACTATCACAGACATGGATATAGAGGACATTCACATAGCTACAGTGCTCTGAGTCATGTGGGTCATGGTCATCATTATGTCGATTTCGACGATCTTCACTTCATGATCGGCCTGCATACTGATCGATTCGATATAATCTTGCGTGATTAGTGTTAACCATACCGGCTGAGAACCTGTTGACTGACCAGGTTTTCAGTCGATTTTTGTTCTCCTGTTTCTATTTTGTGGAGTGTACGACTTCAGTGTAAGCTTGACCTGTTGAATGCTAACGGTTCTATACATGAAAAATTATATCAAAACCTCTACATTGGTCTTTACACTGGCTGTCACCCTGTTTTCATCTGCTGTCATACCAGCAGAGACTGAGTTAAGCGTCACTAAACAACAGGCAGTAAAAATCGCACAGCAGTACTATCCAGGCCGCGTGCTCGCAGTGAAACTCAAGGGTAATACCTACCAGGTGAAGACACTGAATGATCGAGGTGAAGTACGTATTATCGCTGTCGATGCAGAAACGGGAAAAATACTTTCTGAACAATAAAATGCGCATCCTTGTAATAGAAGATGAATTGAACCTGCAGGCAGATATCAGGACGGCCCTCGAAGCTGAATCATATTATGTTGACAGCAGTGCTGACGGTAAAGAAGGCTACTATTTTGCTAACGAATATCCGCATGATGCTGCCATCATCGATATCGGTCTGCCCGGGATGAGCGGTATAGAGATCATTCGGGCATTACGTGAACAGGGCAGCACTTTGCCAGTGTTGATCTTGACTGCGAGAAGCCGCTGGCAGGAAAAGGTCGAAGGCCTGGAAGCGGGTGCTGATGACTACCTGGTCAAACCTTTCCAGATGGAGGAATTGCTGGCAAGAGTAAAAGCACTGTTGCGTCGTGCCAGCGGAACGGCGACGACTGAACTCAGGTGTGGATCCATATCATTAAATCTGGGCACTCAACAAGTATCACTCGATGAAAAAGCTATAGAGGTGACAGCGTTTGAATACAAAATGCTGGAATACCTGATGCGCCATTCGCATGAAGCAGTATCGAAGACTAGACTATCTGACTACCTGTATCCGCATGATGATGATCGTGACAGTAATGTCATCGAGGTTCTCATTGGCAGACTTCGTAAGAAACTGGATCCCGCTGGTACACTTAAACCGATAGAGACCTTACGTAACCGCGGTTATCGCTTTACCCTGTGTGATAATAATTAAGCAACGCACAAGGATACGAGCTGATGTCCCTTAACCTTCGAATAATCCTTAGTGCAACCCTGGTACTGGCAATATTTATCAGCATGACTGCCGTCACACTGGAGCGCGCTTTTGTCGAAAGTAGTGAGAGTGCATTACGTGACAAGCTGACCAGCCAGTTATATGCACTGATGGCCGCTGCAGATGTCGCAGACGATGCTGTGACCATGCCGTCCAGTGAGCTAGATGCCCTGCTCGGCGTGCCCAGTTCCGGGGTATATGCCTATGTCGCAGACCAGCATGGCAATGCAATGTGGAGTTCATCTTCCGTTCTCGGAGCAAAGCTGCCGCTGCCGACAACTCTGCCAAGCGGTGAGCAGCGATTTATCAAAACAGTGGTCGGTGATGTCGAGTTCTACAGCTTCGTTTACGGCGTTAGCTGGGCAACCGGTAATACAGAGCTGGCACTGAGCTTTAATATTATCACCGACCTGCAGTCGTTCGACAGGCAGCTTACAGAATATCGTACCACGCTGCTTACCTGGCTAGTCGCAATGGCATTATTACTACTGGTCACACAGGCATTGATCCTGCGCTGGGGCCTGTCTCCACTGCGTAAGGTCGGACGAGAACTGAGTCTTATCGAGAACGGCAAACAACAGAAGATCGAGGAAGAATATCCGCAGGAGATCGAACGCCTGACCGACAATATCAATATCCTGTTGCAACAGGAGCGTGAACAGAAGACGCGTTATCGAAATGCACTTGGTGACCTAGCGCATAGCCTTAAAACTCCACTCGCTGTGCTACAGAATGCGCTCGCTGGCCACGGCGGTAATCAGTCGAAAGACTCGATGCAGCAACAGATAGTGCGTATGAACTCTATCGTTGAGTACCAGTTGCAACGCGCGGCAACGGCAGGAGCAGCCAGTATCGGGAAGTCTGTCGACGTCTGCTCTGTCATCGAACGGATCCTGGAATCATTACACAAGGTCCACCAGGATAAATCTATCAATGTCATGCTCGACATCGAAAGAGATACCGTGTTCAAAGGCGATGAAGGTGACCTCATGGAAGTACTGGGTAATCTTTTTGAAAATGCTTTCAAATGGGCACAACAGGCGATAGAGATTAAAGCTTGTAATGAAGATGGGAAATGCCATATATCAGTCGCTGATGATGGCCCCGGTGTCGCCGAGT
Organism: Gammaproteobacteria bacterium; assembly: GCA_013041745.1. Lineage (GTDB taxonomy): Bacteria > Pseudomonadota > Gammaproteobacteria > SZUA-229 > SZUA-229. The sequence continues at coordinate 4,056 of JABDRN010000031.1, forward strand.
ATGAGGTCTATAATATTCTTAAACGTGGTGTGCGCGCTGACGAGTCTATAGCGGGCCATGGTATCGGTCTATCGATCGTACAGAATATCGTCGATGCATATCATGGCAGTTTAAAGATCAGCCGGAGTCAGTGGAATGGTGCTGAAGTTCATGTCGTGCTGTGATCTGAATAACTGACAAAATCCATCCTGTCATTCAGCAGCTGTTCAGCTGCATGATGTTGAAATAGTCCCGTGTTTTAAATAACTATTAACAAGGCGGGAGACAATATCATGTCATCATTAACTATCAAACAATGGGTTTTATCTATAGCTACCTGTACTCTACCAGTTATACTGGCCGCACCAGTAACAGCCGAAGAGAGTGAAGATAAGCGCATCTCAAGGTCGGTGACTTTCAGTAAAGCGGCAGAGCTCGATACGAATGCCAAGGACACGCTATTAAAACAGGCTGAAGCAGAAGAGTTTCCTGTTCTTGTCAGCCAGGGATTCCGCCAGGAATCGATAGCGATGGCTGCACATATCATTACCACAGAACATGTCATCCATGATGATGTGTTCATCTATGACGTCTCAACCGACCTGATCAGTGACTTCGATTACGACGGTTTCTATCATCGCTACAGTGTTACTATCGATGCTGATACGATGTTTCATTCTTCTTATATCTATGCAGAGTTATACCTGAGCTATGAAGGCGGACCATGGAATTACTATTCAAGCAGTGATAACTATCTGATTCATGGTGATAGTGAGATGGATACTTTTATCATCGAAACAGAGCTGGCTGACGGTTATCCGACCGGTTACTATGACCTGCGTATCGAGATATATGATGTAGAGACAGGGGCCTGGCTGACCAGTTATGGCCCCTATGATGATACTTCGTTAGCTGCATTGCCCCTCGAAGACAGTTATGATGATAGTATTTATGAGACTGTCTGGTACCCTGTTGAGACCGAAATTATCGTTGCCTCACATGGTGGTTCGTTGAGCTGGCTGACGATGTCCTTATCCATCCTGATCTTGATCATCAGGCGATTTGCGATGAAATATAGTTACTGTAACAGCGCTAAACCTGATTAGTCTGCGTTCTTGCCAGTGATGCCGGCTGTCAGGGCAAATCGCATGGCTTCCTCCATGCTCATCTTGATCGGCCTGACATGTTCACGCGGGATGAACACGGTAAAGCCGCCGATCATGTAACTCATCGGCAGATAGACCAGGACCTTATCCTGTTCACGAAATGACTCAGGCAGCTTCTTCTGATCTGTCTGCGTGATGAAACCGATCATCTCGGCACCGTTATAGGTCACGGCGACCACCTCACCGAGACCCTGGTCTTTCGGAGTGAAGAAGTCGAATAGATCTCGCATGGCGCGATAGACCGTTTTGATCAACGGCAACTGGTACAGGATTTTCTCACCGAAAGAAAACAACTGACGGACCAGGATGGCCTTCATCAACAGGCCGACGATGAACACGACAACCAGCCCTGCGATCATTCCCAGGCCTGGGAAATAAGTCGCATTGGGCATGACCCAGCGCAAAGCAGTACCCATGACATTCTCGGAAGAAACAGCCAGCCAGTACAGCAGGTAGACAGTGAGGATGACAGGCAATAATGTGATAAAGCCGGTAAGCAATATCTTGCTGATAGATTTAAACATGAAAAGAACCTTATCGTGATACAGTATTTATTGTTCTACTTTGATAGTCAGTATATCGCAGGGCATGGCATGCAATACTGCATTAGCTGTCGAACCTAACAGGATATTTAATCCATGACGGCCATGAGAACTCATTACCACCAGGTCGCATTGATGTTTGGCGACATAACTCACTATCTCCTGTTTAGGCAGGCCAAGCTCTACTGCCAGTTCGGTATTCTTTAACTTATGATGCTCACTCATCTTTTGCAGCGATTGCCTGGCATTATCCACCAGTACGTCTTCATCGAGCCCCCAGTCTCCCGCAGGCATGGAATCAAAAGCAGTATCGATCGGCGGCATATATTCGACGACATGCAACAGGCTGAGTTTCGCATTATTTCGCAGCGCGATCTCACTCGCCTTATTAAGTACGTGATCTGCAGCAGCTGAAAAATCGACGGCCGCCAGTATATGTGTATATTCACTCATGTCGTCACCCAAATTATTTACCTGGCTTAATTATAAGCCAGATTGCCTGGCCAATGCTTGTTTAACTCTTTTGCAACACTCTGAATAAGACGCTTACGGTTATATCGAGTTTGCTTAATGCCTCAGCTCGTAGCCTGCCTTCTTTTGATGCCCTGTAGAAATGAGGTGTCATCAGCAGGAGATGCTTAATCAGCTCATTACTATCAATCATGGTACGGTATGTCAGCACTTCTTTTTTAAGCATGGTGAAACCGGACTTTTCTGCAATAGTTTCCTGCGCTTCCGTTTTATTTACCTCAGGATAAATGATCTCTCGCAACTCCTTTAGATGTTCTGCTCCCGGATCGACCAGGATAAGCAGACCACCGGGTTTTAATACTTTACTGAACGCTTCCCTGTTTACGAAGCCAAATAAACACAGGATGATATCGATACTCTCAGTCACGACCGGAGGTTGTCGATTGGTACCCACCAGCCAGCATATCTGCTTATTTCGTCTGCTCGACTGGATGATGGCGTCTTTAGAAATATCGAGACCGATAAAGCTCACATTTCTGTCACAGTCCTGCATTTTTAAAAAGTGACATAAACTGTCCAGATAATAGCCTTCACCACATCCTGCATCGAGGATGCAATGGTCTTTCTCTTCCCTCATCTGCGACAGAACCAGTGCGTTTAATGTCTCTGAGATGGGCTCATATATACCAGAATCGAGAAATTCGCTCCTGGCTAGTACCATTGCTTTACTGTCCCCCGGCTGTTTTGAGCGTTTATGCTGTACCGGTAGCAGGTTGACATAGCCCTGCCTTGCTATATCGAAGCTATGACCATTACTGCAATTGAGCTGTTTGCCTGATGATACGAGCTTCTCACCATCGATGGGACAGGCGATATTTTTTACTTCTATGACATTCATGAGTATTCATTGGCTGAAGTTGTTTCATTACTTACTCCTTATCTACCATGGTAAGCGATAATTATGATTAAACCATGGATATCGCAGCCCTTGCTGTATATGATTCGCCCCTATGTCAAATAAAACCATTACATCAGATGTCATTATCATCGGTGCCAGTGCTTCAGGTCTAATGTGTGCCATAGAAGCCGGCAAGCGGGGTCGCAGGGTTATCGTACTCGACCATGCTAACAGAGCAGGTAAAAAGATACTCATGTCCGGTGGCGGGCGATGTAATTTTACCAATATGGATATCGATGCGGCTAATTTTATCTCACATAATCAGCATTTTTGTAAGTCTGCCCTCAGCAGGTACACACAATGGGATTTTATAGCGATGGTCAAGGCACACGATATCCCCTACCACGAACGTGATCTCGGCAAACTGTTCTGTGATGATAGCGCGAAAGACATCCTCAATATGCTGCTGCAAGAGTGTAAAAAAGCCAGGGCGAAGGTACAGCTTAACTGTGATATCAAAGATATCGAACGAAGTGCAGATAAACTGTTTAAGGTTCGTACTTCAACAGGCAACTACTCGGCTGAGTCGCTGGTCATCGCCAGTGGCGGCCTGTCAATACCAAAGATGTGCGCCAGCCCGCTGGGTTATAAGATTGCCGAGCAGTTCGGCCATCATATCTGGCCAACCTCCCCCGGACTGGTACCATTTACACTACAGCCAGATGATAAACAGAGACTGGAGGTGCTCTCCGGGATATCCGTGGAATGCCTGGTAAGCAATGAACGAATGCAGTTCAATGAGAATATCCTGTTCACACACCGTGGCTTGAGCGGACCCGCGATCCTGCAGATCTCCTCTTACTGGCAGCCGGGAGAATCGATAACGATCAACCTTCTGCCCGATCTGTCAGTGGTCGACCTGCTGACAGCGAAGAGAGAAAAACAGCCGCAGCTAAAGTTGAAAAATGTCCTTGCCGATGTCTTACCCAGGCGTCTGTTGACTGTTTTGTTGGAAGCCGACACCATCGAACAGCCACTGCAGAATCTTTCCAGAGACAGTATCAGTGCGATCGCAGATAAACTACAGCACTGGATGATCAAGCCTAACGCCACAGAAGGTTATCGGACCGCTGAAGTAACGCTGGGTGGCGTAGATTGCGATCAGCTATCATCGAAAACCATGGAGTCAAAAATTACACCGGGGCTGTATTTTATCGGTGAAGTGGTCGATGTGACCGGCTGGCTGGGCGGATACAACTTTCAGTGGGCCTGGTCATCAGGCTGGTGTGCAGGACAGGTAGTCTGATCTTCGCGTCTATTTACTGCCAAACTCATCGGCCATGCGATCGACGATGCCCCTGATAAATGCGATGAATTCGTCGACACCTGCCTGATCCTTGTTGCGGCGACATTCGTTCATTGCTGAGATAGCAAGGTTGATCGCGGCATGGTAATTGCCTTTATCGAGGTGTGTCTGGATACCACTTTTTTCTGCCTGTATATCCATAGTCCATCCTGTGTCTAGATAGTATTGAAAGCCCTGACTACCAGTGTACTGAATTCAACTTGGCGAGCAAGATTTATTGCCGGTGTTCAAACTTAAGACAGAAACTGCATCGTTACAAACTGTTGATCACCGCATTCAATGAGGCGCTCGGACGCATGACCTGTGCTGCCTTTTCCTCATCCGGACGGTAGTAACCGCCGATATCAACTGCTTTACCCTGAACCGCATTCAACTGTTCGACGATCTTCTCCTCGTTGTCAGCAAGCTGCTTAGCGATCGGTGTGAATATCTCCTGGAGCTCTTTATTGTCCGTCTGTTCAGCCAGTGCCTGCGCCCAGTACATCGCCAGGTAAAAATGGCTGCCTCGTATGTCGAGCTCACCGGTCTTGCGTGATGGTGATTTGTTATTGTTGAGGAACATGCCGTTGGCTTTGTCCAGAGCAGCCGCGAGAATTTTTGCCTTCTCGTTACCAGTTTTCTGTGCAAGATCCTCGATAGAAACTGCAAGTGCGAGGAACTCACCGAGTGAATCCCAGCGCAGGTGGTTTTCTTCAACTAACTGGGTAACCTGTTTCGGCGCAGAACCACCTGCGCCTGTCTCGAACAGGCCGCCACCGGCGAGTAACGGTACGATCGACAACATCTTCGCACTGGTGCCCAGCTCAAGTATAGGGAACAGGTCAGTCAGATAGTCACGTAATACGTTACCTGTCACCGAGATAGTATCCTCTCCGGCCCGTACGCGTTTCAGCGTATAGTTTATTGCATCGACAGGTGACATTATCTCTATTACCAGTCCGCTGCTGTCATGATCTTTCAGATAAGTCTCTACCTTGTTAATCAGATTAGCATCATGTGCACGGTTCTTGTCCAGCCAGAAGATGGCTGGTTGTCCGGTGGCGCGGGCGCGGTTCACTGCCAGTTTCACCCAGTCGCGTATAGGCAGGTCCTTGGTCTGGCACATCCGCCAGATATCACCTGTTTCGACTTCATGTTCGAGTAATACATTAGCGCCGTTATCTGTAACCTGTACGCGACCATTCGCGGGGATTTCAAAGGTTTTATCATGTGAGCCGTATTCTTCGGCTTTTTGCGCCATCAGGCCAACATTACTGACATTGCCCATGGTCGTCACATCGAAAGCACCATGCTGCTTACAGAAATCGAATACTGCCTGGTAGATGCCTGCGTAGTTACGGTCGGGAATCATCGCCTTGGTATCATGTAGTTTGCCATCGACGCCCCACATCTGCCCTGATGAGCGCAGCGCTGCTGGCATCGAGGCATCGATAATGATATCGCTTGGTACGTGCAGATTGGTAATACCTTTATCTGAATTAACCATCGCCAGCTCCGGCCGCGTCTGGTAGACCGCCTGGATATCAGCTTCGATCTCGCTGCGCTGAGCATCAGGCAGACTGGCGATCTTGGCATAGACATCACCCAGGCCGTTACGTGTATCAACACCCAGTTTTTCGAATGTTGCTGCATGTTTTGCAAATACGTCCTTATAGTAAACACTAACTGCGTGGCCGAAGATGATCGGATCAGATACTTTCATCATGGTGGCTTTCATGTGTAGTGAGAGCAAGACACCTTCCGATCTAGCATCCTGCATTGCCTGTTCAAAGAAAGCCCGTAATGCGCTAGCGCTCATCACCGTAGCATCGATGACTTCACCGGCAAGCACCGGGACCTTTTCTTTCAGCACCGTGGATTCGCCGCTGTCGGTTATCAGTTCGATCTTGACGTCACCCGCTTTATCGATGACTGTCGATTGCTCGCTAGAATAAAAATCGCCAGCACTCATCGAGGCGACATGTGACTTAGAGTCAGCCGACCACGCCCCCATGGAATGCGGATGTTTCTGTGCATACTCTTTTACCGGTGCTGCCACCCGGCGGTCAGAATTACCTTCACGCAGTACCGGGTTGACGGCACTTCCCAGTACCTTCGCATAACGCGACTTGATTTCCTCTTCTTCAGGAGTCTGCGCATCCTGGGGGTAATCAGGAATGTCATAGCCCTGGCTCTGCAGCTCTTTGATCGCTGCAGTCAACTGCGGGATCGAAGCGCTGATATTTGGCAGTTTTATGATGTTTGCTTCCGGTGTTTTAGCCAGCTCTCCCAGCTCGGCAAGCGCATCGCCGATCTTCTGGTCCTCGCTCAGCTTTTCGGGAAAGTTGGCGATGATACGTCCGGCCAGTGATATATCACGTGTTTCGACATCGATACCTGCCGCTTTAGAGAAGGCCTGAACGATGGGCAATAAAGAATAGGTCGCTAATGCGGGTGATTCATCTGTTTCGGTATAGATAATCTTTGGTGCGTTAGTTTGTGACATCGTCAGCTTCTCTCAAGATTGAAATTATGGCGTGTTCTTATATAAGTCACGCATTATATTCCAGAATGCTGATAGAAGCACGCGGTATTGGCCTGATACGGCGATTCAGACATTACTGTCAGCGCATCAATGAAGAGAGTTTTATTTTTTCAGTTTAAGCAGGGATAGCAATGTCATGCAGGAAGTGAACAGCAGCAGCAGGATCGATAGCACCATCAGTGATTCAGCTATAGTAATTCCGAAGACGATCTCGGGCGTATAACCACAGGTGGTCTCTACACGAAACAACCATGGCAGCCATTCATCCAGTGCCAGCCATGCTGGTAGTCCCAGGTCAAAACCGCAGTCACTGAAGACGAAACCCCGTTCCGTACCCAGCAGCTGATATGCGCGTTCGCTCATGCTGACTGCGACAAAGACTGTCGTTATGTTCACCAGTGCATTCAGCAGCGGATACTTCCTTGTGGATAGTCCGATAATTGCCAGGATTATCAATAATGACAATAACATCCGTACCTGGATACACATCAGACAAGGCAGTGCTTCACGGACATACTGGAAATATAAAGCTGCGGCAATTAACAACAGGCTGCCTGCTATATACAGCAGCCAGTATCCACGGCCCTGCTGTAGATGTTGCAGTCGATTGAGCATATTCATGGTCATAGTCATAGGTATCTTTTCTTAGCGTTATCAGTATGAAGTTCTTTAGTATTTACTAATATAGACCATATTCGCGATAACATCATCATCAATTATCATGTATTATTATCTGTTACACGATCGTTTAAATGATGCATATAGGTGAAATCATGCGCTACACAGAAGAACAAATGGCTGAGATGGATATTCTGATTCGCTATAACCTGCAGAGTACACAACAAGGTATCAAGGTACACTCACGCGCCAATAAGGAACAGATTGCGGCTGTGCAGCGTTTATTTGATAAGGGGCTGGTCACTGCCGTCGATGGTGGTTACCTCACCGATCTGGGAAGAAAGGCTGCTGAACATGCACAGGCGCTGTTATTGATGCTGGCGCCGCATCAGCATAGCATGGCCAGTTAACGGCTTAACAATCCTTCTTGCCAGCATAGATTACATGCTCCCCCCAGTTCCATGTTCGCTGGATCTTTTTACCTGCTAACGGATATAAATCTACAGACATCTCAGGTAAGCGAAGTATTGCACAGCAGTTATTGAATGCTGTGCTACCTGGATTAATCACCAGCGTATCTGCAATCTTTTCGACGAAGACCTGGTGTGTATGACCGACTATCAATATGTCGTAATCGAATGATGATAGCGTTTCAGCCCATTGTTCGAGCCTGTGGTCAATAAGTTGACCATTTTTATCTAACAGTTTGATGCCGCCATGGCAGCCATCGGGCGGCTGCGCATGGACCAGAAATATTTTCTTGCCTTCGATGAATGCTTCATATGACACCGGCAGTTTTTTCAGATAAGAAATGGAATCGTTGGATTCACCCTCGTTATTTTGCAGATAGGTAAGATCGTGGTTACCAACGACGGTCTTGCAATCATGTTCGATCAGCAGCTTAATGGTCTGATCAAGCTTATCCATATAACCTGCTATATCACCAGCACAGAAAATATCGTCGACGCCAGCCTGCATAAAGATAGAGAAAGCTTCGGCGAGCGCTTCTGGTTCTGCGTGGATATCGCTAATTAAGCCAATCGATGTCATCACAAGGTTTGAGATACAGTCATATGTTACGATTCTGCGGTATTGTATGCGATGTCGCAATCTCTATACAGGGCTACTGCTTGACATAATTAGACAATTGCATTACTTTATCTTCAACTTTAGGACAACTGTCCAACTAATATCGAATAAAGGGTCATAACATGAGCAACAAAGAGCTGTTTGATGAAGTAACCATAGGTAACCTCAAGCTGAGCAACAGGATAGTCATGGCGCCGATGACGCGAAACCGGGCTGCTGAAGGAAATGTCCCGCAAGCGATAAATGCTGAATATTACCGACAGCGTGCCAGTGCCGGTCTGATTATCACTGAAGCATCGCAGGTATCACCCGAGGGCGTTGGTTATCCGGCAACTCCTGGCATACACAATCAACAACAGGTCGACGGCTGGAAGATGGTGACTGATGCGGTGCATGAGGAAGGTGGTCATATCTATCTACAGTTATGGTATTGCGGACGCATATCACACCCCGACCTGCTGCCGGATAACCAGACGCCCGTGGCGCCATCAGCCATAAGACCAGATGGAGAAGCCGTGACATTTGAAGGCATGAAAGCTTTTGTCGAGCCGCGTGCGTTAACAATTGATGAGATCAAGGACATCGTAAGCCAATACAAGGGTGCCGCTGAGAAGGCAAAACAGGCAGGTTTTGACGGTATAGAAGTCCATGCTGCTAACGGTTACCTGATCGACCAGTTCCTGCGTGACGGCAGCAACCATCGAAGCGATGAATATGGCGGTAGCGTGGAAAATCGTATGCGACTGCTGGATGAAGTACTCGATGTCGTCTCTGAGGTCTGGGACAGCAGATCTATCGGTGTTCGCCTGTCACCTGAGAACAGTTATAATTCGATGTCTGACTCTGATCCGCAGTCGCACTTTGAATACTTTATTACGCAACTCAATAAACGCGACCTGGCTTATATACACCTGCTCGAGGGTGATATGATGAGTGAGTCAAGAGATGTTGACTACCGTGCGCTGCGAGATACATATGATGGGATATATATGGCAAACAATGGTTACGATAAGCAACGCGCGCAGACCGCGCTGACTAACGGTGATTGTGACCTGGTCGCTATCGGTGTGCCTTTCCTGGCAAATCCTGACCTGGTATATCGCTATGAAAATGACCTGCCACTGAATGAAGCAGACCAGGCGACTTTTTATGGCGGTGACGAAACCGGATATACAGACTACCCCTTCGCAGATAAAGAGGTTGCATAAACAGCTTGAACTTCAGCAGCCATGCTTCAGTAATATGAAGGATGGCTATCGCTGTATCAATTGTTATCCATCGGAATTCTTTCCTTGAATTTTTCTCTACAGGGCTCTATCTTATTGCCATGCCAGCAAAACATATATTCCTACTGCTAATCACACAACTGTTGTGCGTAGCTAACGCAGTTGCTGATGAATATATTTTACAACGCCAGCAAATGATCGCAGAGATTGAGGATGATGTTGAGATAACATCAAAGTACCTCAAAAAACAGTCATTTGATGCTTCTGTGATGCAGGCTATGCAGGAGGTTCCCCGGCATGAGTTTGTACCGCCGGGCAGGCGTACAGAGGCATATGAAAACCGGCCATTGCCTATCGGGCACGGCCAGACTATATCTCAACCCTATATCGTCGCACTTATGACTGATTTACTGGCACCTGAACCAGGTCAGTCAGTATTGGAGATAGGTACCGGATCAGGCTACCAGGCTGCCGTGCTCTCGAAGCTGGTCGCTCGGGTATACAGTATCGAAATCATCGAACCGTTGGGTGAAGTTACCTCAGGTTTATTTAAAAAACTGGGTTATAACAATATTGAAACACGCATAGCCGACGGTTATGATGGCTGGCCACAACATGCGCCTTTTGACAGCATCGTGGTAACCGCTGCTATCAGTCATATTCCTCCGCCACTGGTAAAACAACTGAAAAAAGGCGGACGCATGGTGATACCTGTTGGTACACAATTCCAGACGCAGTACCTGACACTGGTGCAAAAGGATATGCAGGGAAAAGTCACCAGCCGGCAAATATTACCGGTTTATTTCGTGCCATTTACCGGCGGCCACTAGGGCTGTTTCCATCATCTTATGTTTCAACTGGCTGGCAATCGATCTGCTACACCGCCGCTGGTTTCTATATTTATCCTGTCCGCAGCCGCCCTGGCATATGAAGTTTTATTGATAAGACTGTTTTCGATCATTCACTGGCATCACTTTGCTTTCATGGTGATCAGTATTGCACTGCTCGGTTATGGCGCCAGCGGTAGTTTCATTACCGTATTCAGGCATAGGATGCTGAACAATTTTGATAGCGTATTTATTATTAATACCGTATTTTTCGGGCTTTCCGCCATTGCCTGTTTTATCGCCGTGCAGCAGCTGCCGTTCAATGCTCTTGAGATACTGTGGGATAGCTCACAGTGGCAACGACTATTATTAAGTTATCTACTGCTGACCCTGCCCTTTTTCTTTGTCGCCAATGCTATCGCGCTTACTCTGATGCGCTATCATAACAAGATATCATTGGTTTATGGCGTCGATCTCATCGGTGCAGGTATAGGCGCGATACTGGTGATGTTATTACTGCAGTATTTTACCCCTGTTACCATAATACGCGTTTTGGCTATCAGCGGAATTACCGCCGGTATTTTTGCGTTCCATAATCTGGCCGGCGTAAATAGAAAGTTATTCGCTACGCTGCTTTTACTCAGTATGCTCGCTGTTTATCTGACACCGCATAAATGGCTTGATCTGCGTCCTTCCGAATATAAAGGGCTGACACAAACATTACAGATGAAGGAAGCTTCTCTGCTGTATTCACACAGCTCACCAGTATCACAGACCGATGTCGTACAGAGTCCATTTATACCGTTTCGTAATGCCCCTGGTATGAGCCTGCAAAGCGAGGCTAAAACACCCGAACAGCTGGCGGTATTCAGAGATGGCGGTGAGATGACCACCATCGATCATGTGACAGACATAAGCGCACTTGAGTATCATGATTTTTTGAGCTCAGCGCTGCCTTATCACTTGCATGATTCAGCAGAAAAGTTGTTGATACTTTCCTCGGCGACGGGTGCCGCGATATTACAGGCAGACTACCATGAGCTACCACAGATAGATGCGGTCGAGCCAGACGAGCAGCTGAGCCTGCTGATCACAGAGAGGTTTGCGGAGTATTTTGGCTGGCACAGGATAAAGCATAAGGTAGAAATTCATACTATTGCACCACGCGGCTTTGCCGCATCAGATAATGACTATGACCTGGTTGTAATGGGACCATCCGGTGCATCGGCTGGCGGTTCAGCTGGAGTGTATGCGCTTTCTACCTCCTATGATTACACCGTCGAAGCGCTGCAGTCCTATCTGGAGTTGCTGGCAGATGACGGTCTGCTGAGTATCACCATGTGGACCAGTACACCAGAACGCGGCAACCTTAAATTGTTCACTACCGCAGTAGCAGCAATGAACAATACCGGCATTAGCGAACCGCAAAATAACATCGCATGGATCAGAAGCTGGAATACTGCGACATTAATACTAAAGAAAACCGCATTAACAGCAGAACAGATCAAGCGGGTACGAGAATTCAGCCTATCTCGAAGTTTTGACCTGGCCTGGCTGCCCGGTATCACGCCGAATGATGTCAACCAGTTCCAGTTATTGCAGGAACCGGTGTTTTACCTTGCTGCTCGATCTGTGCTGCAACAGCAAAGCCCAGTCCCGGAATACAATTTTATCGAGCAGTATAAATTCGACATCAGGCCGACCACGGATAACAGGCCTTACTTCAACAATTTTTTCATGTGGTCCAGCTTCGATGAGTTTCTTGCAATGCCGGGGCAAGCCGGTATATCGATGATAGGTGTAGGTTATCCGACACTGCTGTTCACCCTGGTGCAGGCATCTATGGCAGCCGTCGTTTTGATACTACTGCCACTACTGTTGCTGCGCAGCGTGAAAGTAAAAACGGAGATAAAAAGAGAAGCTGGCAAGCGAAAAAATATAGTTATCTACTTCATGGCGATTGGCCTGGCATTCCTCTTCATCGAGATCGCATTCATCCAGAAGTTCACCCTGATACTGAGTCAGCCGCTTTATGCGGTCGCGGTAGCACTCTGTGCCTTCCTGATCTTTTCTGGGTGCGGCAGTCTCTATGTACAACGACTCATGGAAACTGCAGAATCATCGGTCATTCCCGACTTAATTCGCCGTTCGGTCATACTGATAGCGGTGATCGTTATTCTATATATTACCGTGTTGCCATCACTCAGCAGCACGATCATGGCGCTACCGGAAACGGTAAGGATTATTTCAGCTTTCATAATGGCAGCACCATTAGCCTTTGTCATGGGCATGCCGTTCCCTCTGGGCATGGCTGTGCTACAGCAGAACCATCCTCACCTCATGCCCTGGGCCTGGGGTATAAATGGTTGCGCCTCCGTATTAAGCGCGGTGCTGGCCGTTTTACTTGCGATGGAGATCGGTTTTAGCGGCATCATGTTATGTGCAGTTATTCTCTACCTGATCGCATGGCGCAGTAACAGGATGTAGTGCTTAGCTATTCGTCTGGCAGAGCATATTCAGTCTGTGTGCCGACATTGGACTGGTCATCGAATACCCTGTACTCATAACTGCATATCTTGATCGCGTCTCCATGCTTTAACTCTTTTTCTTTCACCATGATATTATTAACATAAGTGCCATTGGTACTATTCAGGTCAAAAATGGTCATATCCAGTTGTTGCGGAAGATACTTATTTGGGACGAGCCTTATCAGCGCATGCTCTCCGCTGACCTCGCCATCATCCAGCTGTAAACTGTTACCGTGGTTGCGTCCAATAGTAAATTCGCCAGCCGATAGATCGATATCAGACACCACAGCACCATTTATTATATGTTTAAGTTTTATCAAGATTAGCTCCTAAAACGACTATACAAATACTGTAGCTTAACCATAGACCAATTAGACATTATTGGGCATCAAATTAGTTTATAACGTTTTAGATTTTTTCTAAATGATAGAAATTTTGACAAATGTCACAATTCTTTTTAAAACTCGGCGATAGTATTACAGTTGTTAGCAGTAGCTAACAATAAATGTGACTAAAAAAGGAGAGTTGTATGGAAGATAAGAAACAACAGGAAGATGAAACGAGGAAGCTGACATTTGTTGTTATTTTTATGTCATTATTTGTAATAGTATTATTTGGTCTGGGACCTCTGATATAGTGTAGTAGCCTGTGGAGATGGTACTCTCCATCATATTATTATGAACTACGGCGGCTGATATGGTCGCCGTATTTTATTTACCTATCCAGCATCATAACCGTATGTCTCCACCGATCAGCATCCATTTTCACGGCCAACTTAATGATTTTCTGCCGCTGCAGTTACATGATGAAACATTTGATATAGAGCACAAAAAAAACCGCTCAGTAAAAGATCTTATCGAATCGACAGGAATACCTCATACAGAGGTCGATGTGATCATAAGCAACGGCAACGCGGTAGATCTGAACTACCTGGTTAAAGCAGGAGAGCGAATAGAGGTTTACCCGGTTTCTGTATCTTTAGATTTAATAAGATCTGATAATGCATTGCTACACTGTCAACCCGAACCACCTTCTGATTATCGTTTCGTGCTGGACGTACATCTTGGCAAACTGGCTACATACCTGCGTATGCTTGGATTTGATACTCTCTATCGTAATGACTACGATGACCCTGCACTGGCAAATATATCTGCTGCTGAACGACGTATTCTATTAACCTGTGACAGGAGGTTACTCATGCGTAAACAGGTCAGCTATGGTTATTTTGTACGCAACAGAATGCCTCGACAGCAGATCATCGAGATATTGAGACGTTATCAGTTATACCATGAGATAAAACCATTCAGTCGATGCATTAACTGTAATGGCGCCACACGCTCTGTCAGTAAACAGTCTATCGAATCAGAGTTACTCACTAAGACAAAAAAGTACTACACAGATTTTTACCAGTGTGATTCCTGTAAAAAAATTTACTGGAAAGGAAGTCATTATCAGCAGATGATGAAATTAATCGATCAGCTTAAATCGGCTGATATATAAGCAAACTCTTAATAATTAAAATTTATTCACTTACAACTTGTATATTACTGAAGATCGGACGTATAATGATTTTTGCTGCGCTGAAAAGCTGGCAATAAATGTGCGAAAAAAGGAGGATGGAATGGATAATAAGAAGGCAATAGAAGATGAGACTAAAAAACTTAAATTCGCTGTTATTTATATGTCTATGTTCGTACTTGTATTATTCGGCCTGGGGCCGATGATATGAATGATCGGAGATGAAAGACGACCGTCTTTTTCAATAGTCTCCATCAAAATGGATATCATATTTCGACGACTTTAAGGTCGTCGTTTTTTTGTCTACTACAAGATTAAAGCTACATTTCATGTAACCAAAAACGGCAGCCACTATGGTTGCCGTTTTTTTGTAGCCACATCATGTGAAGACTAACTTCAGTTTTTACTCGGCAGGGCCAGGTGCAGGTGCCTGTTGCGGTGTTTCCTGCTGTACAGCCTGTCCGCTGCCTTTCTGATTTCTATACTGGTTCTGCTTCTGATTTTGATGCTGGTACTGCCTGGACTCAGCATCACCCTTACCGCTTTGCTCGGATTTACTCTGGCTGCGGCTATAGCTTTGACTGGTTTGCCCGCCCTTGTCGGCCTGGCCACCACCCTGTCCGCCGCCTCCGCCACCTTTAGCGAATGCACTATATGAAGTCGCTACAGCAAGAGCAACGATTAAACTGCCGATGATATCTTTTGTTGTTGAATTCATGACTGATAACTCCTTTCTGAATTTGCTGCAATGCATTAGAAGATGAAGTATTCGAAATATAAATCTAATAACTCCATATCCCACCGAGTAAAATCTTAACAATAAATCATACATAAAGAATTGATGATTATCATTCCAGGTCAATAAAATTTACTCGCCTTCCCAGCCATTCTCTACGGTAAAACCTGCCGCGTTTTTGTGTCCGCCGCCGCCATATAGCTTCGCTACTTCGGCGACATTGATACTGCTGTTGTCTAGACCGTTTGAACGCAAGCTAAACGAGCGGCCATCGCTATGATCCCAGTAGCATGCTGCGAAAGGTTCACCGACAGACATCAGGTGTCCGGCATCAGAAACATAGGCTGAAGAGACATTCAATACCGGCACATCATATCCTGCTATTGTCATGCGTCTGACACCGGATGCGATGAGCTGTTTGATATCTTTTTGCAGTTTCCGTTCTATCGCTTCACCCTCGATCTTTAGCTTTGCTAGTTCCTCAGAAGAAGCCGTCATCAGTTTATCCCACACCTCGAAATCCAATGCATAAGATGATATCGCCGAGGTTATCTCCCTGGAGCCGTCGAGCTTGAATGTCCACAAGTCCCGGTCCTGGATATGTTCGATCAATCCAGGTGCAGGCTGTCCCGGATTAAACCATTGCCAGGTTATCATGGCACCTGAGCGATACATATCGAAGACACCATCGATAGCTCCTTGAGCCATGAGTTCTGCAAGATCTTCTGCCGCCGATATATGATGGTCGAGAATGGTGATACTTGATGCTGCCCGTGCCATCTTTTCTAATACAGTTCTCTTATACGAAAAATCTACCAGGATGACATCCCTGTTATCGACATCAGGTGGTGGATTTTGATGGATGCCTTCATAGAACTCGACCTCCTCTCCCAGGGAATGGCGCACTACCCAGGCAGCAGCAAAACCATCAATACAGTTACCATGGTAGATGCATAGTTTTTTCAAGCTTGTATCAGCTTGCAAAACGAAACGAGAAATTGGCCTTGATCAACTTCATCGATAGCCAGATAAAGATTAAGGGAAAAAGGATCGTCTGCATGGTGAAGACAACGATGAGATCGATGATATGATTTGTCAGGTTATCTGCTTCGACCTTTAGCTGCTCATAATATCGATCGACATCTAGAGATTCCATGGCAGAATCTATGCTGCTGCTTAAAACCTCATACCAAGACATATCGGCAGCTTCCTTGTTTATCTTCTGGTTATCACTGAGATTAGCAATGGCGGTGTTGGACTGTTCCAGCTGCTGTTTTGATTCGATGTAGGTCGGCTCAAGAAAGGCTTTGTATAAGGCCTCACTGGAAATAGCCATCAAAGGGATAAAGAAGCGGAGAATGATGAGAAAGATCGCCAGTCTATAGAATATATTTTTAAGTTCAGCAGAAGTCTGTGGCCGTCCCCAGATAAACAGCACTAGCAGGAATAGTGTCGATGCAACGATTATCGAAAAATAATAGGAAGAAAAGATGCTCAGCAGGATAGACTGGATGCCGAGAGATGTCGTGCATATGAGCATCACCCATGAAAACCGTTCGATCAGGTCATTCACCGGGTCAAGTATCTGGCCTGGCGTGAGGATGACTCCGACACCGACAGGTTCCACTGCAACCTCTGTGCCCTGTACCACAGAAATCAAACCATTGAGGCCTTTCGCGATACCGAAGGCTGCCAGTGAACGAGTGAGCCCTTGTTCCGTATATTTTTCTCCAAAGGTATCGAATGAAAATGTATCGAAGAGTTTTGATACGGAAAAGAAGGCTAGTAACAGTAACAATACTGTTATGATTATTTTCTGATATTTACCTTTTAATAAATTCATCTGCCTACCTGGTCAATATCTTCAGAAACATTTAACCATTGTGAATATCCACGACTACCGGTCTCAATGCAAACCGGCCCTGGCAGCATCGAACACATCACTCAGTGGCCTGGGTTCATTGATATGGTATCCCTGGGCGTAGTTTACTCCCAGCTTTCGTAGTTCCTGCAAGATTTCTTCACTCTCGACAAATTCGGCAATGGTCTTGATCCCCATCTTGTGTCCTATCTCATTGATCGCTGAAACCATGGCTGCATCGATAGGATCACTGACCATATCTTTGACAAAGAAGCCATCGATCTTGAGATAATCGATCGGCAACTGTTTCAGGTAGCCAAAAGAGGAAACACCGCTGCCAAAATCATCCAGTGAGAACTGGAAACCCACTTTATGCAGTTTCTCTATAAATTTCAGTGCTTCGGTAAAGTTTGCTATCGCAGCTGTCTCTGTTATCTCGAAACAAAAATTTGAAGTATCCAGTTTCAAGTCTGCGGCCTGTTCGAGGATAAATCTCATGAAGCTCTTGTCACATATAGAGTTGCCCGAGATATTTATCGATAACATCGTACCATCAGGTATCTTTTTCTCATAAACCTGTGTGAATACATTTTCCACGACATACTTATCGATATCAACGATGACATCATATCGTTCCGCGGCAGGTATGAAACTGCCGGGCAGGATAAAGCTGCCGTCTTCCTGCCGCATTCGCGATAAGATCTCAAAGTGGCTGTTTGATCCATTATGCAATGAGACGATCTCTTGAGCGAAAAGGATGATCTCTTTCTTTTCTATGGCATGTTTGACACGCGTCGCCCAATGCATTTCGACCTGACGTTGTTCCAGGAAGATATCATCCTTGGTATAGACATGGATACGATTTCGACCCTGATCCTTGGCCGCATAGCAGGCGATGTCTGCCTCTTTCATCACTGTGTTGATATTTTCTGTTTCTGGAGTTATCTCGACGACCCCGACGCTGGCACCGACATGGAAGAACTTGCCTTCCCATGCAAATCGAAAGTCCTGTACAGCCTGGATTATCTTCTTTGCCGTCGTCTGAGCGACGCTCGCATCACAACCGCGCAATAGAACGCCAAACTCATCACCACCTAGACGTGCAAGGGTATCTGCCTGCCGCGTGGTATCACTGATTATGAGTGTAACCTGACGTAGCAATTCATCACCAGCGGTATGACCACAGGTATCATTGACCACCTTAAACTGATCAAGATCGATGTATAACAATGCGTTATTCTTATTTTCCTGCTTGGCTATCTTGATGAGCTGTTGCAGCTGAAGCTCGAACTCTCTGCGGTTGACAAGCCCGGTCAGTGAATCATGGGTTGCCTGCCAGGACATCTGCCTGGCCATCTCGCGCGTATCACTGACATCACGGAATACAACGACCACACCGAGCAGCTGGTTTTTACTATTTTTTATCGGGGAGATCGACGATTCGATATCTGAAACTTTTCCCTGTAGATCGGTAATACTTATATTTCCAGTACCGAGCACGCTGTGACCGCTGCTCAAACATTTTTCAACGGCCTCCTGCAACGACCCGTTCTCATTACTGTCATTCTCCTTACATACCTCGTTGAGATGTTTGCCGATCGATTGAGACATCGACCAGCCTGTGAGCTTTTCTGCGACCGGGTTCATATAGTTGATATACCCGTTTGAATCTGTAGTAATCACTGCATCAGCTATCGAGTGAAGTGTTACCTGCGCCCTTTCCTTCTCATTGATCAGTTGATCATGGATACTCTGGCGTTCTAATTCGGCACTGGCACGTGCCGCAAATACCGGCAGGATGGCACGTGCAAGAGCTGTTTTCCATGCGGGGGCTTTATGAGAATCAACCAGGACCAGGACGCCGATAACTTCACCTCCATGATCTTTCATGGCAACGCCCATGTAGCTCTCAGCATCCAGCCTCTTCAACATCTCATCCTGTGGAAACAAGCTCCGTAGGTCAGATTTGATATAATGTTCGCCCTCACTGACGGTTAGCTCGCAAGGCGTACCGGAAACACTGCAATTACCACATTTTTCATTGAATTGACTGTCCCAGGCAGCGAGCGGTTTGAGCAGATCACGATTAGACTCATCCAGCTTTGCCAGCAGCACAAAGCGGGTCCTTAGAACATCTGAAAGGGTATGAGCGAGGCGTTTGAAGAAGTCCACGCCGATACTATCTGAAGTTCCAGCAAGTAAAGATTGAAGTGCGCTCTCGATGCGTTTACGATCACTGATGTCCGTCATCGTGCCAACAGCACGTATCGGAGCCCCAGAATCATCAAATTCAACGACCTGTCCTCGTCCCTGTACCCATATCCAGTCGCCTGCTGCATTGCGCAGACGAAATTCATCAAAGAACCTTGGTGACTGACCAAACAGATGCAGTTCGAGAACATCTAAAACCCGTTTTGCATCATCGGGATGAAGGGAGCTCCTCCAGCTATCAAGGTTCCGCGCGACAGAATGTTCTTCATAACCAAGAATCTGCTCCCAGCGTGGGCTGTAATAAACCTTATCTGTCTTAATATTCCAGTCCCAGAGACCGTCCTGGGAAGCATTGATGGCATAAGAAAGGCGTTGCTCCTTTCTTTCATGCTTTTTGCGCTGCCTGATCTCGTTGAGCAGTCGTGCTTCTTTATCAACTAATTCGAGATATTGCTTTTTTTGCTCATCCTGCATGAGGCGAATGGTTGTGTAAAAAAAGCCAATTCCTGCACCGACCAGCATCGGGATAAAAAAGATGTGTAGCTTCAATTGTTGTAACGGGATAGCCAGTACCCAGAGATGTTGCCCCAGAGCCATGATCAGAACAACGGTGACCGACAATACTATACGCCAGAGGTAACCTTTCCAATGCCTTTTGATAAGTGCCAGAATTCCAGATTTTCTTGCAGGGCTGTTTGTCATTGTCCTTGATACGTCGTTGTATTATGGACAGGATAAATTGTCCTGAAAATGGATAACCGCTTGATCATCATTTTAAAGTTTTGCTGCATGCGTCAATAACCGATATCAATCAAATTAAGCCCACAGATAAACGCAGATATTTATATTGAGTATGGTTTAGTTTGAACATTTAATCCATTAAGTTACTGAAATCACGCATAAATTTCCTGACCATATTTCAATAGTTTGAAGAGATAGCTGGCAACCTGCAAAAACATCATGAAACTGGCACTTATTGTTCCTTATTAACCGCTTCACTTCACTTTAAGTGATTTTTATTTGCTTTTATACAAAACATTATAAAAAAGGCGTTCCAGTTGTCGTAGCCATCGATATCAGAGATATCAGATAATGATGACTGGCTCTTCAGATATGTGAGTGACTCTTCGATCTGCCTGTCTTCAATACCATTCAACCTGATCAGGTCGAGCGCAGATTCCGATGGCGACCATTCACTTATCAGAGTACACATGCTTGAATTACCTGTTAAACATATCTTTTAATTTATCTTCAGCTTTTTTCTTCTCTTCTTCTTTTCTTGCATCTAGCTGAGCTTCAAGCTTCGCCTTTTCTTCATCGACTTTTGCCCGCGCCTTATCCTTGAGTTTGTTCAGTTCGGCGTCGATGATATCTTTTTGTACGACCTCAGTGGCACGGTCGGTTAAACGCTTCAGGATCTCATTGGCCAGTTCCGACCCGGTCGCCCCATTGCTGCCACCAAGATCCTTCATATCCA
This sequence comes from Gammaproteobacteria bacterium, assembly GCA_013041745.1. Lineage (GTDB taxonomy): Bacteria > Pseudomonadota > Gammaproteobacteria > SZUA-229 > SZUA-229. Next base: position 25,093 of record JABDRN010000031.1, read on the forward strand.
GACCAGGCAGCTTGAGCTGATACTCCTTATTCTGCAGAGCAGCTACCCTTGCCTGTATGGTGCCATCTGCAAATGTTACTCTTCGGATGATCAGACGCGGCTCTTTCGCATTATCGCCAGCAGGTGCCTTTTCTTTGTTATCTTTTGTCGTGCTGCTAGAACCGGATACGAGGTTTTTCTTTATTTCATTCAGGTTTGTCTTATTTCCCTCATTGATCTCAACGAATACCTGAGGCGCAAGGATGGTGACCTCATCGATGATATAGGGCTCTTCTTTTAACGATTGCAGATCGATTCCGGTACGTACTTCAGCAAGTGAAAAAGCATAAGGCAGAGCAAAGCCAGACGGGTTAGCGATAGTCAAACCACTGATACCGCCGGCACCATTACTGAGATCGATCTTTACACTATCGACACGTACGGCTGTCTGCGTCGCCTCGCTGCCATGTTTTTCGATAGCCGCTTCGACCAGTGCATCGAGATTAGTCAGAACATAATAAACAGCTCCGATGATTGCGATGACGATGACCAGTAGCAGACCAAAAATAACTTTTTTCATGTTTTAACCTGTGTTTATGTAAATGTGATTTGCAATTAACAGCGAGATTATCAGATAGGTGCTCACTGAGTATTTTTATTTCTGCAGCAGATCGACACGTATCGGCATCGAAAAATGGGCACCATCATCGCCGACATGCTGATCAAAACGTTGTTTCACCAGTGCGTACAACTCATCATCAAGATCATGCTCAGAATGGGTCGCCTTGATGGTGTTGTTTTCAAACGCCTGGAAATCTTCGAACCGCATCGGTGAATTAAAAAATGTTTCTTCGACCAGTTCGAAGATGCCATCATCAACTGATTTCTTAACGGTATCAAATGCTGCCTGACGCACTTTCTGCTCGTCGTGGAAAAGACGCAACACTTCATTGAAATCGCCGGCAAATACAGGTTCCGAGATATAAGCCAGACCGCCCGGTTTCAAAACACGGTGAATCTCATGCATCGAAGCCTGCATCAACTCTACAGGTACATGATGCAGAGATTTAAACAGCAACACGATATCGACCGACTCATCTTCAAGTGGTATTTCCTGTGCCCCTGCCAGCGAGAATGTCACGTTAGGCAGATCTGTGATCTGCATGTTTTTATCATGGGCGATCTGGTCGACTTCGAGAGCGGTTACCCTGCGATCTTTGCCGCTTGTAGCGATATCTCGAGTAATGTCAGCATTACCACAGCCCAACTCCAGGATGTGCTTTCCATCAAACATTAATAAGTTGTTGTATATATCTGATTCTAAACAGTTTAATTCAATATTATTTTTTGATATTTCCATCCAGGTGCAATCTCTAACAAGTCATAAGGGTTAGTACATATTTCGAATATGTTTAACGTTAGCAGAATTGCTTACAAGCTGTAAAACCATAAAACCAGGCTACTCCTTCGATGATTCCTGGTATATGAATTTAAGCTGCATCATCACAGCGCCAAGGCCCAGCAGCAACAGCACAAAGTTCAAAAGACCGCCGATAAGCGGTATGTTACTCAATATTCCCAGGACGATGATTACCAGTGAGACCGAGATAAATCTTTTGCCGCTTGTAGATATATCTTTATTCAGGCGTCTCGCTGCCAGGTCGGCGATAAAGTAACAAGTGGTGATAAAACCAGCGATCAAGGCGACCAGGTAAAGTGACATGATACTCAGGCCGACCCATAATCCAAGGACAATTCCTATCAATACGGCAGCTAATAACGGTGTCGCGATCAGTACCAGTAAACCTGCTCCCAGGCTATTTAATGGCTCAGCAGAAATCCTGGCAACGGAAGACATGGTGAATACAGGAAACAGTCTATACTGGACGAAGCTGGCAACGATGATGGTGATGACAAAGAAAAAGCCGAAACCACTATGAGGCTGCTGCCATTCGACCTGCTCAAAGATGACATCGCCACTTATCCTGGCATCAGCATGTATATTGGCTTCATGCGGACTCCGGTAATGTAGATCGCCATCGATAAATGCGCCTTCAAGTATATATATCTCGCCGGCTTCTATCGCCACATCGCCATGCACGAATCCTGATATCCTGACGCTACCAGCCGCGACGTTTACATTGTTGTTTACCGTGCCGGCGATGTTTACATCACCACCTGCCAGCCAGGCTTCTCCAGCTACTGCAGAACTTGAGGAGACATTGACCCTGCCACCAGTCGCGATCAGGTCATCGCCGATATTGGCATCGATCAAGATGTCGCCACCGGCAACACGCACATCATCCTGAATGTCACCACGCAGGTTGATCGAACCACCCGCAGCGATGACATCACCCTTGATATGGTGAGCGATGAAGAGTTCACCACCGGCAATCACGACATCGCCCGAGATCAGAGCATTGATATCGATGTTGCCGCCTGCGGCATAATAATCATCGTCGACTGAACCTCGTTGAGTCACTATCTCACCATACTCAGGCATAGCAAATAGCGATGAAGGTAGCAGCAGGAGAAAAACAACAGATAAGCTTATGATATTATTTCGTATACGCATTTGGTCACCACATATGTGATTTTTATAAGAACAACTTTTAATACGATACCCTTTTTTATAATAATGTAAATATAAACAGAACGATGATGCCAGTTGATAAAAATATATCGGTTTACCGTTGACGGGATCGGGAGAGACACTTTGAATAAAATTTTTCAGTCATTATTTATTTTGATCATACCGCTAGGCAATGTTTTCGCAGCGGAAAAATTTGCTGACAGTCATATCCATTACAACTGGGATCACCGCAAAGAAACCTCCTCAGAGGAAGTGGTCGAGATATTGAAGCAGCATAATGTCGGTCTAACAATAGTCGCTGGCACCCCTAGCGAGCTAGCGTTGGAACTCAGAGAGAAAGGCGGCGACTGGATCATCCCCTTCTTCAGCCCTTATATACATGAACTGGGCAAGCGTGACTGGTATCTGGATGAGCAGGTGGTGAAAGATGCCGAGCAAGGTTTAAAGGATGGACTTTACTACGGCATCGGCGAAGTCCACTTCATGAATGGTTTTAAACCTAAAACAGATAACAGGATCTTCCTGCAGCTGATAGCGCTGGCAGAAGAATACCAGGTACCGATGATGATCCACATCGACTCGGGAAATGAAATAACCTTCCAGAAGTTATGCCAGGCAAATCCGAAGCTCAGGATGATCTTCGCCCATGCCGGCGGCAACCTCCGTCCCGATCACATAGAAAAGATACTCAACAGTTGTGATAATGTCTGGGTAGACTTTGCGGCACGTGATCCATGGCGATATGACGGCATCAGTAAACCCGATCACACCCTGCTGCCTGAATGGAAAAAGCTGGTATTGAAATACCCGGACCGGTTTATCACCGGCACAGATCCTGTGTGGAAAGTGACGCGCTGGTCAACCTGGGATACCGATGATGAAGGCTGGACACACTACCAGAAACTATACGACTATCACTGGGCCTGGCTGAATGATCTGCCTGCAGATGTGAGAAAAAAGATCGCCTGGCAGAACACGCAGATCCTGCTGAAAAGATAGATCAGTAAAAATTGACTCAGGCCCGGCCTTCTCGCAGGGTCTGCACCGGTGGCGTGGTTAATACGCTCCTCGTGCCCAGTAAGCCAGCGATGACGACGATCAGGATTCCACTGACCAGTCCTGTCAATGCGACGCTGATATCGAACTGGTAATCAAACCTGAATATGAATTCGGCGAGCAGCCAGGCCAGTGATGTGGCTGACAGGCCTGCGAGTAGACCGGATAATGCACCGAGCATGGTAAATTCCGCGAACAGGCCGAGCATCAGTACTTTCTTACTGGCGCCGAACGTACGTAATACGGCACTCTCAAAACGACGCTCATCCTGGTTAGATTGTATGGCTGCATAAAGAACAGCAAGCCCTGCCATTAAGGTAAACAGGAAGATAAACTCGACGGCCAGTGAAACACGCTCGATGATACCGCGTACCCGTTGCATGATAGTCTCGATGTCGATCAGGGTGATATTAGTAAATTCACGAACAAGCTTGTCCAGCTGTTTACGCTGTTCTTTATCGAGATACACGCTGGTGATCCAGTTGGCCGGCTGATCTTCAAGTACTCCAGGTGAGACTACGGTGAAAAAATTCACGTTGAACGTATCCCAGTCGACACTGCGCAGGTTGCTGATAGTGAAATCCATCAAACTGCCATTGATATCGAAACTGACAACATCATCCACCGCCAGTTTCAGTGTCTGTGCCAGTTTCGTTTCAAATGAGATCAATGGTTTGTTATGGTCTTGCTGCCGCCACCACTGCCCCATCACTAGCTCATTACCGGGCTGCATCTCTTCGGCCCATGACAGGTTAAATTCTCTAGTGACAAATCGCTTGGCACGCTCACTCTCGTAATCCGAAGTACTGATCTTGCGGCCGTTAACCTCGACCAGGCGTGCACGCACCATGGGGTACAGCTTTGTTTTAACCACCCCCATCTCGTCAAAGTTTTCCATTATTTTTTCGACCTGGTCAGATTGCACATTGATGACGAAATAATTTGGCGCGTCATCTGGCAGACTGCTCTGCCAGTTATCCAGCAGATCGGAACGTACCGTCGACAATAACAACAGCACCATGATACCCAGACCAAAAGCCACGATCTGTATCACGCTGCTGCCAGGTCGTCGCGAGATATTTGCCAGTCCAAAGCGCCAGGCCACACCGACTCGTGCCCGCAGGCGGTTTAACAGCAATATCAACAGGTAAGCAGCTGAAGCCAGTGCTGCCAGTGTAGCGACGATGCCGCCGATGACGATGCTTACCAGTCGCAGATCTCCGATCTGCCAATACAATAGCAGCGACATACAAAACACCACGGCAAGGTAGACCGTCCAGACACTCGGTGGACGTGTTGGCACGTCCTTGCGCAGTACATGTATTGGCGGCACCCTGCGCAGGGACAGCAGTGGTGGCAGGGCAAATCCGATCAGCATGACGATGCCTGTCGCATATCCCAGTACCAGCGATTGCAATGAAGGCGGCGGCAGTTGTTTCAAAACCAGTTGATCCAGCAGTTCGGTGATAACGAACTGTGTCAGTATCCCCAGCAGGCAACCTACCGTGCTGGCAAGTAATGACAGCCACAGCATTTCCATGGTAAAAAGCCTGATGATAGTATCCTGTGAGGCGCCCAGACAACGCATCATGGCACTGGTATTCAGGTGCCGGTTGCTGAAACGGTTGGCTACCGTCGCTACTGCCACGCCGGCAAGCAATACACTGATCAGTGCAGCCAGCCCCAGGAACTGTTGTGCACTTTTCAATGCGGTATTTAGTTCTGGCCTTCCTTCCTCGACACTAAGTACCTGCTCACCCGCTCTAAGCTGCTGTTTAAGATGTGCTTGATATTTCACGATTCTGTCACTATCACCGGCGATTAGAACACGGTAGTTGACCAGGGCACCGGTGCTGATCAAGCCGGTAGCATCAAGATCAGCACTGTTCATCATCACCCGTGGCGCGACACTGAACAGATCGCCAGCGCGGTCAGGCTCATAACGGATAAACTTTCGAATAGTGAAAGTCGATGTACCAAGATCGACGCTATCACCGATCTCAAGGTCGAGTAACTGTAACAAGCGGGGCTCTACCCAGAGCTCGCCTGGTGCTGGAATACCAGTAGTGGCTTCATCATCACCGAAAGCTGTGTCACTGGTACGGACCACACCGCGCAATGGATAAGCGTCGCTGACCGCTTTCACTTCAGTCAGTTGCAGGCGCTCATCGGCCAGCACCACGCTGCGAAACTGCTGAGTCGTAGCCACTCTGAAATCATTCGATCGGGCCTCCGCGATGTAATCATAGATATCAGCACGTCCCGAGGTTAATACCAGGTCGCCGGCGATCAGCTCAGCGGACTGCATTTGCAGGCCACGCTCGATACGGTCAGTAAAAAATCCGACGGCAGTGATGCTGGTCACCGCGATGATGAGGCCGATGGCCAGGATAGTGAGTTCCCCGCCACGCCAGTCACGCCATAACATGCGCCACGATGTATACCAGTAGAAACTGAAACCCTGCTCTTTTTTTGATAGAGACACAGCGCTAGTCCATCTCGTTATCTAACATACTTCCGGCCTTGAGTCGTATGCGCTGACGACACAGCTTCGAAAGCTCGATATCATGTGTCGCCATGATCAGGGTCGTACCGTGTTCTGAATTGAGCTCAAAAAGCAACTCGATGATACGCTTGCCGGTCTCACTGTCCAGGTTGCCTGTCGGTTCATCAGCGAACAGACAGCGCGGCCGCGTCGAGAAAGCACGTGCGATGGCACAGCGTTGTTGTTCACCACCGGACAATTGATTCGGGTAATGATGCAGGCGTTCCTGCAGACCGACACGGCTCAGCAGTTCTTCTGCTGTCTTACGTGGGTGCGGAGCCTGTGCCAGTTCCAGCGGCAACATCACGTTTTCCAGTGCAGTCAGACCGAATAATAGCTGGAAGTTCTGAAATACGAATCCAACCAGTTCTGCCCTGAGTGACGCCCGGCCATCTTCATCGAAGTCATTGAGGTTGTGATCGTCGAGGTAAACTGCACCATCTGTAGGTGTATCCAGTCCCGCCAGTAAGCCCAGCAGTGTCGTCTTACCTGAACCTGAAGCACCGAGAATAGCGACAGAAGTACCCGCTTCAATGTTAAAATTGATATCATGTAACAGTGTCAGCATCCCGTCTCGGGTTGTTACTTGTTTGCCTAACTGACGGGCCTCTACAAAAGACCTGGAAACATCATTCGTCATGATAAAACACTACTCCGATTACCTGGTTTCAAAACTCTCTCCCGTATTGCTCCTGATAATGACAGGTACAATCGTAATAGGTTCAAGCCTGGTGGTATACCCTACTGCATATGCTGCGACTAAAACACCAGAAACCATCCTGGTTTTAGGTGACAGTCTCAGCGGCTCCTATGGCATCAATGCCGATGAAGGCTGGGTAGCTCTGTTACAGCAACAGGTTAGCAAGCATGGTTTTAATTACAAGGTGATCAACGCCAGCGTCAGCGGTGATACTACACGAACCGGGCTCAGCCGGATCGAACCAGCACTCAGAACACACCAGCCTGATGTCGTTATCATTGCGCTCGGTGGAAACGATGGTCTTCGCGGGCTGCCATTCAGTGAGATCGAAAACAGCCTGGCCAGGATCATCGAGCTATGTAAAACACAGGATGCAGATATGCTTCTGGTCGGTGTTCGACTGCCACCAAATTACGGCCAGGCATACACCGATAAATTTGCACAACTTTACCGGCGCCTCGCTGACAGATATGAAATACCATTAGTGCCCAAGATGCTCGCTCAGGTGGCTGATAATCGAGAACTGATGCAGCAGGACGGTATACACCCCACAGCTGAAGCACAACCATTGGTGATGGAAAATGTCTGGGCAGGTCTGAAACCGTTGCTTAATCAAAGCAAAGCTGAGATCTAGATCGATGAATCGAATCAATCCGAAAAAATTATTGTTATCGAAATGGACCGCAGTTAAGCCTGAAAATAAAGAGCGTCATTTTATCGTCACCAAACTGTTACGAGGTGATGATGAACAGATCACCGGCTGTCAACTGGAAGCCGTGATCAATAAAAAAAGCTGTGTTATAGACTGGCAACAGCTGAGAGATTCATCCAACTGGATTATGGGGTGGAAATAATACTGCAAACCATCGAACGTGTTAGCGGTTTTCAGCCAGTTCGGTAAAAATACGGATATAGTCGTCTGTAACATTAATAAAATGCTGTTTTTGTTCGTCAGTTGCAGCGTGCACCAGTTCAACTGTCAGCCATGCGATCACTTGTTTGTTGGCTTTATCCGCTTCATATAAAACATCTTCTCGTTGACTATTGAATGCCTTGAAGAAAACCCTTAAGCGTTCTGATTTTATATCTGCGGTATCATCAGAATAGAGGATCTGTCGAATGTTAATCTGCCATTTCCTCCTCTGTTCAAGTCGCAAGTGGGCACTGGTCTTAAACTTGTAGGCCGCTTTTTCTATGATGACTTCCTGCTCTTTAGTCAGGTCACCCAGCCAGCTCTCATAATTGTCGAACAACTTCTCTGAGTATTCTTCGATGAGTTGTTCCTCATCGAGATCAACATACTCATCATAAAATTCTTTATTCTTTTCATCGATGCTATCGAATAGCTCCTCTAGCTGCTCATCATTAAGCAGGGGCAGTAATAGTGCCATCTCTTCATTCAGCTTTTCACTCAGTGGCTGCCATAACGCTTTCACCGTAGTCATATGCTGGAACACGCGTTTTTCTGTCAGCTGTGGCCCAAAGTCTCGCTGAAAGCTGCTCAGCAACGCTGCATATTGTTCAAGCTGGGTATTACGGTGCCAGTTGATGAGCACCTGAGAACGTTGTTCGACGCGTTCTTCCAGTATGTCATCGAGTGAGACCATACCCTCGACATAAGACGGGATAAGGTAGTCCAGATTGTTATACACAGACTTGAGTGAACACGCACTGATAATGGCTGTCAGCGTGATAACGAGAATGTATTTTGGAATTAGCCTGTTCAAAATCGACCTCAGCGATGCTTCACTATGTACGCTGATCTGTTCTGTGGTTGCATCCATTGATCAACATATGAACTGCACAGTGATGTTACTGGCAGCTATCACTACTAAAAGTTCAATGTATTTCAGCTAGTCAGTGTATGAAGAGCGCTTATGAAATATTTGCAGACTATGAAAAAGTTACGCTATCGAGCCTTGCAGAACGTGTACCGGGAATCGGGTGGTTATCTGCATCGTGGTAGCTAAATACCAGCGAGTACTTGGGCTCTTTGGTCTTATTTGCTCCAGCGACATGAAATGTCCGACAATGAAAAAAAAGCACGTCGCCGGCATTCAGTTTTGCATCCACTGCCTGGTCCATTAATTGCTGGTTTTCCGGCAGGTCATCACGCAGGAACAATTCCGCATCAAATCTTCCCCGATCCAGCTCCAGCTTGTGAGAGCCGGGGATAAACTTCATACCGCCCTTCTCTGCATATTCATCACCCAGCGCCAGCCAGACATTGATCAGCTCAGGTCGGTCAAAGCTCCAGTAACGGATATCCTGGTGCCAGCCGGTGCGGGTACTATAGGTCGGCATTTTGGTCATGATGCAATTATGGTGATTCTGAGTTAGACATAGTTTCTCTGTTCCGATCAGCTGCTTCAGCGCAGCCACTACAACTGGATTAGCGGCCCACTCACGAAACACGGCGTCGCGCGCATAGGCATTCAACAGGCGTCGTGGCGTGGTACCACCAGGGGATAACAGGTCCTGTGGCGCACCTGGATATGACAGATCGGTTTCATATTCGAGTGGTCCCAGTGCCGGTGCCATGGATGACTCTACGGCTTCGATCATGCGGCGACGCAAGCTCTCATCGGCAAGGCTACGGACGATGAGGTAGCCGTCTCGCTTGAATTGCTGCACCTGCAGCTCGGACAGGCCTTCACCTAAAACAGTATTATGTGATTCAGTCATAGCCCTATTATAAAATCTAGGGGTTACTCACACCAGCACTTTAAATAGCCGAAAGATCATTTTTCAATCTTGTTACCATCTTCGGGGTCTGGCTTATCTGCATCATCAAGTTCATATGCGTCGGCTACAAATGCCGGTCCTTTCATCAACATGATGGTAATACAGCCAATCGCAACAGTTATGACTGCGCTTGAAACGGCAAAAAATAATGAGATTGACAGGATGTCGATACCTGTTTGCCACTTCGAGATATCGTGTTCAGACCAGAAGAAAGGAAAAATTCGTACGAAAGCTGACAAAAAAAGTGGTACAAAAATACCCGCCGCCATTATCATCGGCAGCATCTTGAGTATGCGCCACTCCAGTCCTGGCGGATGATGATTATTATGTAATTTTTTCACTGATATCTCATCTTTCGATTAGCACCAAGTAACAGGAATGATGAAAAGCTTATCATTATGGTATTTAAAATTTTACCCGCTTCAGCTCGGTCTGTATCCTGTTGATCACCTGTGAATCCAGAGGATCGATGGAGCTCTTATAGCTGGTAACGAACTCGCCTTCGCTGTCGATCAGGTATTTGTGAAAATTCCATTGTGGAAAAGTACCAGATACCTCGGCCAGCTTACGATAAAATGGATCAGCATTCCTGTAAGCTACCCGTGTCTTACCGAACATTGGAAATTCAACACCATAGGTGGTTCGGCAAAAAGATTTTATCTCTTTTTCAGTACCAGGCTCCTGGTTACCAAAATCATTAGATGGAAAACCTAAAACTACAAGCCCGCTGTCTTTGTATTCTGTATACAGTTTTTCCAGAGAATCATATTGATCGGTATATGCACATTTACTGGCAGTATTTACCACGAGTATCACATTGCCCTGATATTCTTCGCAGAGATTTACCAGCTGTCCTTTGGATAAGGTTTTAACATTAAAATCAAGGAGCTCTGAACAATCTTTTGCTAATAGCGGTGAAGACAACAGCAGTGTAATTGTGAATAAGATAGTTTTCATCTGTTACCTCAAAAAGTAATAATTTTTTGCCAGATCAAAACGGCAACTTATCGAAGGAAGTGAACCTGGTAACACCTTTGGGCAGCTTACGCATACGTTTTACGCCTTCACCGCCTAACCATATATCTACATTTGCTGGTATCGAATCTCGCAGTTGATTCATATTGCTTCGAATATTCTCATATTGATACGCACCGCTGAAGGTAATTCCCAGAACATCCGCGTTCAGTCGTTCAACCGCTAATACGATCTGATCAAGCGGTACTTCCCCGCCCAGGTTGGTCACGCATATATTTCGTGATGATAACAGTGCAGCGAACATCAACAGGCCAAGTGTATGTTCTTCTCCTGGCAGAGTAGCGAGTAATACCCGCGGTTTTCTCGTGTTCTTCTGTAATTTGGAGATCTCACTGTTGAGAAAACGTGTCAGAACTTCTGATAGCAGATGTTCTTCAAATATCTGTAACTTGCCTTTTGCCCAACGTTCACCGACGGTATACAACAGTGGTATGACTGTTTCAGTGATGAACGGCTCCATGCCTTGCTGCTGATAGAGCTGTGACAGTCTGGCTTCGAGTTCTGAGCTATCACTGCTCTGTAAGACGGTCAATATATGCTCGATTGAATCACTTGTTGACTGATCAGGATACAGCTCAGATTCCAGCACATCGAGGTCTGCATCATTCAGCACTACTACTTTTCCGGGGCGAAGCCCCTGATCGAGCAATCGACGGATTCTCTGCAGTCGGCGTAACTGGCCCTCAGGGTATATCCGCTCGCCTTTATCGTTGCGTAGCGGCTCAGGAAAGCCATATCGTCGCTCCCAGACACGCAGAGTATCTCGCGCTATACCACTGTCACGCTCGACAGCACCTATGGACAAATATTGATGATTCATGGAATAACTATAACAAAATTAGAAATAAATGCAATTTTAATGCTATTTGTCCTAGACAAAAAAGTATTAATCCATATAATGAAGTTATGGGTCGGATAAACAGAGCACTAAAGCCCATCGTTAGAAAGTTCGAAAAAACCATATACCGGAGAAAAGTTATGAGTAATTATGAAGAACACAATCTAGCTATTGAAGAATTTTATGACAAAGCCATACTGGCAGCAGAAGCAGAAGACATCGAGATTCTGTCATCTGTAGTACCTGGTAGTAGACTGCACGAGATCATCCACAATCCGATCGATAGTGGAATTGATGAAGGTTAATCTCCCTAGTAGGGCTCAGGTATCAACACACATTTCAATATTTCATACGCACTCAGTTGACTACTTTGAGCCCACCGGAGACGGTCCTGTGCCTCTCCGGTTTTTTTTAACAATAAGCAACACATTATAGAGAGAAACGAATATGAGAATTTCAACACTTGATCCTATTTCAATGAATGATGTTAATGATATAGATTCTGCACCTTATGTTATCGAGGGCGAAGGTCCGAATGCATTAAAGATATACTTCGAGAACGAGGAAAATAAAGCTGTATACATGGATATACCTCTGCATACATCAAATGCAACTCTATCATCAGCTTACGCATTGTGTGCTGACTCGGATATTACGGGCACCATTAACTAGTTATCTGCGGTCTCATGAAACTAAAAATATTTTATGATGGGCTTTGTCCATTATGTAGTATGGAAATAAACCAGTTGAGGGCTTATGACACTAATAACCAGCTCTCATTTGAAAACATCCACGCACCGGATTTTGTCAAGCGCTATCCCTACATCGACCAGGTAAGAGCAAACAAGATCTTGCACGGTCAGGTCAGTGACGGCGGATTGATCTACGGTCTGGATGTTACCTGTATGGCATGGAACACGGTCGGCAAACATCGTTGGTTATCCGTATTGCGATGGCCAGTCATACGCTGGTTTGCCGACCTGGGCTATCTGTTCTTTGCACGTCACAGAAACTTTATCTCAGGCTTTTTTACTGGTAAGAAAGACCTGGAATGTCAGGCTTGCAAAATCAAATCAACTGACTAATCCTGATCTAGACAGCGATATTCGTTGATCGATGATAATGATCCATGAAATTACAAATTATCAGGCACTCAGAACATTCATCAAAATTAGTGGTGATATCAGCATTGTGTGCTGCACTCACGAATACTGCCTTGGCAGAAAACATGCCACTAGATATGAATGCTGATCTTGTAATAGATGATCGCAGCAATAACGATGATACATCTAACCTTGGTACAAAGTGGCAGCTGGTGACGGATAATGTCATGGGCGGGCTATCTCAAGGCCGGCTAACGCTGGATAGTTACCAGGGTAAAATGTGCTTACGCATGCGTGGTGACGTCACCACTGAAAACAATGGTGGCTTTGTACAGATTGCTCTACCCCTATCAGAAGAGGGTGTTTTTGATGCTTCTGCATACAGCGGTGTCGAGATCGAGGTAGCAGGCAACAACGAAGTTTATAATATACACTTTCGTACCGGTGATCTCTGGTTTCCCTGGCAATCATACCGATACAGTTTTAACGCATCCAGTGACTGGCAGAAATATCGCATACCTTTTTCAGAGCTGGAAAAATATAAAACCTTCCATAGCTTTTCCCAGGATCAGATCAAACGCATCGGACTGGTTGCCATAGGAAGAGAATTTCAGGCAGATCTATGTCTGTCCGATATCAGGTTCTACCATGAGTGATTCGGCAGCGGTAATTATCGGCGCTGGAAGCAGTATCGGCTCTGCCCTGTGCCAGCGATGGCAACGGGATGATGCGGTCAGCCGCGTCTTTGCTGTTAGCAGAAAGCTGGAGGCAGACGATGAAAATAACGAAGAGTCTTCGATAATCAAGATACACAGTGATTATACAGAGGCGTCAATATATAAAGCCCTGGAGACGATAAAAACGCTGATGCTCGAGAATCATCTGCAGACGATAAGCCGTGTATGTATCTGTAACGGTATTCTACATAATGATAATGTCTGGCCCGAGAAACGAATAGAAGAGCTGACTGCCGACTCCCTGCTGGAAGTCTTTACCATCAACAGTGTGACTCCCATGCTCTGGTTGAAAGCATTGATCACTATGGTGAAATCACCATCAGATTGTGTAATCACCGTGTTTAATGCCAGGATAGGCAGCATCGGTGATAATCGTTCTGGTGGCTGGTACAGTTACCGCGCATCAAAAGCGGCATTGAACATGCTGCTGAAAACGGCTGCCATCGAATATGCCAGGCGAGCAAAAAATGTAAAGCTGATCTCGTTCCATCCCGGCACCACAGATACAGCATTATCCAAACCTTTTCAGGGTTCTGTCAAAAAGGAGAACCTGTTCACTCCTGATTATGTTGCAGAACACCTCGTAGCCATCATGAATACACAGCAAGTTGATGGCGAATTATCATTCATCGACTGGGAGAATAAAGCAATTGTCTGGTAAAGTGTTGACAGCGAAATCGCTCGGTTATGCTGGCCTCATTCCGTTTATCGTATTCAGCATCGGCAGTTGGTTGCCGTTACCGTTGATAACAGATGCGACGTTTCTATTGACTGCCTATGCGGCGATGATACTGTCATTCATGGGTGCGATACACTGGGGTGTCGCCATGGCGAACACCGAAGATAAAAACGGTAAATATTATATTGCCAGTGTCATACCGGCTCTGAGCGCATGGCTAGCCCTGATCATACCTCAGAATTATGCGATCATCCTGTTGATGACCGGTTTTATTGGACTGATTATCTATGACTGGTCAGTAGAGAGAGCGCAACGCCTGCCTGACTGGTATATCCCTATGCGAAACAAGCTGACGCTGGTCGTCGTTATCTGTCTTATGGTGACGCAGCTATCACATGGCATGCCTTAAACCTGGCTTATCATAGCAATGCGATTGAATACTGAACAGATCGAAGCACTGGATAATCGATATCGGGCACTTTTCATAAACGCACTGAGCGGCTTCAAGGGTGCAAATCTGATCGCCACATGTGACGACAGGAAAAACACCAACCTGGCAATATTCACATCAGTGTTTCATATCGGCTCGATGCCGCCGCTGCTCGGCATGATATCTCGACCGCATAGCGTGACCCGCGATACACTTGAGAATATAGTGCAGACCGGACACTACACTATCAACCATGTGAATGCGTCAATCGTCCAGCAATCACACCAGTCATCGGCACGCTATGATAAAGATATATCTGAATTTCATGCAACCGGTCTGAAAGAACAATGGCTTGATGACTTTCCCGTACCTTTTGTGCAGCAGAGTCGCATCCAACTGGGTATGAAATTGCGCGAACAACATCAGCTGGAGATCAATAACACGGTGATGATTATCGGAGAGATTATCTATATCAATATTAAAGATGATGTCGTCCATCAGGATGGTTATGTTGATATTGAACGAGCTGGCAGTATCGCGACAAGCAGTCTGGACAGTTATCACCGCACCGATATGCTAACCCAGCTCAGTTATGCCAAACCGGATAAGCTCGCTGAACAGCTGACGCATCGGAAAAAATAACACTCAGTATTACGGGCTCGGGTTGGCGTGATTATTATGGATCGCTTCGATCGAGGATAATATTTCGTCTGATAACGTCAGCTTGATACTGTCGATGTTACTTCGCAGCTGTTCCATGGTAGTAGCACCGATAATAGTGCTGGTAAGAAATGGCCGGCTATTGACGTAGGCTAGCGCCATCTGAGCCGGATCGAGGTCATGTTCTCTGGCCAGAGATACATAAGCCTGAGTCGCTGCCACAGCCGCAGGATTGCTGTAACGTGTATAGTCAGGCCACAGCGTGATGCGTGCACCTTCGGGGTTTGTGCCAGCCAGATATTTGCCTGATAACACACCAAAACCCAACGGCGAATAAGACAGCAGGCCAACATTTTCACGCCATGATACTTCCGCCATACCGACTTCGTAGAGCCTGTTCAACAGACTGTAAGGGTTCTGTACGCTGACGATTCTGGGTAAGCCGGCCTGCTCGGCATAATGCAGGAACTGCATCATGCCCCACGGCGTTTCGTTTGACAGACCGATCTGCCGGATCTTGCCGGCTTTGACCTGTTCGGCGAGTGCTTCCAGGGTTTCCAGTACAGGTGTTACCTGCTCATCTGTCGGCGCTTCAAAACCGAGCTTACCGAAAAAGTTGGCTTCACGCTGCGGCCAGTGTAGCTGATACAGGTCGAGGTAATCCGTCTGTAACCGTTTCAGGCTGGCATCCAGCGCCTGCGGGATATCATTTTTATCAAAGAGGGTCTTACCACCACGGATATGCGGTATCCAGTCTTCTCCGGGACCGGCAATCTTGCTTGCCAGCACGATGCTGTCACGTGTACCGCGTGACTGTAACCATTCACCGATGATCTCTTCCGTACGGCCATATGTTTCGGCTTTCGGTGGAATCGCATAGAGCTCTGCAGTATCAAAAAAATTCACCCCCTGGGTAAGAGCATAATCCATCTGTTCGAATGCCTGCTCAGGTGTATTCTGCTGACCCCAGGTCATGGTGCCCAGGCAGATGACACTTACCTCGATGTCTGACTTTCCAAGTTTGCGATATTGCATGATTGTGTCGGTCTCAATTATCTGATTGATGCAGATATTATTTTGTTCTGGGGAATACTTTACCAGCAGGTACCAGCAAAATAACCATATAAATCACTGCTCTGTACTCAACACGGTAACTACGATACGTCGCTCCTGGCGTGGCCCATCATATTCACAGAAGAAGATATTCTGCCAGGTAGAGAGCCCCATCTCGCCATCGATAATCGGTATCGATTCGGAAGGCCCGACCAGCCCGGATTTCAGATGTGCATCACCATTACCATCCTGCCTGTCATGCAGCCATACACCATTAGGAATCATCTTTGCTAACAGGTTGATGACATCGGTCTGTACACTGTCATCCCAGTTCTCCTGTATCATTATCGCTGCCGTCGCGCCCTGGGCATAGACGTTCACCAGGCCCTGACGTACGCCGCTATCATGGATGACCGTTTTCACCTGAGCGGTAATATCGATCAGGACTTCCCGTTGGTGTGTCTGGACGGTGATGGTCTTATGCATGGAAACCTGGTCTATAAAGAGTTTTAAAGATAGTCACATAATGATAACGTTATTGCTCGGAAGCTGTCACCTTGCCAGTTCAATTTATGCGATATTCACTTTTAGCCATAATTCTCATTACCGCCACATTATTCAGCAGCAGCATCGTCTGCTCATCTGAGATTGATGATATCATCGCACGGAAGCAGGCACCTGCAGGTGTCATGTTTGAGATAGTCAGTGATGAAGAAAATCTTCTCGGCGAGTTACTGCCGTCAGTCAAGGCCGATATCTCAAAGTTACGGCAACGTTTCCCCGGCATTCCGATCGCCATCGTGACTCATGGCACAGAGCAGTTCGCCCTGACCAGTAAAAATCGCAGTAGCGAGATAAAGGCACATGACCTGGTGAAAACACTGGTCGAGTCGGAAGATGTCGACGTTCATGTCTGTGGCACACATGCCGGATGGTATGGTGTTACAGCAGAAGATTTTCCTGATTATGTCGACGTAACGGCAGCAGCACCGACGCAGATCGATGACTATGAAGCCATCGGTTATGAGCTTATCGTCTTGACTGATTGAAGCTCATCGTAATTCGCTCTTGGCACGCTTCCCTGTAGTCTTATGGTTCGGTGTCGGCGCGTTCTTCATTACGAAACGATGATCCTCTACCAGAGTGAGAAGATCAAACGAACTGATGATACCGATGACTTTCTGCTCTTTAGTGACGATGAGGTGATGTATCTTATGATTATTCATCATCCGTGCCGCTACAGAGACATCTTCATACTCGGGGATGGTATAGACTTTCTCTGCCATGATATTAGATATCGGTGTGCCCTCTTTCTTTGCAGCAAGAAGATCAGATGCTGAGACCACGCCGACTGCGCCATGTTCGGTGGAGACGACCGGGATACTATTGACACTACGTTTTGCCATCTTTTCCTTGATATGTCCAACAGTGTGATGAGGTTGTGCAGTGGTGACATCTCTCGTCATCAGATCTATTACTTTTACAGCCATTATCCGGTTTCCGCTAGTTAGTATTCAATCTACGTATTCTGGCAGGGTTTTATTAAAAAAACACCGATAGTTGAGTGAAATTCTCCTATTTCCGATGAAATTCGCAGATCTACAGTAAACAGGACAGGATTACTCGGTCCAATACCCTCGCCTTCGGGTCATCACAAAAAACGTGATGATCAAATCTGTTGCAGACAGATTTGTCGAACCGTTCGAACCCCGTCTACGTCAAGCTGTATGGTGTTAGATCGCTGCAGGTTGGTTGCTATATGAAATTTAATAATGGCGGACCGGACGGGATTACTCGGGCATCCAGCCCTCGCCCTTCGGGTCATCACAGAAAACGTGATGATCAAATCTGTTGCAGACAGATTTGTCGAACCGTTCGATCCCCGTCTACGTCAAGCTGTATGGTGTTAGATCGCTGCAGGTTGGTTGCTATATGAAATTTAATAATGGCGGACCGGACGGGATTCGAACCCGCGACCTCCGGCGTGACAGGCCGGCATTCTAACCAGCTGAACTACCGGTCCGTAGAATGAGATGCACTAATGGTGGGTGCTGAGGGAGTCGAACCCCCGACATTCGCCTTGTAAGGGCGACGCTCTACCAGCTGAGCTAAGCACCCTGAAACAAGCGGCGAAATTGTATATTACCGTGCGCTAATAAACAATAACCTGTAGGTGATTTTCTACTGAATTATTGAATTATCCTGTCGCTGTCGACTGCTACCGAGCAGAAACGGTCTTATTCTACCTAGAGAGCTTTAACCGTCTCCAGCATCTTCTGCGCGTGACCGTCAGGGTCAACACCATAGATAGCCTCGACCAGCACTCCCTGTTTATCGATGACAAAGGTGGAGCGGACGATGCCCATCTTCTTCACTCCATTTTTCTCTTTTTCCTGCCACACAGCATAGGCATCACAGAGCTTGCCCTCGATATCGGCTAGCAGCTCCACTCTCAGGCCAAATTTATCGATGAACGCCTGGTGGCTCTGGCAGGAATCTTTACTGACACCGAGAACCACGGTATCGGCTTCGGCAAACTCACTGGCCAGTGCAGTGAACTGATTGGCTTCTATGGTGCATCCCGGAGTGTCATCTTTCGGGTAAAAATAGAGAACGACATTTTTTTTACCAAGGTAATCGGTCAGATTAACTATCTCGTCGTGCTGGTTCGGTGTACTGAAAACGGGTGCGGTCTGGTTTTTCTCTAGCATGGTCTAGGCTCTCTGAAATTATTATGCACAATGATAGCAACTACAGGCTTCGATAACACTGACGAAATATACTGTTATAGGCATGTACTACGATATGAGATAGCGAATATCTTGTTTTTATAAACGGTTAATCCACGTTAGCGAAATTAACCCGGTATTGTTAATTTTATGCAGCATCAGCTATATACATACCCAGTAAAAAATGGCACCCTGAGCATGTTGTTTCGAATGAGACGATTATGATCAAAAACATTCAGGATAAGACATTTACTATCGTACTGGCAGGTGGACGCGGCGCACGCCTGCAACCACTGACCGAGGAACGTACCAAACCGGCTGTCCCTTTCGCCGGTAAGTATCGGATCATCGATTTCACCTTATCTAACTGCCTGCATTCGGGTCTGCGCAGGATCCTGGTGTTAACACAGTATAAGTCACAGTCACTGCAAGAGCACCTTAGAGATGGCTGGTCCATCCTCAATCCCGAACTCAACGAATATATCACCCCGGTTCCGCCACAGATGCGTACCGGTGAAAACTGGTATGCCGGTACTGCCGACGCAATCTACCAGAACCTCAACCTGCTGGAAGAAAGCGGTGCCCAGTTCGTACTGATCCTTTCCGGCGACCACATCTATCGCATGGATTATGCCTCGATACTTGAGCACCATACCAAGCATAACGCAGCCGCCACCGTAGCCTGCATGGAGGTGGGACTGGAAGAAGCCCGTGGATTCGGCGTACTGTCAGTCGACCAGGATAAAAAGATCCTGTCTTTCATCGAAAAACCGGACAACCCCCAGGGCCTGCCAGATAATCCCGACTGTACCCTGGCCTCGATGGGTATCTATGTCTTCAGCATGGAGGCACTACGGCGCGAGCTGAATATCGATTACGAAGACGATAACTCCAGCCATGACTTCGGCAAAGATATCCTGCCACGTATGATCGGACAACAAGAGGTATTTGCTTTTCGATTTGGCTCACACGAAGGCCGTGTCTCCCAGGATCGTTACTGGAAAGATGTCGGTACCCTGGATGCCTACTATGATGCGAATATGACCTTACTGGACCCGGTTCCGCCGCTGAATCTGTATCAGCGAGACTGGGCGATACGCAGCTATCTGCCGCAGAGCCCGCCTGCCCGCACCGTGCCAGGACCTGACGGACACGATGGCATTATCTATAATTCGTCTATCGCTGGCGGTACGGTGATCAATGGTGGTACCGTACGACACTCTATTCTTTCAGCCTGGGTCAAAGTCGAACATGCTGCCCTGGTCGAGGACTGTATCCTTTTCAACAACGTTACCGTCGGTTCCGGAGCAAAACTTAAGCGTTGTATCGTTGATAAACATGTACGGATACCCGAGGGAGAAACCATCGGTTATGATCTTGAACGTGACAGACATCGTTTTACCGTGACAGATGATGGCGTCGTAGTCGTAGGACGACGTGTTACATTCGATAACGCCTGATCGCTTTATTTACATCCTGTTGATTACTATAGCATTTGTCTGTAATGTAAAAGCATGTCAAATACATCTGCTGCAAACGGGCTGAAAGGTCTCGAAGGAATGATCTTACTGAAACAGGGTAAGATCGGTGTGTTGACGAATAACCGGCAGTTTATCCCTTATACCAGTTTCAATACTGATTTTTCAGATGAGATAGAACAATTCTGTAAGGAATATGAACAGGATCCTGATCGTTACAAACTCGGCTCATTCAATTTTGATTCATACAGCCACCTTGAAGAGATAGACTGGGATAACGCAAACCTGATATTAGCTGGTAATGTCTTTAAAAAAATAAAGATACTTGAAGATAGTCTGCCTGCCGAGATAAAGCAGATGAGAAAACTGCCTGTAGAAAAGTGCATGTCTTCCTACATGGGGATGCGGAGACTGTCCATCTTTGGCTGCAAGTTAAAATATTACCCTGTTCTGATGATCCAGGACAAGGACCCTATTGTCATAAATTTCTATACCGCCACTGCCAAACCTGGTTTTGAAGACGAAGTCAGACAGCTGATATTAACGAGCCCTGTTTTTACCAAGTGCAAGAGTGAAGATTTTAAAAATAGCGTCTTGAACCATAGCTTCGATGATCTAGATATCGACGAGCTCAGCAAACATATATAATTGCTATGTGACAGTTACACTTTCTCAAGATCATCACATAAAAAGAATGCACCTTCTCCTGTAGCCAGCGTCGTTACCAGTCGAGGCAATAGCTTTGACATCTTTGCTATCAGTGGCGATGGTGGATTAATCACGATCAAGCCTGAAGCAGTCATTTCTCTCCCAGTCGAATCGGCTGTTATGCCCAGTTCGAACCGCTGAATATTTTTTATTCCACTGTTTACAAAGCTATCATATAACTGATCGGTAAGACATCGCTGCACCACGGGATACCAGAGAACATATGTGCCGGCAGCAAACCTGTCATATGCCTGCCTGACTGCACTAGCAGCCATATCGTAATCAGTTTTCATCTCATAAGGCGGATCGATCAAAACGAGGCGTCTACCTGCAGATGGCGACACCAGGTCTGACAGACCCTTGAATCCATCTGCCAGTAACAATCGTATACGGCTATCACTACCGAGGTTGTTATTCAGTGACTCAAACTCTGCCGGGTTTAGCTCATATAGACGGGCTTTGTCATGAGTACGCAACAGCTGCCTGGCGATGACAGGTGAACCGGGATAAAACGCCAGTAAATCATCCGGGTTTACCGAATCGATACATGCAAAATAACTGGAAAGTTCGGGCCAGTCGTCCGCTTCTAGTCTGGCTATACCATTACTGCAAGCAGGCCGCTTATCAGTAATTTCAGTATCTAGCTGGTACAGTCCAGCCCCCGCATGGCTATCGATATATTCAATCCTGCTATCACTCTGGCAGAGGTACTCAAAGATTTCGATAAGGATGATATGTTTTAGCACATCGCCAAAGTTGCCAGCATGATTTGAATGACGATAGTTTAACAAGGGGTTTAACTTTTCAATAAATGCTTTGATGTGAGCATACGATGTTCTTCAGAGAAAAGCGCGTATAGGTGTAAGATCGATATCGTAGTGCAACGTCTTATGGAAATGCTAAGTGCCCGCATGCGAGTCATCGCATTTCTGGCAGGCAAAATCCTCCAGTTTTGCCGCGTCTTTGGCAAAGTTACGAATACCCTCTGACAGTTTTTCAGTCGCCATTGCATCTTCGTTCATCATCCAGCGGAATACAGATTCGTTCATCACGATAGTCTTGATACCCATCGCCCTGGCTTTTTCAGCGTCGAGGTAACGTACTACCTCACCTTCTGCTCCGCGCAACTCCTGCATCAGGTCTGGCGATATCGTTAACAGGTCACAGCCGGCAAGCTGCAGTATCTCATCGCTGTTACGAAAACTGGCACCCATAACCACCGTAGAGTAACCGTGGTATTTGTAATAGTTATATATCGTCGTCACTGATTTAACGCCGGGGTCATCCGCTGCCGCATATCTGTCGACGCCTTCCGCTTTCTTGTACCAGTCCATGATGCGGCCGACAAATGGCGAGATCAAGGTGGCATCTGCCTCGGCAGCAGCGATCGCCTGCGCCAGGCTGAACATCAAAGTCAGGTTACAGTGTATGCCGCGTCGCTCCAGTTCTGCGGCCGCCTGAATACCTTCCCAGGTAGAGGCTATCTTGATCAGGATTCTCGATGTATCGATGCCTGCCTGTTTATAGAGATCGATCAGGCTCTCGGCACGGGCGACCGTGGCTTCAGTGTCGAAAGATAAACGTGCATCGACCTCGGTGGATATACGACCGGGAATGATACTGAGGATCTCAACACCGAAATTGACCGCCAGTTTGTCCATCATATCGATCGCGCGGCTTTCCATCTTCGAACTACGTGACATCGCGTAGTCGATGGCATCCTGCAGCAGGTGTCCATACTGAGGTTGCTGCGCAGCCTTGAACAATAACGATGGATTTGTGGTTGCATCGGTAGGAGTATAAGCGCTGATAGCATCGATATCGCCGGTATCTGCTACCACGATAGTCATCTTCTTTAACTGGTCTAGTTTATTCATTTCTGGCATTACCTGGCTGTATGGTGAGAGTCGATAGTCACTGGAATCATCCGCCTGGCATTGTGCTACTGAATAAAAAAATATTCAAATACCAATCTAATTCACGAGTAGTTGCGGTACTATTACTGTACTCGTTTTTATCTACATATAAAACCTACATTAAATATAGAAATCATGTCTTTCTCTATTTTTCAGAGACTGATTAATTCAATGGAGATATGGTGAGCATTCGGATCAACAACAAGTTTCCCATAGTAAAACTCGGTTTAACCTGCCTGCTTGTTCTGTCTCTAAACTGTTCAGCAGATACGCTGCTTACACTTCCCGAACTCATCCATGATTCGAGTGAGCATTTTTACGACATCGATTCTGCCGACCTCGATGGCCTGTTGAAACGTATCGGTGATTCGCGTGTGGTGTTACTGGGGGAGTCATCTCATGGAACTGCCGAGTTCTATGACATGCGTGCACGCATCACCAGGGAACTGATCGAAAAAAAGGGCTTTACTATCGTCGCAGTAGAAGCCGACTGGCCAGATGCTGAAATAATCGATGATTATATCCATAATGCGCCTTCTGCTAGCAAGCAAGGTATAGGCGACCGAAAAATAAACCTTAAAAAACCATTCACAGGATTTCCACGCTGGATGTGGGCGAATCATTCTGTTTATGGTTTTACAAAATGGTTAACAGACTATAACCGGTCGATAATATCTGCAGAAGATAAAGTCGGCTTCTATGGACTGGACCTTTATGACCTATCAGGATCAATCGATAACGTAATTGAGTATCTACAGTACATTGATGCAAAAGCAGCGCAAGCAGCACGCAGGCATTACGCTTGCCTGGCACCATGGGCACATGATCCGTCGTTATATAGCCGGGATATGCGATCAGGCAGATATACTGGGTGCGAGTACGATGTATACGCCGTCTGGCGAGAGCTTCGAAACAAAAGGTTGCAGTACATAACAAGCCACCGAGGTGTCGATAACAGATCATATCGAGAACGGTATTTTAAAGCGGAACAGAATGCACGACTGGCGATTAAAGGCGAACGTTATTTTCGCACTATGTACGACTCCAGCAGTGAGTCATGGAATCAGCGTGATAACAGCATGTTCGAGACCTTGCTTAGTGTCATGAACTTTCACGGCAAAACTTCGAAAGCAGTAGTCTGGGCACATAATTCGCATATCGGTGATGCCCGGGCGACAGAGAGGAGCGAACATAATGAGTTTAACCTCGGCCAAAAAGTTCGAGAGGCATTCGCAGATAACGCCTACCTGATCGGTTTCGCAACAGACCATGGCACGGTCGCAGCCGCATCAGAATGGGGAGGCCCGATGCTGGTAATGCAAATACCGCCGTCCCATAGAGACAGTTATGGGTACCTGTTCCACCAGGTCAAAGCCGACAATTTCCTGCTGCCGTTAAGAGATACTGGTTCACGTGATTCGATACAGGATAAAACGCGCAAGAAACTGCTGACAGAAAGGCTGCAGCGAGCAATCGGTACGTCATATGATCCCGAAGATGAATTAAGAAAACATTATATCCGTGCCTCACTGCCAGCTCAGTTTGATGAAATCATCTGGTTCGACGAAACCCAGGCGGTCAAACCGTTGCACAGAGAACGGTAAAAAGCCTTATGATGATATCAAGAAGCTGGCAATTAATGATATGCACCCTGATCATTGCCGGTTTTTCAGGTATGGCATTCTGCGCTGACAATGCGCCAGTTCAAGCCAGATCCTTGCATGTGCCTTATAGTATTCCGCTCAAAGATATAACGCTTGAAGGCTACCTGGTCAGCTCTGATAATACATCATATGCTTCAACAGTCATCATCATATTACACGGATGGTTTTCTGAAGATGTCAATGGTGCTCGTGCTTACCTGTCTTATGCCAACAGACTGGCCAGCGCCGGCTTCACTGCTATTACCGTTTCAATGCGAGGCTGGCCCGACACCGGCGGTATAGATGACTGTGGTCATAAGCAATCACTCGACCTGGTAGAAGCAGTCGAATGGCTAAAAAACCGCTCAGCATTACAACTCAGCAATATCGGTATCGTCGGCTTCTCTCAGGGCGGACAAGTATCATTGTTGACCACGGCGAAGTCTGATCAGCTCGATTTTACTGTTGCATACTTCCCTGTCACCGATATCAATGCCTGGCAGAAGAGCTCCAATATAAAAGGTATTACTCATGATTATATTCCAAATACCTGTGCTCAGGCGCCTGGTAAAGAGCTCAAATCACCGATCAATCACGTCAGATCAATCTCAACACCGGTGCTGTTCATACACGGTGACGAAGACTTACGGGTACCGACGGAACAGTCGATCTCGATGGTAGATAAGATGAAGCAGATGAATAAATATAGCGAATTGCTCATCATTAAAGCAGCCGGTCACGGTGATTTTTCAGCTGAGCAGAGCCAGCTTGCTTTTGATACGGCAGTGGATTTCATTCACCGCAGTATAGAGTGAGTGGGGTAGCCTGTAGACAGGCATATGTGTCCGGCAATTCAGCCGATTATTTTTTATCGATCAGGTGCAGGAACTCTTGCCGGGTTCGGTGATTCTCACGAAATGAGCCAAGCATCATTGAGGAGATGGTCCAGGAGTTCTGCTTCTGTACGCCGCGCATCATCATGCAGAAATGCTGTGCCTCTATCACTACGCCGACACCCGCGGCATTGGTCACTTCCATTATCGCATCAGCGATCTGCTTGGTCATCTGCTCCTGGATCTGCAGACGTCGGGCATACATATCGGTGATACGGGCAATTTTCGAAAGGCCGATCACTTTACCTTGAGGCAGGTATGCGACATGGGCCTTGCCGACGAATGGCAGCAGGTGGTGTTCGCACATGGAATATATTTCGATATCTTTAACGATCACCATCTCATCATTCTCTGAATCAAAGATAGCATCATTGACTATCTCTTCCAGAGACTGCTCATACCCCTGAGTCAGGAAATCAAAAGCTTTAGCAGCGCGTTCCGGTGTTTTAATCAGCCCGTCACGCTTTGTATCCTCACCGGCATTAGCAATCAGCTGTTTATATAATTCTGAGGTTTTCATTATTGAGTACCTGTTTTTAGCGTCACGATAATATCGACTATGTCAGAGGTTGGACGAAGTGTCTAGCCTGATTTCATTTTCATCGATTGATGAAACTATCAATGTTCTAGACAGTCACCATATTTATGTTTTGACTTTTTAAATACCACATCGATGTTGTGGCAAAAAGACAACTGAAAAATCACACAGATAAAAAATAACAAGTAACGCACACTGCTAATCAGCTTCTTATCATTATACTGGTGTATAGCCACATCCTCACCGTATTGTGTTGCAATTGAACAGAGAGTAGGATGCATCGAATACAAGCCTCAAACGAACAGAGTCACAGATGTTAATAGATCAAGGCCCTTATCGAGATACACCTAGAAATCACCCACATCAAAATCAGATGTATAAATGGCTGGCTTACCTGATCACACCATTGCTGTTACTGATAACAGCTAGCATTAGCGTTGCTGCGCCGCCTGCAAAAGACAAACCGAAACATGTCATCGTTGCTCCGGTAACTTTGAAACAGATATCTGATCGTGTTGAAGCACTGGGCACAGCGCGTGCTACTGAATCGGTCAACATCACCAGCAACGTCACGGAAAAGATTACCCGTATCGATTTTGAGGATGGTCAACTGGTCAAGACTGGTACAGTCCTCGTTGAGCTCGACCAGGCTGAAGAACGCGCAGAACTGAAACGTGCTCAAGCGGTGCGTGGCGAACGTAAACTTGCACTCGAGCGTTTGCAGCAGCTCGAAGAGAGACAACTGACCTCACCTGATGAGATCGATCGTACCCGGCTTGAACTGGAACAGGCAGAAGCGACCATCACAGCGATCAGAACACGCATCAGCGACCGTGTGATCCGGGCACCGTTTGACGGTGTCGTCGGTCTGCGCGATATCAGTGTCGGTGCGCTGGTTGAAACCGGTGACCTCATCGCGACACTCGACGATACCAGCAAGATAAAACTCGACTTCAGTGTACCTTCGGTGTTTCTAACAGAACTCAGTCCCGGGCTGAAGATCAAGGCGCGTGCAGCTGCACTCGGCAATAGCGAGTATAGCGGTGAAGTAAAGAGCATCGACAGCCGTGTTGATCCCCTGACCCGCTCTATCCAGGTGCGCGCCCTGCTGCCGAATCCCGATGGCAGCATTATTCCGGGCATCCTGATGCAGGTCGACCTGCTGCGAAATACCCGTCAGGCACTGGTAATACCCGAGGCCTCATTGGTGCCGCTGGCAGATAAGCAATTTGTCATGTTGCGAATCGAAAAAGATGGTAAGGATACGGTGGAGAAAAAGCAGGTGCAGATAGGTCTGCGACTACCGGGTTATGTTGAAATCCTCGACGGCCTCGAGGAAGGCCAGCAGGTTGTGACCCACGGTAATAGCAAGGTACAACCGGGTGACACACTCGATGTCATGGCAGTCGATGATGGCAGCATCGATATCGCAGATGTCATCAAAAAACAGAAAGGTAGCTAAACTTGATCCTCTCTGATGTCTCGGTCAAACGTCCGGTACTGGCAGCAGTATTATCGCTGCTGCTGATCGCATTCGGCCTGGTCGCTTTCGACCGGCTGCCATTACGCGAATATCCCAATATCGATCCTCCAATAGTATCGATCGATACAGTATATCCAGGTGCATCCGCGGATGTCGTCGAAAGTCGTATCACTCGTATCATCGAAGACCGCATTGCTGGCATCGAAGGCATGCGTTTCATCGAGTCCAGTAGCGAAGACGGACGCTCCAGGATCTCTGTCGAATTCGATGTCGATCGTGATGTCGACGCTGCGGCTAATGATATCCGCGACCGTGTTTCCGGCGTGCTCGACAACCTGCCACAGGAAGCAGAACCGCCTGACATACAGAAAGCCAGCAGCGATGACGACGTCATCATGTGGCTCAACCTCTCCAGCGACCGACTCACTGTGCCGGCATTGACTGACTATGCCGAACGCTATCTGCTGGACCGGTTCTCGGTACTCGACGGTGTCGCGCGTGTCCGCATCGGTGGCAAGCAGTCCTATGCCATGCGTGTCTGGCTAGACCGAAATAAACTGGCAGCACGTGGTATCACCGTCGCCGATGTCGAGAGCGCCTTACGCAGCGAGAATGTGGAATTGCCGGCCGGCAGCATCGACTCAGAAGAACGGCAGTTTACAATGCGCATCAAGCGCACATTCCTCACTGCGCAGGATTTCTCACAGCTGGTCATTAGCAAGGGCGGAGATAATCACCTCACCCGCCTCGGCGATGTCGCTCGCGTCGAACGCACCGCCGAAGAAAATCGGCTGTTCTTTCGTGGTAACGGTATTCCCATGGTGGGTATCGGCATCATCAAACAGTCGACGGCCAATACCCTGGAGGTTACCCGGGCAGCCAAGGCAGAGATGCGGCGACTAAACCCCACGCTGCCAACGGGGATGAAGATCAACCAGAGTTATGACACATCGGTATTCATCGAAGGCGCTATCAAAGAAGTATACAAGACACTCGGCATCGCCATATTACTGGTGATAACGGTCATCTACCTGTTTCTCGGCAGCCTGCGTGCAACCCTGATACCAGCCGTTACCGTACCTGTGTCACTGGTCGCGACTTCACTGGTGCTGCTGATGCTGGATTACTCGGTCAATATGCTGACATTGCTGGCGCTGGTACTTGCCATCGGTCTGGTGGTCGACGATGCCATCGTCGTTCTGGAAAACATCCACCGGCGCATGCATAAATATGGCGAGTCCGCCCTGGTCGCGGCCTTTCGCGGTACACGCCAGGTTGGCTTCGCCGTTGTCGCTACCACCGTGGTGCTTGTCTCGGTATTTGTTCCCATCGCTTTTCTGCAGGGTGACGTCGGCCGGCTTTTCTCCGAGTTCGCCATCACCATGGCAGCAGCAGTGGCTTTTTCCAGTTTTGTCGCACTGTCGTTGTCTCCGATGCTGGCCTCCAAGGTATTACGCGCCAGCGACGACGAGAACTTCGCTACCAGAGCCGTCGATGCAGCTTTCACAGGCCTGCAGTGTGGTTACCATGCTGTTCTTGCCGGCGCCCTCAAACACAAGTGGATCATCGTACTGGTGTTTATCGGTGTCGGCGCCTCTTCTTCCTGGTTGCTGACACACATACCCGACGAGTACACACCGAAAGAAGACCGCGGCGCTTTTTTCGTGCTGGTCAATGGCCCTGAAGGAGCATCCTACGAATACATCAAGAAGTACATGAACGAAGCAGAGAGCCGTTTGATGCCGCTGGTTGAAGACGGTGAAGTCACCCGCCTGCTGGTGCGTGCACCGCGCAGTTTCGGTAATGTCGCTATCTTCAACAATGGCATCATCATCATGGTATTGAACGAGTGGGATTCACGCCGTTCTGCCTGGGAGATCATGGCTGACGTCCGTGCCAGGCTCGGTGACCTGCCAGGGGTTAAAGCCTTCCCTGTCATGCGCCAGGGCTTCGGTGCACGTATTCAGAAGCCGGTACAGTTCGTCATCGGCGGTGGTACTTATGAACAGCTCGCACAATGGCGAGATATCCTGCTGGCAAAGATCAAGCAGGACAACCCGGGCCTCATCGGGCTGGACTATGACTATAAAGAGACCAAACCGCAGATGCAGGTAGTCATCGATTATGACCGTGCCGCTGACCTGGGTGTCACCGTGAGCAATATCGGCCGCACCCTGGAGACCATGCTTGGTTCGAGACGGGTGACCACCTATATCGATGAAGGCCAGGAATATTACGTCCTGCTAGAAGGCGAGCGCGAGTCACAACGGACGCCTGACGACATACAGAACATCTATGTTCGTTCAGAACGCAGTGGTGAACTGATCCCCTTATCTAACCTGGTCAGCATCGTCGAATTTGCCGACTCGATAAAACTCAACCGCTACAACAGGGTGCGCTCCATCACCATCGAAGCAAACCTGGCAGATGGTTATTCCCTGGGTGAGGCGCTGACGCACCTCGAAGGTCTGGTCGATGAACATCTGCCCGCTGAGGCCGTCATCGACTACAAAGGTCAGTCTCGCGACTACAAGTTTGCTGGTGAGTCATTGCTGTTCATATTCATGCTCGGCATCATGGTGGTGTTCCTGGTCCTGGCGGCACAGTTCGAGAGCTGGATACATCCCTTCATCATCATGCTGACCGTACCGCTGGCGATGACAGGCGCCCTGCTCGGTATCTATCTCACCGGTCAGACGCTCAACCTGTACAGTCAGATAGGCCTGATCATGCTGGTCGGCCTGTCGGCAAAAAACGGTATCCTGATCGTCGAATTCGCCAACCAGTTACGTGACCAGGGACGTGAATTCAGTGAAGCCCTGATCGAGGCCGCCGATACCCGATTCCGTCCGATCATCATGACCGGCATCACTACAGCAGCCGGTTCGGTGCCGCTGTTGATCTCTTCAGGGGCCGGTACAGAAACCCGTTATGTTCTCGGTGTAGTGATACTGTCCGGCGTCATTGCCGGTACCCTGTTCACCCTGTTCATCGTACCTGTCGCCTATGATCTGGTCGGCAGGTTCACTGCTTCTCCAAAAGCAGTAACACAGAAGCTGGAAAAAGAGTTGCAACAATCGAGTGATAAGACATAGCGGCGTGAAACCGGTCAGGTGGATGCGGTCAAAACAATCGGGGCCTGAATAAAACGATGATTGCTTGTTTTATTCAGGCCCCGCAGGATCTTGTGTACTGCTACTATTTTATGCTTTTAGTCTGATCTTCCTGATATCGACACCATAGGCATTATTCTCCAGACTCTTGGCGATAAATAATGGTGTTTTTTTATGCGTTGCCAGATCGAAAACCCGCTGCTTTTTCAATGGCTGCTTTTTCTCATCGAGCAACATCAATAATCTCGGCTTTATCTTCTGTTCTGTATTCTGCGACAGCACAGCCGCCACTGAACCGGATGTCAGTTCCACCAGGGAACCGGTTGGATACACCCCCATACACTGGATAAACTGCTCCACCAGGTCTTTTTGAAAAAGCTTATCACTCAGGTTATAGATATTCTGCAGTGCTTTATGCTCGGGTATCGCCTGCTTGTAAGGTGCCGACGAGATCATGGAATCATAACAGTCGATGATCGCAGCCATACGGCCAAACGCCGGTGTCTGGGTGCCGACCAGGCCGTTGGGATAACCGCTGCCATCGTATCGTTCATGGTGGGTCAGTGCGATATTGACGATATGCTCATTGATGTCTTTTGCCTTACGCAGGATATCAACACTGAAAGCGACATGCTTACGCATGATGGCTACTTCGTCCTTGCTCGGTGGCGTTGTTTTCGTCAGCAGTGCTTTTGGTAGTTTGACCTTGCCGACATCCATCAATAGTAAACCGGTGGCCAGTGTCGTCAGGTCTTTCCTGTTGAGGCCGATATGACGGCCAAATGTGATTCCCAGTGCACAGTTCTGCACAGAGTGGTCATAACTGTAGCTGTCATGATCCTGCATTTTCGATAGCCACATGAAGGCATCAGAATTTCTGATGACACTATCCAGAATAGGATCAACAGCTTCCCTGACCTTTGCAACATCCAGTTTGCCGTTAACAATATCCTTTTCCATTATCCGTGTGATGCAGCTCGATGCCTTGTCGATGGCGGCCCTGGCATCGGGTAACTCCTGAATGGTTGATTTCTGATCGATATAGGTAACTGCTTTTTTTCCGGTATTAAGAATATTCTCCAGCTGTCTGTTGACCGCCAGGCGCTGTTTTACCTGGAAACCCGGGACAGATGTCGGTGCCGTATCGAGATACATCTCAGCCTTTTCACCCATCTCGATATCGATGTATACATATTCGCAATATTCGACTAATTTGCCGATCTGGCTTTCTTCTTCAATAAAAAATCCCTGAATTAAAAAAGGCGTCTGCATCCATGGCCGGTCGAGCTTTGAGACATACATTCCAATTTTCAAATTAGCAGTACTAACTTTGCGATCCATAACGGATAACCTCATGAAATATAGATACTTTTTGGAATTTATGGATTTTTTATTTTTTCTGCGAACGATGTTATGAGAACATCATGTGCTACAGAATATTATTTTAAAAGTATAGTCATAGACTTACGAGAAAGACAGGCTTTATGTCATTATTTCAACACTTTAGACGAACGGTAGTTAGAATCGTTCTATACCACAGGTCAACTGGAGAGGAGCTGACCATATAGTGCTGAGATTGTTGACATTGACGCACCCTGTCCAACAATCTTGTTAAACTAGAAACAACTTAGACTTTGAAGGAGATTGAGATGGAATCCGTTACCAGAAACATACTTATATTGCTGACAACGTTGATGATAGCAGGCTGCTCAAGTCCCGCACCTCACAATGATCCTTATAACGATCCTGACTCGCAGAGGTCACGAGCTGATAAAGCACAGGATGAAATGGCCAGATAGCAATGACTTACTCCCTCAGTGCCAGCGCCTGCATGCGGGCAGCACTTGAAGAGGGAGTATTGGTATTATTTTGCCAGCGCTTTTAACTTATCAACCAGCTCGTCAGAATCCCATTCGACACC
This sequence comes from Gammaproteobacteria bacterium, assembly GCA_013041745.1. Taxonomy (GTDB): domain Bacteria; phylum Pseudomonadota; class Gammaproteobacteria; order SZUA-229; family SZUA-229. The sequence goes on from JABDRN010000031.1 coordinate 57,668, forward strand.
ACCGAACAGGGTATATTTGATGTTACCATCAGGACCGATGATGAAATTGGAAGGTGCAGCGAACACACGCCAGTCTTCGATACTCTTTCCTTCTTCGTCCATCAGTATGGTGAATTCAGGTTTTACTTCCTCAACGAATGGTCTCACTTCCGCTTCGCTTTCCCCCATATCGACGGCAAGGATCTTGAAAGGAGTATCCCCCATCTTGCTCATCATCTTGTTCATCGAAGGCATCTCTTTGCGACAGGGTCCACAGTAGGTCGCCCAGAACTGAACCAGTACCACCTGCCCCCTGTAATCCTTCAGATCATGGATATCACCCTGCAGGTCCTTGAGTGTCAATGATGGTGCAGCGACCTCATTAGTCACCGGTTTCAGGTTAGCCGCATGGACCATGCCCTGTGACAGTACAGAAAGAGTGAGTAATAAGATAGATAGATATATTTGCTTATACATTAGATTTCGCTCTCACCGAGATAAAATAAACTGACTTTGATCAAACCCGCCATCTGCGAGGTAACGACGTCTTCTGAGCGATTGGCATCCTGACGCTTGAAGAAATATCCTCTTACCTTGGGGATTACTTTTGAGGTGACATCACTGCCGCTCTTCTGCAGCTCATTGCTAAGCGTATTAAGACCCCAACGGTTAGGTGTGCGCCCACCTTCAAGCAACATGATTGGCAGTTGTGTCTTGCCAACAGCATCGACATACTCAGGCACCTCACCCGGCACCGGTGTATCTTTATATAGTCTCGGGAACATCAGGATAGCGCCGGCGACAGGCTCATGATCTTCCGCTTCCCACTGGCTGGCGGCACGTAACACCAGTTCGGTATCAGGGCCGCTGGCGATTAGGTAGACTTTTTTACCGGTCTTCAGCGCTTCGGCGATGATCGCGGTGATAGTCTCAGTAGGTATATCTGCCAGGCTGCTACGCACCTTGGGCAGCATGAAACCGCCGAGCATATCTGGCATCCAGACTTCTACACCATCTTCGGAAAGCGATTGGGCTGTTCTCTCTTCAGCTATGCTCTTTCCTTCATCACAGGGAAAACCCAGCAGCAGGACATTGCCTTCAGCTGGAAATACGCGTACTTCGATATCGGCGTCTTCAGTTTCGATGTTCTTGATTACCTTGGCCTGCACGTTAGCTGCGAACAGAAGCAACAAGATATAGAGTAAAACTGTTCTGAAATTCATCATTGTTTGATTTGGGTTATTAATAATTAGCAGCGAGTAATGTTATGCTAGCCACAAATTTAACCACTCCTCTCATATTTATAAGAAAAAGAATATGTATTTCAGTCATTTAAAGGCAATAGTTAAACGTAAATGTCACTATAAGCGCCTACTTGCGAGCGCCATTTTAGCATTGGCAGGGTTCACACCTCTTTGCGCTATATCAACAAATGCTAATATAAGTGATGAAATAATCCAGGCAATAGAGTTAAAGCCAGACCTGGAAAACGGTGAAAAGATCTATCGTTTATGCGCCAGTTGCCATCGCAAGAACGGCTGGGGCAAGGAAGACGGTAGTTTTCCTGTAATCGCGGGACAACACCGCAATGTCCTGATCAAGCAGCTGGCCGATATCCGTTCGAAGAACCGTGTTAACCCGACGATGTACCCCTTCACCGACCCTGAATCAGTTGGCGGCATACAGGGAATAAGTGATGTTACTGCCTATATAGCCTCTATGGAGGAAGACCCGAGCCCTGGTGTCGGTGATGGAAAAAATATCAAAACGGGCAAAAATATTTACCAAAAGCGCTGTATTCAGTGTCATGGAAAAGCCGCTGAAGGTAACAATGAAGCGTTCTTCCCCAGCCTGAAAGGCCAGCATCATGCTTACCTGTTACGCCAGCTGAAGTGGATACAGGATGGCTACCGAAAGAATGCTAACGAGCAGATGGTAATTCAGCTGAAAGCATTATCCGAAAGCGAACTGGATGCAGTAGCTGATTACCTGTCAAGGCTGTGACTTAGAGAAGAGCGTCATTGCGAGGCACGAAGCAATCTCTTCTGGATGTCTACAGCGCCTGAACAAGATTTCCGCTCGCGATAATGATGACTAAAGATCATTTATATAGGCAAGCATCCTCTTTCGCATAACTTCATCGGGCAAAACCCCAAAACCCGCAGCAATATTTTCACGCAGATGCTCGATCTGTGAGGTTGCCGGTATGGCACAGCTTACAGCGGGATGAGAGATGATGAATTTCAAAAAAAACTGTGCCCAGTTCATGCAATCTATCTCGTTCGCCCAGGCAGGTAACGGGTATCGTTCAAACTTTTTAAAAAGACCGCCACGCTGAAACGGGCGATTGATGATCACCGCGATTCCCTTTTCCTTTGCCAGCGGAAGTAGTACCTCTTCAGCTTCGCGGTCGATGATATTATAGGTGAACTGTACAAAGTCCAGCTGTTGAGTACGCATGATATGTTCCAGCTCTTCATGTCGGCGGCCATGTGAGGTAGTGACACCGAGATAACGGATATCTTTCTGTTGCTTCATCGCATGCAAGGTCGGCAGGTGCGTTTCCCAATCCAGCAGGTTATGCACCTGCATCAGGTCGAGCTGCTCCAGGCCCCATAGCTGGCGAGACGCTTCCATCTGGATAAAGCCCTGACGGTTACCTGTGGTCCAGACCTTGGTCGCAGAAAACAGATCATCATGCCGACCGATACGTTTCAGACCTTTACCGATGACCTCCTGAGCAACGCCATACATCGGTGAAGAATCCAGTACTCCGCCGCCTTGTTGCAGGAACTCACGCAGGATAGCGATACGTCTGGCAAGCTCATCTTCATCATCCACATCGATGGCAAAAGTCAGCCATGAGCCAAGACCGATAGCAGGAATCTTTTCACCGCTTGAAGGGATGATGCGCATATGTCTGCCGCTGGATGCCATAGCGGGAGATGAAGCGTTAGATGTGTCGCTGGCAGCCAGCAACGAGCCTGACAATGAACTGAGGGATGTGCCTGCGATAGCCAGGTACTGGATAAATTGTCGACGTTTAATTGACACTGGCATCACTCCGTGTAGTCAATCGGTTAATATATTCTACCCTTACTTAAAATATAGTAATAGCTATCATTTTTGGCACCAAATCTACATAATGTAAATAGCATTGTGTTTTTAGGGTAATAAATATGAAAGAACATACCGTAACTGTCACTGACAATAAGACTGGCAAACAGATCGAGCTGCCGGTAAAACATCCAACACATGGCCCATATGCGGTAGACATTGGCCGCCTGTTCCGTGATGCCGGTTACTTTACTTATGATCCTGGTTTTCTATCTACCGCCAGCTGTCAGAGTTCATTGACTTATCTTGATGGTGATAAAGGCGAACTGCTGTATCGTGGTTACCCGATCGAACAGCTGGCTGAAAAAAGCAGCTTTACCGAGGTTGCCTATCTGATGTTATACGGTGAACTGCCTGAAAAACAGCAGCTGAAAGAGTTTAACGACGTCATCATCGGGCACAGCATGCTCAACGAATCATTGAGCAGCCTGTTTGGCGGTTTTTATCACGATGCACATCCGATGGCGATCATGGTCGGTGTCGTCGGTTCACTTTCTGCTTTCTATCATGACTCGACCGACATCAGTAATGCCTACCACCGTGAGATTGCAGCACACAGGATGATCGCGAAGATGCCTACTATCGCTGCAGCAAGCTATAAACATTCGATAGGTGAACCGCAGGTATACCCCGATAATTCCCTCAGTTACACCGGCAACCTGCTACGCATGATGTTCTCTGTGCCTTGCGAACCGTATGAAGTAGACCCTATCGCTGAAAAAGCACTCGATCTGATCTTCATCTTGCACATCGATCATGAGCAAAATGCCAGTACCTCAACGGTTCGCCTGGCTGGAAGCTCACGTGCCAACCCCTTTGCCTGCATTGCTTCCGGCATAGCGGCTTTATGGGGGCCAGCGCATGGCGGCGCCAATGAAGCCGTGTTATCCATGTTAGATGAGATCGGAAGTATCGAAAACATACCCGGATTCATCGCTCGCGCAAAAGATAAGAACGATCCCTTCCGCCTGATGGGTTTTGGGCACCGTGTCTATAAAAATTATGATCCGCGGGCAAAGATCATCCGTCAGATGTGCTATGACGTGCTGGATAAGATCGGTGATAAAAATGATCCCTGTTTTGAGCTGGCGCTAAAACTGGAAGAGATTGCACTAAGCGACGAGTATTTCATACAGCGTAATCTTTACCCCAATGTTGATTTCTATTCCGGCTTAATTTACAAGGCCCTGGGTATCCCTAAAAATATGTTCACTGTGATGTTTGCCATCGCCAGAACTGTCGGTTGGGTCTCACAATGGACGGAGATGATCGCCGAGGAAAATCAGCGTATCGGTCGTCCGCGCCAGTTATATGTTGGCCCGGCAAAACGTGACTACACCGATGTCAGCAGCAGGTAATGACGATAAAGCTGGCTGAAGAATAGACATCTTTTATCTGAGTTCTATCTTTACCGTCTTTTTGTCCTTATGACCTGATTCAGCACTATCGATATAGTGAAGCTCGATAATGTCGCCGGGCTTTTTATCTAATACAGCCAGTTTAAAATCAGCAAAACTCTTCACCGCTACATCATCGACTGCTATGATCACGTTACCTGCTTTCAGGCCGGCATCTTTTACCGCACTGTCAGCAGAAAAGTCTTTGATCGTCAGTAGTTTGCCTTCGGTTTCCAGAAAAGCACCGATGAGACCTGCAGGAGCCAGCGCCTGCACCGGTGACAGCACCAGGAAATCGGCACTTTCTTTAGACATCGTCAGGTAATCTTCTGAGATCAATATCGAATACTGCTCGACATCGATTCGACGTTTTATCCGGTTAGGGATACCCGAACCGTAAGCGATATGTCCACTGCCGGCCAGCACGAGCATACGAACATCAGGATCACTCTGCAGATACTCAGCAGCACGTTCGGCCATACTCTCATCCCAGGTCAGTTGGCCACGAAGAAAATCTTCAAAGCCATCGGAATATTCGGGATGCTGCTCAAAGACGACGCGCAGCCTCTGTTCGTATGCTTTGTCAGACCAGTCATAACTTTTGGGCAGCTGCTGCTTTAGTTCTTCGGGCAGATCATCGAAACCATTTTCTCTCAATGCCTCACTAAGTTCTTTCGAAGCATTGAGTGCGATAACGGGAATGTTATGTTCACGAGCATACTGCATGATCGGCCGATACAGACGGTAATCATATCGCCAGCGATCAAAGTAACCGGTCTGATGAAGCATCTCGGCTTCATCGATATCGCCGGTAATGTAAGCATCCAGATATTTCTGTACAGGCTGCTGAAACCATTCGACGCCGATAGCAAGCTTTGATGGTTTCTGATATAACAGCTTCAATATTTCCAGCTGTACGAGGTGGTGGTCATACCTGGTGTGTGTTTCTCCAACAAGTATTACACGTGCTCTATCGATATCATCTATCATTTTCACCAGCGGATCAGTCTGCTCCATCTTTATCACAGGCAGGTTTGTCACCGGTTTGATGCTCGGCGTTGTGGTGGAATGCAGCGCACTACTGAATGAAGTATTAACAATGGCGGACATTGCATAAACACTATTACTGATAAAAAAGAAGAGTATTGATGCAACCAATAACAACATCGAGCAACTAATAGCTGACTGCCGTAATCGAGGTTCAAAATGTTTAAGCCCAACAGATTCTTGCATCAATCGCGTCATAAAGAGTCTCTCTGGTTATTATTATCGCTAGTACTTTGTTTAACGGTTTCTTCGGCTGTTGCGCAAGAAACCATGCATCATCAATTACATGTCAAGATACAGCCTGATGAGAACAGTATAAGTATCAGAGATAAAATACAATTGCCGGCAGGCACCTACAGTGCAGAATTTTCGCTGAGAAACAGCCTGACTGTCAAAGCAGTCGACGCTGAACTGATATTACTCGGTAAATCAGCCACAGGACGTTTGCATCACTATCGAATAAGCAGACTACCGCAAGATGGAAAGGTTCAACTGGACTATCAAGGCAAGATAGTTTCAGAAAGGACAGTTGGGCCTTTCGAAATGCCAGAATCAGCCCTGGATAGTGATAACCTCTATCTCGATTCCGGCAGCGCCTGGTTACCCACGTTCAAAAGCTTTCCTTTATTTACTTTTAATATGCAGGTAGAAGCACCGAAAAAATGGCAGATCATAAGCCAGGGTAAACGTATCGCGACAGCAACCGGTCACACTTTTGATATGCCGCAGCCACAGGATGATATCTATCTTATAGGTGGAGCCTACCAGCGCTATGCAACAGATCACGACGGTATAGAACTCGTCGTCTACCTGCATGAACCAGATGCTGAGCTGGCAGAAAAATACCTGCAATCGTCAGCGCACTATATCAGCCTTTATAATAACTGGATCGGGCGTTATCCATATGCCAAATTCGCTGTTGTCGAGAATCGATGGCAGACCGGGTACGGCATGCCATCGTTCACCCTGCTAGGATCGAGGGTGATCCGCCTGCCCTTCATCTTGAACACATCCCTGCCGCACGAGATACTGCATAACTGGTGGGGTAACGGTGTCTATATCGATTATTCAAACGGCAACTGGAGTGAAGGCCTCACCGCCTACATGTCAGACCACTTCGACAGCGAACAACAGGGCAAAGGCGATGAATATCGACGTAAGGCACTCGAGCGTTATGCAAACTTCGCCGCCGAGCAAGGCGACTTCGCGCTTAGCAACTTTACCTCACGTCATGATGAAGCCAGCCAGGCAGTCGGTTACAGCAAGGCACTGATGGTGGTGCACATGTTAAGACAACAGTCTGGCAAAGATGCTTTCGATAGTAATATCAGACAATTCTGGCAACGTTACCAGTTTCAGTATGCAAGCTTTGATGAACTCATCATGACACTATACACAAATATTAAAAACGATAATGTCATTGATCATCAGCGCTTTATCGAGCAATGGCTAAACAGGAAAGGCTCACCTGATATACGCCTGGATGATGTCGCCGTTCACCAGGCAGACGGCGGTTACACACTATCGATCAAACTCATTCAGCGACAACAGGGTCCTGCCTACGAGCTACAATTACCGATCGAAGTCAGATTGCAAGGCGACAAAAATATACATCGCAAAACTAT
>JABDRN010000057.1 GCA_013041745.1 Gammaproteobacteria bacterium
TCCAGGGGAGAAGTCGGTCTTATAAATAATGTTCATTTGTCACAGTCTCTATGATCTATTTTCAAGGCATGAAGCCCCGGGCCTTGGTTGCTGAATCTATCGACAATCTCAGCGAATGAAACAGGTATACTGATCATGAAATCCATAATCACTCGAATTCCAGGCGGGATACTGCATGCAACGTTACAAGATCCTTCATCGCACTTACTATAACTTTGCGGGTAAGGTCTGGCTGGAACCGCATACCTTGCGCCTGCGGCCGCGTGAAAATCATGAGTTGCGTATCGAGTCATCGGAGCTGAAGATAACGCCTGCCGCTTCACTTCGCTGGTTTCGTGATGTCGAAGATAACTCTGTGGCGATAGCGACTTTTGATACGCATACCGACCAGCTCATCATCGAAAGCGAAATCATTATCCAGCAATACAATGAAGCGCCGCTCGATTTCCTGGTGGCAGATTACGCCATCGACTACCCGTTTAACTATAAATCGGAAGATCTGGCAGTGCTGTCGCCGTACATGTTTAGCTCGGAGCAGCAGGGTACAGGCCCGCTGGCTGACTTGATTGCTGCTGTATGGCAGCCAGGCGAACAGATTCAAAGCTACGCACTGCTGCAGCGTCTGTGTGTTCACATCCAGCAGACGCTGGCCTATGCGCTGCGTGAGGAACCCGGGGTGCAGTCGGTGGAAGACACCCTGTCGATATGCAGCGGCTCGTGTCGCGACCAGGCGTATCTTTTCATGCAAGCGGCCCGCCACCTGGGGATGGCTACGCGTTTTGTCAGCGGTTACCTGAAGGCTGAACCATCAGCGTTCAACTATGGTTCGACCCATGCCTGGGCCGAGGTGTTTCTGCCCGGCGCCGGCTGGAAAGGCTTTGATCCTACACTCGGCCTGGTCGTCGGTAACGACCACACTGCGGTGGCAGTATCCAGGCTACCCGAAGCGATACCGCCGGTGGAAGGGTCGTTTATTGGACCGCCGGCCACCAGCCTGGACGTTGGTGTCTGGGTGACTGAAGAATATTAAGAATAAAGGGATAAAAGGTGCCGGAGGGATTAAATTTTGATCAATTACTGCATGTGGTAAAAAAATCCTCCGTCCCCATTTATTTGCCATTTACATACATAAAACAGGGTCAGAGAGCAATAACTTTAATATTAGAAACTATTGCTCTCTGACCCTGGTTTTTACTGGCCCTGTTTTTTTATGTTTTAATTTTTTGTAGATTTCTTGTCCTTAGACTTTTTATCTTTCTTGGCTTTTTTGTCTTTGGCCTTCTTATCTTTCTTGGCCTTTTTGTCCTTGGACTTTTTATCTACATCTTTTGTCGACTTTTTCTGTTTTGACTTCGTGTCTGCACTCGACTGCTTCTTCGTGCTCTTTGATGACTTTTTCGAACTGGTATTACCGGCCTTGACTCGACAATGGCCTGAAACTTTAACGCCATCCTTACGTTTGTAGGCACTTACCCAGCTACAGTTCTTGTCTGCGGAGCAGGACGATTGTGACTTGCCCTTACAGGATGCTGCCTGGGCAGAGAAGCTGAACATCATGGCGATAAATATTGCGATTACTGATGATAGCAGGCGTTGATTCATGGTTTTCTTGTTGCTCATAAAATCTCTCCATCGAGACGTAGTTTTATCTGAACGAGATACTACAGTCCGTAAGCCAGTCTTTTTCGATACAAATGTTAAATGTTTGTAAACTTTCGAAAAATAAGCTCAGAGAGATTAAGCTGCACCAGCAGTCCGGCCCGCTTATATATAGAATATTTACCAGGATAAAAAACACTGTGTATCATGTACCCGGTTTTACATCGTCACACACAACACTTACATACCAAGCAGCTATAATGCCACCCTATGAACCAGGCAACTGAAAATACTTACCGTTTTATACCGTTCCGCAAACACGACATCGTCGAGATGTGTCTGCAGGATACAACACTGGCTGGACAGGAGGCCGATTTCCGTCAGCTGTATTATATGCTCAGCAGTATCTTTCATTTCGAGTTTCACCAGATCGTCGAATCCCTGAAAGACTGTTATGCCCCGGTCGATCCCGATGCTGATACCCTCGCTTTTGATAACAGCGAAACCCTCAGCGAACTCGATTTTGTCGAACTGCTGGGCGGGCTACTGGAAAAAGCCAACTACGAGCAGGTATCGAAAGACGAACTCAACCAGGCACTTACCGAGGCCTCGATGTTCAAGATAAGGCTGCACGTGGATTTTGATGACTTCTCTGAAGTGCTGCTGTTCTGTCGCGGTGTATCGCAGCGTGAGGAGACGCTCAGCAGTGTATTCGGACTGATCAGGAAAAAGATCCGCTTCACCAATTACGATCGTGTCGTATTGTATATCCGTTTTCGCGATGACTTTAGCGGCAGCAAAGCGCATATGCCGGTATGCAAGCCCGGCGCGACCATGCTCAAACTCTTTCAGAACGTTCCGCGTGCCGACCTGGAGATGCTGTTTCCCAATACCGCCGTGCGCATGCGACTGAAGGATAAGCTGTTGATCGGTGTGCCCGCGGTGATCAGCGGCGGTATCGTACTCACCACCAAACTCGGCGCATCGCTGGTGCTGCTCGGCTCTATAATCGGTTTCTGGCTAGGGCTGAGCAGCGAACCGGCCGAGCTCAACCAGGCTGCGCTGATGATCCTGCTCGCTGGTGTTGCTGCGCTCGGCGGCTATCTGTGGAAACAGTTCAATAACTTCAAGAACCGTAAATTACGTTTCATGCAGGCGCTGACACAAAATCTGTATTTCAAGAACCTGGATAACAATGCCGGTGTGTTCCATCGTCTCGCTGATGACGCCGAGGAAGAGGAATGCAAAGAAGCCGTGCTGGCGTATTACTTCCTGTTGAGCAATGGCGTACCGATGTCGCGCAGTGAGATAGACCAGGCGATCGAGCGCTGGTTGTTTGAAAAAGGCCAGTGCCGGGTAGATTTTGAGATTGAGGATGCCCTGAACAAACTGATGGTTTTGAAACTGGTGACAGAAGCCGACGACAGGTTTAGCGCGATACCGATACAGGAAGGCATCAAGCTGCTGGATACGCGATGGGATGATTATTTTACTGCCTGACATCAAGCACGGTCAGATGAGAAATACCTCTCTGCTGCGTAAATTGAACCTGCCCGCTGTATCGACAGGTTGAAAGTTTCATCTGACCCTACTTATTGCCAATGAAAAAATTACGAAAACTCACCTGCCATGGTGTTTTTCTTTTCACCTTTATGACGGTTGCGTCGCTTTAGCCACCGCCGAAAATTAACCGAAGGCAAAGTAACCGAACCGCTTTAATTATTAAGTTGAGTAAAACCAGAGGCTAAAGATAAGGGTATAGATATATAGAATGTTAACTGCCTGTAGATTAATAATATTAATAAGGGGTAGGTATAAGGCACATTTAACAAAAGTTAACTTTCTCTGGATTGTATAGTTGCCAGTCAACTGGTAGCGTGTACAGGCTAAATTAACATGCCGACTTAAGACAAGCTTTAAGGCTAACTAACAGGAGAAAAATTATGAGCGGATTAATACCAGACTATCCACCCGGTGGCGTTGTTACTGTCAACCGTGTCATTCTTAAATCGGAATTCAGCATGGATGACTTACAGGAACGTGTTGCCATGTTATGCGAAAACGTTAAAACCTACCATTCAGAAACCGGCTTTGTCGGTGGTTTTGTCTGTAAAAATATGGGACAGATTTCAAATGAAGGTTCGACTACCGGCAAGGCGGTCGATAGTGAGATGAAAGACAAGGAAGCATTAATTGTGACCTTCTGGGAAAGCTTCGCCGAGCATGAAGAATCACACAAGAGCGATACCTTCCAGCCATTATTTAAATCCGTGCTTGAACTATGCGAGAACGGCAATGAAGAAATCGCCTATGAAATGCTCTGGTCGGGCCGCCAATACACAGACGAAGAAGCGAAACTTGCCCAGGCCAATAAGGAAAAATATGGCAGTAAATAATTCACCGTTCGACGCATCGAAGCCACTACATAACAGTGGTTATCGTTGACGAGTGTAAAGTATGAGTAACGAGCAGCAGGGCATCTCTAGAAAATCCGACCCCAGGCCAGCACAGAACGGCTGGCGCACCTTCGGTATCGTTATTATTACGGTTTTAATTACCGCGGGCGCAGGTTACTGGCTAGTGACCAGTTACCTGTTTCCCACCAAGTTTAATCCGGTCGTACTCAATGCCGCTGATCAGCATCATCTCGATGAAAAACTCGAACGTCTTGGTATTGGCACAAACGCCACTTCAAGCAGTAACGCCTCAACAAAGGCGGCTTCTAAAAAAGCACTACAACCCGAAGCCTACACAGAAGCCGGTGCGAGCCGTGACATTGATTTCAGTGAAAAAGAGTTTAACGCACTGCTGGCAAAGAATACCGATCTCGCGAGCAAGCTGGCTTTTGATTTTTCAGATAACCTGGCCAGTGCCAAATTACTGGTGGACCTGGATCCTGATTTTCCTGTGCTCGGCGGAAAAACCTTGAAGGTTACTGCGGGTATGGAAATTAAATTGTCCAACGGCAAACCCAGCGCGATACTCAAAGGTGTCAGTGTCTGGGGCGTACCGATTCCCAATGCATGGCTGGGTAATCTAAAAAACACCGATCTTAATGAAACGTTCGGTGAGGCAGGTGGTTTCTGGCAAGCCATAAACGAAGGGGTGGAAGAGATTGAAGTGAAAGAAGGAAAACTTCACATCAGACTCAAAGAGTGACGCGATTGCCGAGAACGGCATATAAAACATTTTTCAAGGAAATATAATATCAATAAATACAAATAGATAAAATTCATACCTTATAAAATACATGAAGATAGAAAATCGCCAGCAAATGATCCAGAAGGGATTCGACACTTAATTTGTTATCGAACCTAAATTCAAATCCACACCGAATACAACAAAACAGTTTAACTAACCCAGGAGTAATCCATAATGAAAATATCTTATCTGACAATTTTAACGGCCTTATTAGTATCATCACCTGCCATGGCAGAAAAACCACAATGGGCGGGTAAAGACAAAATGGCAGCCGAACAGCAGGAAGCAAAGCAAAAAGCCGACGAGGCGACAGAACAAGCAGAGCGGGCAGTTAAGGAAGAAAAAGAAAAAGCCGAGAAAAAAGTAAAAGAGAAAAAAGAAAAAGCAAACAGAGAAATGGATAAACAACAGAACATGAAAACCGAACAGGAAAGAAAAGAAACGGGTAAAGGTTCAGAGCAGGGCCACCAAAG
>JABDRN010000065.1 GCA_013041745.1 Gammaproteobacteria bacterium
CACCCATAACAGCCCATGGGCGGTGATCCGCAGTAATGATAAATACCAGGCGCGACTGAATGCTATCAAGAGTATCCTCAACAGGGTCAATTACGAAGACCGAAACATGAGTCTGGACTACACGGTGAATCCGAATATCTATTATTCCGGTGCGCATGAGATCGAGCTGATGGAAAATCAATTACGCGAAACGGGTAAATTCATCGTTTAACCCTGATCATAAATATGAGCAGAAAGCTTTCGCTGCTGTGCTGTATGAGCGTGCAGGGCGAAAGCTTTTTTCATGGGTGCGCCTGTTATAATGGCGAGACATGAAACAGGCACAGAGCAATGAGATCATCCTGACCACGCTTAATGCACGCTATATGCATACGGCTTTTGGTCTGCGTTACCTGTATGCCAACCTCGATGAATTACAGTCAAGTGCTATCATCGAAGAGTTCACCATCCAGCAGCGTCCGATCGATATTGCAGAAAAGCTGCTGCAGCAGCAGCCTAAGATTATCGGTTTCGGTGTTTATATCTGGAACGTGGAAGCGATCAGCAAGACCGTCGAGTTAATCAAGCAGGTCTCGCCGGAGACGGTCATCGTGCTCGGTGGTCCGGAGGTCAGTCATCTGCCGGATATGCCTGCGATCGTCGATATTGCCGATTACGTCGTCATGGGCGCAGCTGAGAAGAGTTTTCCTGAGTTATGCCGTCTTATCCTGTCTGCTGAAAAACCACTCGTCAAGCAGATACAGAGCGACGAGCTGCCGCTCGATCAACTGCAGCTGCCTTATCAGTATTACACTGATGATGATATTAAGAACCGGCTGATCTATGTCGAGGCATCACGTGGCTGTCCGTACAAATGCGAGTTCTGTCTTTCGTCACTGGACAAGACATCGAAACCTTTTGAGCTGGGACGGTTTCTCGAAGAGATGGATATTCTATACAAGCGCGGTGCTCGTAACTTCAAATTTATCGACAGGACGTTTAACCTGAAAGTAAGCAGCAGCATCGCTATCCTCGAGTTCTTCCTGCAGAGGATGAGCGATGATCTGTACCTGCATTTCGAAGTAGTGCCGGATAAGCTGCCTGAAAAGTTAAAAGCGGTCATTAAAAAATTCCCTCATCATAGCCTGCAGTTCGAGATCGGTGTTCAGACATTCGATGAAGATATACAGGTGTTGATCAGTCGAAAGCAGGATAATGCAAAGACCCGTGACAACCTTCGCTGGTTACGTCAGGAGACCGAGGCGTATATCCATGCTGACCTGATCTTCGGTCTGCCCTCCGATACACTGGAAAACTTTGCGCAGAGTTTTGACCAGCTGGTTGCCCTTGAACCGCATGAAATCCAGCTGGGTATATTGAAGCGTCTACGTGGCGTACCGCTCAATCGTCACAATGAGGAATACCAGTTACGCTATAACCCGGAAGCACCTTACAACATATTATGTACACGCCATATTGACTTTGAGACCATGCAGCGTGTCAACCGCTTCGCCCGTTACTGGGATATGATCGCCAATTCCGGTCGTTTCAAAAACACGTTGCCGCTGATTCTGGGCGGTGCTCCTTTTGAACGTTTTATGCAGTTGAGTGACGAGCTGTACCAGACTGCCGGCAGTACCTGGAGGATTTCATTACAGCGTCTCTTTGTGCTTATCTTTGATAACCTCAGATCAAGGAGTGATGTCGATGCGTCGATACTGTCCGAAGCGATGCAGCGTGATTATGACCGTAGCGGAGAGAAGGCGACATTTACATCATTGATCGATAAGAAAAATAAAGTAACACGCATCGGTGTCGCGAATAAACGTCAGAAAAAAGTTTTGCAATGAACAGGGATCTGACTGGCAGGGTGTTCTGCAACAGCCTGTCAACTATCATGTCTGTAATCGTCAGGCTACTAACTGAAACAGAGCAAGGCCGACGCTGCTGATGAGGCCCGCAACCGGTACCCATCCAGGCACATTCAGAATTCCTTCTACCTGTGGTTGGCTCCGTTTTACTGATATAAGAGATGCATTGACCAGGACAAAGACGATAAGGATCAGATAGCTGGTGCCTTTTGCCAGTGATTCTAAAGGGAACCACAGGGCCAGGTTAAGAATGATGACGATAACCAGCCAGGAAGAGACCACGGGAGTACGTGTTCTCTTGCTGACTTTCGCCAGGCCGCTCCAGATCCAGCCTTTTTTTGCCATGCCATAAAAGATGCGCGAAGCCATGATCATCTGGATGAGTGCGCCATTCACTATCGCGAGCATGCTGATGCTGCTGATGATCCTGGGGTCGATCTCTGAAGTCGCTGAAAGCAGGTCTGCGAGTGGCGCTTTACTCTCGGAAAGCGCCGTCGAGTCCAGTGCTAAAACTGCGATCACCGATACCAGGATGTATATCAGGGTAGAAAACAGCAAGGCGAGCAATATGGCAGCCGGTAAGGTACGTTTCGGGTTTTTTACTTCTTCGGCGATGTTGACCATATCTTCGAAACCGATAAACGCGAAAAAGGCCAGAAAACCACCCAGTAAGATTCCGCTCCAGGCCGAAATTTGAAAAGGCGGTAACAGTTGTTCTACCTGAGCCGGTGCGGTACTCAATACATCTCTACCGGCCCAGATGATGAGCAGTAGTCCGGATATTTCGATGACAGTCAACACAGCTGCCGCTGCCACTGACTGTGATATCCCCCATATGGTGAGCAAACCTAAAGATAAGATCACTGCTGTTATAACAATTATTTCAGGCGCCTGAATAATAGAGTAGAAGTAACCGTAGAAACCACGAGAGATCGCTGCTGCAGAAACCATTCCCGCAACTGCCATCAATATACCGGTTAGCCGTGACAGGTTTTTAAGGTGAAAACCTTCATCGATATAAACCGCTACACCCGCAGAAAGTGGATAGCGTGCAGACATTTCACTGTAGGAAAAAGCACTAAAACCAGCGACTATGGAGGCGGCCAGGAATGCTACCGGCGCATACATTGCCGCTTCACCGGAAACCTTTCCGATCAATACATAGATTCCTGCACCGATGATATTGCCCATGCCATAGAACAATAATAATGGTAAACCTATGGTTCGTCTAAGTTCGGTCTGTGCTGGCTCCATATCGATATTATATGATTATTGAAATAGCAAAATCATGTAATCTGATACAGATGTGTTGATCAAGGGTGTGCTGTTCTGCCACGCAGCTGATGGCTGAGAAAAATCGACGTGGTTAACAGGATGACAGCACCGGCCTGGTGTGCGGCTGCAATGGTCACAGGAACCACCAGTAACAATGTACTGATACCCAGAGTGATCTGTAGCGCGAGAGCAGCTAATAGCAGGTTGGCGCCTGTGCGGATATGTGATTCCTGTGGCGTATTTTTCAGTGACCACCAGAATGCCGGAACGATGAAGAACAACAAGGTTGCCATCAGTCGATGGTTAAACTGTACGGTCACGATGTTCTCGAAAAAGTTTCTCCATAGCGGCGACATTTCAAAAAGCCCTGCAGGTATCAGTCT
>JABDRN010000068.1 GCA_013041745.1 Gammaproteobacteria bacterium
GCCAGACACCAGATCGTTTCAGTGTAAAATCAGCAGATGAAATATCCTGCGAGGCCAGCGCCAGCAGACGGATGTCTTTTGCCAAAGCCCAGTTGACTACGACCGGCACGACGCCCTCCGCTTTCAGGCCGGTGATTATCTTGATGACACGTTTCGTATTACCGACGAGCAGCATATCGACCAGTTCGAAAACACTGTATCTCGATTGCGAGGTGACCGCTTCAGCGACATCGGCATAACCGATCTTGCCGGGGCCGAGCAGCAGGTAGAGCTTTTCGATCTCCTGGTCTGCTGCCAGCAGGTTGCCTTCGACATGCTGAGAGATATAAGCCAGCACTTCGTTATCGGCCTCCATATCGCGTGCTTTAAAACGCTGCTGTAACCACGAGGAAAGTTTGTCAGCAGCCACCGGCCAGCATTGCACGATCATGCCGCTCTGCTCCACCGCTTTATACCATGCTGACTTTTTCGCGTTACCGTCGATCTTACCTGTGTTGATGATCAGCACCGTGTCTTCGGGTGGGCGGGACAGGTAGTCCTTTAACACCTGTGACCCCTGCCTGCCGGGTTTTGCCGATGGCAGTCTTAACTCCACGATACGGCGCGTAGCGAACAACGACATATTCGCCGCTTCGTCCAGCAATCGCTGCCAGTCGAACTGCGCATCGACATCCAGTATCTCTCGTTCTGAAAAATCATTGTCCCGTAAGTATGAGCGTATAAGATCCAGGGATTCCATCTGTTGCAATGGTTCATCACCACTCACCATATAAACAGGATAGACCGCCTTTGCGACCACCGATGCTAACTGGTCTGGACGTACATTCATTGGTCTATATTCGTAGCTGGTTGAACCGGGCCGGCATTCTCTGCCGCCCTTTTAGCAGACAAGGCCTGAAGTTTTAATAGCATCAAGCGTGCGATATCGCGCTGCATGTCTTTATAGAGGATCTCCGACTCATTGGTCACCGCGAGTACGGCCTCAGGATCGAATAACAGGCTGCGCGAAATCGAAAGCGAATCGCTGACTTCAGCTGACTGCTTGATCTTTATTACAAAATTGACTCTATAAGTTAACAGGTATTCTCTGGCACGGCCGCTACCGTCAACCGAAAGTACACGCCGCTCTCTGCTTTCACGCACCAGAACCAGTGTCGATTTGGACCGCGACTCCTTATCAACCACTTCTATCTTGTTTGTTGCCAGCAGGCCTCTTACCTCTCGTCCCAGCTCGAACAGCGTGCCCTGCTCGAGATACACCGGGGCGATATCATCGGACAGGTTAATCGCCCCCCTTAATTGAAAACCGCAGGCACAAAGCATGACAGCCATCGCCAGATAGAGAAAAGTTCGTGAAGTCGTTCTGTTTACACCCGGTATTAAATACGACATATCAATTAGCCACGATATTAACCAGACGGCCCGGGACCACGATCACTTTGCGTACGGTCTTGCCTTCGATATTGCTCTGGATCTTGTCATCCTCCAATGCCTTAGCTTCGATAGTTTCATTATCCGCATCAGCCTCGACATTGATCCGGGAGCGCAGCTTGCCATTCACCTGGAGCACCAGCTCGATCTCGTCCCTGACCAGGGCTGACTCATCACACTGCGGCCATGCCACATCAGCCAGCAACTCGTCATGGCCCAGTTCATTCCATAACTGCTGCGTGATGTGCGGCACCATCGGCGACAGCATGACAACGATGCCTTCTATCGCCTCGCGCACCACCGCTATGCCCTGTTCACTGTTATCATCGAACTTGCCCAAGTCGTTGATCAGTTCCATCACTGCAGCGATCGCTGTATTGAAGGTGTGACGACGACCGACATCATCACTGACCTTGGCGACGGTCTCATGATATTTTCGACGGATATCTTTTTGTGCAGCAGTCAGTGCGGAGATCTCCAGTGCTGGCTGTGGGTCCTGATTCTGCAGGTGAGAAGCGACCAGCTTCCATAAGCGTTTGAGGAAACGTGAAGCACCATCGACACCTTCGTCGTTCCATTCCAGTGACTGTTCCGGTGGTGCCGCAAACAGGATAAACAGGCGCACGGTATCGGCACCGTATCGTTCGATCAACTGCTGCGGGTCGACAGTATTGCCCTTGGACTTGGACATCTTGCTGCCGTCTTTCAAAACCATGCCCTGGGTCAGCAGATGAGTGAATGGTTCATCACTGTCCAACAGGCCTTCATCACGCATCAGTTTATGGAAGAAACGGGCATACAGCAGGTGCAGTACCGCATGCTCGATACCGCCGATATACTGGTCCACCGGCGCCCAGTATTTCGCCCGTTCATCGAGCATAACATCAGCATCTGGACAGGCGAAGCGGGCGTAATACCAGGACGACTCGAAGAAGGTATCGAAGGTATCGGTCTCACGTTCCGCCTTGCCGCCGCATTCAGGGCAGCTGGTCTCATAGAACTCGGGCATCCTCTTGATCGGTGAACCGACATCGTCACCATAGGCGATATCCTCGGGCAGCACTACCGGCAACTGATCTTCCGGCACCGGCACCGTACCGCATTTCTCACAGTGGATGATCGGGACAGGCGTACCCCAGTAACGCTGCCTGGACACACCCCAGTCACGCAGACGGTAATTGGTCTGTTTTTCACCCTTGCCCATCTCAGCCAGTTTATCGGCGATCGCATCGACAGCCTGCTCTGAGCTCAGGCCATCGAACTCGGCTGAATTTTTTAACACGCCTTTTTCGACGAAGGCCTCCGCCTCTACCGTGATATCAGCGCCATCAGCTGGATAGATCACCTGCTTGATGGGCAGGCCATATGCCCTGGCAAAAGCATAATCCCGGGTATCGTGTGCCGGTACCGACATGACGGCACCGGAGCCATAATCGATCAGCACGAAATTGGCCACCCAGATCGGCACCTGTTCGCCTGTCAGCGGATGGATTGCCATAAACCCGGTGGCCATACCTTTCTTTTCCATGGTCGCTACATCGGCTTCTGCAACACTGGTGGTCTTGCAGGAATCGATAAACGCCTGTAAATCTGGATTTGTTTCTGCCGCTTTTTTTGCCAGTGGATGCTCTGCAGCGACCGCGACATAAGTCACACCCATCAGGGTATCAGCACGCGTGGTGTAGACTGTTAACGGCTCCTCACCTTCGATGGCGAAGCTCAGTTCGACACCGGTAGAACGGCCGATCCAGTTACGCTGCATGGTGCGGACCTGTTCCGGCCAGCCGTCCAGTTTGTCGATATCGTCGAGCAGCTGCTCGGCGTAGTCGGTAATCTTCATGAACCACTGCGCGATCTCACGGCGCTCTACCTCGGTGTCGCAGCGCCAGCATTTGCCATCGATCACCTGTTCGTTAGCCAGCACGGTCTGGTCATGCGGACACCAGTTGACGCCGGCTGTTTTCTTGTAGGCCAGTCCTTTTTTGAACAGACGGGTAAACAGCCATTGTTCCCAGCGGTAATAGTCAGGCTTGCAGGTGGCTAGCTCCCGGTCCCAGTCATAAGCGAAGCCCAGCCGTTTCAACTGCTCACGCATGTAATCGATATTTTCATACGTCCATTTTGCTGGTGCCACGTTATTTTTCATGGCGGCGTTTTCAGCCGGCAGACCGAACGCATCCCAACCCATGGGCTGTAATACATTCTTACCCTGCATACGCTGATAACGTGAGATGACGTCGCCTATAGAGTAATTACGAACATGTCCCATATGCAGTCGGCCGCTAGGATATGGAAACATGGCCAGGCAATAAAACTTGTCTTTTGAAGGATCTTCCACGACCTTAAAAGTGGATTCTTCATCCCAGATCTTCTGTACTTTTTCTTCTATTTCCTGGGCTTGATATTCTTCATTCATAATAAATTTTTACAAAAAGTGCAGTTCGTCGGATGACTTCACTGGGCCTAAATTTCTGGTCTATAAATAAGACATGAAGGATACACCAGCACCGTAACTACATAAAGGATTCGTTTCACTCTCATGAGTATTTTTAAGGCTAACGTCATTAATACAGCAGTAATATCAAAGGACATCATGATCCAGTTAGAGAAAAAGCCAGCTAACCACCTTATTTCAGCCTACAACCAGATGATGCAGGTAATGCGTGATGCATTTGAAAAGGCAGAACCGAGTGACATGTCACTACAGACAGCTCTGGACCTGGCAAAATACCAGGCCGTGCACATCGGCCGTGTCACTTCTGAGGAAGCCTATGAGATCGGCGAATATATCAAACGTGACATCAATGACGCCGCCGAATACATGATGGATTCCAGCGCGGAGTTCTACGACTGGCTGATGCTGGACATCGAGATCATAGAGCGCAAAGTGATGGAGCTTTTCTTATCTGTCGCAGACCACACCCGCACCGAGCTGGAACAGTTTCAGCTGCAGGGAAGTGCTCTGACTCATCCAGCGCCAATATACAGAAGCGGTGAAATAACCGGGCCTGGCACCCTGATCTGCGAGAGCTGCGGCAAAGCCAAACCCTTTCTTAGCAGTGATGAGATAACCAACTGTACACACTGCAGTCATGAACGTTTCATCCGGCGTCTGCCCGGGAATAATTAACAGAAAAACCCGGGGAAACAAAAAAAACAACAATGGACAGATTTATTATCTAAATGTCATTGCCGCTTAGATTAAGCCTCAGGCTGGAGTATTTCGTTTCTGTATAACTGCATACACGAGTAACAACAGGCCGCAC
>JABDRN010000123.1 GCA_013041745.1 Gammaproteobacteria bacterium
GGGTACACCTGTTTCTGCAGGAATCGGGCGTCGACGCATCGCTGGAAAACGCGGGGGATGTGCCCGAAAGCGTGATCAAGACACGTCGCGGCCTGATCCGGCCACGGGGGCCGAATCAGGCGCAGTACGTGCACCGGGTGCTGACCCACGACATCAATTTTGCTGTGGGACCGGCAGGTACCGGCAAGACCTACCTCGCCGTCGCCTGCGCCGTCGATGCCCTGGAGCGCGATCAGATCCGCCGTATCCTGCTGGTTCGCCCAGCCGTCGAAGCGGGTGAGCGCCTGGGTTTCCTGCCGGGCGACCTGGCACAGAAGATCGATCCTTATTTGCGGCCGATGTATGACGCATTGTTCGAGATGATGGGGCAGCAGAAAGTCGCAAAATGCATCGAGAGAAATATCATCGAGATCGCTCCACTGGCTTATATGCGTGGCCGTACATTGAATGATGCTTTCATCATCCTGGATGAGGCACAGAATACAACGATCGATCAGATGAAGATGTTCGTCACACGTATCGGTTTCGGTTCAAAAGCGGTCATCACCGGAGATATCACCCAGGTCGACCTGCCACGCGACAAGACCTCTGGGCTGCGTCATGCCTTGAAGATATTGTCGGGCATCGACGGTGTCGGCGTTACCCAGTTTCACAAGGGCGATATCGTGCGCCATCCACTGGTGAAAAAGATCGTGCATGCATACGAAGAGGACGAGTCGAAATAGAGACTCGATAACGGACTAACTGCTATGACACTAACCGTTGAAGTTTCCATATCTGACGAGCTGGCCAGCGATGGCAGTGAGCTGTCTGACGACGAAGTTCCCGAGTCGGAAACGTTACAGTCATGGGCTGCTGCTGCCTACCTCGGTGACGCGCCAGCGCTTGCCAGTCTGCTGGTGACGACGGCTGATGAAGTAAGGTCACTGAACAGGCAGTATCGTGACAAGGATAAACCGACCAATGTACTGTCTTTCCCCATGCAGTCTCCCGATGAGATCGATGTCAGCCTGTTAGGGGATATCGTGTTGTGTGCCCCTGTCATCAAACAGGAAGCCCGGCAGCAGGGCAGGAGCGCAGCATCACACTGGGCGCATATGGTGGTGCATGGCATGCTGCACCTGCAGGGGTATGATCATATCGATAACAGAGATGCAGAGCGCATGGAACAGCTGGAGATCGATATTCTAGATCAGCTCGGTTTCGCCAATCCTTATGAAGATATAACAACAGGTAACCTGTCTGATCACTCGAACAGGTAAAAATGATTATTAAAGCAAACGAATATTACGAATGAATAAAACCAAGAAAAAACCGGGCTGGTTTTCGGCACTGAAAAAAAAGTTTTTTAAGCCAAAGGATGACCGCGTGCAGATACTGCAGCACCTGCGCGATGCCCAGCGCAAAGGCGTGATAAATCTCGATGCACTGATGATGATCGAGGGCGTGTTCCAGGTTTCCGAGATGCGGGTGCGCGATATCATGGTGCCACGCTCCCATCTGGTCGTCATCCAGGAAGACCTCGGTGTTGAAGATATGTTATCGATCGCGGCTAATTCCGGGCACTCACGTTTTCCGGTAGTTGATGAAGGTCTGGACGAGGTCGTCGGTATCCTGTTGGCAAAGGACCTGACGCATTACCAGGATGAAAAGAGCCGCAAGGATTTCGAGATAAAGGATATCTTGCGCTCGGCGGTGTTCGTGCCAGAGAGCAAGCGCCTCAACGTACTGTTGAAGGATTTTCGTGAGAGCCGTAACCATATGGCGATGGTGATCGATGAATACGGCGGTGTTGCCGGGCTGGTGACGATCGAAGATGTCCTCGAGCAGATCGTCGGCGAGATCGATGATGAACACGATGCTGCGGATGTGACCAATATCAGGCGCAGCGGCTTCCAGCGATACAGTGTGCGCGGCCTGACACCGCTAGCTGATTTCAATCAGTATTTCGATTCGAAACTATCGCACGAGAAGTTTGAGACTATCGCGGGCCTGGTGACATCTGAGCTGGGCCACCTGCCAGAACGCGGCGAGGAGGTCAGCATCGATAAGTTCCATTTCAAGGTGATAAGCGCAAACTCCCGACGCATCAACAGCATGCAGGTCAGTCTTTTATCCGAGGAGGAAATGGAGCAGGCTGAAAATGATTACCTCGATACAATCGTCGAAAAATAATTAATCGTTTGCAGGGACAGTGATGGTATCGCCGCTACGAAACGAAACGATAGAATAACAGTGGATAATCTTTTAAGCCGATATTGGCCGCTGCTGAGCCTCATCGCTGGTGCCTTCACAACGCTGGCTTTTGCGCCTTTCGATCAGAGCTGGCTGGTATTCATAAGTCTGGCGCTACCGTTTTATCTATGGACGCAGTTGACTGCAAAACAGGCTGCGATCAGTGCCTGGTTATATGGTCTTGGCCTGCAGGGTACTGGTGTCAGCTGGATCTATTACAGCCTGCATGTTCATGGCAGCGCACCTGTCATATTCGCTGTGCTCCTCATCTTTCTGCTGTGCTGTTATCTCAGTATCTACACAGCTTTATCTGCCTATACGGTAAACCGCTTCCTGCCTGAATCAGTATTACTGAGACTGATGGTTTTTTACCCGGCGAGCTGGGTGCTGTTCGAATGGTTGCAGGGTTACGTGATGACCGGCTTCGCCTGGATGCAGCTGGGTTACACGCAGATCGATCTGCCGCTTGCGGGTTTCGCACCGGTGTTTGGCAATCATGCTGTCGCTGGCCTGATCGCCGTCACGGCGGGTGCATTTGTACTGCTCGTCATGCGGTTTGGGCAGAAGAATTATAGAGCAGGCCTCGTCATTGTAACGCCCATATTATTGCTATGGCTGGCAGGTGGGTTGCTGAAAACCATCGACTGGACCCGGGCGGATGGCGATGCCATCAGGGTGAGCATGGTGCAGGGCAATATTCCGCAGAAAGATAAGTGGAAGCTGCCTATGAAAAAACCGACCATGGATATGTACCGTGAGCTGTCACTGGCACAACGGGATGTCGATCTGATCATATGGCCTGAGACGGCCGTGCCGAGTTATCGCTACCGTGTCGAACCCTATTTCCGCCAGCTGCAAGAAGATATGAAGCAGCGTGATGCAGATCTGTTGCTGGGTATATTCGTGAAGAATGATGAAGGCCGGGTTCTCAACAGTGTGGTCAAC
Source organism: Gammaproteobacteria bacterium (assembly GCA_013041745.1). GTDB lineage: Bacteria > Pseudomonadota > Gammaproteobacteria > SZUA-229 > SZUA-229. The sequence goes on from JABDRN010000123.1 coordinate 3,181, forward strand.
GTGGTCAATGGCGAGGTTTACCACAAGCGTCACCTGGTACCTCTCGGTGAGTTTATCCCGTTGCGTTTTCTCATCGAGTTCTTTAACCGCTTCGTCAAGATACCGATGTCTGATATTACTTCCGGTGAGGAGGATCAGCCGTTATTGACCGCGGCGGGCGTGCCGGTGGGTATCAATATCTGCTTTGAAGAAGCGTTCGCACGTGATGTGATCAGAGACCTGCCGGAGGCGAAGATACTGATCAATGTCAGTAATGATGCCTGGTTCGAAGACTCTATAGAGCCACATCAGCATCATGTCATCGCCCGTATGCGTGCACTCGAAGCGGGGCGTTACATGATACGTTCGACCAATACCGGTATCACTTCCTTTATCGGTCCACATGGCGAAGTCATCGCCCAGTTGCCCCAGTTTGAGAGAGGTGTGTTAAAAGGAACAGTACAACCTCTGACCGGAGCTACCCCGTTCGTGCGCTGGGGTGACTGGCTGATCATCGGCTTGTGCAGCCTGTTGTT
>JABDRN010000034.1 GCA_013041745.1 Gammaproteobacteria bacterium
TCGATAATGACGCTGTCATCGTATGTGCCGGCGGGATACTACCAACAGCCTTTTTGAAGAACGTCGGTATAAACGTCGATACAAAATTTGGCACAGCATGATTAGACAGGATTACGCAATGAATTCACCAGTAAAATATTTTTTCAGGATCGTCTTGGTACTATCGATGCTGCTGCCCGAGGTCATGGCCGCGTCCCTGGCTGATGCCAAGATGGCGATACGTGCACAGGATTATAACCAGGCAGTGAAGATCCTGAAGCCACTTGCCAGTAATGGTAACAGGGAAGCACAGTATCAACTGGCTGTGATGTATGGCAACGGTCAGGGTGCCAGTAAAGATAAATCAAAAGCGGCACACTGGATGACGCAGTCGGCAAAACAGGGTTACAAGCGTGCGCAGTATTCACTGGGTGTCTTTTATGAAGAAGGCAGCGGTGTCAAAGCCGACAGTAAAAAAGCTGCGCACTGGTATAGCGCAGCTTCAAAACAGGGGCACAGGAATGCTGAGAAGCGGTTGCAGAAAATTCGCTCCGCAGCCTCTGCAGCATTGATCGATACATCGACAGATCCGGAGGAAGCACTCCTGCTCGCTGTCAGTAAGGGTGATATCACCTTTGCAAGGCAATTGCTGTCAAAAGGCGTAAGTCCAGACATACAGGATAAACATAAGCGGCCGGTACTTTTGGATGCGGTTACACTTAAAGATGACGCCATGGTCACGTTGTTGCTGAAGCATGGCGCTGACGCAAATGCTGCAGATGAATACGGAGACCGGCCATTAATGATTGCGGCATCTTCAAATAAAACGTCGATGGTCAGTGAACTGCTAAAACATGGTGCGAAAGTGAGCTATAAAGATGCTAACGGTAATACGGCAATGATGCTGGCGGCAGCTAAAGGTTATGATAAAACAGTGTCTGCATTATTGCTCGGCAGGTCACCGGTCAATACAAAAAACCGAAAGGGTGAAACAGCTATCATGCTGGCCGCAAAAAAACCGCATGCATCGACAGTGAAGCTTTTAGAACGACATGGTGCAGTGCTACCGGCGACACAGCAAGATGGGCTCAGTGTAAAGCAGAAGCTGGCAGCCATTAATAGTGCAAGCACGGGCATATATAAAAACTGGCAGCCGCTGATGATCGCTGTCTGGCGAGGTCAAACGGATGTGACTGCTGCTCTGTTGAAGAAAGGTGCTGATCCTGACCAGGTGGATCATGATAGTCATACCCCGCTCACCCGAGCTGCCCTGCAGGGACACGATAAGATAATCGGTCAGCTCATCAACAACGGCGCTAGCGTAAACCTGGCTGACAATGATGGAAAAACACCGTTGATATGGGCGGCTGAACAGGGCAGGGAGGAATCCGTGATGATACTTCTGGCAGCGGGTGCAGATGTCAGGCTACAGGATAAAAAACACCGTAGCGCCCTATCGCATTCACTGCTAAATCAGCATGAATCAATCAGTAAGCTTTTACTCGACAAAGGTGTGAGGCCGTCAAATTCACTTAACAGCGGTAAGACAGACCTGATGATCGCTGTTACTACGATGTCGACAGCAACAGTAAAGCGCCTGGTCAGCGCAGGTGCAGATATAACCATACAGGATGCATCTGGCCATGATGCCTTATGGTATGCCATGGGCGCTGCCGAGGCAGAGACCGTAGATTACCTGATTAGAAACCATGCAGATATCAACAACGAGGATACAAAAGGACATACCCTGCTGCATCAGGCGGCAAAACTGGGTAATGCTAAAGTCGTATCGCTGATGATAGAGAGCGGGCTGGCGGTCGATGTCAAAGCGCTCGATGGTAATACGCCCTTGATGATGGCGGCAAGCCGCGGCAACAGTGAAACAGTCAATGTATTAATTTCCATGAAAGCGGATGTAAACTTGAAAAACAACATAGGTAATACAGCATTGATGCTGGCAGTGATCGCTAAAGACGCAGATTCGGTAAGATTATTACTTGAGGCCGGGACCGATATTGATATCAGGAACAATAAACGGGAACAGGCGATCAATCTGGCGGAATCGGCTGAAGATGAAAAGATCATGGAACTGATACGCAAACATAAAAGTGAAAAAAAACTTTTTGGCGTTTTTTAAGTTTCAGAGATGAATGAAAGTCATTAGCATGTTCTTGTCATTCAGCTTGATCGTATTCAGGACGGTGTCAGCCCCCATCAAAATCCATGATCGATGGCGGCAAACAATATTATAGCGGCCGTTGCAACCAGCGTATCTTCCATTTATTTACATGCGGCAGATACTTGCCGTATTCGTAGATCGTCAGACCCGCCAGGATCAATGTTGTACCCAGTACGACTTTACCGCTGATTAGTTCATCGTTGAAAAATGCGCCTAGCAACAATGCGGTAACCGGTGTTATCAAGGTGACTATCGCGACCCTCTCCGCTGTCAGGTTTTTAAGCAGATAAAAATACAACGGGAAGCCTATGGTTGAGCCTACCAGACCCAGGTATAAAATCGATAGCGCTGGTCTTAGTGGTATCACTTCCGGCCAGCCGCCTACCACGATACAGTTCAATATAAACAGCGGCAACGCGATGAAGATACTGCCTGCAGTTATCGCCATAGGGTGAAAATCAGGCTGTTGTTGCTTTATCAATACCGCACCGAGCGACTGTGATGCGGCACTTATCACGACAGCTGTTATACCCAGCATGGTGGCAACCGAGATAGAGATGCCTTCGATAAAAACCACCATCAAGCCGATGAGGCCGATCGTCATCCCGCTCAGCCGTATACCAGAGAGGCGTGAATCTTTCAGGATCACACTGGCAAGCACGCTGGTGAATATCGGAGACAGGCCAAACACCACTGATATCCAGCCACTGGGTATCTGCTGGGCCGCCCAGTAGACGAATGTCATGGCAATGTAGAGTGTTAACCCGCTGATGAGATAGACGCGTCGTGCTTTCAGGTGCCAGGGCAGTTCGATCTTCATCACGCGCAGCAATGCGAGCAGGGCTATTAGGCCAATAGTCATACGTGCTGCGACACCAAACTGAAAACCAACATCATTGCCGCTCCACTGGATGGCTAACGGTGTGGTGCTCCAGATCAGGATGACTGAGAGATACGAGATCGGTACTGACACTTCTTTTCCTCCTTTTTAATGACTGTTGATGGTTTTTAAAATTACTTTACATGCGATCCATGCCGGCATGTTCGTATCGCCGTTCCTGGCTCTTTGAGAAATACGCCCACCAAGGATGGCGGAAGTGCAGAAAATGCAGGAGCAATTATCTGTCCGACCATCCATGGGCATAATCGCAACGCCGTTCCTGGCTCCTTGCGAAATACCGCCCATCCATGGGCATAAAAAAAGGCCACTGGTTTAGCAGTGGCCTTTTGAATATGAATCTTTATGTGTCGTTCAATGATAAATAGACAAATGGCCGCTGCACGCATTCCAGTGAAGGCGGACGATCATCGTACGTGCGGCAAGTTGGCTTATCAGATAGAACATGGATTGATAGTCGTTTATATGCCTGAAACTGTCAATCTGTTTTTTGGCTTAAACTTGATTATTATGGCTTTATCGCTATTCTCGAAGAAGTGATGTGTAGGCGGTAACTGTAAAAAATGTCGACGTGATTCGGGATCTTTAACAGTATTTGCTTATATTCTGATTATAACTTCCTGTTTTTCCATAGATACGAAGTTGGCATTAAGATTGCTATATTCACATTTATTAATATTGTTGATTGAATACTATGAAAAAAATAACCACGATAGCAGGCATGACGGTACTGTTATATAGCCAGCTGTCTTTCTCTAACACGATAGTCATGCCTAGTCCTGCTGAACCGAACCTGACGGGTACAGGCGGTATACTGGATAATATATTTGGTCTGACGAACCTGCAGCGCATCGATGATAATCTTGACCAGTACTGGAACGTATCTGCAAACAAGGTAGAAGTGACAGCTGTCGCCAAGTACGCTGGTTACAAACAGGACTTCGGTTTTATCGATACTAACGATAATTTTGGCTCACTGTTATATGTTCCGTATATGAATGCACAGAGTAACAGTTTTACTGTTGCGCAATCTGGTTCGCCATTTCGTTTTGGGCTTGATCCCAGTGGTTCCCCTCTGCTTAGTTCTGATCCTTTAGATAATGTGTTCTGCGGTAAGTATTCATGTACCGAGGCAAAGGATCATATGGTCAGCTGGCTGATCACTGACGGTCAGTTTGCGGGTGACTACGTGATCGCCTGGGAAGACCTGAAGAATCTGGGCGATCGTGATTACAATGATCTGGTGGTGCGTGTCTCTGGTGTTACCGTGGTACCGGTACCGGCTGCTACCTGGTTGTTTGGCTCTGGTCTACTGGCCCTGGCCGCTTTCCTCAGGCGACGAGTCTAAAATCTAGCAATTTTTAGATCTACCAGCTATATAATAATAACCATCGTCAATTTACGATGGTTTTTTATGGCATGTTCTCGATAGGACGGTGTAGCAAATGACAATAATAAAAATAATAGCATTTATCACGGCTGTGATCGTTGCAATCGTTTTTTATACGCTGCATAGGAACCAGGCTAACCTGTTTGAAGAGCCCGGATTTTATCAACGTGTGACAACCTTCATGACCACGAATGTTGCAGAAACTGCAGATGATCACCCGTTTGCAGAGTTACGCACGCCGGTATTTAATGTCGATGCAGAAAAACTGTATCAGCGTGTTTTATACGTTGCTGCAGAGGCAGGCTGGAATGTGCTGGCACATGATAGAGAAAACCTGAGCGCTAACTTTGTAGAACGTACCCCGGTGTTCCTGTTCGAAGACGATATTTTTGTCCAGGTAAAGTTTGTCGGTCGCGATGAATCGTCTCTCTATGTACGCTCCAGTTCGCGCAATGGTAGTGCAGACCTGGCTGCAAATTCAGGACATATCCAGACATTGATCCAAAAGATAAAAGAGTAGGTTGAACGCTTGCTAATTATGATTAGTGAGACCTAAAGCAGAATATTTGTTCGTAGCATGATAGCGGCAGACCTTTTGGCTGCCGTTTTTTTTACCACTGCTGCTGTAGTTTCTTACGTACCGCCTGTGTCTTTTCGATCAGCCGTCTTTTGTTCTCATCGGGCACGGTTTTGAGTTCGCTGACACGTGCGCTGAAGTCTTGCGTTTTTAGTATCAGTTGTTCGATGATATCCGCCGTTTCAGTCTTTGTTAAACCACAGCTTTTTGCAAAGCGCATAACGGCATCTTTGAGCGTTATCGTTTCTTCATAGCCGTCTGGCATCTCGCCGTATTCGCCAAATGGCATCACGCTTAACATGTCATGTTGTGCATAAGCACGCATCGGTGCAGGATCGTATATTTTTGAAAAAGCTTTAACCCCGTTGCAGCAGGTGACGGACAGGTTTTCCAGATGCAGGTCGCCATTGCCCGTGAGCATCGCCATCAGTAAACGTTTGAACAGATACTTTTTTGCTTCGATGGTATCACTGACAAATTCGACCGGGGACAGGTCAATCGCCTGGGCGATGAGATCATATCTGTAATCGTAGTGGTTGTTCAATCTGATACCTGAGGCCAATATCGAGTAAAGAGTCTCACTGCATAATGGCGTATTGTTGTGGTCGCGATCGAAGCGCTCGATAGCAATTGCCGGCATGCCTTTAAAGAAACATGGCCAGTATCTTGGGACTTCGAAGCCGGCTTCACGATGCATTTCCAGTGCCAGCATTTCGAGTTCGATGATGCCTGGATAACGGGTCGTCTGTTCGAACTTGAGTACGATATCGACCACCCCGGGTGTCTTCTTGCGCGTGGGTAAGCCTATGCGTCCATCCCAGCCGGACTCGGGTATAGATAATAATAGTTTTGGAATGGCACCACCGACACTGGGTGTTGGTCCGACAGTTCGGATAAAAACATCGATATCCTCCTCGAACCAGGTCATGAACTGTTTAAGGGAAAAGCTCAGGTCGTCACTTATCTCTTTCAGTTCGTGAGGCAGTGCATGGCCATACCAGTGCTCTGCTGTTTCATCGTCCGCAAAAACATCCAGGTGACCGATGCCGCCATGGCCGGAGATCATCAAGATCTCCCAGTCGGTATCAAAACTAGCTATATCAGTTTGAGTGAATTTACGGTCCTGCTTTAACTGTAAATATTTTAATGCCAGGTTGCGCTGAAAATTATCCCTCTGCCGGGGAGGGATCAGTGACTGAATAGGTGGGAACAGGTCGAACGGTTCTCGGCGCTGACGGCTGATCGTGCTGCTGCCATAAAATTCCGGTGCATAGACCAGTCCGAGACCTGGTTGAGACAATTGCAGGTAGTCATCGTCATAGGTAAAGCGGCATTCCTGATCTGTGACATAGAGGCGCCCCATTCGCTTCGGCTGCCCGCGCAGACGTGTCCAGACGACGGCTTCTCTATCCGTACTCATCTAGCTGTACTCATAAGTCGATGCTCATTTGGCTATACTGACAGGGGTCGCTCAGGAAGGGAACAGGGTGCCTTCCTGTATCCTGTTCGTTATCGGATTATCTTCCACCAGTTTCAGCTTCAGGCCGACGATCTGCGCCAGTTGTTCAACGGTTTTAAAGCTCAGTGTAGAGTTTTTTTTAGCGCGTGAAAGGGTTTCCTGGCGAATACCGGCTCTGGCTGCCAGCTCACCCTGGCTAATGCCCCGAGCTTTAGCTGACTCGATAATTTTCTTAATAATCTCTGATTCAGACATTTGATTTTAATCTCAAAATAATGTTTTAATCATAGCAGTTATGACGAAAATATCAAAAATATCTTTGATTTATATATCATAAATATTGATTTAATTTACATATATTGATATTTAAATCAATTTATAAGGTGATTTGACCAGGAGTCAGTCTGACACGTATATCCATGATGAATATCCTGTGTTACTCATTTGCAGGCAGTTGGCTACTGCTCGAGCAATTCAGCTTCCATCGACAGATAGACCTGGTAGGCATTTATACGGTTGCCTTCTTCGAAAGCCGGCAGATCTTTGAATTCAGACCAGTCGGCTTCGGCGTATACCTCGTCAAACGGCATCAGTTCTTCGATACCTTCACCAAGCACCTTGCGCAGGTGGGCAAGGTAACGGCGTGTTAGCGAGATGGTTTCTTTCGGGTTTCTGGAGGCAGGTCCATGACCTGGCACGAGGGCGTTTAATCCCTCGGTCTCCAGTCTTGTTAAGGTCTGCAGCCATTTTTTAGAATCGGCATTACCGACGAATGGAATCCTGCCTTCAAAGATGATATCCCCGGAGAAGAGTACCTTGTCCGGTTCGACCAGCAGAGTCAGGTCGCCATCAGAGTGCGCCTTGCCCATGTAGTTGATAGTGAAGCTGAGGCCGCCCTGTTGAAAAGAGTATGACTTTTCCACCGTGGTATCGGGCAAAACCAGGCGGGTATTTTCGTTTACCCAGGGCTCGAGTGAGAACTGGCGCTCTTCGAGCCGGCTAGCGGCAGCTTCCGACTGGATATACTTCTGTGCACCATAAGGCGCGATGATCTCTGCGCCTAACTCTTCAAATACCTGCAGGCCATAGATGTGGTCAGCATGAAAATGGCTGACGATGACTTTTTTAATGGGCTGGTCGGTAACTGTTTTTATCTTCTGTACCAGTTTATCGGCAAGGGATGGCGTACCTAATGAATCAAAAACCACGACGCCGTCTTCTGTGACGATAAAACCGGCGTTGGAGATAAAGCCTTCGTTATCGGTAGCGATGCCAGGTACACCTTCAACATAATAGACATGCTCCGAGACTTTTTTGACTTCCATGTCGACGGATGTCGGCGCATATTTTTCGGCAGCGACGAGCACCTGGCTGAAAATCAGGGTAAACGTAAAACAGATAATTTTATTGCATGTAAGCATGATCTTCCTCGTATTGCAGGCGAATGATTTCGGCGTCACCCATCGGTATCATCTCGACAAAACCGTGGATATCTTCAGGGGAGAAACCTTGACTCTGGGCGGCAATTTTACACATCCTGATGGAGAGCGCCTCACTTTCTACCAGGCTTTGTGCGCGCCTCATAAGATCCTGGTTTTTTTCAAAGTTCTTGCTGGCAAAGAAGCTGATCTCCTTGCCGTGCAGCACCAGCACGATGGACTGGTCGAACGGGTCAGCGCCAGTAATAGTGCTCAGGTAACTGGCACGATCTAAAACGCTCTCGACCGCTTCGACGGTTTTGACATGAACATCATAGACGACTTTTTGTGGCTTATACTCTGTTGCCGTGACGCTTGCGCCTCCCCATGGCGCACTCACAGTGTCACCGGCAATCACTGCTGTGCTTACCGATAGGTTGATCGATATTAATAGAGATAACAGTAGTTTAGGCATTTGAGTTCTCCATGCAGGGCAGTACTGAATATACATTATCCAGTGAGACGTTTCAAAGCAGGAGATTATTCACAGGGGAAATAAAAAACGGCGTGAGTAACCAGCTCACGCCGTGTGCATGCCTCCAGGAGAGAGAGGCAATGCGGAGGCATTGCCGCAGGAACTATGAAAACCTGCGACGAGTACATATTAGATGCAGGCGGAATTTTTATACTTGATTCATATCAATTAAATCACTTTTACATATAAGATTTTTCTTATTTACGAGCGATCAATCGTTCTTTTTCGGACCGGCTCAGGTCTTTGATGGCATATTCACGTTTGCATGCATCGGAGCGTGAGTTCGAGGTTTCCTGGTACACCAGTGTTACCGGCTGCCTGTTGCGAGTGTATTTGGCGCCGTTTTTAATGATGCCGTTATGCTGATCCAGGCGTCGGCTGATATCCGTGGTGACACCAGTGTAGAAGGTGTCGTCTGCGCAACGCAGGATATAGACAAACCATGGCTTAAGCGCCGTGGCCTGTTTGTCGTCTTCAGATACCATCCCTGAATCGAATATCTGAGGGCTTGCTAGATAGCATCGAGTTTGCGCATCGATGACGGCAGCAGTTTCATATCGACCAGTGCGGTGATGAATGCCTTGCCGAAAGTGGCTTCATCTTCATAACACAGCTTGTAGTACTGTATCTTCATGGTCATGGCGCTGCCGAAGACGATGGAGAGGAAGGTGAGTATCGAGCCCAGTGCTAAGGTCGACATGCCGGTTATGCCCTGGCCGATAGTGCAACCCAGCGCCAGAACACCGCCAAAGCCCATCAGGACGGCGCCAAAGAAGTGGTTCAGGAAGTCTTTCAGATCGGCGAACCATTCGATGCGGAACGACCGGCTTATCAGCGACCACAGGAACGAGCCCAGGATGACGCCGAATACCGAGATCAGGCCAAAGGTTAACAGTGCAGGATCAAAACCATCTTTGACGTAACCGTAGGTCTGCCCGATAGGGTTGATAAAAGTGAATGACTGTGTGTTCAATGCGCGGCCGGTAGCTGGCCTGCCTTCATCACTATCTGCCAGCATGTCCCATTCGGCATAATATTCACCCAGGGAGTAATCACTGTCATCCGCGTTGACGCCGATATTGCTGCTGGTGTACCAGGCGGCAAGAATGATCAGGCCGATAGCGACACCGGCGAGTATATTGTCTTTGCTGGAGCGGAAATCAGCCGCTTTGAATATATAGAACAGCATACCGCCAGCGACGACCAGGCCAGCGACCAGCCGCATTATCTCGGTATTTTCACTGCCGCCGATGAGCGCACCGATATCCTGGTTGCCATCGAGTGTCACTGCCATAGGATTGACCCAGCCATAAAACAATACGCTGTACAGTGTTTTGTCGCTGTCGGGGAATGGCGTAGTCATGTAATAGGCGATGAGCGCAATGACGATGAAGACCAGGATGGACTTGATATTGCCGCCACCGATTCGTATCAATGTCTTGTTACCGCAGCCGCTGGCATAGGTCATGCCGATACCGAAGAGGATGCCGCCGAGGATATTCTCCAGGTAGATAAACTGCGATCCGCGGTAGTTAGGAAAGCTGTCGCTAACCGAGAGTAGTCCCATATATTCGAGTACGCTGACACCGATGGTTGCGACGGCGATGGCCAGCAGCCAGGCTCTGAAGCGCCCATAGTCACTCATATTGACCATGTCGGAAACCGCGCCCATGGTGCAGAAGTTTGTCTTATTGACGATCGCGCCGAGTATTACCGCGATGATGAATGTTGACCATAGGAAGAAAGACAGGCTTTCAGAGAAGGATTCAAAGATCATAATGTTACCCGTGTATGTGCGTTATTGAGTGCAGCGCCATCGCTTTTTTGCGAAAGTATACTGGTTAATAAACCATAGAGAAAGAGTCTAATAATTATTTATAAGACGTAGCGCAGGGCGTATTATTCTTCAGCGCTGAGATCAGCGCATTAATATTAACTGCTGTATAGCGGCTTCAATGTAGAGCTATGCTTACTCCCGTGCTTGCCGAGCAGTGCCTGTTCCTGTTTAAAGTGGGACAACAGGTCTCTGCCGCTCCAACCGAGATGCTCTTTGCTATACAGCGATTCGTTGAGCTGACGTATCGACTGGCCGAGTTGCGGCGAGCATCTTTCGCTTATCTGTGACAGGTTATTGATATGCTCGTCTTGATAGGCGGCTCTTGCCCATTCGATGAGTGCTTCCCTGGTGTGTACGGCGTCATTTTTAGCCGCATGTTTCTGTACCGCTGCGATAGCCGGTTTTATTGGCAGTCTCGCAGGCAGGGTCTTTGCTGGCAGGTCTGAAGTACCGCTGCCCCTTATTCTTCGCAATAACAATAGAAGGGTCATCAGCCAGGCGAAGGCAAAGACCAGTGCGATGTATTTCCACATCGGGTCAGCCGCAGCCATGGTGGTTATCGGTGCCGGCTGTTGCTCGCCGATATCCATCTGGCCCTGGTCAGTGCTCAGTGTCTCTATGGGCGCGGGTGTGGTGACGATATTACTGGTCGTAGCGCTGCCGGTAGCCGTTAATATCTTTTCAGGGATGATCGCGCGCTCGCTGCTGCCTGTCTTCGTATTCCACCACTGCAGTTCTATCTCGGGCAGTGTGTAACTGCCGGCAGCCGTCGGGATTATCGCGACCTTGATCTGCTTTAGACCGGTGATTCCCGAGCTTGATGGCCTGTCTTCGGTTATGGCTTTATCCGGATATAGTTTCAATCCGTCTACCTCTTCGAACTTCAGATCAGGTAACTGCACTGCTGTCAGGCCTTCGGCTGCGATGGTGATAGTGCGGGTGATCGGATCGCCTGTCTTGATGTTCTGAATATCATCAGACCATTCTTCCAGTAGCTGTACCTCGCTGGCAGGCAACCAGTCCTGCAGGTTTATGCTGCCCGGTGCTGCTTTTATAGTAGCGCTGACGGCTTTACTGCGCAGACGTTTCAGTTGCCCGCTGATGCGGAACTGGTCGAAGATCGTCATCGGCTGCTGTGCATTTACCCGGCCTTCGAACATTGCGGGGTTGATCTTTAGTTGTCCGCTTTTTTGCGGGTAGATAGCATATCGGCGTTCGAATACCTCATAACGGATACCGTTCCTCGTCGTCTGGTAATTGTCTTCAGCTATCTTATGGATGATGGCATCAGCATCGTTCGTTACCGGGTCAGTGATCGATGCACTGGCGATACTCACCGTTCGCAGCAGGCGCACCGTATAGATTATCTGTGACTGCACCCAGCCTGATTTCTTATCGATGCTACTTTCCAGGAAGATCTTCGCCGGGATGGTCGACTGCCCATCGGGTGACACGCTGTTCGGTGAGCTGCTGTTAGTCACGGTGACCTGTATCGACGGGCTGATGTCTTTGCCGAAGGCGATAGGCGGGATAGTGAACTTACCGACCGTCTTTGCTATCACTGCCAGGTCCCAGGTCTTCTTCATGCTCCAGTTGCCATTGATGGAACGCATGTTGGTACTCTGGCTGCTGTTGAGGACGTCGAAATCTTTATAGATCGGTGAGAAGTCCGGATCATCATCGACATTGCTGTCAGCTTCATAGATCAGGTGAAAAGAGTCATCCAGTGATACCGGGTTACGGCTGGTGGTGACAGTAATATTTGCTGCCTGTGCGGCGGCAGAGGCAAGGATACTGATTAATAATAGCGTCCGTAGAATCATCTTACTGATCGCGTTTATACTCGTGCTTTCTATTACCATGGTTGTTCGCTGTCTGTCTGGTTTGGTATCTGTTTGTACTGATAATGAAATTTGCGTCGCAACAGGCCGCCGGGATCATCAGGGATTCTTTTTAACCATTGTTCAGTCGCTTTATCCTGTTCACTGATCGAAGCTTCCATCGGGTTGACCTCGATATCCATCGGTTTCTGTTCCGAATCCTTGTCTTCGACTTCCTGGTTCTTGTTGGCTTCGCTATCGGACTGATCCTGTTCTTCCTGTTCTTTCTGTTGTTGCTGGTATTGCTGTTCTTCCTGTTTCTGCTGCTCGGCTTCGGCCTCAGCATCACGCTGTTTTAACTGTTCCTGCTCCTGCTGCTCATCGTTCTCCTGTGGCTTGCCCTGTGATGACTGCTGCTCTTCGCTTTCATTTTTGTCAGATGGCTGTTCAGATTCCTGCTGCGGTTGTTGTTGATCCTGGTCCTGTTGTTCTCCATCCTGCTCCTGGCCATCCTGTTGTTGCTGCTCCTGCTGTTGTGATTGCTGATCTTTACCGTCCTGCTGATGATCATCCTGCTGCTGATTTTCCTGTTGTTGCGATCCTTGCTGTTGTTGCAGCGCCTGTTTCACCTGTTCACGATTATATTCTGCATCGGCATTGCTCTCATCGAGTTCCAGAGCCCGGTCATAGGCTTCGATTGCCTCTTCAAATCTGCCCAGCTTTACCAGCGCGTTTGCCTTGTTGTAGAAGCCATCACTGCTCTGTGTGTTCTGCAGTGTTTCGATGGCAGATTCATAATCGCCATTTCGGTAATAGGCACTGGCTTTCCAGTCGGGGCGAGTGAACTCTCTGGCGGCGGTCTCTTTGTCACCGTTTCTGAACGCTTTCATCGCCTTTTGATCCGGGCTGCTCCACAGGTGTTCGGTATCGAGTAACGGCCTGTCTACAGTGTCAGCATAGACCGATGATGGTATCGGGCCGCTGGTAGAAGAAACGAACAGGACAAGGGCGGCTAGCCAGCCTTTTCTTGTCCATAATGCAGCAAAAAATAATAATGGCAATAATAACCAGTGGCCTTCTTCCTGCCAGACATCGGCACTCAGGTTATTGGGATCACTGCTGTCCTCGTCCTTAGAGAGTTCTTTCGACTGCAACAGTTTTGCCAGTTTTTCGACATCGCTATCATCCGCCTGCAGTGCTGTATAAAGGCCGCCGCCCAGCAGTGTATATGATTGCAGCCGTGCCGAGTCAAGCCGTGGTAATACGATGGCTCCGTCTCTGTCCTGCAGGAAGCCACCATCGACCAACGGTACCGGTGAACCTTCAGCGGTACCGATGCCGAAGATCGACACGCGGTGTCCCTGTGAGACAACTTTCTCGATGGCACTCTCAGTACGCGGATGGATATCATCGGTGATCACCAGGATATCGCCATGTACCGTACCTGACTGAGTGAACAGCGAATTGGCTTTTTCCAGGGCTTTAGACAGCTTGCTCCCCTGTGCCGGCATCATGTCGGTTTCAAGTGACGGCACCAGGTTGGCGATGGTGGCATTGTCATCGGTCAGCGGAGTCACCACGAAGGCATCGGCGGCATAAACCACGAGTGCCGTCTGTCCTGACTTCCTCGTCTTCAGCAGGTCGAGCAGTTCGAGTTTTGCCCGTGACAGTCGTGACGTTTTGATGTCGGTCGCATTCATCGACTGTGACAGGTCCAGCAGCACGACCAGTGATGACTGCTCACGATATACCGGTTGTGGCAGCTTTTTATAGACCGGCCCGGCGAGTGCGGTGATACACAGGCTGGCGGCAATCAGCACTAATAACAGTGGATAGCGGCGCTGTTTCTTACCGGTTACAGTCAATACGTAGGGTAATAACTGGGCATCGATAACGCCGAGCCAGTTCCTGTTGTTAAGACGTGTGCGATAGGAGAAGAGCAGGAACAGCAGCAACGGGATGAACGCATAGAACCATTCGCTGCGTACGAAGTGCAGGCTGTCTAGGATGATCAGTGTTTCTTGGCTGATATCCTGCAGTGATATGTTCAGCAAGTCGTTCATAATCCCTGCCTGCTCGATGGTGGCCTGTGCGCTGAGGGCGCTGTACTGTCAGACAGTTTGAAGTTAAACCGTGGCACGTATACTGCCAATGCGAGGAATACAGCAATGACCAGGCCGGCTGTTAACGGTATATAGAACAGCGCCTTTATCGGTCGATAACTCTTAACATCTTTTTCTACCGGTTCGAGTTCGTCGAGCAGCTTATAGATTTCTACCAGGTCGCTGGTATTGTAGGCGCGGAAGTACTGGCCGCCGGTGGCCCTGGCAACCCGGCGAAGAGTGACCTCGTCGAGCTCCCTGGAACCGCGGTCACCGATGCCGATGGTGTGGATCTTCAGTCCCTTGGCGGCCGCCAGTTCGGCTGCTTTCAAGGGGGTGATCTCGCCACGGTTACTGACGCCATCGGTGAGCAGGATGAGTACCCGATCGTCGGCGATACCCTGCTTGCTGTCAGCGGCAGATGACTTCTTCTGATCTTTGTCCAGCCGTTTTACCGCGAGGCCGATGGCATCACCGATGGCGGTAGCCTGTCCGGCGAGTCCGGTAACCGCCTCC
The DNA here is from genome assembly GCA_013041745.1 of Gammaproteobacteria bacterium. GTDB lineage: Bacteria > Pseudomonadota > Gammaproteobacteria > SZUA-229 > SZUA-229. Next base: position 14,711 of record JABDRN010000034.1, read on the forward strand.
TGTAACAGTATATTCACCGTGGTGCGGTCGAAGGTAAGCGGTGACTGCACATAGGCCTGATCGCCAAATAATATCAGGCCGATGCGGTCACCGACGCGTTTTTCGATAAAGGCGCTGGCCACTGCTTTAGTGGCAGTGATCCGGCTGACGGAACTTATGTTGTGACGTATCTTGTGGTCCATACTCTTTGATATGTCGATGGCGAGTATCAGGTCACGGCCACTGACCGGTATCTCGATGGTGTCTCCTGTCCACTGTGGCCGGGCGAGGGCGGTCACCAGGCAGATCCATGCCAGGGTATACAGTAGCAATGGCCAGCGTGAAGCACTGCCGCTGGATGAGGCGCTGTCGCTCAACTGGAAATCATTTAGCTGTGAGACGCGCAGCGCAGCATCATTGGTTTTAGCACGTGGCAGTATCAGCCGAAAGATAAACGGCAGTGGCAGGGCGGCAAATGCCCAGGGCCAGAGCAGTGAGATCATCTTGCTGCCACCTGCGCCTTGCTGTGCCTTGATGTCAGCCATGATTCGCACAGGCTGATTAATTTATCTGCATCAAAATCGAGTTCGGCATTATCCGGCAGATAGGGCGCGCTTAACAATGCGTGTCCGGTTTTACTCTGAAAAGTGAGATCAGCACGCGGTCTGTCATTCGTCCTGTCCAGGTGCTGTAACCATTGCTCGCCAGTCAGGCCGGCGATGTTTGATTCTGGATAGTAACTGATATTGGCACGGCGTAATAATATCGATAAGTCACGTGCCAACTGAGGTTTGTTGGCATTCTGCTGGTATTGCTGCCTGATGTGTTGCAGTTCACTGCCGATGTCCCGGTTGAGCTGTCGGCTGTGGTAGATTTTTCTGGTGATAATAAAGATTGCGATAAGCATTATGATAGCGGCCAGTGTCAGCCACCAGCCAGGTGCAGGCGGCCACCATGAGATCGGCTCAGGCAGATGGATGTCCCGCAGCGGGATATCCCCTGGCTGGATATTAACGGGCTGCTGCATACCCGGATTGAACGTATCGGGCATCGGTGCGGCTGTGCCTGGTGTTGCTGGACTGGATGCGGGATTGGCTGCTGGCTGGTTCATCACTATTAACTATGTATCACTGGCAACACGGTGCTATGCCGAACGAAACTGTGGCTTATTGTTTACTCTCACGCCCAGCCCTTTATTGAGTGTGTCTATGTGATCATCATCAGTCGATAGCTGTATCAGGTGGATACGATTCTGCCGGCAGAACGTTTTAAGCTGGTCGTCATAGTCCAGATAACGCCGATGATAGTCATCTCTGAGCTTTTTGTTGGCGGTATGGATCTGTAGTTCATTGATGCCATCGGTCAGTTTGTAGTCGCCGGAGACAGGCAGTTCGGCTTCGATAGGATCATGTATCTTTATCATGACTATGTCATTATGCCGTGCGATATTTGCGATATGTGAATAGCTCTTTTCATCCAGGCCGCGAAAATCACTGATCATGAATATCAGGCTGCCGGGGTGTGCGACTTTTCGTAATCTTGCGACGGCAGTCATCATATTGCGCTCTGATACAGCAGCAGACTGCCCGTTATGCCATGCCGTATGTTTCGTGCAGCGGCCGATAAAATCCAGCACAGCCGCTTTTCCACGCCGGGGTTTTAACTCGATGTGTTCGTCCGAGGAAAATATCAGGCCGCCCAGCCGGTCATTATTCTTTGCCGCGCTCCATGCGATCAAAGCGGCGAGTTCGGCGGCGATGACAGACTTGAATTTATTCCTCGTGGCAAACATCATCGAAGCGTTGAGGTCTAGCCAGAGCAGCACCGGCCGCTCACGTTCCTCACGGAATATCTTGGTATGCGCATCGCCGGTTCGTGCGGTTACCCGCCAGTCCATGTTGCGGATATCATCGCCTGCCTGGTAGATACGAGACTCGTCGAATTCCATACCGCGGCCTTTGAAGGATGACAGGTAAGCGCCTCCCTGTTTGGCATGGATGATACTGCTGTTCAGCATCGTCGGACTGGCATGCAGTCGAAGCTGGATCAGTGACTGTGGGCTGATCCATGTGATACCTTCGGCTGCTTTATCGTTACTGCTCATGTTATCTGTTTATTCAGTGACAAACATAGGTTTCAACTAAATCCCATAAACCAGGCTGTCATCGAACCCGGTTGTCATCAAACCAAGCTGTCATCTCGACGCAGGAGAGATGTTATGTATAGGCGGTTCAAGATCTCTCCAGTGTCGAGATGACAATTAACTGTTGAGGTTGTTTTCTGCTTGCTGTTCATCTTTGGATAAAACACTTTTGTTCATGGAACCGCGACTCGCGCGATCAGTTCCTGGATAAAACTGTCTGGGGTTACACCATCAGCTTCGGCTTCATAGCTGAGGATAACGCGGTGGCGTAATACATCAAATGCGATCGCCTGGATATCATCGGGGCTGACAAAATCACGCTGGTCTAACCAGGCATGGGCCCGGGCGCAACGGTCGAGTGCGATCGTGGCCCGCGGGCTGGCACCATACAACATCCAGTTTTCCAGGTCAGAACCATAGCTGCCAGGGTTGCGTGTCGCCAGCACCAGCTGTAACAGATACTCTTCCAGGTTGTCCGCCATATGGATGTCGAGTATCTCATTACGTGCTTCGAAGATGCTCTGCTGGCTGATCTTCTCTACCTCGGCGGGCGAATCGCTGGAAACATTTCTTGCTTCCACTCTCGCCAGTTGCAAAATCTGTTTTTCTGCCTCGGCTTCGGGGTAATCGATGCTGACATGCATCAGGAAACGGTCGAGTTGTGCTTCAGGCAGCGGGTAGGTGCCTTCCTGTTCAATCGGGTTCTGCGTCGCCATCACCATGAACAGTTCAGGTAACGGGTAGGTGATCTTGCCGATAGTAATCTGGCGTTCGGCCATGGCTTCCAGTAATGCAGACTGTACCTTTGCCGGCGCCCGGTTGATCTCATCCGCCAGTACCAGGTTGTGAAACAGCGGGCCTTGCTGAAAGACGAATGAGCCATCCTGCGGCCGGTAAACTTCGGTGCCGGTGAGGTCGGCAGGCAACAGGTCGGGAGTGAACTGGATGCGGTGAAAATTACTCTCTATGCCATCGCTGAGGACTTTTATTGCCTTGGTCTTGGCGAGCCCCGGAGCACCTTCTACCAGGAGGTGTCCATCTGCCAGCAGGGCAATCAGCAAACGGTCGACCAGTTTTTCCTGACCGATGATGTGATTTTGAACGTGCTGCTTAAGTGTGAGTACTGCTTTCAGGTTAGACATAATATATTTTGTTGTTATAGCTATTTTTATTACACATTGAGTGACTTTTTCAGGGCGAGAAAGTTCATCCCTCATTGGGGGAGTATATTATCGTCATTTCTAGTGTAAGATGTGATTGTTTTTTGAATTTTCAACATCAGGTGCTGCCATCACACTGTTTTTTTGATGGCAGATAATCGGGAAGCTGGTGCATTCGATCTGTTCGTCTGGACAGGATCGAATAATGCCAGCGCTGCCCCCGCAACGGTGATTGGTGAGAATTATTCAGCCACTGCGAACTCGTTCGTGGGAAGGGGATAGTTCAGGCATCGAAATATATGGCCAACATGTATCTCGTTACACACCATAAGCCCGGAGACCGGCCTGATGTTATTTATACATTAGTCGCGGTGGGCGGCATGGTATGGCGCATCCTGTTCTGCAGGCTGTGCTTTCCCTGTTGCCTCCAAATTTTTTGGTGGATCTCTTGAATAAATTTTTACCTCTTGGCGCAGCTGCCATATCGGCGAGTTTCGCTGTGCCGGGGCACTCTGATGTCGGGCCGGTCACGAATGAAGTTCCGACGGTCGTGGTCAGTGCAGCGCGCACCGAACAGAGCACATTAACCACACCGGCAAGTATCACGGTGATTTCACGCCAGCAGATCGAGGACAGCGGTGCTGCTGATATCGTCGAGGTGCTGCGTGGCCAGGGCGGGGTGCAGATCAAAGACCTCTATGGTGATGGCAGCCGTGCAACGGTTGATATGCGCGGCTTCGGTGATTCTGCAAGTTCCAATACACTGGTATTGATCGATGGCAGGCGGTTAAATAATCCGGACATCGCTTCGCCTGATCTGAACGCTATCGCACTGGATGATGTCGAGCGCATCGAAGTTGTGCAGGGTAGTGCCGGTGTGCTGTTCGGCGACCAGGCAGTCGGTGGTGTGATCAATGTCATCACCCGCAGGCCAGGGGCGATGAGACATTCATTGAAGTTATCAGCAGGCAGCTATAACGCTGTTAACCTGCATGCCATGACATCGCAGGCACTGGATAACGGCATCAATTATCGCGTCTCTCTCGATGCGAGAGAGTCAGACAATTATCGGGACCACAATGAATTATCCTACCTGAATGGTTTTGCTAAACTGGCTTATGACTACAGTAGCGGATCTGTTTTTACCGAGCTGCAGTATATCGATAATGATCTGAATACGCCCGGGGCGCTTTTTGCCGATGAAGTTGCCGAAGATCGCAGACAGGCCAATGCGAGTTTTGCCAGCGACTATTCCAATGCGAAAACGACGGTGGGGCGGATAGGCCTGGTGCAGGAGATCAGCAGCAACTGGTCATTCGAAGGTGAAGTCACCAGCCGCAAAACAGACGGTGACTTCAGGATCAGTTTTGCCGGTGGCTTGCCATCTACAGGTAATTACACTCAGAACCGGAAAATACAGGAATTCACACCCCGGTTTATCGGTTTTATTCCAGCCTTGAATAACACCATGCTGACCATCGGTGCAGATGCAGTAGAAAGTGAATATGATGTCAGCACTATCTTTGGTGATCAGTTTAACGACCAGTCGCAGCGCTCTCTGTATGCACAGGCATTGATTCCGGCAAGCATGCTAGATTTCACCGTCGGTGTCAGGCATGCCCGTGTCGATAACGAACTTCGAGATGCCGGTATGTTCGCTGTTTATCCGACAGGTGTGAACATCGAAGATGAGGTAACCGTTGCTACACTGGGCCTTGCTATTAAAGCCAATGATAACTGGCGCCTTCTGTTGCGGGCAGATCAGAACTACCGCTTTGCCAAAGTGGATGAGTTTTTGCAACCGGCGTTTACGCCCGCATTCTCGCCCATCGAACTGAAAACGCAGGAAGGCTTGTCGCTTGAAACCGGCGCCGAATGGTCCAGGGGTGGTAATAGTGCAAAAGTTGTCGTCTACAGCCTCAAGCTTGAAAATGAGGTCGCTTATGATCCGGCTAATTTTGCCAACATCAATCTGGATGATACCGAGCGCAAAGGACTGATCACCAGCGGTTACTGGCAAGCGACACAGCGTATAGGCTTCTCAGCGAGTTATACCTATACCGATGCGGAAGTGACCAGTGGTTTCGCGACGGGTAAAGATATTCCGTTAGTAGCCGAACACTCAGCACTGCTGAGCACCGACTATGTGATATCAACAAGCTGGCAGGTCTTTGCTGAAGTCGTCGCGATCAGTGATCGCGTATTAGGCGGGGATTTTGATAATACCCTGAGCACGCTCCCCGGCTATGGTGTATTTAATATCAAGGCTGGTTATCAAGTGAGTGATTTCACCTTCAGTGGCCGTATTAATAATGTGTTTAATAAAAAATACTCCGATGTCGGGCAGCTGGGGTTTGACCCCAATGCCGGTTTCGCGGCTGCCGAAGCTTTCTATCCATCACCGGAGATCAACTTTTTACTGACAGCCGCGTGGAACTTCAGATAATCTATCATCATGGATACTGCAACAAAACCTATCGTTACTACAACCTCGCTGTCATTGCTGCTGCATGCCGCGGCAATCGCTGCAGCGTTGCTGGTGTATGAGAAGCTTGCAGCGCTGGATGAGGCTGTCACACATGGTGTAGAGGTGCAGCTGATCAGCTCGGTGATAGTGTCCGGGCAGTTGCCGGCAGAAGTGCCGCAAGCGCAGCAAATGAAACCGGTTTCCTTGCCGCAACAACTGATGCGGACAGCTGAGAAGACGTTTGCAGAAGATATATTGACGTCTTTGAAAAGTTCGACGGCTGTCGCCCGTAATGATGAAGTCGAACAAACTGACAGTGATCGCGATGAACAGCCGGCTGATGCCAGGCGTGTGCAGCTGCAGGCATACCAGGACGAGAGTCCGGCGTCTGCGCTGCAGTCTACCGAAGCATCGCAGCAGCATACGATACTGGAATTGCTGCATCGGCGCATCAGCGATAACAAGGAATATCCTTACCTGGCACGCAGGCATCGCCGTGAAGGTGTGGCAACGGTCGCCTTCATCCTGCACCCCGATGGCAGCATCGAAAATGCACACCTGGTCGCGTCCAGTCATGCGCGTGCGCTCGACCGCGCTGCGCTTTCAGCAGTCGAACAGATCGAGCCGTTTGATGCTGCAAAAGAATATCTTGAGAGGGCTGAAACCTTCCAGGTCGATATTGAATTTGATCTACTTTAATACACTGAGATTATGGCAAACAGACTAACAAAAATTTATACACGTACCGGCGATGACGGTAGCACCGGTATGGCGGATGGTTCACGTGTCGCCAAAGATGATCTGCTGATCCAGGTCATCGGTGAAGTCGACGAACTCAACAGCCAGCTTGCGGTTCTGTCATGTCATGCTCCTGTCGAATTTACTGGCTCGATCAGGACGATACAGAATGAGCTATTCAATGTCGGTGCTGAACTCAGTATGGGGCAGCCTATCATCAAGCAGGAAAGTGTTGACTGGCTGGAACAGTCGCTGGATGAATTAAACCTCTCGCTGGAACCGTTAGAAGAATTTATTTTACCTGGTGGTGGTCTGGCAGCATCTCACTGTCATGTGGCACGTGCCGTCTGCCGCAGGGTCGAAAGGGTACTAGTCGCTGTCGATAAACGTGCTGCGCTCAATGACTACCTGAAATCATACATCAACCGTCTCTCTGATTACCTGTTCGTGCTTGCTCGTGCGATCAGTAAACAGCAGGGTGCCGATGAGATCTACTGGCAGTCTGAAAGGCTGAAATAAGGTCACTTTATAGACCGTAAATATTGTTTGTCATCTCGACTAGCGGGAGAGATCTTTAACTCTGGTACAATGCCAGCAAGATCTCTCCCGCTAGTCGAAATGACAGCAAGAGTGGTCGAGGTGACAGCAATAAGTTGACAGTACTAAATTGATTCTAGCGTGATTACCACACAGTCAATCAGCGTTACTCATGTTAGATAATAAATATCTGGAGCTATGATAAGAATCGGCATCGACCTCGGCGGTACAAAGATAGAGGGCATCGCTCTATCTGAAACAGGTGAAGAACTGTTCCGCAACCGGGTAGCCACCCCGCAGGGTGATTATAGAGCGACTTTGCAAACTGTTTCTGATCTTGTCACGCAGCTAGAAAAAGCGGTCGGCGAAAAGGGCAGTATCGGTGTCTGTACTCCCGGCGCATTATCACCTGCCAGTGGCCTGATGCGAAATTCCAACTCTGTCTGTATGAATGGCAAACCGGTGTTAAGCGATCTGCAGCAACTTTTGCACAGAGATATCCGCATCGCGAATGATGCTAACTGTTTTGCACTTTCGGAAGCCACCGATGGTGCAGCAATAGATGCCGCTGTGGTCTTCGGGGTCATCGTCGGTACCGGTACTGGTGCAGGCGTGGTCATCGATAACAAGGTGCTGCTGGGGCCTAATGCCATCGCTGGAGAATGGGGACACAACCCGTTGCCGTGGCCGCAGGATTCTGAGTTACCGGGAGCGGAATGTTATTGCGGTAAACACGGCTGTATCGAAACCTGGCTGTCAGGACCGGGCATGGTGCGCGATCACGAGTTGCATAACAACGTGTTTCTCGATGCAGAGACCATCGATAACAAGGCACGCTTCGGTGACGAGGAAGCCGATGAGACCCTGGAGCGATATGAGAACCGCATGGCCAGGAGCCTGGCGCATGTCATCAATATACTGGACCCTGATGTCATCGTTCTCGGTGGCGGCATGGGCAATATAAAACGTCTGTACAAAAATGTACCCATGATATGGGGAGACTATATTTTTTCTGACGTGGTCAATACTAAGTTGGTTTCACCCGTTCATGGTGATTCATCAGGCGTTAGAGGCGCTGCGTGGTTATGGAACAGATAGAAAACACACTGGGTACGTCGTTTGGCAGTTTTGAGCTGCAGCGCTTCCCATTGCGCAAGAAAGAGACGCTGAGAGCCTGGGATGCCGCTGATGAATACCTGCTGCAATACCTCGAAGAGAATGAGCTGCTGCATGATGATGTCAGCATCCTGATAGTGAATGATGCTTTCGGTGCGTTATCGGTTCCGTTGAGTCATTTCACGCCCGTGGTGATGACCGATTCCTACCTGACGATGCAGGCGATATCTGCCAACCTGAAAGCAAATGATCTAGATTATGACTCGGTGACGATGATAAACAGCCTGCACGCACCAGGCAGTGTACTGCAGCACGGAAATGAAAACGGCATCGCTGATATCGTTCTGATAAAGATACCCAGGAGCCTGGCGATGCTGGAAGACCAGCTGCACCGTATACGTTCTGCCGTGGATGGTTCGACCAGGATCATTGCCGCGGGCATGACAAAGAAGATACATATGTCGACGCTGTCGCTGTTCGAGAAGATCATCGGTCCGACGAAGACATCACTGGCTCACAAGAAGTCACGACTCATCTTCAGTGAATTCGATGCTGGTCTCGCTGTCGATGAAAACCCGTACCCGGACAAGTTCGAGATCGGCTACCAGCTCGATGGCGCCGAGCTGGAAGTAAGCAACCATGCGGGTGTCTTCTCGCGAGACAAACTCGATATCGGGGCACGCCTCTTTATCGAGAACCTGCCGGTGGATGAACGTTATAAGGTCATCGTCGATCTGGGCTGCGGCAACGGTGTGCTCGGACTGATGGCTGCTATCAAGAACCCTTCTGCAAAATTGATCTTCAGCGACGAGTCTTACATGGCGGTAGAGTCCGCGATCAGTAATTTCGTCGAGGTATTCGGTGAATCGCGTGACGCCGAGTTCCTGCAGACTGACTGTCTGCACGGTGTCGCTGATAACAGCGTATCACTGGTCTTGTGTAATCCACCATTTCACCAGGATAACGCCATCAACGATGACGTTGCCTGGCAGATGTTTACCGAGTCAAAAACAGCACTGGAACCGAATGGGGAACTATGGGTGATAGGAAACCGCCACCTGGCATACCATGCCAAGTTAAAACATTTGTTCGGTACCTGCGAGGTTGTCGCCAGTAATAAAAAGTTCACCCTGCTGAAAGCAGTAAAAAAATAACAGGATATCTTTTTAACGATGCATCATTCACCAGAGGGCCTGCTGTCTGTCCATGCCGCGGTGCTGATCTTTTCTTTCACCGCGTTGCCACACACTTTATTCGCCAATGGCCTGTTACACTCAAAGCAAAGACCGCCAGCCTTATCGCCTGTGTAGAGGTGGTCTGATCGTCGTGTCTGCGGCGATGTACGAGTCTTTGTCGAAGAAGAGGAATTAAGCGTTTCAGCCGCGTATCATCGTATATTAATGTTATTATTCAGAGAGTTTACAGGTATCAACGCAAAACAGACGAAGGGGTAATGTATGAGGTTTCCTGTTATAACATTAATGCTGGTCAGTGCGTCACTGGCTTCGATATCGACGGCAGCGGCTGAGCCGTATGTCGGCTTTGGTATCGGTACTGCTTCCTATAAAGCAGACCTGAGCTCGTTAGGCGGCGGCAACCTCGACGATGACGGCACGGGCACCAAACTCTACATTGGTTATTCGTTCAATAGATACTTTGCAGCCGAAGTCAGTGCTAATAATTTTGCAGAAGCCAGTGTCTCAGCAGTCGAAGTAAGCCCCGGTACATTTGCCAGCGCCTCGGTCAGTATGAAAGGTTTCGGTGCTTATGCTGTCGCTATGTATCCGATCAGTAAAAAAGTAAAGCTGATGGCTAAGCTTGGTATGCTCAACTGGGATGCTGATCTGCAGGTGAATACTACCAAGGGTGAAAACGACGGTACCGATGCAGCCTATGCACTTGCCGCCTCTTATGCTTTTACCAAGGAGTTATCAGTGGCTGCAGAGTGGGAGTCATTCAACTCGGACAATCCCGAACTTTCGATGCTGTCTCTTGGCTTTAAATATATATTTAGATAATAGCCATTGAGACGGCTATTACACGATATAGTCTGCAGGGCAGAGTGAAAAAGATCCGGAACTGTTCAGTACTGACCTGTTGTAACAGCCTGGTGCAAAGGGTTTAATCTTCAGGGCCCTGTAATTCGTACATCGCCCGCCACGGTCGCTGCGCAAACCATGTTCTTCATAATTACAGTGAAAGGCAATCTCGCCGTTTCTGAGGTGGGTGATATACAGCTTGCGATTAATGTGCCTGTCTAGAACTACTGGCTCTGGCAGCCATCATTAAGTGCGCCGACCATGTGGCTACGAGGATAGGTATACAGCATGACGCCATGGGCCTGTGTCTTTCCAGCTTACACAGGCGGCTCTGCCAGCTTGCAGTTGTCACCGCTGATGAGTGCTGTTGCCATAAGTAACTGCAGGCTAAGCAGGCTGGTCATCATCTTCGAGCATGCGGGTGATCTCGAAACAGGCGATCGCTGTTGCGCTGACGATGTTCATCGAAGAGTTTGCGCCATGCATCGGTATATGCACGGTAATATCCGATAGCTCGAGCAGTGCTTCTCTGACGCCGGTATTCTCCGAACCCAGTACCAGGCAGACCGGCCGGCTGTTTTTGATGGCTTGAGAAAACGCTTTCGAATTGATCGATATGCTGGAAGAAGTTATCTCAAGAGCGACGATCAATGTACCGGATGCTCTAAGTGCCGAAGCGATTGCGACGGCATCGGCCTGGTATTCGAACGTGACTTCTTTTTCCGTTGAGCGTGATGTCTTTTTAATCTTTGCGTGAGGTGGGGTCGGCGTCTCACCGCACAGGTATAAGGTGTCGATACCCAGTGCATCACTCAGGCGAAACAGGCCGCCGACATTGAGTGGGTCGCTGATATCATCTGCTATTAGGATCAACGGGAACCTGATGCCCCTCTGCTGATGGTCTTCGTGTGATAGTTGTCTGTTGTGCTGCCTCATGAAAGCCTGCCACTGGGCTCAGTTTTTCTCATAATGATACACTCATTGATATGATGCAGTTTGTTTGCCATATCATGTGTTGTAAATAAATGCCCTGTCATCTCGAACAGATGTGAGAGATCTTATACACTGGCCTCTTTAGATCTCTCACATCTGTTCGAGATGACAGCCAGTGCGGTGTTAAGTGTTAGTGAGCTGTTTCCAGATGTGGATATTCGCTGATATATTGCCATTGATTTCGCCGTTTACAAACCGCTCCTGCAGGGTGGCAAGTATTCGAAAGAGCGGTTGGTAAACAGCAATAACCTGCAAGGTTGACTGAATAGTGCTGCTATAGACTAGGTGAACATCCAGCTCTCAAGATTTTTCACCGGCTCCCTGTTCTCAAGCTGTTTTAAGCCTTTGGTGCAGCGCACGATCAGCCAGATAAAAGCAAACAGCAGGACAAAGAAGCCGATGCCGACATTTATCAGAAACACGCCGATCATCGAATATAAAAGACCGATCCAGAAAGTGCGTATCTGAAACCGGTAATGGCTCTGCAGCCATTCTTCAGAGCCGTCCTTCATTACATATGCCATGATCAGCCCGATGATGCCGGTGATACCGACGATGGTACCGACGATCAGAAGGATATAGATAACTTTTGCTGTTGGCAGGGAGTTCTTTTCAGTGCTCATCTTTATTTCACTTGTCGTTATTATTCAATTTATATTCCCGTACCTGGTCGGTGATCGGACAGTTAAACTTCAGGTATATAGCCTGCAGTTTTAAATCATCCTCGGGCGCATCGGAACCATATAACCTGTCGCCGACGATGGGGAAACCCATTGCCGACAGGTGCCGGCGTATCTGGTGCTTGCGGCCGGTTTCGATCTCTATCACCACCGTCGTGTTGTTATCCTGTTGCTGCAGTGACAGGATCTTGGACATGGCAGGTTTGTCATCTATCGTCGACTCTATGCTAAAGGGCAGGTCGATGTCATCGAGTCTGCCTATAACGGTTGCCCGGTACTGCTTTTGAATCTTACGTTTTTTGAACATCCCTGAGAAGACCTGTGCCATCTTCTTCGTGTGTGCCAGTATCATCAGTCCGCTGGCAGCACGATCCAGCCGGTGTACAGGAAAAGCAGGCCGCTGCGGTTTTAAATGCTGCTCCGCCCAACGAGATATCGTGCAATGATCTCCCCACCTGGTGCCTTGTGAATACATGCCATAAGGCTTGTTCCAGATGCTGTAATCGCCCTGATCATCAATCAGCTCAGCAGCAGCCGGTGCGGTGTCCTGGATAGCAGCATCATAATAGAGATGAACAGTGTCGTTTTCAGCGAGCTGTTTTTTTGCGCGTCTTAAGCGCTGGATGCCGCTTGAGGACTCCAGCCAGACAGCGCCTTTGGTCATCGCGCTCTTGATCTTCTGCTTGCTGACAGGCGCGTTTTCAGCCAGCAGGTCGATCGCTGCCAGTCCTGCCGTGTTGGCTATAAGATGCAATTCAAAGTGATTTGGATTCAGGTTATCTTGTGTCACTGTTATCGTTCGTAGCGGCCTGTAGCGCGGAAAATATGGAGTTCAGTTAGCTAAGTCTACCGCTATTTGAGGCTGGGTTTTATGTAACTGCGTGTTTTTTCTATAAAAAAGAGTATTATATTTTCCTAATATAGTGGATAATGCACCTAGTTCGTCTTCTTTCGGCTCAATTCACAAAATGCTGGGGACCTGTGTGGTCAGCCTGGATGAGGTGGCAAGGGCCTATCGATCTACCGGGGTGGTAGATCACGGCGTTTCCATTTCACTCTTTTTCAGGCCATAATTTTCTGGCCTGGTTTTACAGGTATTAGCATGAGCACAGACAACAGCGCTGACGTGGCGATCACGTTTAAAGATCTAGCGTTAGACAAATCAATCCTCAAGATACTGGACGAAGTCGGTTATGAATCACCGTCACCGATCCAGGCACAGACCATTCCGCTGCTGCTGCAAGGCAAAGATATCATCGGGCAGGCACAGACCGGTACCGGCAAGACGGCAGCGTTCGCCCTGCCGATGATCAACAACCTCGATATCAGGCAGAAAGATCCGCAGTTGCTGGTGCTGGCGCCGACCAGGGAGCTGGCTATCCAGGTGGCGGAAGCCTTTCAGAAGTATGCCACCTATAAGAAAGGCTTTCACGTGCTGCCGGTTTATGGCGGTGCTGATTACAGCGGCCAGATCCGTGCCCTGAAGCGCGGCGTGCATGTCGTCGTCGGTACCCCGGGCAGGGTGATGGACCACATACGCAAAGGGACATTGAAGCTGGGCGGTCTGAGTGCGCTGGTACTCGATGAAGCGGACGAGATGCTGCGCATGGGCTTCATCGACGATGTCGAATGGATCCTGGAGCAGACGCCAGAGGACAGGCAGATCGCACTGTTCTCTGCGACCATGCCAACACAGATACGCCGGATCGCGACCAAATACCTGAACCAGCCCGAGCAGATCACGGTTAAAGTTAAGACCACCACGGCGGAGACTATCCGTCAGCGTTTCTGGCCGGTCAGCGGCCTGCACAAGCTCGATGCACTGACACGTATCCTGGAGGCGGAAGAGTTCGATGCCATGATAATCTTCGTGCGCACCAAGAACTCGACCGTCGAGTTGGCCGATAAACTCTCGGCGCGTGGTTATGCCGCGACTGCGCTCAATGGCGATATCGCACAGAACCAGCGTGAACGCACCATCACCAACCTGAAGAAAGGCAAGCTGGATATCCTGGTCGCTACCGATGTCGCTGCGCGCGGTCTCGATGTCGACCGTATCAGCCACGTGGTGAACTATGATGTACCGCATGATACCGAATCATACGTGCATCGTATCGGCCGAACCGGCCGCGCCGGTCGCGAAGGTGATGCCATCCTGTTTGTCGCGCCACGTGAGAAGCGTATGCTGTTCGCCATCGAGAGAGCGACCAAGAAAAAGATCGAGAGGATGGAGCTGCCATCGACAGAATCCATCAATGACAAACGCATCGATAAATTCAAACAGCGCATCACTGATACCCTGGCCGAAGAAGACCTGGCCTTTTTCTCTCAGCTGGTCGAACAGTATGAACAGGAGCATAACGTTCCAGCGATAGAGATCGCCGCTGCACTCGCGCAGCTGATGCAGGGTGATATCCCGCTGTTATTACAGAATAAACCGCAGGGCAAGGACAAGAAAGCCAGGGGCCATGATGACTGGGACAGGGAAGAGCGCCCGCGCCGTGACAGACCCGAGCGCAGGGATCGCGAACGCTCCCCAAGAAGGGAGCGCCAGTCGAGTGACTCTGCGATCGACGAAGGCATGGAGCGCTACCGTATCGAAGTCGGGCATGAGCACCAGGTCAAGCCGGGCAATATCGTTGGCGCAATCGCAAACGAGGCCGATATAGAGAGCAAGTACATCGGCCGCATCAGTATCTACGATGACCACAGTACGGTCGATCTGCCAGAAGGGATGCCGAAAGAACTGCTCTATACCCTGAAAAAAGTCTGGGTCGCAGGCCAGCAGTTAAAGATATCATCATTGAAAAAAGGCGGCGGCTCCGGTAAGCCCGCTAGTAAAAAGGCCGGCAAGGGCGCTAAAGATAAGAGCCATGCTAAAGGACGGGGCAGGGATGGCGGCAAAGCGGCTGAAAAAGGAAAACGTAAATTAAGCCTGAAGAAAAAAGCCCGAAAGAAATAGCATGATAGAGAAGGCCGCCAGAGAGGCGGCCTTACTACTTCTATTATATAAGCCTGCAATCACCTGCTAGTCCTGACTGATTATAGGTAGTGCACAGCTGGAAGCCAGCAGGAGGATTTCCAGCTGGTACTGAGGCCGAGTTTTAAATTCCAGTTTAGCCTAATGCAACTAACCATATCATTCGAGTGAGTTCAGCAGGGTCTTGATCTCGGCTCGAACAGAATCGATCGATGCGACAATCTTTTCGACAGAATCTCTGTTACTCGCCATCGCGCTCCATTGGTTGGACCAGACCTTTTTCAGTGTGGCAGATTCCTCTCTGACAGCGTCATCCGTCAATGCGCTCAGGTCAACGACGAGACCGACCGTCACCCATCCTTTTCGCGGATTACCTTCTTCGAGGTCTTTGTCGTAATGCGCTGAATAGACTAACTGCTCCAGGGAAGACAGGTTGATCAATATCTCAAAACAGGCTGTGCGGATATTGTTGTTCTCTTCTGATGCCTCCATGCGCCATACATTGTATGAGAAACCGATCAGAGCGAACAGCACGCTGAATATGACTGTCGCCTGGTAAAGTCGAAGCTTTTTATACATAGTCGTATCCATGGTTTTTAGCTAAGGCAGCATGTAAGTGCGATCTCACCTGATGCAGCATGACCAGGCGTCCAGCTTGATGTGCCTCGTCATATCTTATCAGGTTCCTGAAGGATCATCGCGGATACCAGTTTCGCAAGTATGTCCTGTTTGCTTACCATGTATAGATATTTCATATCGTTGGTAACGATAGCGATGTGATCTGTCTGCTTGCTCTGCATCTGCATCAAAACTTCACTCGCTGAGGAAGAGGGGAAGGCATATTCGTCACGTAATCCAATGATCTCGTTTTTCAATTGCGCATAGGTATATATGGTGCGGCTCCTCAGTTGCCCCATGAACAGCCCGGCAGGTATCCAGGATTCAAATTCACCGTCACCCATGAAGATGATGTATTTGACGCCCAGCATGTTGACATACTTTTCCAATACCACCGATGAGTAACGGATGCCCGTTTTCAGGATCATCACATCGACAGGCTTGCCGCCGTGTTCTTCGCTCTGCTGTCTCAGGTTGTCGATCAGGCTTTCGTCGCCTTTTTCGATAACCCACTCTTCATAATCATGATCGACCAAAGATACAGAAAGGTCGCCAAGGTTTAACTTGGATATCTCGGTTTCCCTGGCTCGCTCACCGATCTTTATCCATGGCGTCTCCAGGCTCCGCCCCTGTTCTCCGACAGCTTTTTTTGCGATCTGGATAAAATCTACGACATCAGAGCGGAACCACACGATGAGCAAGATAATAAATAATGGTGTAACCAGGGAAGAGAGGAGTGGTATCCAGTCCTTCATGACGGTTTCGGTACTCATAATAGTTCTCCATTAATATATGACGCTTCAGTAAGCTTTGCTGAATAACACCGTTGTTTGATATCGGGGTTGCTTATCATTTGTCACCGACCATTTTGATTAGAGCTTTAACTGACCAAGTCGAAGTATACGAACTTCTGAATTACTTAGCTTTGTACTATCTATATTCGCCTTGGTCAATAATGCACAAAAACTATTTGTGTCAGGGTGTCCCAGAATGACGAGCATGTTTTTTTATTGCCCTTCTTAGCCTAACGTTTGAGTTAACTTGGCTTCGCGTCGTTTGTGCCGGTCAAGTTGGACGACTTGTTAGTAATTTTCATTTTGCGCATCCTTAATCTTTTGCGAAAACTCTATGAAGTTATCCTCTGTAGCTGAAAAGAAGTTTACCGGCTCAGAATTGATTAGTTTTATCTCTTTATCATCAACGGAATAAATAAAGACTTGCCCAAGTAACCTTTTAGAGTCACCAGTAAGCTCTGTGCCCCATGCTGATAAGAGAATTTTAAAATTATCATCAGCATCTAGAACAGCAAAACCTTCAAAGAAATGAAAATCATCTTTAGTAAATTTAACTGACTCCCCTGCAGAGTCTCCATATATATGAAAGTAACTGCCGATAAAGTCTTTGTTTATAATGATCTTTTGATATTTATGCGCGTAACCATATTTATAACTTTCCCAGGTACCGATGAGTACCGTACTATCCCATGAAGAATGAGCGTTTAAAGATATAAATAAGATAATGCTAAAGAGTGCTTGTTTCATATTTTATATCACTAACTACAATTAGAAGGTTTAAAAGCCCAATTTGCAAACTGAATTTTAGGCAATATGATAATTTGAATTTTAGTAAAAATCAGATACATGGTTCCAAATCAGGGTGCCGAAAAAGGGTTTTAAGAGGTGCTGAACGTTGACATGCAGGTGTAATATCTTGTCAAGAAAAGGTGCCTGATTTATTTCCTGTTTATTAACTTCCATGTTTAATGCTTTTATGAAGATGACTTGATTCTATAAAGATGGTGATCTTATTACCATCATTTTCTCTATCTGCATGTCTCTGAATGTATGCGGAATTCCGCCGACGCCGTGGCCTGAATGCTTCAGTCCGGCGAAGGGCATCCAGTCGACGCGGAAGGCGGTGTGGTCGTTGACCATGACGGCGGAGGCGTCGAGCTGTTTGAACGCATGCATGCAGGTGTCGATGTTCTTCGAGAAGACAGCAGCCTGGAATGCGACGTCGAGGCTGTTTGCCTGCTCGATGGCATCGTCTATATCCTCGTACTCGTAGACACAGATGACCGGTCCGAAGATCTCGTTCTTTGAGATGGTGGCATCGGCCGGCGGGTTGAACAATACGGTTGCCTGGTAACAGCTGTCTGATATTTTTTCACCGCCGGCGATGAGTTCTGCGCCTTTATCGACGGCATCCTGTACCCATTCTGCGACACGGTCGGTCTCTGCATGCCTGATGAGCGGCCCGATCTCGGTATCGTCTGATGTCGGGTCGCCTATCTTCATCTTGCTGCCGGTGTCGGCAATCTTTTCGGCGAGTTCCCTGGCGATGGATTTTTCTGCATACACCCGCTGCACCGATACGCATACCTGGCCGGCATGGTAGAAACCCGCCTTTGATAACAGTGCGACGGTGTCATCCATGTCGGCATCATGCGAGACGATGACGGGCGCGACACCACCATGTTCCAGTGCGCAACGTGTGCCGGGTGCCAGCTTCGAACGTAACATCCAGCCGACGCGGGCACTGCCGATGAAGCTGAAGAAACCGACACGGTTATCTGATACCAGCTGTGTCGCTGCATCATGATCAGTGGTGACGATGCCCTGGCACCAGGCCTGGGGCAGGCCGGCTTGGTGCAGTATCTCGATCAGGCGGAAACAGGACAGCGGGGTGTCTTCTGCCGGTTTGATGATGACTGGGCATCCTGCCGCGATGGCTGGCCCGACCTGGTGTACAGCGAGGTTGAGCGGATGGTTGAATGCACTCACTGCAACGACCACGCCGATCGGTTCATGCGTGGTAAATGCCAGGCGGTTCATCGAGGCAGCGTTCTTTCCCATGGGGATCTCTTCACCGTGTTCACTGCGTATGACTTCGACACAGTTCTTCATGCCGTCGATGGCCCGGGCGACTTCGACTTTCGAATCGGGCAATGGTTTGCCGCCTTCACGCGCGGCTTCGACGGCCAGCTCATCAAAACGTGACTGCATGATGTGGGCGGCTTTTTCCAGGACATCGATGCGCTGCTCGGCGCTGAGCCATTGGCTTTTGTCGGTGAACAGTTGGTGTGCATTATTCAGCGCGATTTCGACGGCGTTGCTGTCACCGGTTTCGATGCTGGCGATGTGGGCACCGTCAAAAGGTGCGGTAACGTCGACGCTGCCAGCGGCGGTTGCGCCGGGAACCAGGAGTTTGAAATGTTCAGCCATGATCTTCTCTTCGTTATTTCATTGGTCACTGAGTGATTGAGTTTGCATCTGTCATATCGAGCAAGACGATAAATCTGCAACAGTTAGAGACAAGATCTCTCTCGTCCGTTCGAGATGACAGCAACAGGACTGTTCTGATATATGTTTAGCATGATATGTTCTGTCTCTGTACTCATCTGTTCTATATCGGGCAGGCGATATCACCGAGGCGCTCTGTCAGTTTCAGGTTTTCACGGTAATCGATCGGTATCACCACCAGGCTCGGGCCTTCTTCGGCGAAGGCCTGTTCCACTGTGGCGACGAGGTCTCTGCTGTTTTCGACACTGTGCCCGTGCCAGCCAAAGGCATCGGCCAGTTTTAGCCAGTCCGGGTTGTCGAATGTCAGGTCGGTATGTTTACCGAATTCGTTTTCCTGTTTCCACTCGATCAGGCCATAGGCATGGTCTTCCCAGATCATGGTGACGATGTTTACATTCAGCCGTTTCGCGGTTTCCATCTCCTGCACGTTCATCAGGTATGCGCCGTCACCGGAGATGGACATGATGCGTCGATCAGGGTACACCAGTGCTGCCGAGATGGCGCCGGGCAGGGAGAAGCCCATCGAGCAAAAGCCGTTGGGGATGAGACAGGTGTTCGGTTCGTGGCACTGGTAATGCCGGGCTATCCACATCTTGTGGGCGCCGACATCGGACAGCAGGATATCGTCAGGCGCCATCACCTGGCGGCAGTCCCACAGCACTTTTTGTGGCCGGATGCTGCCTTCGGTATCGTCATCTTTGTGCCTGGCGATCTCTTCTGTCATGCTCTGGCGGGTGGCGACCTGGTTCGAATGGTCGAACGTTAGCCCGCCGTTGTCAGCAACTCGCTCGTTCAGCATCCACAGGGTGTGAGCGAGGTCGCCGACCAGTTCGGTCTCCGGGTGGTAATCGGAATCGATCTCTGCCGGCTGAAAATCGGCGTGGATGATGTGGCGCTCGCCATGTTCGTTCCACAGGTTGGGGTGGTATTCCACCATGTCGTAACCCAGTGCGAGTACGACATCGGCCGCTTCCAGTGCGCAGGCGACCACGTCGCGTGCCTGCAGGCCGATGGTATACAGGCAGTAGTCTGCATCCATATCGACGCAGCCTTTGGCCATAAAGGTGTTGATGACACCGATGCCGGTGGCTTCACAAAACAGGCGCAGCTGTTTGCTGGCACGGCGGCGGATACAGCCGTTACCGGCAAGTATCACCGGGTGTTTTGCCTGCTTCAGGATCTCGAAAGCCCTGTCGACGATCTTGTCGTCGGTGACCGGACGCCTGAAGCGCTGCGGCTGCAGCGGTTTAGTGGTGGTCTGCAGCTTGGCGATGTCTTCCGGCAGCTCGATATGGACAGCACCGGGTTTTTCGCTACGGGCAACGCGTACCGCCTTGCGGATGATCTCCGGAATATTGTCCTGGTGGATGACACTGGTGGCCCACTTGGTGACCGGGCCAAACATCTCGACCACGTCCATGATCTGGTGTGACTCTTTATGCAGGCGCTGTGATGAACCCTGGCCGGTTAATGCCAGCAGTGGTGCCCGGTCCATATTGGCATCGGCGACACCGGTGATCAGGTTGGTGGCACCGGGGCCGAGTGTGCCGAGACAGCCGGCAGCGTTACCGGTGAGGCGGCCATAGACTTCAGCCATGAAAGCTGCACCCTGTTCATGCCGGGTGAGGACAAACTTGATCTTCTCCGACTTCTCCAGCGAGATCATGAAGTCAGCGTTCTCTTCACCGGGGACACCGAAGATATACTCGATGCCTTCTTCCTCTAAACACTTTACGAACAGGTCGGATGCTTTCATAGTATTACTTCGCGGCTTATAATCTGCCGGTAAATCCGGCATGTGATTGTTATGAGAAGGCATGCCTATATTAGTTCAAACACTGTTGTGATTACAATCAATTCACCAGCTTCAGATTGGATATCAGGGCTCTGTTAATGGTCGGAAGGCGCCGCCCAATCGTGTCATCACGAACAGCAGGAGAGATCCTGAGGTTACGCCTACAAGATCTCTCCCATATGTCGAGATGAGGATCGATGGTTGATATGTATGTCGGTAAGACCCGGGAGAAAACAGCCTGTTCTGTGTTAAGATTGGACATTATTCAACGTTGTGATACCAAGATTAGAAGGTGACCTGATGCGCGCAAAACTTTTTACCATCTCTGCCATTATTTTTGCACTGGCAATGTTCCGACTTTTGCCGCATCTGCCTAACATCTCACCGGTCGCTGCCATGGCCCTGTTCGGCGGTGCTTATTTTGCCGATAAACGCATGGCGTTCATCGTTCCCTTCCTGGCCTTGTTGCTCAGCGACCTGATCCTCGGACTGCATGATACGATGATCTTCGTCTACGCCGGATTTGCCCTGACCGTCGCTATCGGTTTCCTGCTGAAAGACAGGGTGACCGCCACCAATACGGCTTTTGCTGCGGTGGCCTCTTCGCTGCTGTTCTTCCTGCTGACTAATCTCGGTGCCTGGATGACATCGGGCCTGTATGCTAAATCGGCCGCTGGCCTGATGCAGGCCTATGTGGCCGGCATCCCTTTCTTGCAGAATTCTCTGCTGGGTAACCTGGTGTTCGTCGCCGTGATCTTTGGCGGTTACCATTTACTGCAGAAGAATGTTGCGGTGCTCAGCGAGCCGACCTTAAAGAAATAGGGTGGTCTCGTACAGCCAGTGCTCGCGGATTACAATCCGCGATGTTTTATCCTGTTCAACATATACTCGTCGATCGAAGAGCTGCTGTTTGCTCTCGATAACAGGCTCGTGTCTCTATACTCCTGTGCTTAGACGTTGTTATGGCTTCAGGCCAACCCCGATTCTCAACAGCCGCAGGGCAAAGTAAAACAGCACGACGATGAAGGCGACGATGATGATAAACGCTGTCGACACATCGATATCACTGACCCCGAGTATGCCGTAATGAAAGGCGTTCACCATATAAAGGATGGGGTTCGCCAGTGAGATCGTCTGCCAGATCTCGGGCAGCATCTTTATCGAGTAAAACACACCACCGAGATAGATCATCGGTGTCAGCACGAAGGTCGGGATGATGGTGATGTCATCGAAGCTCCTGGCATAGGCGGCATTGATGAAACCGGCCAGTGCGAACAGTATCGAGGTGAGGATGAATACCGAGAAGGTAACGGCATAGCTGTGGATCTGTATATCCGAGAAAAACATCGATACCACGGTGGCGACGAGACCGACGATGATGCCCCTGGCCAGCCCGCCGGAAACGAAGCCGAGCAGGATGATGTAGTTGGGCAGCGGTGATACCAGCATCTCTTCGACACTGTGGTGGAACTTGGCGCTGAAGAAAGACGATACCACGTTGGCATAGGAGTTGGTGATCACCGCCATCAGGATCAGCCCGGGCACGATGTAATCCATATATTTATAGCCGTTGATGTCCTGTATCTGGCTGCCGATGATCTCACCGAAGATGATGAAATACAGTGCGATGGTGATCGCCGGCGGCAGTACCGTCTGTATCCAGATACGGATGAAACGCAGGTACTCTTTTATGGTGATCGTTTTCAGCGCGACCAGCTGTTGTGATAAATTCATCTGGTGGCCGCCTCGTTGATGTCGCCTTTCTTGTTATTCATCATCGAGATGAACAGCTGTTCTAACCGGTTGGTCTTGTTCTTCATGCTATCAACCTCGATGCCGCACTTTCTTAGCTTGTGAAAGATATCACTGATGTTCTGCTGCTGGTTGATATCGACTTCGAGCGTTGTTTCATCGAGCATCCTTACCGCGTAATCACCACAGTCGGGTAATGTCTCTATCTTTTCGGTGAGATACAGGATGAAGGTCTCAACGTGCAGCCGGCTCAGCAAGGAGCGCATCTGTGTCTGTTCGATAGTGATGCCGTGGTCGATGATGGCGATGTTGTTGCACAGGCTTTCGGCTTCTTCCAGGTAGTGCGTGGTCAGGATGATGGTGGTGCCCTCAGCATTGACCTTTTTCAAAAACGCCCACATTGAATGGCGTATCTCGATGTCGACACCAGCTGTTGGTTCATCGAGGATGAGCAGCTTTGGCCGATGCATCAGGGCACGAGCGATCATCAGCCGGCGTTTCATACCGCCGGATAGCTCTTTTGCCATATCGAAGCGCTTCTCCCAGAGGTCGAGCTGCTTCAGATAGACCTCTGCGCGCTCGGTGGCATCTTTTCGATTGATACCGTAATAGCCTGCCTGGTTGATAAGGATCTCACCCACGGGCTCAAAGATATTGAAGTTGAACTCCTGCGGCACCAGGCCTATGTGCATGCGTACGTCTGCTGAATTTGTATCCAGGCTGCAGCCGAAGACTTCGACCATGCCTGAAGTTTTGGTTACCAGTGAGCATACGATGCCTATCGCGGTCGATTTGCCGGCACCATTGGGGCCGAGAAGGGCGAAGAAGTCACCTTCATTTACTGTAAGATCGACACCTTTGAGCGCATTTACACCATTTTTATAGGTTTTTTTAAGATTTTTTATATATAAGGCGTTCAATTTGCTGCTGGTCTCAGATTATTAAAGTTGTCTTTGAGCAGGCGGTGATGTTACAGTATTCGCATTAGTAATACGACCGTCTAATAATTTGCTGTTATGGGTATCTACATAGCTAATGCAGGTGGTCTCGTGATTTTCAATAGTAGTGAGTAAAAATTATGGGCACCAAAGGTGAAGGTAACCGTCAGCGCATCATCGATGCCGCCGATAACCTGTTCTACAGGCGCGGCTATAACCAGACCTCCTTCCAGGATATCTCGGATGCCACCGGTATTCCGCGTGGTAATTTCTATTACTATTTTAAAACCAAGGATGAGATTCTCGATGCGGTGGTCAGTTCGCGCGTCGAAGAGCTATCGAACATGTTGAGCCAGTGCGAAGCTGAAACTAATGACGCCCGGCAACGCCTGTTAATGTTCAGCAATATGCTGGAGGACAAACGTGACGATGTCATTCAGTCGGGCTGTCCGATAGGCAGCCTGAGTACAGAGCTGGCAAAAGATGAAGCTGAGCTGCAGGCGATCTCACGCCAGGCGTTCACACTGTTACGTGACTGGGTGAAGCAGCAGTTTGAAACACTGGGCCTGGCAAATGCGGATGACCTGGCAATGGATCTGCTGGCCAGGATGCAGGGCGCTACGGTTATGGCGTGTGCATTTAAAGATGCAGACTTTATAGCGCGCAGTCAGCGTGATATCAAGGAGTGGATTAATTCGAAAACCATGAATTGATCCGTGATCAAATCTGCCTTATCAATGAATATGCAAACGCCTGAGGTAACCGCCATGGACCAGTCCATACAAGATGCTTATATATCAGCATTCAGGGGTAATTTTACATCGACCATGCGCTGGCATGAGCTGGACGAATTCTGGAATGTGCTGCGCGAGCATGCCGATGATCACTGGTATATCTACGCGGTAGGTGAGGAGCCGCCGGTAAGCACGGCGGATAAAACACAGCTGTTGAACTTTATCGACGGTATCGATGAGCTGCTGCGCAAGGAGCATGAAGAAGACTACTGCGGTATCGTCTATATCGATAATAAGGAAGCACCCGAGTTCATCAAGATCTTTGATCCGAATAACCTCGGTGTCACCTGTGGTTTCAGTGATAATCCGCCATTACCCGGCTGGATACTGTCCAGGATTCAACCGGTCGAACTGGAACAAGCACTGAATCCTCCAAAGAATCGCCAGCGCTGGTGGCAGCAGTTATTTAGTTAATTTCTTAATTCTATTATCGGAATTCCGCAACGATGTGAGATCCGTGAATTTTTATTATTATTAGACTTCAACCATAAAATATCGAGGTGCTTGACGTGGACAAGATGGAATTATCGATGAAGGCTTTTTTTCTCTTTGCCGGCCTCCTTTTGTGGGCAGGAATCTGGTTGACGGGATTTGATGTCGTTCACTGGGTGCTTTATCTTCCAGCCTCTTTTTTCCTGTTCTCGGCGCTGACCGGTATCTGTCCTGGTATGATTTTCTTTAAAGAAGTGTTTCAAGAAGAAAAGCCGGATTAGCAGGGTTCGATCTGTCGCACTGAAGACCGGGTTCTATTTCGCCAGTTCAGGGCACCTTAAGCATCGCTCAATCTTCTTTATCTGGCTGGTTTTACTGCAGTAGCTGTTCGCGTTTTTCTTTATAGCCGTGATAACTCTCGTCGTCTTCCCCGGCCTGTTTTATACAGTCTTCATATTCTGAAATTGGCTCTTTCATGCAGTGTGATGTCTGCGCTGATTTTGCGCCATGGTACCAGCTCTCCGTGGTGCAGCCGGTCACGGCGAGAAGCAAAGCAACTAGCACTATACTGTATTTTGAGGCCGTCATTGTTTTTTGCCTATCCATGCATGTTACAGAAGTTTATGAGAGCATCTGTATAAGTCGAAACTGTTGCCAGTTATTTTTCAGTGCCGAGAAGGATGCCATACTGCTGTAGCTCTTCGAGTGCTGCAAGCCCACCCTGTTTAACGACTCCCGGATCAGGGTGGTTCATCTCCCTGCTTATATGTTCGATGGCATCGATGCCTTTATAGGATTCATTTTCCTGTAACAGGTTGATCAGGCGGGCAGTGACCGGGTTGATCTCGAGGAAATTTACCTTGTCATTTCTGTTGCGGTAAACCACCAGGTAGGTCGGCTGCTCGGGGGCTTCTTCCGGCAGGTTATCAGGACCCATGGTATGAACCGGGAACTGGTAAACCAGTGGCCAGGCGAGTGGTGAAAATACCGGACGTGCATTGAGCAGGTCTCCGTTGGCATCGATGTTTTCCATGCTGATATTTTCGTCGGAGACATGTAACGCCAATTCTACCCATTCATAATGCGCAAGTTCGATCATTCCAGCAGGGTCTCCGGGCTGTGCTTGTCTCTCGTTTTGCAGGTAATCGATAAACTCCTGCGATATCTCGAGGAAGTAGGGAGACTGGCTCTGATGGCGGGCAAAGAAGTCACGTATCATGCTGTGCCAGTTGTCGTCATCATAGATCTCACGCAGCACAGGAAAGCCGCTGGCGATGAAGCCTTCTACATTGTTATATAGCAGGTCACGGTAGATGCCCATACGGCGATCTTCGACGCCCTCGGGTAACTTGTTAGCATCGGGGTCACGGATATGCGCGGTAAATTCATACTGGTGTTTTTTAAATGCGGGTATAGTCATTGGCTCTACGCTTTTACTTTTACTCTTTCTGCCGGTGAACCCTGCCACCGCTTCTGAGTGTCTGCGATCTGTCGAACTTCTTTTAGCAGTTCAGACATGGCGGGGATATTAAAATCGCGTTCCAGCAGCGTCGGGAAGACACCGAAATGTTCATAAGCTTTGTCCAGGATGTGCCACACCGGATCGATCACATCGGCACCGTGGGTATCGACGATAAGATCATCGGCTTCGTTATAGTGTCCCGCGATATGGGCGTAACGTATACGTTCGGCAGGCAGCTGTTTTAAAAATTCGACAGGATCATAGTTATGGTTCACCGCGTTGACATAGATGTTGTTTACATCGAGCAGCAAGCCGCAATCGGCTTCATCCAGAACGGCATTTAAGAATTCGATCTCTTCCATCTCTTTGCCAGGCGCCGGGGTGTAATAGGATGCGTTCTCCATCGATATCTGCTGTTGCAGGATATCCTGTGCCCGACGGATACGCTCTGCGACATAATGCACGGCTTCTTCTGTAAACGGGATAGGTAACAGGTCATACAGGTGGCCGTCATCTGAGCAGTATGTGAGGTGTTCAGAGTAATGCTTGATACCATGTGTGCTGAGGAATTCACCGACGTCCCTGACGAAATCTTCATCCAGTGGTGCCGGGCTGCCGATCGATAAAGACAGGCCGTGACAGACGAAATCATACTTCTCGGTGAACTGCCTGAATTTCTTGCCAAAGGTACCGCCTACATTGATCCAGTTCTCTGGCGCCACTTCCATGAAATCGACTGCAGACAGCTCCCCAGAGTGCATTATGTCGAGCATCTCATCGAGCTTTTCTCTACGCAGGCCAAGTCCAGCACCGGATACGGGGTATTGTTGCTCGTTCATCATCTTTCCTTAAATTATCTCTTAGTTGCAGCCATTAAATTTTCGATTGAAGATATGGTCGATACTCGCCTTACCCGCGCCGGTAAAGAAAAGCATTAACAGCATTATAAAATAGGTCGCGGCAAATTCGATACCATTCTTAAGAACAGTGAAACTGCCGGCCTCTGTTAACCAGTTTATATTGCCGTGCTGTTCGAGGATAGAGTTGGCCATCTGTTTTCTTTCCTGGGCAGCGTCGATGAGATCTGTACGCCATTCCCATGGCACGGTAAGCGTTGTTTCGGGGAGTGCATGCCAGCCGTTACTCCAGTGTGCGCTAACAGCAGCGACGATCATGGTCACCATCAGCGGTATCGATAGCCAGCGGGTAGCGATGCCAACGAGTATGGCGATGCCGCCGAAAAACTCTGTTGCGCCGGCGAGGAATGCCATCAGATCAGGAAATGGCAGGCCGAGGTATTCGCCAAAATAGTATGCGGTACTCTCCAGGTCTTTCAGTTTGCCCCAGCCGGCAAGGATAAATATTGGTGCGAGATATATTCTAAGAGCGAGCGGGCCTAAAAAGTCGACAGCACGGGTCGCGTTGAGCATCGACTGTGCCTTGCAGCCTAGTGACATGAGTTTATTCATAGTTATCCTTAATTTTTTTCTGGTTGTTTCTAGTTGACCTTGCTGCAGGCTTATTAGTTCATGTCATGGCACTAATTGCTTGACTAAAGTAAATCAATCGTGGGGCATCTTGTCCGGATAGATGTCTGCAAGCAGGCTGGAAGTGCCGTTCTGCTGTACGATCCTTGCATGTTGTCGACTGAGCTGGCGTGGATGCTGCACCCCGCAGGAATGCGCGATGATGCCGACTTCATAGCGGATATTCTTTATGTAATTAGCCACACGTGTCGATTTCTGTTCTGCGACGAGGCCGCGCTGTAACTTTTTATCATGCGTTGTTATGCCAGTGGGGCAGGTGTTCTTGTGACATTGCAGGGCCTGAATACAGCCGAGTGAGAACATGAAGCCTCGTGCCGAGGTTACAAAATCAGCGCCGACGCACAGCGCCCAGGCGACTTCGGCCGGGTTGATAAGCTTGCCTGAAGCGATGACTTTTATCCTGTCACGCAAGCCGGCCTCCGATATCTTGTCAATGACGCGCGGCAGGCTTTCATTGATCGGCATACCGACGTAGTCCATCAGGCTCATGGGTGCAGCACCGGTGCCGCCATCGGCGCTATCGATGGTGATGAAATCTGGCGCGGTCTGTTTTCCGCGCTTGTTGACTGCGGCGAGGAATTCGCCCATCCATCTCCTGTCTCCGATTACCGCCTTGAAGCCGACGGGTTTTCCGGTGACCTCTCGAATATGATTGATCATATCGATAAGGTCGTCATTGTTCGCTATCTCGGGATGCCGGTTCGGGCTGATGGAATCGGCGCCGCGCTCGATGCCACGGATCTCGGCAATCTGCTGGTTAACTTTTGCTGCCGGAAGAATGCCGCCTTTGCCTGGTTTTGCTCCCTGGGATATCTTGATCTCGAACATCCTGACATTCTCATGGGCGGCTATCTCACGTAACTTCTCGTCAGACAGGTTTCCATTCTTGTCGCGCACGCCGTATTTTGCGGTGCCGATCTGAAACACGATATCAGCACCACCCTCCAGGTGATAAGGTGAGAGGCCGCCTTCGCCGGTATTCATCCAGGCATTAGCTTTCTTTGCGCCAAATGATAAAGCCTGTACGGCAGGTTTTGAGATGGCGCCGTAACTCATACCTGATATGTTAAAGAATGAGTTTGCGGTAAATGGTTTCTCTGCAGATCCTTCACCGATAGTCACCGGCTTGCAGTCGACGGCATCCTTACCCAGCTTGGGAAAAGCGGTGTTGACGAAGAGGATGGTGCCGCTGGGTTTGATATCACGGGTAGAACCAAAGGAGACCGTGTTGTCGATATCTTTTGCTGCACGATAGACCCATGAGCGTTGTGCACGATTGAATGGCATCTCTTCCCTGTCCATGGTGAAAAAATATTGACGAAAGAAGGTGCCTATATGTTCGAAATAATAACGCAGGTGGCCGATGACAGGGTAGTTTCTTCTGATGGCCTGTTTTGTCTGTGTGACGTCCGCGATATAGACACCGATCAGGAAGAGGATGAATAGACCGACAACGAAGATGAAAATAGTTGATATCCATCCCAGGGCCTCGAGCCCAAAAGATATACCAGAAAACATATTCACCCCTGAAGTTTATTAATTTTTATTATGAAACTGATATTTTAGTAATGCGTTTACCAGCTTGCTTCAATAATCATCTGATAATACAGAGTATATTGTTATAATAATATGTATTTATCTTTTCTTGCGGGCGATAAAAAAGCCCCGTTGAAACGGGGCTTTTTTATTCAACAAGTTATGTTGTTACAGCTGTGGCTTATTTTTTACCGCCGCATTTGCCTTCGCCACATTTACCTTCTTTGTCAGCTTTTTTGCCTTCACCACATTTGCCTTCACCACATTTGCCTTCACCGCATTTGCCTTCTTTGTCAGCTTTTTTGCCGCCACACTTGCCTTCGCCACATTTGCCTTCAGCAACCTGCATGTAACCACCTTCCAGGTTCTGCATGCCGAATGGATTAGCATCAGCGCTAGCTATCGGTGATGCAGACATCGCTGCTACGAATGTTACGCCTGCTGCAGCTGACAGTGATTTTTTCATAGTATTTTTCATTAAGTTAATCTCCGGTTTTCTATAGATGCCACATTATTAGCGTGGCTGAGTGTACAATGTTGTCGCATTGAAAGACAAGCCCGTGTCTTCTAAGTTCAGATGTTTTTTTAAAAGTTATGAAATTTGAGCGATTTTTTTAAGGCAGTCTAAATATTTCGCCTCATCCGGTGCTGCCTGGCTGCGCTGTGCATTCCACAACGCCTCGCCCAGACATTCCATCATCTGATGTTCGGCATCATGTGAACCACCATGCAGCAGGCATAACTTCTGATAGCAGTCATTGATGCCTTCAGGCCGGTTGGTGCTTATCTGTTCGTGCAGTGCGATATGCATACTCATGTGCAGGAAAGGGTTGCTCTCACCCATCTCGGCTGAGAAATCTCTATCCACAACTTCATCGTCTTCCAGTAACTGGTGGTACTCGGGGTGTAGTTCTACGATATTGGCAACGACTTCCTGCATGGGGTCCATTGGCAGCTTGTTTTTTTTCAGCTGCCAGCAGGACAGGTACACCTGGCGTAATTCGTTTCTGTTATTTCCAAACATATAGCTTTCAGTTCTGTTATTCGTGAGATAGCATCGTATAGTAATACAAATCTATCGCGGGTTCTAAGTGAATTGTTGCTGGTATGCGAGCAGCGTGTTGCTGCTAAAGAAAAATGCTTATGATTATTGTAAGATTCAAAACTGGCCGTTGTGATACAGAGATTGATGAAACAGAGCGATATCTGTTCATCGTTCTATCGAAGTCTGTGCTTCACCGGTTTTAAATCGCGAGCAAAACAAACGTATGTCCAGCATAATCATCATCTATTCGACAACTGACGGTCACACCAGGGAGATCTGTTCGCAACTGATCAAGGTGATCGAGCAGCAAGGAGAGCAGGCGACCATGGTTGAAATCGACGAAGTGGCTTCTATCGATCTGGCTGCATTCGATAAGATAGTTATCGGTGCCAGTATCCGCTACGGCAAACACGATAAAAAAGTTTACCGATTGATAGAGAAGAATCAGCAGCTTTTAGAGAGCAGGGCGAATGCATTTTTCTCGGTTAACGTGGTCGCACGCAAACCAGAAAAAAGACAGCCTGATACCAATCCGTACCTGAAGAAATTTTTAAAAGAGATATCCTGGCAGCCGAAAAACCTGGCAGTGTTCGCAGGCAAGATCGACTACCCGATGTATAGTTTCTGGGACCGTAACATAATCAGGCTGATCATGTGGATGACGAAAGGGCCCACCGATCCTGCAGCGACGATCGATTTCACTGACTGGAAACAGGTGGATGATTTCGCAAGGTTTATCTGTGATATGTAAGTATGATGTTTGAATCGCAAAGTTTTCATTCAGTCTTGTCCTTATACTCACATAGGTCTTCTATCAGGCACGAACCACAGCGTGGTTTGCGTGCGACACAGGTATAACGGCCGAGCAATATCAGCCAGTGATGCGCGTCTACCAGGAACTCTTTGGGTATGAATCTGAGTAATTTCTTCTCAACCTCCAGTACATTTTTACCGGGAGCGATCCTGGTGCGGTTGGAGACTCGAAAGATATGTGTGTCGACGGCCATAGTAGGATGACCGAAGGCAGTGTTACGGACCACGTTGGCGGTTTTTCTGCCGACGCCGGGCAGCGCCTCGAGCTTTTTCTGGTCATCCGGTACCATGCTGCCATGCTCTTCGATCAGTATCCTGCAGGTCTTGATGATATTCTTTGCTTTACTGTTAAACAGGCCGATGGTCTTGATGTATTCTTTCAGGCCGTCCTCGCCGAGCTGGTAGATCGCTTCAGGAGTGTTGGCAACGGCAAAGAGTTTTTCGGTCGCGATATTGACGCTCTTGTCAGTCGCCTGTGCTGACAGGATGACGGCGATCAATAATTCGAAGGTCGAATCAAAATTGAGCTCGGTGGTCGGGTGGGGGTTGTCCTGTTGCAGGCGTGAAAATATTTCGTAGCGTTTGTCTTTGTTCATGGTCTTTTTTGGGGAGGGGGGAGAATCGCGGAATAAATTCCGCTCCTACGGGTAAGTACGCATTTTGTAGCAGTGGAATTTATTGCGCGATGTTATAACCTGGCTCAATTGGTTAAGGGTTCTGCGCCTTGTATAACAACCTCTTTCGCTGAACTCTGGCGTTTATCGATGATGTTCTTCAGCGCGATGAGCAGACCTAAACCGATAAAGGCGCCGGGGGGCAGGACCGCGAGCAGGAAGCCGGGGTAGTCTTCGTTAAAGGTCATTGTCATGTTCTCGCCGACACTGCCGAACATGAGCTGGGCATTGGCGAACAGCGTTCCGAAGCCGACCAGCTCACGCATGCCGCCGAGCACCACCAGGACCAGGGTGAAGCCCAGACCCATCATGAAACCGTCGAGCGCGGAGTCGATCAGGTTGTTCTTCGAGGCGAATGCTTCTGCACGCGCGATGATGGAACAGTTGGTGACGATCAACGGGATGAAGATGCCGAGGACGAGATACAGCTCATGGAACCAGGCGTTCATGATGAGTTCGATGGTGGTCACGATAGAAGCGATGATAAGCACGAATACGGGGATGCGGATTTCTGATCTCAACCAAGGGCGGATGATTGATACCAGGCTATTCGATAAAACTAATGTCATCAGTGTCGCGATGCCAAGCCCCAGCCCGTTGATCACCGTGCCGGTGACCGCGAGCAACGGACATAGTCCGAGCAGCTGCACGAGTGCGACGTTGTTTTTCCACAGGCCATTTTTACTGATGTCTGCTGCCTGCGGGCCTGCTGCTGTCACGGTTTTTTTCTCTGTCTTATCGCTCATGATTGTTCTGCTTTTTCAGCGGGCGTATCGAATAATGTCGCCTGGTTCTGGTCAAAGTATAGCAGGGCATTATGTACTGCTTCTACCACGGCACGCGGAGTGATGGTAGCGCCGGTGAACTGGTCAAATATGCCGCCGTCGCGTTTTACTTTCCAGCCTTTTGCTTGCGGGTTGCTCAATGATCTACCATCGAAGCCAAGGATCCAGTCAGAACGTACGATGCTGACAACATCACCGAGTCCCGGCGTCTCACGGTGTTTTACTACCCGGACACCGGCAAGTGTGCCATCGACTTTTACCCCGACGAGCAGCTGTATAGGACCATTGTAACCATTGGGCGCGATGCTGGAAAAAACCACGGCAACATTCTTTTTATTTTTCCGTGCGCGGTAAGCCCGTGTCTGCTCATCAGTTCCCAGCATTGAATTCGGTTTCAGGCTAATAACGTCTTCCAGCAGATCGTTGTCGTAGCTCTCTGCCGGGATTATATTATTCAGTTTTCGCAGTAAGGTCAGCTCTTCATTGTGCCTGATATCATCTTCGGTCTGGCTGAAGGTCAGACCTACCAGGGCGGCACCGATAACGGCAAACAGCATGAGTAAAGATGCTGTTATGACGATCATTTTTATCTGTGCTCTGCTGAAGATCATGTCTTACCTGTTCGGGTCGCCATACACTTTTGGCTGCGTGTAGTAGTCGATCAACGGTGCAGCGATGTTCATTAAAACCACCGCAAAAGCGATGCCGTCAGGATAGCCGCCCCAGCTGCGGATGATGTATACCAGGGCGCCTATACCTGCGCCATATATCCAGCGGCCTCTCGGTGTCGTGCTCGCAGATACCGGGTCAGTGGCGATAAAGAATGCACACAACATGGTGCCACCGCTGAAAGCGTGAAACAGTGCTGAGCTGTTGGCCGAGTAATCGATAACGGCAAACAGGTTTGAGATCAGTACCAGGCTGATGAGGAAAGCGGTGGGGATACGCCAGTCTGCAACGCCTTTTTTCACCAGCCAGACACCGCCAGCGAGGTAGAGGATATTGATCCATTGCCAGCCGGTTCCGCTGATGCTGGAAAACAGTGGACTGAAGTCAGGATTGTTCCTGGTCTCAGTGACATCATGGAACTGGCTGAGTTGTGTTTTTAGCAGGTCGATCGGTGTCGCCATCGATATGCTGTCGATGGTCTCAGCGTAAGGCAAGGCGCCGAGAAATACCCAGTTAAAGGTGGTGATAAAATCCGGCCAGCCGGTTGTGCTGCCATGAGGTACCCCCATCGGTGCTGTCCATAAGGTCATCTCCAGCGGGAAAGAGATCATCACTACGATATAACCGACCATCGCCGGGTTGAACGGATTAAAACCTAATCCACCGTAGAGGTGTTTTGCCACGGCGATAGCCGAGATCGATGCGATAACGGTTAACCACCAAGGCGCGAGTGAGGGCAGTGCCAGTGCAAGCAGGCAGGCTGTGACCAATGCGCTGCCATCCATTAAACTGTCGGTAACATCACGTTGCCGAACCTTCAATATGACCGCTTCGCTTAACAGGCAGACGCTGATCGCGATCAGCAGGTTGAACAGCACGCCCCAGCCAAAGAAATATATCGATGCGAGTGCGCCCGGGATGAGGGCGTATAGTACTTTTAGCATCATGTCCTGAACATTGATGCTCTGTTTTATATGCGGCGCTGGTGTACGTTTGAATAACATTATTATCTAACCGCTCAGTTCTGACTGATCTCTTTGCTTTTATCTTCCTGGCCCGTGCTGTCCTTGTCTGAACTTTGCTTGCCAGCATTTCCCTGGTCTTTATTGCGTTGCGCTTTCTTTGCCTGGGCACGAGCAATCGCTTCGGCGATGATAGCCTGTTTGCTGCTCTTTTCGTCACCCTGGTTTTTGCTGGCCTGCTCCTGTGATTTCTTTTTCAGCAGCTCGCGCTTCTTGCGCATCTTCTCTTCGCGCTCCTGTTTGATCTTATCCAGCCTGCGCTGATGTGCTTCGTGGCGTTGACGAGAGATGTCAGAAGATTTGCGTTCACGTTCCTGCTGCCATATGGTCGTTTTTGCATGACGATAATATTGTACCAGCGGGATATCGCTGGGACAGACGTAGGCACAGCAGCCACATTCTATACAGTCAAACAGGTTGTGCTCGACGAGGCGGTCGTTGTTCTGGCTGCTGGCATACCAGTAGAGCTGTTGTGGTAACAGTCTTACCGGACATACATCGGCACATTTACCACAACGGATACAGGGCAGATGCCTCTGTCGGTGCGTGTCCTCCTGGCGAGCGGTCACCAGCAGGCAGTTGGTTGCTTTGACCACCGGTAGTTCATCCGTCTGCAGTGAGAAACCCATCATCGGGCCGCCCATGATGAGTTCATCGCTGTCTTCGGTATAGCCGCCACAATGTTCGATACATTTTTTCATCGGCGTGCCGATCAGTGCTTCTATGTTCTGTGGATGACTTACACCGTGGCCCGTAATCGTGACGATGCGTGAGATCAGGGGTTCGCCGAGAAAGACAGCACGATGGATAGCATAGGCGGTGGCGACGTTATGGCACAGGACGCCTAGCTCTGCCGGGAAACGGCCTTTGGGAACTTCCTCACCGGTGAGGATCTGTATCAACTGTTTTTCGCCACCGCTGGGGTAAATGGTGGGGACGACCTGGATTATGAAGTAGCCTGTGCCATCCTCATCAACGACAGACTGCAATGCCTGTATCGCTTCTGGCTTGTTGTCTTCGATAGCGATGATACATTGCCTGGCTTTGATGATGTGACCGATGATGTCTGCGCCAGATATGATCTCCCTGGCGTGTTCTCGCATCAGGGCATCGTCACAGGTGATGTAAGGCTCGCATTCGACACCGTTGAGGATCAGCGTCTTTATATTCATCTCGGTCTGCTTCACTGAAGACGGGAACGTGGCACCGCCGAGGCCGACGATACCTGCATCACGGACGATCTTACGCAGCTCGGAAGAGGTGGTGTTATTGTAGTCTTCAGCGATCGGATTGCGTTCTATCCACTCGTCCTTGAAGTCATTATCGATGACAACACAGAGGTCCGAGAGGCCTGAGATGTGAGGGATATCGTGTTGCCTGATCTCGCTGACGGTACCTGAAACCGGCGAGTGCACGGCTGCACTCACCAGGTCACCCGGCATGGCCAGCATCTGTCCTTTCAATACCCTGTCACCGGTTTTTACCAGCGGCTGACTGATGGCGCCGATATGCTGCTGCAGAGGAACGATGTAAGTCTTGCATGGTGCCACGGTGGTGATCTTTGAAACAGTCGATATATGTTTATGACCGACCAGCCTAAGACCGCCATCGATCGTGGTCAGCTTGTTATCTGTAGAGAGTATTTCTATCTGGCTCATGGTTTTCCTGCCGTCATCTCGCGTGCGGCGCCGCAAATGCAGCATCAGGTAATTCTGCCGTCCAGGTACGAACGGTTGGCTGGATCGCGACGATATCGATACAGTCCACCGGACAAGGAGGTATGCACAGGTTACAGCCCGTACATTCAGATTCGATGACGGTGTGCATCTGTTTCGCTGCACCGAGTATGGCGTCGACAGGACATGCCTGGATGCATAGGGTACAGCCAATGCATGTCTGCTCATCGATACGCACCACGGTCGGCAGCTGCTTCGCTTCACCATGCTCGGCATTCAACGGTTTGACCTCGACATCGAGCAGGTCTGCCAGTGCGATGATCGTCACTTCGCCACCGGGCGGACACTGGTTGATATCAGCTTCACCTTTGGCCATGGCTTCGGCATAAGGGCGACAGCCTGCGTAGGTGCACTGGCCGCATTGGGTCTGCGGCAGCAGGGCATCTATCTGGTCTACTACCGGGTCGCCTTCAACCTTGAATCGGATAGCAGAATAGGCGAGTAGCAAGCCGAATATGCAGGCGATGACAGCGAGGGTGATGATGACAGTTAACATGTTTGGTGATCTTTGAAGCTATACCTTTATCAGTCCGGCAAACCCCATGAATGCGAGTGACATGATACCTGCAGTGATCAACGCGATAGAGGTTCCCTGAAATGCTTCTGGGACATCGGCGACATTGATACGTTCCCGCAGTGCTGAGAACAGGATCAGTACCAGGGAGAAACCGACAGCCGCACCGAAGCCATAAAACAGTGACTGGATGAAACCATGCTGCTCCTTAATATTGAGCAGGGCGACGCCGAGGACGGCACAGTTCGTCGTGATCAGCGGCAGAAAGATTCCGAGCACGTTGTATAACAGCGGGCTGGTCTTATGTACCACCATCTCGGTGAACTGCACGACGACGGCGATCACCAGGATGAACATGATGGTGCGCATGTATTCCAGATCGAGCGGTGCCAGGATGTACTCATTGACAAGGTAGCTGCTGACCGAAGACAAAGTCAGCACGAAGGTGGTTGCCAGCGCCATGCCGATAGCGGTTTCAAGCTTTCGTGACACGCCCATGAACGGACACAGGCCAAGAAATTTGACCAGTACGAAGTTGTTGACCAGTATGGTGCTCAGCAGGATGAGGGCGAATTCAGTCATCCGCGCATTCTAGCAGATTGTGGCCCTGTAAATTTGATTTAACTTAAGAAAAAATGAATAGAATCAACAAGGAAAGTAGGTTTTTATGGTCAGTCTAAAAAGCTGTATGACTGCTTTACACGTTACTGGCTAACTTCAGTTCAGAGTCTTCGATACTCCTGGGGTCGGCGGTTACCTGGTTGCGGCCATTTTCTTTGGAATGATAGACAGCATTGTCGGCAGCTTTATAGAGCCTGTCGAAATCATCCTCGTGTTCATCGAGCAACGAGGCGATGCCGATACTGGCAGTCACGTTTAATTCGGAAGGTTTTGACATCTCGATCATGGAGCGAATCTTTTCTGCCTTGTTCATGGCATGGTTTATCGAACAGTGCGGCAACAGGATGAGAAACTCTTCGCCTCCGATACGGGAAACGATATCCCCCTGGCGGCAGGTGGTCATGAGGAGCTTGCCTATCTCGGAGAGTACGATATCGCCAGTAGTGTGTCCGAATTCATCATTGATCTGTTTGAAATGATCCAGGTCGAGTATCATGATACTCAGCGGAAAATCGTAGCGGATAGAGTCTTTGATGTACTTGGGTGCAAATTCTGAGAGGCTGTGCCGGTTATGGCATGTGGTCAACTGGTCAGTCATCGCGATGTTGTATAGTGAACGTTGCTGCTGCCGTACCTGGTCAGCCAGGCGCTTGTTGATGATCAGGTTGTTCACCCGTGCCGCAAGTTCTTCTTCTATCGGTGGTTTGGTGACGTAATCATTGATTCCGGCATGTAACAGGTCAATGCGCAGCTGCGCGTCATCATGTCCGGTCATCGCCAGTATCGGTGTTTTTGCCGAATGGGTATTCGATGCACGGATCATACGTACCAGAGAGAGGCCGTCCATGGTACCTTCCAGCATCACGTCGGTGATGACAAGGTCGTATTCGTTATCGGCGAAGGCGTGAAATGCTTCCTCTGCAGAAGCGAAGTGTGTTATTTCGAGGTTGAGCTTCTTCAGGTACTTGGTGACGATATGTGCCACCGAAGCGCTGTCTTCGACGTAGAGTATCCTGCCCCCCTGGATATCAAAATTCTTCTTACCCTGGATATAGTAGCGGATGCTTGATTTTAGATAGGTGATATTGGTCTTTGGAAAGATATCCTTTATTCCGGCGGCACGGGCGTTTTTTAACAGGGTCTCATTCGGCTCCGATGTCAGCAGGATGATCGGTGTATTCAGTTCAGAGTTTTTGCAGTACTGTATGAATTCATTACCGGTTTTGTCGAAGATGTGCTGGGATGCGATGATCAGGTCATAGCGGGTATCTTCATCGGTGCTGACCAGCAGATCGAGACCTTCCTCGCCGGTGCGAACGCTGCTCACCGTGCAGCCTAGCTCTATGAGCAGGTCCTGCAGGATCTTCTGGAATAATCGTCCATTTTCTAGGATAAGTACTTTCATCAACCATCAGTATAATAGAGCCGTGTTATCAGATATCAGTATATATGACAAACAGTCATTTATCGCAGATATACGGAATAACGATGACCTTAATAATTGTAATGGGTCTAGAAATTTCGTTTTATGCGCTCTATTTTACTTTCATGCCCGGGATCGCACCGTCATCAGGGTTAAGGATGAACAGGTCTTTACCGCCCGGGCCGGCTGCAAGCACCATGCCTTCGGAGATGCCAAAACGCATCTTTCGCGGTGCCAGGTTGGCTACCATTACGGTGAGTTTTCCTTCCAGGTCTTCAGGCTTATAGGCAGACTTGATGCCGGCAAAAACATTACGCCGTGTCTTATCATTCGAGCCATCACCTAGATCGAGAGTCAGTTGCAGTAATTTATCAGCGCCTTCGACATGTTTCGCCTTGACGATCTTTGCAATGCGTAGATCGACCCTGGCGAAGTCATCGAAATTGATCTCGTCGGCAATCGGGTCATCCGCCAGAGGGCCACTGAGTGTTTCTTCGGCAGCGTCGTCATTGACCGTGGTTTGTTCTATCGAGTCATGCGTCATGGCTTCGATCTGCTCTTTCTCTATACGGGTCAGCAAAGGTTTGAATTTATTTATCCCGTGAGAAAGTAATGGCTCACTGATACTCGCCCAGCTAAATTCAGTATTGAGAAAAGCTTCTGATTTTTCTGCGGTAGCCGGCAATATAGGTTTTAACCAGGTCATCAGCAGGCGGAACATGTTGAGGCCCTGTGTGCATATCCTTTGCACATCGTCACCACGACCCTCTTCTTTTATCAGTACCCAGGGTTTGTTCTCATCGATGTATACATTGGCTCTATCTGCCTGCGCCATGATTTCGCGCACCGCTTTATTATATTCACGGTTCTCATAGTGTTCCGCGATAATATCACCGGCTGCAACCATCTCGTTATAGAGCCCGGGTTCTGGTAATTCAGCAGACAGCTGCCCGCCGAATTTCTTGCTGATAAAGCCTGCGCAGCGGCTGGCGATGTTGACGACTTTGCCGACCAGGTCGGAGTTAACACGCTGCATGAAATCATCCAGGTTGAGGTCGATATCATCGACGCCTGAAGATAGCTTGGCAGTGTAGTAATAACGCAGGTATTCCGGGTTAAGGTTATCGAGATAGGTGCGCGCCTTGATGAAGGTGCCGCGTGATTTTGACATCTTCTGACCATTTACCGTGAGGAAACCATGACAGAACACAGCGGTCGGCTTGCGGTAACCGGAACCTTCTAATACTGCCGGCCAGAACAGGGTGTGGAAGCGGGCGATGTCTTTACCGATAAAATGGTAAAGCTCGTTATCACTGTCTGCTGCCCAGTAATCATCGAAGTCGATGCCGTGTTTGTCACAGAAGTTTTTGAAGCTCGCCATGTATCCTATCGGCGCATCCAGCCAGACATAGAAATATTTTCCCGGGGCATCGGGTATCTCGAACCCCCAGTAAGGTGCATTACGTGAGATGTCCCAGTCCTGCAGGCCTTCCTCGAACCATTCTTCGAGCTTGTTTGCTACTTCGGACTGTACATGACCGGCTTTCAGCCACTGCTGCAGCATCTCGGAGAAATCGCTGAGTTTGAAAAAGTATTGTTCAGAATCTTTTTCGATCGGTGTTGCGCCACTGACGACTGATACCGGGTTTTTCAGTTCGGTGGGGTCATAGGTCGCGCCGCATACCTCACAGTTGTCACCGTATTGATCTTCTGTGCCGCATTTGGGGCAGGTACCCTTGATGAATCGGTCTGGCAGAAACATCTCTGCTTCCGGATCGTAAGCCTGCTTGATGGTCTCTGTCCGGATATGGCCATCTTCGCGAAGTTTCAGGTAGATGTTGGAGGCAAAGTGCCTGTTCTCTTCTGAATGGGTCGTGTAGTAATTATCAAAGCCAATGTGAAAGTCGGCGAAGTCGGCCTCATGTTCTTTCTGTACGGCAGCGATCAGCTCTTCCGGTGTTATGTCGTCCTGACGGGCGCGCAGCATGATCGGTGTGCCATGAGCATCATCAGCACAAACGTAATAACAGGTATTGCCGCGCAGGCGCTGAAAACGTGCCCAGATATCTGTCTGGATATATTCGACCAGGTGGCCGAGATGGATGGGGCCATTGGCATAGGGGAGAGCACTGGTTACCAGGATGCTGCGTTCCAGATTTGTTTGCTGCTGGGACATTGTTATTGTGGAGCTGTGTTTTAAAGGGTGCACAATTTAGCATTTTGACCGGTTTAATGCACGAAAAAACACTAGCCAGGCATTCATTTGAATGACATGGCTGCAGGCCAGGAACACAGGGAGTATTATTATGAATATTTGCAGGAATCGTAGATAAACAGCCAGCTGCGCAAGAACCTGACGACCCAGGGCTGCTGGATACCGTACTGATTGTTTATCGTATCTGCAAAACTGCTGGCATCCTGGCGGCTGACAAAACCTTCGATACGGATGCGCAACCAGTTCTGCCCGTCGACCTCTACTCGCTTAATTTCAGCAGCAAAGCCGGCATCATGCAACAGCTGCTGCAGTTTGTTCGCCGCCCCGGTATTCTGCAGGGACATCATGTTAACTGCCCATTCACCATTTGCGGTCAGGATACCCCTTCTTCCTGTTTTGCTGGCGACAGCGTGCTGAGATTGAGAATGGCATCTTCACCGAGTTTCACCGTGCTGCCCTCGTTCATGCTTATTAATGCACGGGATTTTTTGCCGGTACGGATTACATCGCCGGAATACAGCTTGACGCCTGGTTTAAGCGGGTAGGTTTTGCCTGTCTGGTCTCTACGATATTATGTTATCTGGGCTTAATCATAGACTAAAGTTGCTAAATCACATGAGGCCTATCTGAAACTATGAATCAAGTCTCAAAATTGTTTGTTGCAGGCACTATTGAAAAATGGTTATTTGACCACAGGTAGTTTATCAACCTGCTCAGGGTTGGCCGTTGCCGATAGCTTCCCCTGAAAAGTTAAGGTTTAATCAGAGCCTTAATACTGTAGAATGCGCCATCATTTTTTAGAGATAGATATTCAGGTATGCCTGTTTTCGACAGCAGACCCGTTATCCAACCGATTTGGAGTTCGCCATGAGCGTTACAAAAGAACAAGTTGAAGAAGCCCTTAAACAATATATCGACCCGTATCTTGAGAAAGACCCAGTCACTGCCGGTGTGGTAAAAGATATCGCCATCGATGGCGGTAATGTCAGTATCAAGATCGTTCTAGGTTATCCCGCTTATGGTTTTGTCGATAAATTATCTGCTGATCTAAAAGAAAAGGTCGAGGCTGTTGACGGTGTTGATTCGGCTGAAGTCGATGCTGGCTGGGAGATTGGCAGCCATAGCGTACAGGGTGGCATGAATCCACTGGAAGGGATCAAGAATGTGATCGCGGTAGCTTCCGGTAAAGGTGGTGTCGGTAAATCTACTACGGCAGTAAACCTGGCACTGGCACTACAGAAAGAAGGTGCACGTGTCGGTGTGCTGGACGCAGATATCTACGGTCCGAGTATTCCGCGTATGTTAGGCATCGAAGGCAAGCCAGAGTCATCTGACGGTAAGTCTCTGGAGCCTATGGGCGGCCATGGCCTGCAGGCGATGTCTATCGGTTTCATGATCGATGAGGAAACACCGATGATCTGGCGCGGCCCGATGGTCACCCAGGCATTAGAGCAGTTGCTGCGTGATACCCGTTGGAAATCACTGGATTACCTGATCATCGACCTGCCTCCTGGCACCGGTGATGTGCAGTTAACACTGGCACAAAAAGTACCAGTCAGCGGCGCGGTCATCGTCACAACCCCGCAGGACATCGCATTACTCGATGCTCGTAAAGGTCTGAAGATGTTCGAAAAGGTGGAAGTACCTGTATTGGGCATAGTCGAGAACATGAGTATCCATATATGTTCTGAATGTGGCCATGCTGAACATATCTTCGGCCAGGGCGGCGGTGAGAAGATGTGTGATATGCACAATGTCGATTTTCTTGGTGCGCTGCCTCTGGATATCAATATCCGTATCAACGCAGATGATGGTCATCCATCAGTTGCTGACGATGCAGAGAGCAAAGCGTCGATGATCTATCGTGACATCGCACGCCGCACAGCTGCGAAGCTGTCACTGAAAGCGAAGGATTATTCAGCGAAATTTCCGAATATCGTTATCCAGAACAACTGATCTGTTTCGTATTTCTGGCTTGCAAAAAAAGCAGTCTTCGGACTGCTTTTTTTCTGGCGATGAGATTTTATTGAAACAGTTTCTCGTCATCTCGGTACATACTGAAAAAACTGCTGCAGAGCCTTGGCTGACTATTGTGTTTTTTCAGCGTCTGCTGGCGAGCAAGGTTGATCCAGGGCGCGCTGGTTGCTTCCCGCCCGGGTTAAAGAAAAGACTGCTCGTATGTCTGATAGCTGGCGGCTTTACCACATGAGATCATCAGGTATCTGGTATTCGGAATAAGGGTCATTGTCCTCGTTTTCTTTTTTACTGTTCTGATCGGTGCCATCACTAAAGATTATGACGCGTTTTGCATTCCTCTGTTGTATCTTTTCAGCGATATCTTTCGACACCAGTTCATATCGTCCCTCTATGCGAGCGATACCTAATGTGCCTTTGATGATCTTGTCTTTCATCTCCTGGTTGACGTAGACACGTTTCACTTTATTGTTGTGCTCAAAGTTATACGGGATCTCGCAGTCTTCATCCCTTGAGATGTAGTTGCTTGTGATGAGCTGGTTTATCTCGATGGATATCGCTTTCTGACGCGCCTGTTCCTGTTTTTTTCTGTTCAGTTCACGGTCGCGTTTTGCTTTTTCTTCGGCCGCCTGCTGAGCTTTAAGCCTGTTCTCATCGACGACCTTTTCTTTTCGGGAATGCTGCTGCTTTTTCTTCTTTCTGGTTTTGTCCTGTTGTGCTTTTTGCACCTGTTTTTTGGTGACCAGACCCGCTTTTAACAGCTGGTCCTGAAAAGGGTTGTTCATCTATCTGTCTCGTAAATTCTGGTATTATTTGGTTTAATGCATCATCGTACCACGAAAGTTTATCGATGAGTCACCAGCGAATAATTCTTTCATAATGAGATACTAAATAATATCAGGAGTTAACAATGAGTGATGAGATATCCGATACCGGTCTTATCGAGGTCCTTCTAGAAAGACTGGAAAAACAGCGCCTTCCCAGGCTCCTCGATATCGAAAAAAAAGTTGATGCCGGTGAGTCCCTTTTAGATGAGGATCTTGCCTTTTTGGAGAGTGCGATAATAGATGGCAGAAAAGCCATGCCGCTGCTAGACCGTCATCCTGAATATCATCAGCTTGCTACACAGGTGGTGAAACTTTATAAAAAAATAACAGATAAGGCGCTGCAGATCGAAAAAGGTTCATGAATTGAGGCCTGTGAAAAATAAACTATAGTTAGCTGTATCGTTAATCGTAGGAAAGTGAAAGGAGTAATTCATGGAAACCTCTACAATCGTAACACTGGTCGTCATAGGCGTCGCAATATTTTATGTCGTCAGTATTTTCAATCAGCTGGTGTCGCTGAAAAACCGTTATAAAAACGCCTTCGCACAGATCGAGGTGCAGTTGAAGCGCCGTTATGATCTTATCCCGAACCTGATCGAGACCGCCAAGGGCTATATGAAACATGAACGCGAGACACTGGACGCGGTTATCACTGCACGTAATGCAGCGTCTGACGGTCTCGATGCTGCGAAGAAACATCCCGGTGATGCTGGTGTGATGGGTATGCTGTCACAGGCCGAAGGGCAGCTCGCCGGTGCGCTCAGTCGTTTTAATATGGTGATGGAGGATTATCCGGACCTGAAAGCCAACGAGAATATGATGCAGTTGAGCGAAGAGCTGACCAGTACAGAGAACCGGGTGGCGTTTGCCAGGCAGTCCTTCAATGATGGTGTTATGCAATACAACACCTACAAGCAGTCTTTCCCACAGAACTTTTTTGCCGGCCCTTTCGGTCATGCAGCTGATGCCAGTCTGCTCGAGTTCGAAGACAGTACAGAGATTCAGGCGGCGCCAACGGTCGAGTTTTAAGTTATTAGTAGTAAGTTTAAGTCTGCGGCAAGGTTATAAGGGTTTATCAATTAACTTGAAACTTACTACATGTAACTTATAACTTTATCTAGATGAATTTTTTCG
Organism: Gammaproteobacteria bacterium; assembly: GCA_013041745.1. Lineage (GTDB taxonomy): Bacteria > Pseudomonadota > Gammaproteobacteria > SZUA-229 > SZUA-229. Next base: position 59,171 of record JABDRN010000034.1, read on the forward strand.
AAGCACAGGATTCGGCGAGGCGCAGTACCAGTCTGTTGATACTGATGTTTGTTCTGGCAGTTGCAGGTCTGCTGGTATTGAGCAATATCCTGGTATTCGAGTTTATATACTTCACGCAATATTCTATGCTGGCGTTCTCGCTTGCCGAATTACGATTGGTATTCGATAGCAACCTGAGTGCTATGATCTGCGCATCGATCCTGGGTTTTATCACACTGGGCAGTCTATACAAACTGGTCCAGCTATCCTCCGGTGGTTCGGCTATCGCGCAGCATCTCGGTGGTGTTATCGTACCGCGCAGCAGCAGCGACCCGTTACATAAAATAATATTAAATATCGTGGAAGAGATGGCGATCGCCTCAGGTACGCCGGTGCCGCAGGTCTATATATTGAACGAACCGGGCATCAATGCATTCGCCGCTGGCTGGAAGACGACAAATGCAGTGATAGGCATCACCCAGGGTGCGCTCGAGCGCTTAAACCGAGATGAATTACAGGGTGTGATCGCACACGAGTTCAGCCATATCTTCAATGGTGATATGCGGTTGAATATCCGTCTGATCGCAGTATTACATGGGATCTTGATGATCGGTATGCTGGGCCGCATGACCCTGCGGTCACTGCGATATGTGCGTACATCACGAAACAGTAAAGGCGGTGGACAGGCAGTACTGGTGATCCTGGGCATCGGTGGTGCCCTGGCTGTCGTCGGGTATACAGGCACATTCTTTGGAAACTGGATCAAATCCCTGATAAGCAAACAACGAGAGTACCTCGCCGATGCATCAGCCGTACAGTTTACCCGTAGTGATGAAGGTATCGCCAATGCGCTAAAAAAAATTGGTGGCGCGATACCCGGTTCAGCAATCCTTGCGGCGTCAGTCGACGAGTACAGCCATGCTTATTTCGCCCTGGGTGATAACACGTTCAGTCTGTTTTCTTTCTCCACACACCCACCTTTGAAACAGCGCATCCTGCGTATCCAGCCGGGCTGGGATGGTAGATACATCTTCGATGAAAGAAAGCCGAAGCGAGGTAGTGATGATGCTGTTCAGCACGAGGATGAAGACAGGCGCAAGAAGAACATCGCTGCGAGTGTGGCGGCAGGTGTTGGTCTGGGGCAGAATATCGATGTCAGCATCAATCAAGCATTGAATTCACTGGATAATATCGGTGAGGTCAGCAGGGAACAGGTCCGGGCTGCACAGCTATGGCACAGGCAGATGCCGCAACAGCTCATCTCGAACGCGGAGAACCCTTATGGTGCCCAGGCATTGATGCTGGCACTACTCATAGACGAAGATGCCATGATCCAGCGCGAGCAATACGCTGTTCTGGATGACCTCATCGGTGAGCTGCATACCAGCAATGTGAAACAGGTGCAGAGTACTGTCGCGGAGCTGGCAGGTACACAGACTTTACCGCTGATAGATCTGGCTCTGCCTACCTTGAGAGAGATGACGGCTGAGCAGTACCAGCGCTTCAAACAGTGTATACAGCAACTGGTCAGTGCAGATAAGAAAGTCGATCTGCGAGAATGGATAATCCAGCGTGTCGTGTTGCAGCACCTCGACGAGCAATATGGCCATCGAAGGAAGCCGGCGGCAAAATATTTTGTCCTGGGGTCAGCAAAGCAAGCCAGCGAGCTGATGCTGTCTCTGCTGGCATACCTCGAGCACAAGGATCCCCTGCAAGCACAGCAGGCGTTTGATACAGCCAAACGCTCGATCGGCGCAGGCGCATTAGCTATGTTGCCAAAAGACGCGATATCCCTGCACAGTTTGAATGATGCGATGGATGAACTGGAGTTTTTGAAGCCACCGATAAAAAAACATTTCCTGCAGGCCTGTGTCGTCTGTATATCATATGATGGCGAGGTCGCGATAAAAGCTTACGAACTGACACGTGCCATCGCCAGCTGCCTGGATTGCCCGATGCCGCCGGTATTTGTGGATGCTTAGGTTTCTGGGTGTTACTGAGCTCGTTTTTCAGGATTTGCAGTTATTACCTTAAACAAGGCACTCTGTACGAACGGAAAAAACTGTCTGGAACAGTTTTTCACGTAAGTCCCGATTAGGGGTGAAGCATAGGGATATGCTGAATAATTTATTCCGCGATTTCTTTAAGACACAATTTAGGTAGGTGTATTGCTCACGAGTCTTATTTGCCTGATTTTAGTGTTTAGCATTTACCTGTTTCTTTTATTCAGGCTTTGCGGTTGTTGCACCGCGGGCGAGTCACTCTTTGTCAACAGCCACAAAGAGTAACCAGAAAGGGCCGCCACTTCAGCTGCGCCCCTAAAAAACAGGGGTGCCCATTGAGACAGCACCATTATCATGCTGCGCCAGAACTCGCAGAAGACGCTCAGACAACTGGCACAGAAAGCCCATGATAATGGCACTGCCTCAATGGCTTGCTGAGGTGGATTGAAAGTCAAAGTCAACAACGGTGTCTTGAGTTAAGCGTTCACCTCTTTTCTTTAGGCCTGTTTTGCTTGTAGCTGTTTAGTTTTTTCTTTTGACTCACCCTCGTCTTAGCCAAGCCGTTGGTGTGTAGCCGGTATCATGGGCCTTCTGTGAAAACTGTCTGAGCGTTTTCTGCGAGTTTTTTCACAGCATGATACCGGCTACACACCAACGGGAACCCCGTGTCTTTTACGGGGCGCCAGGCGTAGCGACGGCCTTTTCTGGGTACTCTTTTGGGCTGTTGCAAAAGAGTACCTCGCCTGCGGTGCGAGAACCGCAATGCCTAACTAAAAGAACAAAGTAAATGCCAAATACCAGGAACATAAAAAGTCTCGCGAGCAATATATTCCTAAGTAGCGTCCAGGAGAGATCGCGAAATACAATATTCAGCATATCCCTATGCCTCACCCCAATAGGGTAAGCTTCGCCTGCAGTATGAGAATCGCACAACCTGAATAAAACAACAAAGTAAATGCCATACACCAAATCCAGCCCCCAAACTTTCGCTACATATGACGTAGTCTGATACAATCCCCTGCGATAAATTTTCGATAAAAAATATCAACATCCCCGGGGTAAATAGTGAGTATAAAATCTGATAAGTGGATCCGTCGTGAATCTGAAAAAGGTATGATCGAACCGTTTGAACCTGGGCAGGTGAAAACTAATGACGCAGGCGAACGCCTGATCTCGTATGGCACTTCCAGCTACGGTTATGACGTGCGCTGTTCTGACCACTTCAAGATTTTTACCAATATCAACTCGGCTGTTGTTGACCCTAAAAATTTCTCCGAGCACAGCTTCGTCGATTACACCGGGGATGTCTGTATTATTCCGCCGAACTCTTTTGCCCTGGCCCGTACGGTGGAAAATTTCAAGATACCAAGAAATGTATTGACGGTGTGTCTGGGTAAATCGACTTATGCCCGCTGTGGCATCATCGTTAACGTGACGCCGCTTGAACCCGAGTGGGAAGGGCATGTAACGCTGGAATTCTCCAATACCACACCTCTGCCGGCAAAGATCTATGCCAATGAAGGGGTCGCGCAGATGCTGTTCTTCGAGTCCGATGAAGTCTGTGAGACATCTTATGCTGACCGGGGCGGTAAATATCAGGGCCAGCAGGGTGTGACCCTGCCTAAAGCCTGATACTGAAGTCACTCATAAAGTGAAGATATTTTTTGCCCTCTTCTTTCTGCTGGCCATCTTCCTGGCGGCATATCCTTTTCTGGATCAGTCTGAAAAAACTGAAACACTATCTGGCTTGCCGTGGCAGATCGAAATAAGTGCTGATGGTTCCAGCAAAGTTTTTGGTTTGCATATCGGCCGCAGCAGACTGGCTGATGCTATCGAGATCCTGGGCGATGATTTCGAACTGGCCATCATCGCGGCCAGCGAAGAGACCGGTAGCCTGGAGATGTATTATGGGCACTATAAAGCCGGTTTGCTTTCAGGAAAGCTGGTATTGCTGACAGATATCGACGAGCAGGCGCTGAAAAGCTGGCGTAATAATGCAGTGAAATCTGAATACATGGCGACGGGTAAGGCAAAAAAATACGCACTATCAGAGGATGACATGCCCCGAGTGCTCGATGAAGTTATTACCGGAGTGACATTTATCCCGGCAGTAAACCTGGATGAAGAGGTGATACTGGCGCGATTTGGCACACCCGAAAATCGGGTCCAGTCAGCGGGCGTGGTGCATTACCTGTATCCGGATAAGGGGCTTGATATCGCGCTTCATGAGAGCGCGAAAGAAGTACTGCAGTATGTCGAACCTCATGCCTTCGACAAGTTGCTGCAACCTCTTCAATAGATCGATCGTCCCTGCTCATATATCACCCTCGGGGCGCCTGCCGATCATCTAAAGCTACGTATCTCCCAGTTCCTGGCCAGGGCGGTCTCCTTTAGCTGCTCATCGGGGTCTACTGCCACTGGAGTGGTAACAATTTGCAGTAATGAGAGGTCATTATGAGAGTCGCTGTAAAAAGTGCTGTTCTCAAGATCGTGCGAAGTCTTCTGTAGCCATTGATTCAGGCGGGTTATCTTGCCTTCCTTAAAACATGGCGTACCAGCGACCTTTCCGGTGTATCTGCCATCGATGATCTCTGGATCGGTTGCGATCAGGTCGTCCACCTCAAAGGCTTCGGCGATCGGTGCGGTAACAAAACGGTTGGTCGCGGTTATGATGACCGCGATATCACCATTGTCACGATGCTGTTGAATCTGCGCCATGCCTTTTTCAGTCATCACCGGGGTGATGTGTTTATGCATGAACTCTTTATGCAGCTCGGTTAATTTCTGCGTAGGAATCTGCGTTAATGGTTTAAGCGAGAAAGCAAGAAATTCGAAGATATCCAGAGTGCCTTTCTTGTAATCGTCATAGAAACGTTTATTGGCTTCATCGTAGGTGGATTTATCGACCAGGCCTTTATCCACCAGGAAGCAGCCCCAGAGAAAGTCACTGTCATCTGCCAGCAGGGTATTGTCCAGATCGAAGAGTGCTAAAGCCATGGTTGCATATTATATGAGTGATTTAAGTCAGTAATAATTTTATATTAGAAACTTCTAATATCATACTGATTTTTCATAAGTTAATGTCACTTTTTATAAAGATTGAACTTTAATTATTTCTTTGGTCTGTTATTATCAATGCAATTAAAATTTAACTGGTATGCACATTTACTGATTGTATAGCATACCTGGATGGTACTCCAAGTGATTGATTCTAAAGGTTTTAGAGCAAACGTTGGCATCATCCTGAGTAATTCCGAAGGTAAGGTTTTCTGGGCGCGTCGAGCTGGCCAAAATAACTGGCAGTTTCCCCAGGGAGGCATCGACAAAGACGAGTCGCCGATAGAAGCGATGTATCGTGAATTACATGAAGAAACAGGATTATTGCCCGAGCATGTTGAAGTAGTCGGCAAGACCGATGACTGGTTGCGTTACCGTATTCCCGATCATCTGTTGCGCAGACGTTCCAAGCCATTGTGTATAGGCCAGAAACAGATCTGGTTTTACCTGAGGCTGACCGGTTGTGAAAATGATTTCGACCTGCGCTGCAGTGATAAACCCGAGTTTGACTGCTGGCGCTGGGTTGACTACTGGACGCCGGTGAAAGAGATCGTTGCGTTTAAACGTAAAGTATACAAGCAGGCATTAAGCCAGCTGGAAAGGTTTGCCTGAAGGTAGAAATAAATCAGGCAGCTAGACCGGTTGCAGCTCGACCAGCAGTACCACGGCTATCAGGACTAATACTGGAAACTCGTTAAACCAGCGATACCAGACATGGCCGTGCCGGTTGTTATCATGCTTGAAGTCAATCAGTAACTTTCCGCAGTAGATGTGGTATACCACCAGTATCGCCACCAGTGCCAATTTGGCCTGCATCCAGAACAGCGACAGCACACCATACCCCATCAGGTGGATGAGCCAGAAACCAAGGATGATCGTTACGATCCCGCCGGGCGTAGTGATGCCATAGAACAACTTTCTTTCCATGATCTTAAAACGCTGGTTGCTGGCGTCATCTTTAGCATCCGCATGATAGACGTATAAGCGTGGCAGGTAGAATAATCCGGCAAACCAGGTCACCATGAAAATAATATGGAAGGCTTTAACCCATAACATAAGAAGTCCGTCTAAAATAAGCTTATCAGGTAATAGCAAAGTCTGAACAATGAGTGCATGTTAACGCGCTTTATAAAAAACTGAAATATATATTGATCAAAGTAATGAATACAAAATTAAAATTGGGTGAAAACAGATGTTAGCGGTGGGTGTTGTTGGTGGTACCGGTTATACCGGTGCTGAGTTATTGAGATTGCTTGTTACGCATCCTCAGGTGGAGTTGAGATATGTAACTTCTCGTTCCGAATCCGGAATCCCTATAGCGGACCTGTTTCCTAATCTGCGTGGTTTTACAGATATCTGCTTCACAGAGCCGGCTGTCGATACCCTGGCTTCATGTGATGTGGTGTTTTTTGCTACGCCTAACGGAACGGCGATGAAGATGGTGCCTGAACTGGTCGAAAATGGGGTACGTGTTATCGATCTGGCAGCTGATTTCAGGCTGAAAGATGCTGATGTCTGGAAACAGTGGTATGGCATGGACCACGCCTGTACCGATATTCTGGCAGAAGCCGTCTATGGTCTGCCGGAGATAAATCGAACGCAGATCAGATCCGCCAGGGTGATTGCGAATCCTGGTTGTTATCCGACTGCTACAACACTGGGGTTCCTGCCACTTATCGAAAATGCAATGATCGATGATCAGCACCTGATTGCCGATGCAAAATCAGGTGTCAGTGGGGCAGGACGGGGCGCCAGTGTTGCCACGTTACAGGCCGAGTCGTCTGAAAACTTCAAACCTTACGCGGTCGATGGCCATCGCCACCTGCCAGAGATCAGGCAGACACTGGCTGCTGTCGCTTCGCATGATGTCGGGCTGACTTTTGTACCGCACCTGGTACCGATGATCCGTGGCATAGAAAGCAGCCTGTACGCTACCTTGAAGGCGAGTGATCTTTCAGTAGCTGATATACACCAGTTATATGTCGAACGTTATTCAGACGAGCCATTCGTCGATGTGCTAGCACCAGGTGTGATGCCGGAAACACGCTCTGTGAAAGGCGCAAATACCTGTCGTATCGCTGTATTCAAGCCACAGGATGGCAATACAGTGGTGGTTTCATCGGTCATAGATAACCTGGTGAAAGGCGCTGCGGGGCAGGCGCTGCAAAACATGAACATCATGTTTGACCTCGAAGAAACCCTGGGCATAAACCAGGTCGCACTATTGCCATGACTCAGAGACAATTTTCATGAAACCGATACATACACACTCCGTTATTACCGTACAGCGGCCTTATCTATGGCTGCTCAGCCTGTTGGCCGTTATCTGCTTGATTTTGTTATCACTATGGTTCTCTTTCGAATATGGCCGCTATGTTGCCGGCTACGACAGTGCCGATACAGATGCTTATATCGAGCAATTACAGGCACAATTAGAAGAAGCGCAGGCGGAAATTGTTGAAACTAGCCGACAAGCGACTATGCTTAAGCGTAACAGTCTCATTGATGGTGATGCCTCAGTGCAATTGAAAGAATCGTTAGCACAGGCCCAGAGTGAAGTACTTAAGCTTAAAAAGGAGCTGTCATTCTACAAGAGCATCGTATCGCCCGAACAGGGCAGCCGCAGTGTTGCGATACAGACCATACAGCTTAAAAAGAATGCTGAGGGTGGTTATAGCTACAAGATCATGGTCAGCCAGCGTGGACGCAATGACCAGTTTGCACGTGGAACCATCGATGTAACTATCGAGGGTGTTCAAAAAGGCCAGCCGGTGACATTGAAACTGGCAGAAGTCTCAAATGATACAAAAAAGCCGATGAAGTTTGGATTTAAATACTTTCAAAATTTTGAAGGTATCATGAACTTACCCGAATCTTTCTACCCGGATTTCCTCCGTGTAAAAGTGAAGCCGAGTACAGCTAAGATTAAATCCATAGATGAACAGTTTGCGTGGTCGGATCTGACCGCCGGGGGAGCTTGATATGTTTGGTAGTAAAAAGATTAAATCATCTAAGATCGATACATTGGTTGGTCAGGGTGTTGAAGTTACGGGCGATATAAAATTTCAGGGTGGTCTGCACCTTGACGGTAAGGTTACAGGTAATGTGGCTACAGCAGATAATGCGGAAGGAACCGTGCTGGTAATCAGTGATCGTGGCTGTGTCGAAGGCGATGTACATGTTGCCTATGCAGTTATCAATGGAGAAGTGATCGGTAATGTTTATGCATCCGAAAAACTGGAGTTATCGTCGAAAGCGCGTATCTCGGGTAATGTCGAATACAATCTGCTGGAGATGGCCAGTGGTGCCGAGATCAATGGCCAGATGCTGCATAATGAGAATGCCAAGAAGTTACTGGAGCATCAAAAAGACGAAAAAAAGGACACTAACATCCATCACCTGGAAGAGACTGCTGCTGCCCAGAGTTAAGCTGCAGGGTGCAGCAAAATATTCTGCATGCCGAAGAGGCGATAGTGCCTCTTCGGTAGAATTTCTGTTTTCTTGATATTTTATCGAGAGGCCTCATATTCAATATCTAAAGTGAATACTTGACTAGATTACTAGGTTAATTTAGCATTAGCTTATATTGTTGTTAATTTAACAGGTTTATATCGATGGATATTCAGATAAATTTTTCACCCAAGCCGAAAGTAATTGAAGGTGCTACTGTTGGTTTTACCGATTCCGCTGCAGCAAAAGTGAAGGCGCTTGTAGAGGAAGAGAAAAATCCAGATCTAAAACTACGGGTATCGGTTGATGGTGGCGGATGCTCCGGCTTTCAATATGGTTTCGCGTTCGATGAAAACACCAATGATGACGATACGGTTATAGAGAAAGATGGTGCAACAATGCTCATTGATGTTACCAGCATGCAGTACCTGAACGGATCAGAAGTCGATTATCTGGAAGGTCTGGAAGGTGCTCGTTTTGTTGTGAATAATCCCAATGCAACATCGACCTGCGGCTGTGGTTCGTCTTTCTCGGTCTAGTTCTTAGCGGTTAATAATCGCATTTATCAGAGCACCTGCATCCATGGATCAGGTGTTTTTTGTTCGCAGGTGTCAGCGATTGCTATTACGCCAATGCCTCTGTTGATAAAGGTTAGGCTGTCTTTACTGATAGCGGCTACCCTGGGTGCATCACCGTTTTCCTGTTTATTGTTTTAAAATATAGCCTGAGTCGCCTGTTGGGCTATTAGTCTGATCTCAAAGGATCTTGTTTATGAGTAGTGAATATTTACCCGGTCTGGCTGGTGTGCCAGCGACAAAATCAAACATATCATCAATTGATGGCGAGAAAGGCATACTTGCCTATCGCGGTTATGACATAGCTGAGCTCGTTGAAAAAAGCAATTTTGAAGAAACGTCGTTATTGTTACTGGACGGTAATCTGCCGACAGATCAAGAACTGACTGATTTTGACTGTCAGCTTAGATCAGAGCGGCGCCTTAAATATAAAATTCGCACAATTATGAAGAACCTGCCGACGGCAGGTCACCCGATGGAGATGCTGCAAACGGCTATAGCCAGTCTGGGTATGTTTTATGGTGGCCAGGAAGTACTGTCGGATGGTATCGACGGCAATGATGTCGACTATATTCACAGCATGTCGGTGAAGATTATTTCACGTATGGCAACCATCGTGGCCATGTGGGAGCATATCCGGCATGGCTATGATCCGATCGAACCGCGTGATGACCTCAGCCATGCGGCCAACTTTCTCTATATGCTCGATGGCAAGGAACCTGACCCGTTAGCTGTAAAGATAATGGATGCCTGCCTGGTACTGCATGCCGAGCATACCATCAATGCTTCGACATTTGCAGCCATGGTGTGCGCCTCGACACTGGCGAGTCCTTTCCTGGTCATCGCGGCAGCTATCGGTACACTGGCCGGCCCACTGCACGGTGGCGCCAATCAGCGAGTAGTCGATATGCTGGAGGAGATCGGCAGGCCGGAAAATGTACAGGGCTGGCTGGATAAACGGCTGGCGAGTAAGAAAGTCGTCTGGGGCATGGGCCATCGTGAATATAAGACCAAGGATCCTCGTGCAAATGTGCTACAG